>CP126531.1:1200000-1800000 GCA_030167125.1 Rhodanobacteraceae bacterium
GCGTCGAGGATGCGCTTGAGAAATTCAGCGTCATCAAGACGCTGCAATCGATCGCCGCGGCCGATGTCGCGGCGGTGATGCTGGACGCGGGCGAGGGCGTCACCGACCAGGACTTGGCCTTGATCGGGCAGGTGCTCGAAGCAGGCCGCGCGCTGGTGATCGTCGCCAACAAGTGGGATGGCCTCGAACAATACGACCGCGAGCGCTGCAAGGCCGGGCTCGAACGCAAGCTCGATTTCGTGGCGTGGGCGCGCATCGTGTTCCTGTCGGCGAAACACGGATCGGGGCTGCGCGAATTGATGCGCGCCATCGATCGTGCCGGCGCATCGGCGGCGCGCGAACTCGGCACCTCCGACCTCACGCGTTCGCTGGAAAAAGCCGTCGCCGCGCACCAGCCGCCGCTGGTACGCGGGCATTCGCCCAAACTGCGCTTTGCGCATCCTGGCGGCGACCATCCGCCGACCATCGTGATCCACGGCAGCCGCACCAGGCACATCGCAGACAGCTACCGGCGCTATCTCGAAAATTTCTTCCGCAAGCGCTACAAGCTGGAAGGCACGCCGATCCGCATCGAGTTCCGCGAGGGCGAAAATCCGTACGCGGGCAAACGCAACGTGCTCACCGAAAGCCAGCAGCGCCAGCGCCGGCGGATGATCCGCCACGTGCGTGGCCGCTGACGAGTTGTCCCCTCTCCCGCTTGCGGGAGAGGGTGGCGCGCAGCGCCGGGTGAGGGCAACCCTTGGCGCAGTCCTTTCCGGCGGCGCGGGCACGCGCGTCAGCGGCGTCGACAAGGGCCTGCTGCCGCTTGCGAGCCGGCCCTTGGTCGAACACGTGCTGGAACGCTTGCATCGGCAATGCGATCGCACGGTGATCATTGCCAACCGCAATCTCGATATCTACGCCGGCTACGCACCCGCGATCCATGACGAAGTCGCAGGCCACGCGGGACCACTCGCGGGCCTGGCGGCGACCTTCGCGTTTCTGCACGCCAATCGGCATGCGTTGCCGGAGTGGCTGCTGACGGTGCCGGTCGATTGCCCCGATCCGCCGCGCGATCTTGCAACGAGACTGCATGGGGCCTTGGCAGCGAACGGCGATGCAGCTTGCGCGCTTGTCACCGTCGCCGGGAAAAGCGAGCCGCTGTTCGCGATGTATCGCGTTGGTGCGGCGCCGGAAACCTGGCATGCCTCCGCGCAAGCCGCGTTGCGCGAGCACGGTTCACCGATGCGCTGGCTGGATGCGTTCGGTGCGCTCGCAGTCGATTTCCAGGATGGCGGCGACGCGTTCCATAATCTCAATACCTCCGAAGACTTTCGCGACTACGAACGCACGCATGGCTGAATCTTCGTATCCCACCTGCATCGGTCTCGACCAAGCGTTGCAGATCGTGGCGGCGCGCGCGGCGCAACATCGGCTGCCGGTCGAAACGGTACCGCTTGCCGATGCACACGGCCGCGTCCTGGCCGAGGACATCCGCGCCGCGCATCCCTTGCCGCCTTTCGCCAATGCTGCGATGGACGGCTTCGCGTTGCGCGGCGCCGACTTGCCGGCAGATGGAGCGCGCGAATTCGCGCTGATCGGCGACGTGTTCGCGGGCGCAACCTCGGCACCCGATATCGGCAAAGGGCAGTGCGTGCGCATCACCACCGGCGCGCCGCTGCCGGCCGGCGCGGACACGGTCGTGATCAAGGAAAACGTATCGGTCGAGGATGGACGCGTGCGGGTGAAAGCCGGCGAGAGCGCCGGTGCGAATGTGCGTGCGGCGGCCGAAGACTATGCCGCGGGCGATCTTGCGTTGGGTTCGGGAACGCCTCTAGGCGCGGCGCAAATGGCGGTGCTCGCCGCGCTCGGCATCGATCGCGTGCCGGTGCGGCAACAACCGCGCATCGCTGTCATTGCGACCGGCAACGAACTGGTTCCCGCAGGACAACCGCTGGGCTTCGGGCAGATCCACGAATCCAATGGATTGATGCTGGCGTCGCTGGTGCGCGGATCGCACGCAAAAGTGGTCGCGCAACGTTGCGTGCGTGACGACCCGGAAGCACTGCGAAGCGCATTGCTCGAAGCGGCAACTGAGGCCGATGTCATCGTCACCAGCGGCGGCGTGTCGGCTGGCGAGGCCGATCACATGCCGGAAGTCTTGCGCGGGATCGGCGAAATCCATTTCCACAAGGTGCGCCTGAAGCCCGGCATGCCAACGCTGTTCGGCGGGATCGGCGCGTGCCTGTATTTCGGGTTGCCCGGCAATCCGGTCGCATCGGCGGTGACGTATCGCGTTTTCGTGCGCTTCGCCTTGCGCGCGATGCTGGGCGTCGCCACTGTGCCGAAACCGGGCCGCGCGCGTCTCGATGCGCCGCTGCACAAGCGCCATCCGCGCGCCGAGTTCGCACGTTGCAGCCTGCGCATCGATGACGAGGGCGTGCAATGGGCAACGCTGCATGCGAAGCAAGGCTCCGGCATGCTGCGCGGGCTTGCGGAAACGGATGCGCTGGCCTTGCTGCCGGAAGGCACGCGGGAATATGCCGAAGGCGACATCGTCATCCTGTGGCCGTAAAAGAACCTTTGACACGGATCAACACGGATAAATGCGGATCGACTTGCGGGTTATCCGTGGTCATCCGCTTTGATCCGTGTCTGATGGCTTTTATCGGATAATGGCCGCATGACCATCAGCGAAGTTTCACCGCAACAGGCGCTCGAACGTCAGCGCGCGGGCGCGCTGCTGCTGGACGTGCGCGAAACCCTCGAACATGCGACGGGCATGGCGCAAGGCGCGGTGCCGCTGCCTCGCGGCGAGGTTCCGCAGCGCATCGCCGGCATCGTGCCCGACCACGACGCGGAAATCATGACGATCTGCGCACACGGCCAGCGTTCACTGATGGCGGCGCAAGTGCTCCGGCAGATGGGCTACGCCAACGTGGCGTCCGTCGCGGGCGGCACCGCGCGCTGGATCGAGGAAGGCCTGCCGATGGCGAAAGCCGGTGGCGAGGAAGACTTCTACGATCGCTATTCGCGCCACCTGCGCCTGCCGGAAGTCGGCGAAGCGGGGCAGCGCAAGCTCGAACGATCACGCGTCGTGGTGCTGGGCGCGGGTGGACTGGGTTCACCGGCCGCGTTCTATCTCGCCGCCGCCGGCGTCGGCACGCTGGTGATTGCCGACGACGACGTGGTCGAGCGCAGCAACCTGCAGCGCCAGATCCTGCACGCGGACGATCGCATCGGCATGTCGAAGCTCGATTCAGCCGCGCATGCGCTGCAAGGCCTGAACCCGCGCGTGCACCTGGAAGGGCTGCGCGAGCGCGTCACTTCGGCCAACGTCGACGGCTTGCTCGAAGGCGCCGACGTGGTAGTGGACGGCGCCGACAATTTTCCGGTGCGCTATCTGCTCAACGATGCCTGCGTGAAACACCGCATTCCGCTGGTGTACGGCGCGGTGCAGCGCTTCCAGGGACAGGCCAGCGTGTTCGACGCAGGCCGGCAGCGCGGCAGGGCGCCTTGCTACCGCTGCCTGTTTCCGCAGCCGCCCGCGCCGGAAGAGGCGCCGAACTGTTCCGAAGCCGGCGTGCTGGGCGTGCTGCCGGGCGTGATCGGCCTTTTGCAGGCCACCGAGGCGATCAAGTTGATCCTCGGTATCGGCGAACCGCTGGTCGGACGCGTGCTGATGTTCGACGCGCTGGCGATGCGCTTCCATGAAACGCGCCTCGCGCCCGATCCCGAATGCCCGGTCTGCGCGCCGGGAAAAGCGTTCCCCGGCTACATCGACTACGCGGCGTTCTGCGCGGGTACCTGACGCGCCGGTTCGTCAGACAGCGTGTCCGTCGTGCTGCTGCCGTGCGGCGTTGAACGCGGCCAGCTGTTCCGGCGTTGCTTCCTTCTGGTGCTGCGCCTTCCATTCCTCGAAAGGTACACCGTAGATGGCGTCGCGGGCTTCTTCCTTGGTGAGGTCGAGGCCGCGCTCGGCGGCGGCTTCGCGGTACCAATCGGCGAGGCAGTTGCGGCAGAATCCAGCCAGGTTCATCAGGTCGATGTTCTGGACGTCCAGGCGGGCTTCATTGAGGTGCTTCAACAGGCGGCGCAGGACCGCTGCCTGCAGTTCGGTAGCTTCGATCATCGCTTTGCTCTCAGGCAATCAAGTGTCAGTCCTGTTCCCGATGCGTACGCTAGCCGGAGCGGGTGTGTCGAAGCCGTGAACTGCGTAACGGATGCGGAGAACGGCGCCGGTCCGGTGCGCCATTGTGTGCCCTCCGCCACGCATCGATAATGCGCGTTTTGGGGCTTTCGACACCATGACAGCGCGCATTCTCGACGGACGCAAGATCGCGGGCGAAGTGCTGGACCGGGTCGCAGCGGGCGTCAAGGCGCGCGTCGATGCGGGCAAGGCCGCGCCGGGTCTCGCGGTGGTGCTGGTCGGCGCCGACCCCGCGTCCGCGGTGTACGTGAAGAACAAGCGCAAGGCCTGCCAGCAGGTCGGTTTCAAGTCCTTCGACTTCGACCTGCCGGCGCAGACCAGCGAAACCGACTTGTTCGCGCTGGTCGATCGCCTGAATGCCGACCCCAAGGTGCACGGCATCCTGGTGCAACTGCCGCTGCCGTCGCACGTCAACGCCACCGCGTTGATCGACCGCATCGATCCGCGCAAGGACGTGGACGGCTTCAGCGCGATCAACCTGGGCCACCTTGCGCTGCGCCGTTTCGGACTGCGGCCGTGCACGCCCAAGGGCGTGATGACGCTGCTCGGCCACACCGATCGTCCGGTGCGCGGGCAGCATGCGGTGGTGGTCGGCGTGTCCAACCACGTCGGACGTCCGCTCGCGCTGGAACTGCTGATCGCGGGTTGCACCACGACGTGCTGCCACAAGTTCACGCAAGGGCTGGAACACTACGTGCGCGAGGGCGACATCGTGGTCGCGGCGGTGGGCAGACCCGGCGTCGTCAGGGGCGAATGGATCAAGCCCGGCGCGGTGGTGATCGACGTCGGCATCAACCGGATGGACGACGGACGCCTGGTCGGCGACGTGGAGTTCGAGCCCGCCGCCGAGCGCGCATCGTGGATCACGCCGGTGCCAGGCGGCGTCGGCCCGATGACCGTCGCGACGCTGATGGAAAACACGCTGGAAGCCGCCCAGGCGTTGGACGCGAATTAACGCCTACAAATCCTCGGGTCGCAGCCCGGTGTGCCTGGCAATGCGCGCCAACATCTTCGGCCCGATTTCTTCGCCGTCGTGAAACGCGAAAACAAAATCAGCACAGCCCCTCGCGGGCAAGCGTCTTGTGCGAACCTGATTGGCGTTTGATGCTCCAGCCCAAGCGGAGCAGCGCTGAAAGTACGCGTCTGGCTTTCGCCGATGGCCAACCGCTCATGCCGCCGCAAGCAGAAACCGGAATGCCTGCGGGCGCGCTTCGCCGTGCTCCAGCCGCTCGGCCAATACGCGCAATGCGAGCGTCTCGGCCTTGGCCATGGCTTCGTCTGCCGTGGCGCCGTAGGCGAGAACGCCCGGCAACTGCGGAACCTCCGCCAACCAGCGGCCATCGGTTTCCTGTTCGGATTGCAGGGTCAGGTCCATGGCGGACATGCTACATGAAACGTGCCTCATGGTCGCCGCCGCTTCAATGCGGAACGCAAGCGGCGTATAATCGCGCATTGCATTGACGGACAGCATCCAATGCGCATCCTCGCCGAGGCTCTGACCTACGACGACGTTTACCTCGTCCCCGCCCATTCTTCCGTTTTGCCGCGCGACGTCGACACCTCGACCCGCTTGACCCGCGCGATCCGCCTCAACATTCCGCTGATGTCTTCGGCCATGGATACCGTGACCGAGGCGCGCCTCGCGATCACCATGGCGCAGTGCGGCGGCATCGGCATCATCCACAAGAACATGAGCGTCGAACGCCAGGCCGCGGAAGTGCGGCTGGTGAAGAAGTTCGAAGCCGGCGTGATCCGCGATCCGCTCACGGTCGGCCCGCACACCTCGATCGGCGAGGTGATGCACATCACGCGCTCGCACAACATCTCCGGCGTGCCGGTGGTGGAAGAGGGCAACAAGCTGGTCGGCATCGTCACCAGCCGCGACCTGCGCTTCGAGAAAAAGCCGGACGATCCGGTCAAGAACATCATGACCCGCAAGGACAAGCTGGTCACGGTGAAGGAAGGCGCGGGCGAGGACGAAATCATCGGCCTGTTGCACAAGCACCGCATCGAGAAGGTGCTGGTGGTCAACGACGCGTTCGAATTGCGCGGCCTCATCACCGTCAAGGACATCCAGAAGGCGCACGACAATCCGCATTCCGCCAAGGATTCGCACGAACGCCTGCGCGTGGGCGCGGCGGTCGGCGTGGGCGGCGAAACCGAGCGCCGCGTCGAGGCATTGGCCGAAGCCGGTGTGGACGTGATCGTGGTCGACACCGCGCACGGCCATTCGCAGGGCGTGCTCGATCGCGTCGCGTGGGTCCGCAAGAACTATCCCGACCTGCAGATGATCGCGGGCAACATCGTCACCGCCGAGGCGGCGCTCGCGCTGCGTGATGCGGGTGTCGATGCGGTCAAGGTCGGCGTCGGTCCTGGTTCGATCTGCACCACGCGCATCGTCGCGGGCGTCGGCGTGCCACAGATCACTGCCATTTCGATGGTGGCCGATGCGCTCAAGGATTCGATTCCTTTGATCGCCGACGGCGGCGTGCGCTATTCCGGCGACGTCGCGAAAGCCATCGTCGCGGGCGCGTCGTGCGTGATGATCGGTTCGATGTTCGCCGGCACCGAGGAAGCGCCTGGCGAGATCGAGCTGTACCAGGGCCGCTCGTACAAGAGCTACCGCGGCATGGGTTCGCTGGGCGCGATGCAGAGCGGCTCGTCCGATCGCTATTTCCAGGAACAGGCCGCCGCCGACAAGCTGGTGCCGGAAGGCATCGAGGGTCGGGTGCCGTACCGCGGTCCGCTGCGCGCGATCGTGCATCAACTGGTGGGCGGCTTGCGCGCATCGATGGGTTATTGCGGCTGCGCAAACATCGAGGAGATGCGCAGCAAGCCGCAGTTCGTGCGCGTAACCGGCGCCGGCGTGCGCGAAGCGCACGTGCACGATGTGCAGATCACCAAGGAAGCGCCGAATTACCGGTCGGATTGAGAGAGCCGGGACTCGGGACTCGGGACCCGGGACTCGCAAAAGCAGCATTCAGCGCGGGCCGCTCTTGAGCCAACACACGCGCGATTAAATGCCGTTTTCGAATACAAACCTTCCGGATTCACGGAGCCCGAGTCCCGAGTCCCGAGTCCCGAGTCCCGTGCACGACTTACATACCGACAAAATCCTGATCCTCGATTTCGGATCGCAGTACACGCAGCTTATCGCGCGGCGCATCCGTGAGATCGGCGTCTACTGCGAAATCTGGGCGTGGGACCACGATTCAGAAGAAATCGCGAAGTTCGCGCCGAAAGGCGTGATCCTGTCCGGCGGTCCCGAGTCGGTCATCGAAGCGAACTCGCCACGTGCACCCGAGCAGGCGTTCGCGCTGGATGTTCCGGTCCTCGGCGTCTGCTACGGCATGCAGACGATGGCCGCGCAGCTCGGCGGCAAGGTCGAAGGCGGACATGCGCGCGAATTCGGCCACGCGCATATCGAAACCAAGGCGTGCGCCTTGTTCGAAAGCCTGCCGCACGAACAAAACGTGTGGATGTCCCACGGCGATCGCGTCACCGCGATGCCACCGGGGTTCGCGCTGGCGGCGTCGACCGAATCCGTGCCGATCGCGGCGATGGCCGACGAAACACGCCGCTGGTACGGCATCCAGTTTCATCCCGAAGTCACCCACACCGAACACGGCATGGCGATCCTGCGCCGGTTCGTGGTCGAGCTTTGCGGCTGCGCGACGCTGTGGACGCCCGCGCGCATCATCGACGATGCCGTCGCGCACGTGCGCGAAACGGTCGGCGGCGACAAGGTGTTGCTGGGACTTTCCGGAGGCGTCGATTCATCCGTGGTCGCGGCGCTCTTGGAAAAAGCCATCGGCGACCAGCTCACCTGCGTGTTCGTCGATACCGGCCTGCTGCGCGCCGGCGAGGGCGACCAGGTGATGGACACGATGGCGCGCCACATGGGCGTGCGTGTGATCCGCGTCGATGCGTCGGCGCGTTTCTTCGATGCCTTGCGCGGCATCGAAGATCCCGAAGCCAAGCGCAAGGTCATCGGCAAGCTGTTCGTCGAGGTGTTCGACGAAGAGGCACACAAGCTCGAAGGCGTGAAGTGGCTCGCGCAGGGCACGATCTATCCCGACGTGATCGAATCCGCGGGCGGCAAGACCGGCAAGGCGCACGTCATCAAGTCGCACCACAACGTCGGCGGCCTGCCCGAGAAGATGCACCTCAAGCTGCTGGAACCCTTGCGCGAACTGTTCAAGGACGAGGTCCGCCGCATCGGCGTCGAACTCGGCCTGCCGCGCGAAATGGTTTACAGGCATCCGTTCCCCGGCCCGGGGCTCGGCGTGCGCATCCTCGGCGAAGTGAAGCGCGAATACGCCGAAATCCTGAAACAGGCCGATCGCATTTTCATCGAGGAACTGCGCGCCGCGGACCTGTACGACAAGGTCAGCCAAGCCTTCGCTGTGTTCCTGCCGGTGAAATCGGTCGGCGTGGTCGGCGACGGCCGCGCCTACGAGTGGGTGATCGCGCTGCGCGCGGTCGAGACCATCGACTTCATGACCGCGCACTGGGCGCATCTGCCTTACGAATTCCTCGACAGGGTTTCAAGCCGCATCGTCAACGAGTTACGAGGTATTTCTCGCGTGGTTTACGACATCAGCGGCAAGCCGCCGGCCACCATCGAGTGGGAATAAGCGGGCCCGTCAGGCAGCAGCACTCCGCTTCGGCCGCCGCACCACCCTGATCTTGCCGCTGTTGCCGCCGCCGCACAGGAATTGGCCTGCGGCATCGGTTTCGAGTCCTGAAACGATCCTGCCGCCGGGCATGTCGATCTGTTCCAGCACTTTGCCGCTCGCGGGATCGATCCGCCGCAAATCGGAACGTTCTTCTTCCCACGTGCCGTGCCAAAGTTCGCCATCGGCCCAGGTGACGCCGGTGACGAAGCGTTTCGCTTCGATGGTGCGCCGGATCGCGCCGGTTTCGGGATCGATCTGGTGGATCTTGCGTGCGCGATATTCGCCCACCCACAGGCTGCCTTCGGCCCACGTGAGCCCGGAATTGCCGCCTTCGCCGGGCGCGGGAATCGTTGCGAGCACGCGTCCGCTTGCGGGGTCGATTTTCTGGATGCGGTCTTCCGCGATCTGGAACAGGTGTTTGCCGTCGAACGCAGTGCCCGCGTGCGCGGCCACGTCGATCGAGCGCTGTTCCTTGCCGCTGGCGGGATCGACGGCATTCAACTTGTCTCCGGATGCAAACCAGATGCGCTCGCCGTCGAACGTCACGCCGTGCACCTGGGCGGCACCGGGGAACGGGCCGTATTCGCGCAGGATTTCAGCCGTCGATCGTTTCATCGTTGGGTCCTCCCGGTTCGACGCGGCCATCCTAATCGCCGGGCAGCGGGGCAGGGAGCAACAATGCTGTCGTGAATCCCGGCAGCGGCGACACCAGCCAGCGACGCGAGCGTCCACGCCCCAACGCCTGCACCTTGCCCGATTCAGCCAGCGCGTCCAGCGCGCGTTGCACCACGCGCTGGCTGATGCCGAGCGCCATCGCGAGGGCCGAGCTGGACCACGCTTCGCCATCGGACAACACGGCCAGCACCGCCGCGTGTTTTTCTTCCACGGGACGCGCGAGAACCACGACGTCGCGCGCGCCGCGCGGCACCAGTTCGAACCCGCGCACGGTTGCGCGGACATCCGCCATGGCCCGCAAGGCGCGCCGCAGCCGGCCGATTTCGACGCGCAAGCGCGCGCGATGGGTTTCGTCCGCATAGCGCGTGCGGAACGCGATCGCGATCAAATCGTTCCTCGGCGCATCGGTCGGCCACGCCTCCGCCAGCATGCGAGCGAGCGCGAACAGCACGGGGCGCGAGGCGAGCGGCACCTGCGATCGCGCATCACGCACGACGCAGCGGCATGCGTCCACGACCAAATCTTCCGACGCCAGCAACGCCTCGACCTGCTCCAGGTTCAGCAGTCGCGAAGCACCGCGTGAAACGCGGCGCGCAGCAGGCGCATCGAGTGCGCGCGCCAATGTTTCCACCTCCGCCGTCAATGCAGGAATGCCGGCCTGGCGAGCCGCCGAGCCGGCGCGAGCGAGCGCCTTGCGTGCGGCGCGCGCATGGATGCGACGTATCGCGATGCCGCCGATGCTCAATTCATGGATGGCGCGGAGCGCAGGTGGCAACGATGCAACATTCGTTTCAGCGAGCGCACGTTCCGCTTCATCGACGCGTCCGATCAAAAGCAGCCGCCGGATCGCGAGATAACGTGCATGCGCCGCGTTGATGCGGTCGCCATGTGCTTCCAGTGTCGCGCGCGCCGCTTCAAGCCTCCTGGCGGGCGAGCCAAGTTCGCGCGACGCCAGCGCGATTTCCGCTTCGGCCAGCACGCAGCGTGCGCGCGCCACGCTTTCCCTGGCGCCGAACGCGCGTTCGGCGCGCCGGACCAGCGCCTTCGCGCGTTCGAAATCGCCGAGCTGCGCCATCGCGATGCCGCGCAGCGCCAGCGCGGGCGCGTCGTCGCGCAACGCCACGCGCTTCAGTGCGCCCAACGGATCGCCCAGCGCGAGCGCCTGCGCAGCGGCAGTGATCAGGGAATCCACCGTGGCCTCATCGGGAATCGCGTCACGATTGTCACTCCCACTGTCTGGCACCGATGCCTAATCTAACCCGCGCACCCCACCCGAGGAGAACGATCATGACGAAGCACAAGACCGGCACGCGCGAAGAATGGCTGAAGGCCCGGCTCGACCTGCTGGAAGCGGAAAAGGAACTCACGCGCCGCAGCGACGAACTGGCGCAACATCGGCAGGCACTGCCATGGGTGAAGGTCGACAAGGACTACCGGTTCGATACCGAGCAGGGCGAGGCATCGCTGCGAGACCTGTTCCGCGGCCGCTCGCAGTTGCTGGTCTATCACTTCATGTTCGGTCCGGATTACATCGCCGGATGCCCGTCGTGCTCGATGATCGCGGACGGCTTCAATGGCTTCGCGGAACACTTGGCCAACCACGACGTGATGCTGTGGGCGATTTCGCGCGCGCCGCTGGAGAAGTTGTTGGCTTACCGCAAACGCATGAGCTGGACGTTTCCATGGGCCTCGTCGTTCGGCAGCGATTTCAATGCCGATTACGGCGTGGGCTTGAGCGAAAAGCAGCAAAGCGAAGGCTACGAATACAACTTCCGCAAGAATCCGGCGATGTCACGTTCGGCACCGGATTCGCCGAACCAGTTTGCAAAGGCGAGCGGCGTCGATGGGCGAACCTACCTGCGCGAACTGCCGGGCATGAGCGCGTTCGTATCGGAAGACGGCGCCGTCTACCACACCTATTCGACCTACGCGCGCGGACTGGACGGCTTGTGGGGTGCGTACCAGTGGCTCGACCGCGCGCCGCTGGGCCGCAATGAAACGGGCGGCATCTGGTGGCGCCGGCGCGACGAGTACGCGGCTGCGTGAGGCACGACCATGCGCAACGCGAACGCATATCGTGACGCCGCGACGTGGCTGCATCTCGCAGCCACGCCCGCCTTCGCGGCGATGGCGCTGTGGACCGCGACGGCGGCCAATCCGATGGACATCCTGTGCGCGCAAGGCCTGTCGTCGTGGAACGGCATGACGCTGATGTATGTCCTGATGGCGGCCTTCCACGCGGGGCCATGGCTGCGGATGCTGGAAGCACGGCGCAAACAAACGTTCCGAACAAAAGGGCATGCAGCAAGAGTTCAGGGATAATCAGGCTTTCGGCGACCCCAACCGCGATGCCCGATTACCCGCCGCAACCGTTTTCGCCGCAAGACGAGGCGCACATGCGACGCGCGCTGGAGCTGGCCGTGCATGCGCGCGACGCCGACGGTGAAGTGCCGGTCGGCGCGGTGCTGGTGCTCGACGGGAAAATCATCGGCGAAGGCTGGAACCGCAACATCACCCTGAACGATCCCAGCGCGCATGCGGAAATCGGCGCACTGCGCGATGCCGGGCAGCGCCTCGGCAACCATCGTTTCCCGGGTTCGACGCTGTACGTGACGCTGGAGCCTTGCGCGATGTGCGCGATGGCGCTGGTGCACGCGCGCGTCGCACGCGTCGTGTACGCGGCCGCCGATCCCAAGACGGGCGCCGCCGGCAGCGTGTTCGACACCTTGACATCGGATCGCCACAACCATCGCATCGACGTGCAGGGCGGTTTGCTCGCGGACAGTTCCGCAACGCTGCTGCGCGATTTTTTCCGTTCGAAACGCTGAACGTTCGCACGCGCGCTGCGCCGGAAAAACTTTCGCGCGCGGGAAGCTTTTGCAGGTCGCCGGCGGGGCGCGACACGCTGCAACCGCGCATTTGCCGCCATCGAGCCGTGGCACGTGGAATGCATCGCCGGGCGTTTCAAAGGAGGAAACGCCATGGCAGGGCATCACGAACGCTATTCACCCGACTACGAAGACCACGGCATCGGCGACACCGCGCGCCGCAACGCCGAGGCCGACTATCGCGACCAGTTCGGCAAGGGCCGCCGCACGCAGAACATGCCGGAGGACTACGGCACCACGCGCACGCCGGAACCGTTCGATCGCACCAGCTATCGCGACGAATACGGCCTCTACGGCGAACGCTACGGCGAAGAACGCTCGCGTTTCCCCGGCCGCGGCTGGAGCAGCGGCTACCCAGGCGGCGATCGCCCCGGCTGGCGCGGCGATGCCGGCATGGGTCGCGCCTACAGCGGCAACTACGAAAGCCTGGGACGCGACGAACCGCGGCGTTACGGCGAAGGCGGCGGCCAAGCCATGGCGCGCGGCTATCGCGGCCGCGGTCCGAAGAACTGGTCGCGCAGCGACGAACGCATCCAGGAAGACATCTCCGAACGCCTGTGGGATGCCGACGACATCGATGCCAGCGACGTGACCGTCGAAGTGAAGGACGGCGAAGTCACCTTGCGCGGCAACGTCGAACGGCGCGGCATCAAGCACCGCATCGAAGACATCGCCGATGGCTGCAGCGGGGTCAAGGACATCCACAACGAAATCCGCGTGCAGCCGCGCAATGAATGGCCGTATAACCGCGGTCCGGCGCCGGGCAACGACGGCAATCCCGCGACGCGGCGCGAGGGCGCCGGTCAGGACGAGGGCATGGTCCAGTCGGCGATCGAAAACATGCCGCCGCGCACGGATTGAGGTGGCTTGCCGGCCGGGCAAAAGGAGGGAATTCCGTCTGCCGATACATTCCGATCACGCCGGGCAGCGCGCATCGCCGTAAACTTGTGTCTTCCGCTCCTTGCGCGTGAAGACCATGTCTGCGCGCGACCGCCACGCTGGGAATCCTGATGGCCAACGACAAGACAGGCGTCGATCACGGAGCTGGCGTTACCAGGAACCCGGACACGCGCGAGCGCAGCGACCTTGCGTTCCCGGTGGTGGGGTTGGGCGCATCGGCCGGCGGGCTGGTCGCGCTGAAAAAATTCCTGGAGCAGATGCCGAAGAAGACCGGCCTGGCCTTCGTGGTGATCCTGCACCTTTCGCCCAAGCACGAAAGCGTCGCCGACAAGGTGCTGCAGGGTTCGACGCGGATGCCGGTCATCCAGGTCAAGGAGCCGACGCCACTGGAGCCTGATCACGTTTACGTGATTTCGCCCAACCAGGATCTCGAAATGAGCGACGGCCACCTGCGCGTGACCGAAGCGCAGCGCCCGCGCGGCCATCACGTGGCCATCGACCTGTTTTTCCGCACGCTCGCCGACACCCATCAGGACAAAGCCGTGGGCGTCGTGCTGTCCGGCACCGGTGCGGATGGCGCGGTCGGCATCGCGCGCATCAAGGAGCAGGGCGGGGTGACCTTCGTGCAGTCGCCCGACGACGCCGAATACGACGACATGCCGCGTGCCGCCATCGCCAGCGCGCAGGTCGATTTCGTGCTGCCGGTGGTGGAGATTCCCGACAAGCTGATCGAGTGGTGGAAGAACGCGCGCGCGATCGAGCTGCCGCAGCCGCAGGACGCCGATGCGCCGATCCTGCAGACGCCGCCCGACGAGAGCGAGGCCGCCGAACGCGCGCTGCGCGAAATCCTGGAAATCCTGGCGGTCCGCTCGGGCCACGACTTCCGCTACTACAAGCGTGCCACCGTGCTGCGGCGGATCGAACGCCGCATGCAGGTCAACGTGCAGCAGAACCTGCCGGCCTACCGGAACTTCCTGAAGGAACATCCGGACGAAGCGCGGGCGCTGCTGGACGACATGCTGATCGGCGTCACCAATTTCTTCCGCGACCGCGATTCCTTCGACGCGCTGGAACGCCTGGTGATGCCGGAAATCATGCACGGGAGCCGGCGCGACGAGCCGGTGCGCGTGTGGGTGCCGGGCTGCGCCACCGGCGAAGAGGCGTATTCGATCGCGATGCTGCTGGCCGACCAGGCGCATACGCTGTCGACGCCGCCGGGCTTCCAGGTGTTCGCCAGCGACATCGACGAAGCGGCGATCGCGTTCGGCCGCGCCGGCGTGTATCCGGAATCGATCGTCACCGACGTGCCGCCGACCCGGCTGCGCCAGTTCTTCGGCAAGGAACAACGCCACTACCGCATCAACAAGCCGATCCGCGACCGCGTGCTGTTCGCGCTGCACAACGTGCTGCGCGACCCGCCGTTTTCGCGCATCGACCTGATCAGTTGCCGGAACCTTCTGATCTACCTCGACCGCGAAGTGCAGACCCGGCTGCTGGACATGTTCCATTTCGCGTTGCGGCCCGGCGGCTACCTGTTCCTCGGCTCGTCGGAGTCCACCGACGGCGCGAGCGCGCATTACGAAATCGTGGACAAGCACCATCGCATCTACCGCGCGCGCCCGCAGGCGCGCAGCGTGCGCCAAGCCCGCTCGGTGCTGCAGTTGCCCGCGACGGGTGTGGCACCGCCCGCGCCGCCGACGCACGTCGACCAGCATCGCGGATTTTCCTTTGCCGACGTGCACCAGCGCGTGCTGGAATATTACGCGCCGCCTTCGGTGATCGTGGATCGCGAAGGCAACATCGTGCATCTGTCCGAGCACGTCGGGCGCTATCTGCGCCTGCCGGGCGGCGAGCCAACGCGCAACCTGGTGGCCGCGACCGATCCGGCCCTGCGCGCCGAGCTGCGCAGCACGCTGTTCCAGGCCGTGCACGCCAACAAGAGCGTGGAGGCGCGCGTCAAGGTCGAGGAACTCGGCAAGCCGCCGCGCTTCGTCAACGTGATCGCGCGGCCGTTCCGCGATCCGGAAGCCGGCTCCGACTTCGTGCTGGTGCTGTTCGATGAAGTGGAAGACGCGCTGGGCGCGAACCTGGAACCGGCGCCCGAAGGCGATACGCAAAAAAGCTCGGTCCTCCAGAACATGGAGGAGGAATTGCAGCGCACGCGCGAGCGCCTGCAGAGCACGGTCGAACAATACGAAGCCTCGAACGAGGAACTGAAGGCCTCGAACGAGGAACTGCAGGCGATCAACGAGGAATTGCGCTCGGCTTCGGAAGAACTCGAGACCAGCAAGGAAGAACTGCAATCGGTCAACGAGGAACTGACCACCGTCAATTACGAATTGAAGACCAAGGTGGAGGAAACCGCCAAGGTCAACGACGATCTGCAGAACTTCATCGCCTCCACCGACATCGCCACGATCTTCGTCGACCAGGGGCTGCGCATCAAGCGCTTCACGCCGCGCGCCACCGACATCTTCAACATCATTCCCGGCGACGTCGGCCGCAGCCTGCTGGACATCACCAACCGGCTGGATTATCCGCAGCTCACCGAGGACGCCGCCGCCGCGTTCGAATCGCTGAAGGTGATCGAGCGCGAAGTGCGCAGCGGGGAAGGGCGCTGGTATGCCGTGCGCGTGCTGCCGTACCGCACCGGCGAGAACCGCATCGACGGCGCGGTGCTGACCTTCATCGACATCACCGGCCTGCGCCGCGCGGAGGAGCGCATTTCCTCCAGCGAGGACCAGTTGCGACGCGCGGTGGAAGGTTCGCGCGAACACGCGATCATGCTGATGGACGAGGACGGCAAGATCACCGCGTGGAATTCCGGTGCCGAAAAACTGTTCGGCTGGAGCGCGGAAGAAATGATCGGCCTGACGCTCGATCGCCTGTTCACGCCGGAAGACCGCGAGGCCGGCCGGCCGCGCCGTGAAATGGAGCAGGCCGAGCAGACCGGCCGCGCGGAGGACACGCGCTGGCACCTCGCCAAGTCCGGCGAACGCGTGTTCTGCAGCGGCCTGATGAGCTTCGTGGAAACCGAACGCTTCCGCGGCTACATCAAGATCGTCAACGACGCGACCATGACCGAACTGCGCCGCCGTGACGAGAACCGCGCGAGCATGGCCGAGGCGCGCAGCGAAGGCGCGGCGTCCGGCGCGATGAAGGACGAGTTCCTGGCGGTGATTTCGCACGAACTCAAGAACCCGCTGAACCTGATCAGCGTCAACACCGAATTGCTGGCGCGGATGCCGCCGGCGCGCGATTCGCAGCCGGTCCAGTCGGCGCTGGAAATGATCCGGCGCGCGATCAAGGGCCAAAGCAAGATCATCGACGACCTGCTGGACATGTCGCGCATCCGCACCGGCAAGCTGGTGCTGAACATGGAAGCGGTCGACATGGGCGGCCTGGCTTCCAGCATCGTCGCCACCGCGGATGCGGACGCCTACAGCACCGGCTTGACGCTGACCTGCACGCAGGCCGACGAGCCCGTGATGGTGCGCGCCGATGCCGCGCGGCTGGAACAGATCATCTGGAACTTGGTGAGCAACGCCATCAAGTTCACGCCTTCCGGCGGCCATGTCGATGTGCGGGTCTCCGTCGATGGCACGTTCGGCAAACTCAGCGTGCACGACGACGGGCAGGGCATCGACCGGCCCTTCCTGTCGCGCATCTTCGAGATGTTCGGGCAGGCGCCCAGCCGCGCCTTGACCGGCAAGGGCGGCCTGGGCATCGGCCTCGCGCTGGTGCGGCAACTCATCGAGCGCCAGGCCGGCCGCATCGAAGTGGAATCGGCGGGACCCGGCCAGGGTTCCACCTTCAGCATCTGGCTGCCGCGCTTCGAATACCCGGCCATCGTGCCGTTGCTGGACTCCGCCGCGGTGACGGATGGCGCATGGCGCGGCGTGCGCGTGCTGATCGCGGACGACGCCTTCGAAGCCGCCGAGACGTTCGGCCGCCTGCTGGAAATGGATGGCGCGATCGTCGCCGTGGCCGACGACGGCGAACAGGCGCTCGCCATGTTCAAGGAAGGCCTCTCGGTACTGCCCGAGCAGGCGCCATTCGACATCGTGTTCGCCGATATCGGCATGCCGCGCATGGACGGTTACGAACTGGCGCAACGCCTGCGCGAGCTGCCGTTCGGCCCGGAGGTCAAGCTGGTGGCGCTGACCGGCTTCACCCGCGCCGACGACGTGCACCGCGCCAGCGAAGCCGGCTTCGACGCGCACATCGGCAAACCGCTTTCGATCGGCCAGCTCACGGTGACGATGCAGCGGCTGCTGGGACGCAAGGGCGAAAGGGATGACCAGATGGCATGAGCTTGTGCCTGCGAACACAGGCTAAAGTCACCGCTTTTCGACGGATCTTGAGTGGCCGTACGGCCGCTGCCGACGTGCAGCATGCAGTTGGCTCCTCGCGCCGGCGGTTCTCGTTGAATCCGCAGCCAACCAAAGCCGCGTGGGCGGCATCTGGCCGGAATCATCCAAGTCGGCGAGTTCAAGCAGTGGCCGCAATGCTCCTGCCGCCTCATCGGAATGGATCAGCAGTTTGTCCGGCCGAAACGGCAGGCAGCCGAACAGCCACAGCATGCCCTCGATTTGTTGCGGCGTGCAGCGGTAACCGCTCGGCGTGTAGATGACGCCGTCCTCTCCGTATGTCCAGCCTTCGCCGAACGGTTTTCCCATTTCCTCATAGCGCATGGGCGTCCTCCTTGGTCGTGAGCATCCACCGCTCCATGAGCATGTTCGAACGATCGTGAAGGGCGCGAGTCGCGCGATCCGGGTAAACCGCGGCGGCGCCAGCAAGTACTTTAGTAATTTTACACAATAGGCATTTGCATCAATCAAAGGGCAGCCAAAGCCAAGGCTGGCGCGATTTCCTTGCGATGACCCTGTCGGGGTCTGTCCCTCCGGCCGCTGATCCACGAGGCCGTGAAGCTACTCGGGATGCAGGATTTCCCGCTCGCGCGCCGGGCTCGTGTAATGCCTGCCGATCTGGCTGGCGTATTCCGGATCGGCGAAGTTCGGCCGGTGGTTCGAGTCGAAACCGGGTGCGTCCTTGAGGCGCTCCCGGGACACGTCGAGGACCAGGCGCTCCTTTTCCGGATCGACGCGGAATGCGTCCCACGGGATCGCGAACATCTTGGTGCCGATGCCCAGGACGCCGTAGGCGATCTTGCCGCTGGCGCTGTCGACCATGACGTCCTTGACGTCATCCAGGGATTCGTCCTGCGGATTTCTGACTTCCGCGCCGACCAGTGTGGATGCGGAGAGGAAACGGGATGAAAGGAATTTGACGGGCTCGGCCATGGTTGCGCTCCTTGCAGGTGCGGGTTGCGGCTCCGCGCAACTCTTTTTCACTTTACTCCGCGGCCACTGAACGCGATCCGTCCATCGTGCGCCCGATGCCACACATCACGAGCGCAATCTGAATCGCAATTCGATGCCCGTTCATCGGCATGGTTCAAGATGGTAATGGCCGCGATCGCTGTCAGTGCATCACGCGCGATCGCGCAACCGTGGATAGCAAACGTGTCAATCCAGACAAGGAGTCCATCATGAAAACCCGTATCGCAGCCGCCCTCGCATCCCTGATCGTCGCGTCCTTCGGCACCGCCGCGTACGCGCAGCAAACGCCGCCACAGATGCCGCCGCAGTCGCCCTCGACGACGGCGCAGCCGACCACCAACCAGATGGGCCAGAGCAATGGCACCTCGGATCAGATGAGCGGCTCCAGCTCATCGAATGGCATGGCGTCGGAAGACAAGATCGAACAGAAGGTCAAGCATGCATTGACCGCGCATGGCGTGACGGCCACCGATGTCCAGGTCAGCTTCAGCAACGGCACCGCGACGCTCACCGGCACCGTCGCCAAGCACAAGGACATCGCCAAGGCGAAGAAAGCCGCCATGCACGTGCGCGGCGTGAAGCACGTGGATGTCTCCGGCCTGCAGGTCGGTTCGCTGCAGAGCAGCGCGCCCGCAAGCAGCTGAGGACCGCGCGTTCGTTGATACGGCAGGGACGCACCACGGCGGCAAGGATGCCGCCAGCCGTTCGACGGTGCCCGTCACCGCGTGCACACGGAGGTGCAACCGGTGACGCGGCACGCCTGCCCTGCCGGACAAGCGCAAGCTGCACGTTGCGCGCACCGCGACGCTCATCGTCAGCATTTCTTCACCCGACTTTGGCCATCATGCAGCGCCGGGATTCGGAAGCGGTGACACAAGGAATGCTGCATGCCGCAGACAAACGAGACGCCGTGGTGGAAGACGCTGGGCGCGGGCTTCGTCACCGGGGCGGCGGATGACGACCCCAGCGGCATCGCCACGTATTCGCAGGTCGGTGCGGCTTTCAGCTACGGCATCCTCTGGACGGTCCTGCTCGCCCTGCCCCTGATGATCGGCATTCAGGCGGTGTGCGCCCGCGTCGGGCGCGTCACCGGTGCGGGGCTTGCGGAAAACCTGCGCAAGGAATTCCCGCTGCCCGTTGTGGCCGGCGCGGTGGTCTTGCTCTCGATCGCGAACGTGATCAATCTCGCCGCCGACATCGGCGCGATCGGCGCGGCCGCGAAACTCCTGATCAGCGGGCCCGCACCGTTGTACGCCGCCGTCGCGGCGATCCTGTCGGTGGTGCTGCAGGTATTCGTGCCGATGCAGCGTTACACACCGATCCTGAAACTGCTCGCGCTCAGCCTGCTCGCGTACGTCGCGACCATCGCGATGGTGCACGTGCCGTGGGCGCACGTGCTGAAGCAGATGGTGTGGCCGACGCTGACGATGAAGGTGGACTACGCGGTGGGCATCGTGGCGGTGCTCGGTACCACCATCAGCCCTTACCTGTTCTTCTGGCAAAGTTCGCAGGAGGCGAACGAAGTCCGCACCCATCCTCGCCGGCAGCCTTTGAAGCAGACGCCGAAACACGCCGACCGCGCCTTCCGCAGGATCTGGCTGGACACCATCGCGGGCATGGCGTTTTCCGAAGTAGTCGCGTTCTGCATCATCCTCGCGGGCGCCGCGGTGCTGCACGCGCACGGCAAGACCGACATCCAGACCTCGGCCGACGCCGCGATGGCGCTGAAGCCGCTGGCGGGAAAATTCGCGTTCGTGTTGTTCGCGGGCGGCATCATCGGCACCGGCATGCTCGCGATCCCGGTACTGGCGGGCTCTGCCGCGTACGCGCTGGGCGAGACCTTCCGCTGGCGGACCGGACTCGAACGGAAACCGCAGCGCGCCAAGCTGTTCTACGGCGCCATCGCGGTCGCGACGCTGGGGGGCATGGTGCTGAGTTTCACGCCCATGGATCCGATCAAGATGCTGTACTGGAGCGCCGTCATCAACGGCGTGGTCGCGGTGCCGCTGATGGTGCTGATCATGCTGCTGGCCGCGCGCCGCAGGAACATGGGCCGGTTTCCCATTCCCGCGGTGCTCAAGCTGCTGGGCTGGGCTGCCACCGGCGTGATGGGCGCCGCGGCAGTGGTGATGTTCGCGACCGCATTCCTGCCGCACCACTAGCGCGAACGCTGTTGCAGCTTCGCCGTCGACGCCTGCAGGGCCGCAGCCAGGCCGGCATCGCCGCTCAGGATGTCATTCCACGGCAAGCTGAGGCCGCGGCGATGGCCTTTTTCGGTGAGCTTGAGTTCTTGCGGGTCGATCGTGAGTGTGTACGTCTTGCCGCCCACGCTGAGCGCACGTTTGATCGGTTTGTCGAGCGGTGTCATTGGCGTCTCTCCGGTGACGGCGAACCGCCGCCGCCGCCCAGCGATTGCTGCACCGCGTGCAGGGGCGGCGTTTCGCGTTGCGGTTCGGAACCGCTTTCGATGCGGATGCGCGGCAGGTATTGCGGGTAATCGCGCCGCAGGAAATCGATCAGCGCTTCGCGCACGCGGCAGCGCAGGTCGAAATTGAGTCCGGAATTCTTGCTGCTGACCAGGATGCGCAACTGCATCGTTTTCTCGTCGGCATCGGTCACCTGCAACACCACCACGCGCTTGTCCCACTCGGGCGCAGTGTGCACGATGCGATCCAGTTCGGCGCGCAGCGGCGCCAGTGGCAATCCGTAATCCACCCACAGGAACACCGTGCCGAGGATTTGCGCGCTGGTGCGCGTCCAGTTCTGGAACGGATTCTCGATCAGCCACTGCAATGGAATGATCAGCCTGCGCTCGTCCCATATCCGCAACACCACGTAGGTGCCGGTGATTTCCTCGACGCGGCCCCATTCGTTCTGGATGATCAGCACGTCGTCCAGCCGGATCGGCTGCGCCAGCGCGATCTGCAATCCGGCCAGCAGGTTGCTCAGCACGGGCCGCGCGGCCAGGCCGATCACCAGTCCCGCGACACCCGCCGAAGCCAGCAGGCTCGCGCCGAACGAGCGCACGCCGGGGAACGTCATCAGGATCGTGGCGATGCCGAGCACGCCGACCAGCAGCATGCCGGAACGCGACAACACCTTGGTCTGCGTCTGCACCTGGCGCGCGTGCAGGTTGTCCTCGATGTCGGCGGGATGGCGCAGGTTGATGGCGCGCTCGATGCCGGAAATCGCGCGCACCGCCAGCCACGTCAGCGCGGCCAGCAGCGCCACCCTGATCCCGTGGCGCATGGAGTCCAGCAGCTTGCCGTGGCCCAGGCCGAGGTCGGTGTCCATCAACGCGAACTGCAGCGCGAGCAACGGCAGCACCACTTCGAACGGATGCTCGCAACGCGCCAGCACGATTCCCAGCACGTCGCCCGGCTTCAGCACGCGCCGCGCGGCGTAACGCAAGATGTTGAAGACCAGGACCGCGACGAGCAGCGCGCCGATCAGGACGAGGGCCACCCTCATCCACGGTTCCACCGCGATGCCGCCGAACACGATGTCGCCTGAAACCGGGGTCACGGCATCGTCCGGCCGCCGCCCCCGGTGCACGCTGCAGCGCGCCGCCCTCCCCTTGCCGCATCGATCGCACGCGCACGCCGGGCGCGTCCTGCCCCCGCGCGTGCGCTGCGATCAAGCATCCCGGCCCTTCAGGGAACCCGCCGCCGTCCGAAGATCAGCGAGAGGATGAACAGGATGATGAAGATGATGAACAGGATCTTCGCGATGGTCGCCGCAAGCCCGGCCACGCCGAAGAAACCGAAGAACCCGGCAATGATCGCGATGATCAGGAAAACGACTGCGTAGTACAACATGATGTACTCCTTGTCGCGGAGGGGTTTACCGATCTTTGTCGATGAAGCTTCGGGCAGGCAATCCGTGTCCTGCCCGAAGCGCGCCAGCGCGCGTCTGACGCGCTGGCCGCCGGATTCGAACGCACAGGGGGAAGCGTCCGAACCGGCGCGGAACCATCCGTGGCACCGCAGGAAGTGCCGCAGGGGGACGGCACTTCGCATCCGCGTGGCTGCGCACGGCGACGCCGCGCGCACCACCCGTCACATGTCGTTTTCGAATTGGCGAACCTGTTTCTCCGCCTCGTCCTTGGCGATCCCGTAGCGTTCCTGCAATTTGCCAGCGAGGTATTCCGCGTTGCCGTCGGCAACCTTGAGATCGTCGTCGGTCAGCTTGCCCCAGCGCGATTTCAGCTTGCCGTTCAATTGCCGCCACTGTCCCTTGATCCTGTCCTCATTCATTCCTTTTCTCCGGTGGTTGTGTGTTTGCTGACGTCTGCCGACGTCACAGCTCGCACTCGAATTCGTAAACCTGCAGGATGGCTTCGCGCCGGTCGAATCCGTAACGCTCCTGCAGCCGCTCGGCGAGGTATTCGGCGTCGCCGGCCGGCGCGCGCACGTCGCCTTCGGTCAACATCGGCCAATGGCGCCGCATGCGGCCGGAAATCTTCGGCCATTCGTCCCTGACCTTGTCCGCCATGTAATCCGTATGTCTCATATGCGCCTCCTGATGCCCTTCCCGCTGATGCCGCTGCGCGCCGGTGTCCGCTAATGTTCCGGCTGTTCGCCGGCGACCGGCAGCCGGACCCAGAACCGTGCGCCCTGCTGCGCGCCAGCGCATCCGAGCGCGCCGCCGTACGCCGTCGCGATCTTGTTCGCGAACGCGAGTCCGAGTCCGCTGTGTTCGGCCGGCTCGGAGGTCATGAAGGATTCGAAGATCGCGGGCGACTGCACGCGCACGCCCGAACCGTCGTCGGCAAATTCGATGAGCACGGTGCCGAGCTCGCGGTCGGCGCTCGCCGTCACCGCCACTTCCCTGCCGCCGAACTGGAATGCGTTGTCGAGGATTTCCACGAACAGCCGCTTCAATGCATCGGCCTGGCCGTCCACCAGCGGCAGGCCGGGTTCGCATTCCACGCGCACGTTGCCGAGGTCGGAGCAGGCTTCCGCGCAGACGAACAGCAGCGCCGCGACATCCACGCCGCCGGTTGCGCCCGGCACTTCGAGTGTCGCGAGATTGCGTCCGTCGCGCAGCAGGCGCGCCGCGCGCAGGCATTCCTGCTCGGCGCGTTCCAGCGAGATGCGCGCGTCGTCCGCGCGGTTCTGCGCGATCAGCATGTTCGCAAGCTGGGTCGCGGCCATGATCGAATTGAGCGAATTGGACAACGCGTGCGCCAGCGAGCCGATGATCTGGCTGAAACTTTCCGGCGCGGCCTGGATTGCGCCCGGCGCCGACGTCCGCTCGAAGTGGCCACTCACCGGGGCCGAATTGTTTGAGGATTCCATGACGGCTGCGGCCTCGTGTGCGACTTGCGCGATGGTTGCGTTCACGGCATTACTCCAGGTCCAGCCACTCCACGACCACGCCGGTGTGCGCAGCGAGGGTTTCGATGCGGCCATGCACGTAGTCGTAGGCGACGGAACTCGGCACGTGCACGCGCAATTCCTGGTAGTCCGAAGCGGTGTCGTCGGTCAAACCGGCGGAGCTCGAATCGTCCGGACGCATGGGCGCATCCAGCGACAGCTCGACGATGCCGTCCACTTCGGGCAGTCCACGGATCGCGGCCATCATCGCGCTGACGCCCGCTTCCGCGCCGGTCAGGCGAATCGACATGCTTTGCGGAACCGCGGTCCGTGCTGCGCTCGAGTTTTCCATGGAGGGTACGCTCCGTTGGCGTGGGGTCAATGCGGACATGCCACCGATTTCAGGTAGACCTTCGTCGAGGCGGGTTCCTCGGAAAACGCCATGTTGCTGAGCGCGACGATGCCGACCAGCCGCTTCTCGCGGTTCACCACCGGCAACCGGCGGATTTCCAGCTCCGCCATGTTGGCTGCCACCTCGTCGACGTCCTGGTCTTCGAAGCAATACTTGATGTCGCCGCTCATGATTTCCTGCACCGGCGTCGCGGGCGCGAGGTTCGCGGCGACCGCGCGCACCGCGATGTCGCGGTCGGTCAGCATGCCGACGAGCTTGTCATCGCGGCGCACCGCGACGCTGCCCACGTCCTTGTCGCGCATCAGCAGCGCCGCTTCGGCGATGGTCTGTTCGGGCGTGACGAGGAACACGTCGTTCGTCATCACGTCGCCCACGCTTTTCATGTTCAACCCACTCCTTCCGCAAGCCCGCCTTCGATCGCCGTGTTCGCCGGTGCGAACGTTTGCGGCGCAACCAGCGTGCGGCAATGCATTTCCAGCAGCGCTAGGCATTCCTGCGCCACCGCCTCGGCGGCGTCGGGATCGCCGTTCGCCCTCGCCAGTTCCATGGCGCTCAACAGGCATTGGTCGATCTGCGCCAAATCGGTATGGCCGTGCGCGTTCGCGTCCATGCGAAGCGTGCGTTCCAGAGCCAGCACGCGCATCCTGCTCGATGCCAGCTCTGCCTCGCAGCGCTCGCGGAACATTCCTGCCGCCGCGCACGCCAATGCTTTTTCGAGATGCCTGACGCGTATCCGTCCGGCCACGAGCGCGTGCCGGGTGTTGCCAGCCGTTTGTTCGCGCGATGGGGACAAGCGTTCGTGCATTCGATGGACCTTTGGCAACTCGAATTGGTGTATCAGGCCGCGACTGAGAAGCGCAGGGCGTTCACTGCCCAAATCCCACTCGCGAGGACCGCAAGCGAATGGTGGCGAGGCCGGGGCAGGATCGGTCGGAACGCTTGGGTTCCGTCACCGTTGCCCGCTTTCCGTATCGGCCAGCCGTCACTCGATTGACAATCCGTGTCTTATCGACTCTGCGCTGCTCAGTCGCGGCGCCCTGTCGGGAGCAAGATGCGTGCCGACCTCGTCTTCACATTCAACGGCGGCTGAACCGGACGGCCGGAAGCCTTGCACGGCGCGGCTTCCGGGCCATCGCGGTGTTGCAGGGACGCAGCTTCGAAACGTTTCGCTAACGAAAGTACGGATACGCGACGCGGAAATCATTTACCAGCTTTACCGCGGGCGAAACTATTTTTCACGGTGCGATGCCTACGGCTCGTCGGCTGTGAGACCCGCGGCGAGTTCGTCGTCGATCAGCCCTTGCGCCCGGTAGCGCATCAGCCGGTTGTAGATCGTCTTGGACGTGATGCCGAGGATGCGCGCGGCGCGCGACTTGTTGTTGCCGCAACGCGCCAGCGTCTTCAGCAGCATCTCGCGCTCGACGTCCTCGAAGGACATGCCGACGGTGAAGTTCACCCGGTTGCCCGCTTCCACGCTGACGGCCTGCGGACTCGCGTCGGGACGGAAATCCATCTGCGCGTTGTCGCGCGCCAGCAAATAGCTGCGCTGCACCGCGTGGCGCAATTCGCGCACGTTGCCGGGCCACGGCGCGTCGCTCATGCGGATCAGCGCCTCGGGCGCGAACTGCTTGTTGGTGCCGTAGCGGCGGTTCATCTCGCCGAGGAAATGTTCCGCCAGCAGCGGGATGTCCTCGCGGCGCTCGCTCAGCGGCGCGGTGTGGATGCGGTAGCCGCTGAGCCGGTAATACAAATCGTGGCGCAGCAGGCCCGCTTCCACGCAGGCGCGCGGTTCGCGGTTGGTGGCCGCGATCAGGCGCACGTCGACCGGCAGTTCGCGCGTGCCGCCGACGCGGGTCAGCGTCCGCGTTTCGATGACGCGCAGCAGGTAAACCTGCAACGCCTGCGGCATCTCGGTGATTTCGTCGAGGAACAGCGTGCCGCCTTCGGCCTGTTCGAAATAGCCGGTGTGCGATTGCACGGCGCCGGTGAACGAGCCGCGCTCGTGCCCGAACAGCAGGCTGCCCATGAGATCCTGCGCGAGCGCGCCGCAGTTGACCGCGACGAACGCGCCGCTGCGGCCGCTGGCGTGGTGCAGCGCGCGCGCGACCAGTTCCTTGCCGGTGCCGCTGTCGCCGTGGATCAGCACGGAAACGTCGGTCGGCCCCACCCGCTCGACCTCGCGCAGCAATTCGCGCATGCGGTGCGAAGTGCCGACCATGCCGCCGGCGGATTTCGCCAGCGCGACGCGGCGGGCCGCGT
This sequence comes from Rhodanobacteraceae bacterium, assembly GCA_030167125.1. Lineage (NCBI taxonomy): Bacteria > Pseudomonadati > Pseudomonadota > Gammaproteobacteria > Lysobacterales > Rhodanobacteraceae > Rhodanobacteraceae bacterium. The sequence goes on from CP126531.1 coordinate 1,226,663, forward strand.
TGTCGTTGGCTTCGACCAGCAACTGCCGCAGCGTGTCCGCCAGCACCGGCTTGACGAGGTAATCGACCACCGGCGACTTGAGCACGCGCAGCGCGCTCTCCACGCTGGGCGCGCCGGTGACGATCGCGATGCGGCCGTGCGATTCGAGATCGAGGTCATCCAGCAGTTCCAGGCCGCTGCCATCCGGGAGCGTGATGTCCACCAGCAGGAGATCGAATCCCTGTTCGGCGGCCATCTTCCTGGCTTGCTCCAGCGTGCGTGCGCGCGCGAACTTGCAGCCGCACTGGCGCGCCACTTCCGCCACGACCCGCGCGAAGCCATCGTCGTCTTCGATCAGAAGCACATGGCCCACGGCGGCACTCGCCCTCATCGATCGCATCTCCTCGCGGGAACCCATGACGGTAAACCCATCTTGTTGACGTGCGCGTTAAGGCACGCGCAAAACCGCGTGACCCGCGCCATCCAGGGCGCTTGCCTTTAGGCCGGATTCAGACGTTGCGCGGCCGTCCTGACCGCGCGCGTTTCCTGCCGCCTTGCTGCGGAGAGAGAGCGTTATACACCTTTGCGGCGCGTTTCCCAACGTGGAAATTTTTATCCGGTCGGGCCGCCCAGCACCTCGAGCACGCTGCCGCTGATGTACGACGAACAGGCCGGCGCGGCGAGGAAAACATACGCCGGCGCGAGCTCCTCCGGTTGCGCCGCACGACCCATCGCGCTGTCGCTTCCGAACTTCGCGACGTCCTTCGCGGGACGATCGGAAGGATTCAGCGGCGTCCATACCGGCCCCGGTGCCACGGCGTTCACGCGGATGCCGCGCGGCAGCAGGTTCTTCGCCAGCGAGCGGGTGAACGCGTGGATCGCGCCCTTGGTGGCGGAGTAGTCGAGCAGCCCGCCCGACCCGAACAATCCCGTTTCCGAACCGGTGTTGATGATCGCGCTGCCCGCTTCGAGGTGCGGCAGCGCCGCGCGCGCCATGTGGAAGTAGCCGGCGATGTTGGTCTGCAGCGTTTCCTGCAGGTGCTCGTCGGTCAGGTCTTCCAGTTTGTCGCAATGCATCTGGAACGCCGCGTTGTTGACCAGTACATCGAGGCGCCCGAGGTTTTCCACCGTCTTTTCCACCAGCTCGCGGCAGAACGCGGGATCCTTGACGTCGCCCCGCAGCGTGAAGCAGCGGCGGCCTTCCTTCTCCACCGCTTCGGCCGTTTCCGCGGCGTCTTCGTCTTCCTCGAGATAGCCGATCGCGACGTCGGCGCCTTCGCGCGCGAACAGCACCGCCACCGCGCGGCCGATGCCCGAATCGCCACCTGTGATCAGCGCGACCTTGTCCTCGAGCTTGCCGCTGCCCGCGTAGAACGGCGCCTCGTAGCGCGGCGCCGGATCGAGCTGCCGCTCGTCGCCGGGTTTGCGGATGTGCTGCGGCGCCTGCTTTTCCGGCTGGCGTGCAGGCCCCGCCTGCACCGGCTTCTTGTTGGCGCTCTTCCTGGCCGGTTGCTTCTCGACCTCGCGTTGGATTTTCCTCTGGCGCTCGCCCGCCGGCGATCGAGTCGCCCGGTTGGATTTGCGCGCGGCTTTCGTTCCCTTTCCCTTTGCCATCACTCGCTCCTTGGTACCCATCCATGGATTCCGCCGTGCACGTTTGGTACCCATCCCTGGGATCCGCCGGGAATTCAGTACCCATCCCTGGAATCCGCCGGGCACATCCATGTGCCCGTTTTTCACGAAAGCAAAACAGCGCATCGAGCTGGGCGTATTCCGTCAATGCGCGGTCGATGCGGGGGCCGGCACGCCTTCCGGCGTGTTCGCGCCGCCGTGTGTCTGCGCGCACTGCGCGTATTCCTGGCGCGTCAACTTGCCGTCGTGGTTGGCATCGCATGCATTGAAGTGGGCGCCGAGCCAGGCATCGCGTTGCGCATCCTGCTGCGTCACGTAGCCCTTGCTTCCCGCGAGAACGTCGAACGGCGTCGTGGGACCGCCGGTGGTTCCTCCCGCTGCGGCGGCGCCATTCGACATGCCGGCCGCGGGTGTCGTGCCCGCGGGTTGCGTCGCGGTCGCTGCGCTGTAGGGCGGCGTTTGCGGAAGCTGGGTGGAGGCGTTCGTTGCCGGCCCCGCGTTTTCATTGTTGTTGTGCGAGCAACCGGCCGCACCCAAGGCACACGCAAGCACGATCGCCGCAGCGGCAAGTTTGTCGTTCATGCAGACTCCTTTTCCAAAAGTGGGGCCGCGTCCTGCGGCACCCGGTGCAAGCAAGCGATGTGCCACCGGCACGGCCACCGAACCGCGCGATTTCAGCACCGTTGCGCCGGCACGGCCGGGAAGGATTTTCCGGGTGCCGGAACGCTTTGCGCGAATGTTCAGGTGTTGTTGGGCATCGCGCTCGCGGATCGGCGACCGAATGTGCATGCAAACGGCGCACCGACGTCATGCGCAAAACAACATTGGTCCATGGCACGCCGCGTGCATTCAGGCACGCGACCAGAAACCCCGTTCCACACAGGAGGAGCTCCATGAACGATTGGATGGACACCACGACTGCACTGCCGACGGAACGCGAATACGTGCGCTTTCTCGTGGTGGGTCACACCCGTTGCATGCTTGGCGTTTACGAGGACCATAACTTCCGTTCGCGCTGGGGCGCGTACAAGGACCGCGATGTGCGCATGTGGAACAAGATCGGCGACGCGCCGATGAATCCGCCGCCCGTGCGCACCCAGCCGGATCAGTGCTACTGGTCGGAGCGGCCGATGCGCGAAGGCCCCGGCGCCGCCGCCGACTGAGTTGGCTCAATCACCGGATCGGCAGAACGCGATCGTGCTCAGCAGCGCCAGCGCCGGCCGCCGTGAATCCAGCCGCGTGTGCTGCAACACCACCGGCACGTCGGAACGGAACACGCTGGAATAAGGCGTTTCGCGCGGCACCGGTTCCGGATCCTCCAGATCGTTGAAGCGCAGGTGCCTGGTGCGGCGCGCGGGCACGCTCACGCGATACGGACCGACCGGTTCGCGGTCGGTGAAATACAGCGTGATCTCCACGTGCGCCTCGACGTCGTTGACGTTGAGCAGGCACGCGGCTTCGTGGCTTTCGAAACGCGGGTCGTCATCATCGTGGCCGGGCGCGGGAATGTAGCCTTCCGCGATCGCCCAGTGGCGGCTTCCGATATCCATGGTTCGCTCCTTCAGTGTCGGCCGAAATGCTTGCGGCAACGCCACAACGCCAGCGCGCCGGCGGCGGCGGCGAGTGTTCCCAGCAGCAACGGTTCGCGATGCATGTCCATCCACAACGCGGGCGAGCGCCGATGCGCGCGCGCGCCGAACGCGCCGTGCGTGGCATGTTGATTGGCGATCGGCGCCGCGAGATTGTCGGCGCGGTTGCCGGAATCCGGCTCGCCGGTCTGCTGGCCCTGGACCGCGCTGCGTCCGAGGTAGCGATCCATCAGCGACGGCGACAGCCACTGCCCCAGCAGTGCCAGCCAGGTCGAAGCACCGACGCTGACCGCGCGCCGCCGATGCGTGGCCGCGAACCGGATTGCTTCCGCCGCGACTTCCGGCTGGTAGATCGGCGGAACCGGTTGCGGCTTGTTCGGCATCTTGTTGCGCGCCCAGCCGAACTGCGGCGTGTTGAGCGCGGGCATGTGCACGGCGGTCAGATGGATGCCGCTGCCTTCGTGGATCAACTCGCAGCGCAGCGAATCGAGGAAACCCATTAGCGCGTGCTTGGCGCCGCAGTAGGCCGATTGCAGCGGAATGCTGCGATACGCCAGCGCCGAGGAAACCTGCACGATCACGCCGCGATCGCGCGGGCGCATCCGCTTCAGCGCGGCCATGGTGCCGTGCACGCCGCCGAGGTAAGTCGTCTCGGTGACGCGCCGGAATTCCTCCGCCGTCATCTCCGCGACCGGTGCGAACACGGTGACCATTGCGTTGTTGATCCACACGTCGATCGGACCGAGCTGCTGCTCGATGCGTTCGGCGGCCGCATCCAGCGCATCTGAATCGGCCACGTCCGCGACGCAGGCGAGCGCCGTGCCGCCGGCAACTTCGATTTCGTGTTTGGTGACCTTGAGCGCGTCCTCGCCGCGCGCGATCAGTCCGACCCTGGCGCCGTGGTGCGCGAACAACAGCGCGGTTGCGCGGCCGACGCCGGCGGATGCGCCGGTGATCGCGACGACCTTGCCTTTGAGCTTTTTCGGATCGTTGAGTGAATTCATGAGGTGCTCCGTTCAACTCCCTCTCCCCCAAACAGCTTCATCGTTTGGGGGAGAGGGTTGGGGTGAGGGGGAATGGCAGACGTCCGGACCGTCTGGCTTCTTGTTTGCGAGTTGGTTTTCGCGGCCACAGACGCAGGCCCCCTCACCCTGCCCTCTCCCCCGAGCGAAACAGCCGCTAGGGGAAGAGGGTTTGAACACGCCTTACGCACTCTCATCACAGCTCTCCTCGCGCAGCGAGTTGTTTGATGCGGTCACCCGTCCGGCACGCGATCGCCTGGATCGTCAGCGACGGATTGACGCCGCCGACGGTCGGGAATACCGAGCCGTCGCAGATCCAAAGATTCGGAATGTCCCAGCTGCGGCAATCCGCGTTCACCACGCTGGTTTGCGGATCGTCGCCCATCCGCGCGGTGCCGTTGAGGTGCGCGGTGTCGTCGTCTTCGGCCCAGATGTCGCGCGCGCCGATCGCTTCGAAACTGCGCGTCATGAAATCGACGGCATGCCTGATCAGCGCCTTGTCGTTGTCGCACAACGAATACGTCACGCGCGCGACCGGCAATCCGTACTGGTCCTTCTCGTCGGCGAGCGTGACGCGGTTGCGTTCCTGCGGCAGCGCCTCGCCGACGATCTTGAAACCGGCCTGGTGGTTGTACTTTTCCATCTCGCGCAGCAGCGCATCGCCCCACAAGCCACGGTTGCCGGCCTGCGTGGACACCCACGCCTGCGGCAGCGGACCCTGCGACATGAAGGCGTAGCCGCCGAAGAAATCCTTGCCTTGGTCGCAGTAGTTCCAGTGCTCGGTGAGCGTCAGCGACGGCGGTCCCTTGTACCAGCGGATTTCGTCTTCCATTACGCCGTACACACCCTGGTTGGTCTGCACCATCAGGTTTTTTCCGACCAGGCCGGAGCTGTTCGCGAGTCCGTCTGGATGCCTTGCATCGGCTGAGTTCAGCAGCAGGCGCGGCGTCTCAATCGCGTAGCCCGCCACCACCACGTTGCGCGCACGCTGGAAGCGCCAGCGTCCTTCGCGGATGTAATGCACACCGGTCGCGCGGTCGCGGTCGTTCACCTCGACACGTCCAACCATCGCCAGGTCGCGAATCTCGGCGCCGGCCTTCACCGCGCGCGGAATCCACGTGACCAGCGCGCTCTGTTTCGCGTTGGTCGCGCAGCCGGTGACGCAGAAGCCGCGATACACGCAGGGATGCGCGAGACCGCGCGGCGCGGAGATCGTGGCCAGCGGCGTCTCGGTCCAGGCGATGCCCATCGCTTCGCAAGCCTGCGCCAGCACCCAGCCCGCCGCGTTCACTTCGTGCGCGCGATACGGATAGCGCGGACGCTTCGGTCCCCACGGGTACGTGACGGGGCCGGAGATCTTCAGCGCCTGCTCGACTTCGCCGTAGTAATGCCACATCTCGCGCCAGTCCAGCGGCCAGTCGGCGCCGTAGCCGAGAAGCGTGCGGCACTTGAACCATTCCGGGCGAAACCTCAGCGACACCATCGCGAAATGCACGGTCGAACCACCGACCGACTTGCCGCTGTTGTTGCTGCCGAGCTTCAGCGGGTTGTCGCCGTCGCAGATGCGCTCGTCGGACCAGAACAACTTGTCCTGGTGCGTTTCGTCGGAGGCGAATTCCTCCAGCGGCCGCCACCACCCACCGGCATCCAGCGCGACCACGGAAAAGCCGGCCTCGGCCAGCTTGCAAGCCAGCGTGCCGCCGCCCGCGCCGGTGCCGACGATCACGAAGTCGACCTGTTCGTCGTCGCGGAAGTCGCGCATCGGCATCCAGCCGCCGACGCGCAGCGGATCGGGCGCGCGGCCATGCGCGCCGCGCGGCACGTGCAGCGCGTCATGCAGCGGTTTCATCGGCGTTGCTCGCCTGTGTTTCGCCGGGAGGCGCTTCCACCGCTTCCCACGGATCGCGCCGGTTGAAGTACATGCGTACGTAGCCGCGCGGCGCAGCCGGGCCGCCGAAGCCGATTTCGTTCCACGCGGCCGGGTGCGAGTAGTACGCGGCGAGGATGTCGTGCATGGCGCGTTCCTTGAAGAACACCTCGGCCGGCATGCCGCCCCACTCCGGCCCGTCGAGTTCGCCGTCCTGCATCGCCTTCAGCAGCGCATCGCGCGCGCCGGCGGTGAGTTGGTGGAATGCGATGCCGTGACGCGCTCGCGCCGCGGCTTCCGTGGCCGCGAGTCCGCGCTGCCACGCTTCGCGCAGCGGCGGCAGGCGTGCGTCGCGGTAGCCGTCGCGCCGATCGTCCACGAGCTTGCGATCGACCATCGCCGCGATCGGCACCTTCGCTTCCCGTTGCGGCACGATGCCGTCGCAGATCGCGCGCAGCGTCAGCCATTCGTCCTGGTCCAGGAATTCCGGTGCATCGACGATCGCGAGGCGCGCGTCGATCACTTCGCGCGTTGCGTCGTTCCACGACGGCGTGTCGCGTTTCGCCATCACGTCGTAGCCGGGGTAGCGATCAGGCACGCGGGTGCTCCTCGATCAATCCGAGCGCGGCGAGGCCCGCCAGTGCGAGCCCGGTGAAACTCGGCGGCGCCGGAATCGGCGGACCGTTGAGGATGTTCTGCGACCAGTTGCGCCAGCCGCCCATGTTGCGGCTGACGCCGAAGACGTGGAAACCGGCGCCGAGAAAACCGATGAGCGCGGTCAATCGCAACCACCAGTGCGCCAGGCGGCGCGGCCGCTGCGGATGCGTGGCCGCGGTTTCCGACAGCAGCGCCGCCGCGATCGGCGGCACCGTCACCGGCACGAACATGAAGGGATCGTGGTACGCGCCGCGGAAATGCAGCAGGCCGGCTTCGGCCGAAGTGGCGATGAGTCCAGCGGCGGTGAGTGCCGCGAGCGCGCGTCCCGCGGGAATGCCGAACACGCGCGGCCTGCCATGCGAGGCATCGCTGTCGCGCAGGCGCTCGGAGTAATAGCCCAGCAATCCGGAAAGCGCGACCGCGGCGGGCGCGCCCAACGGCGAGCCGTAAAACAGGTTCTGCCAACTGAAGCCGCCGGTCCGCTTGCCGATGTTGTAGACGTGGAAACCCGTTCCCACCAGGCCGGTCAGCGCGGCCGCGGCATAGATCGGATCGCGCACGCGATGCGCAGTGGCGCGCCGGTCACCGGTGCCGTGCGCGCTCACCGCAAGCGTCAGCGCGGATACGACCAGCGGCGTGACCATCGCCTTGTTGTGGAACATGCCACGATAGTGTTCGACGCCGCTGTCCAGCAGCGTGGAGGTCGCGATCAGACCCGCCGCGCGGTTGAGGCGCCGCGCCGCCGTAACCGTCGCATCATGCACGCCGGATTTGCGTGCCGGCGGACGCCGCCGCTGCAACGCCCGTGCTCCGGCCGCGACGGCCAGCATGCCCAGCGCAGCCAGTCCGGCGTTGCGCGCAAGGGTTGTCGGTTGCGCGGGCATCGCTTACTGCAGCGTGCACCCTTCGTGTCCGCAGCCGCAGCGGCCGACCCGCTTGTCTTCGTCGCTTTGGTCGTGCTGCTCGAACTCGGCGGCATTGCGGCAGTATTCGCTGCAATACGGATGGCCGGCTTCGACTTCGCAGGTGCAGCGTTCGCGCTGGCATTGTTCCTTCAGGTGGTCGACTTCCATCTCTGCTCCTCCTTGCACCGTGGACATCCGCGTCAAGCCGCGAACCGCCGCGCATCCAGGCACTTCAACGAAAAGCCCACGCCAGGGCGATCGACGGCCGGGCGCAGGCAACCGTCCACGGGTTCCGGCACACCTTCGAACAGCATGTGTTCGATGCGCACGTGGTCGTGGAAATATTCGATGTGCCGCGTCGCCTGCGTGGCGCAGGCGACGTGCATGTGCAGCGCGGGCGCGCAATGCGCGGACAGCGGAATGCCGAACGCTTCGCACAGAGCCGCCGCGTGCAGGTAACCGGTGATGCCGCCGCAGCGCGTCGCGTCGGCCTGCAGCACGTCCACCGCGCCCGCCTGCAACATCTCACGGAAATAGCCGCCGTGATAGCCGTACTCGCCCGCCGCAATGTCCATGCATGCGGGCGCGCGATCTCGCAGCAGCCGCAAGCCGGCCAGATCATCCGACGAAACCGGTTCCTCGAACCAGCAGACGTTGCATTCGGCAAACGCGTCCGCGAGATGCAGCGCCTGCTTGCGCGCATACGCGCCGTTGGCATCGACGAACAATTGCGGCTGTTTGCCGATCGCCGCGCGCGCGGCGCGCACGCGCTCGACGTCCTTGGCCGGCGCGCGGCCAATCTTCATCTTCACCATCCCGATGCCCTGCTCCACCCAGCCGGACAGCTGCCGTTTGAGTTGCGCGTTGGTGTAGGAGGTGAAGCCGCCGCTGCCATATACGTGGATCGCATCGCGCGCGGCGCCGAGCAGCTTGACCAGCGGCACCGCGAGCAACCTCGCCTTGAGATCCCACAGCGCGTTGTCGACCGCGGAAATCGCCATCGCCGCGATGCCGCGCCGGCCGAGGTTGCGCACCGCCACGTTCATCGCGTGCCATGCGCCGGAAATGTCCATCGCGTCGCGATCCTTGACGATGTCACCAAGCAGGTCGCGCACGACTGCGCCGGTGGTCTTGTCCGCATAGGTGTAGCCGATGCCTTGCTGGCCACCCGCTTCCAGTTCCACCACCACCAGCGTGGTGGAATTCCATTCGATGGTGCCGTCGGACTCGGGCAAATCCGTCGGAATGGTGTACACGCCGACCGACGGGGCGTGCAGGCGGGCATCGGGCGGTTTCAATCGCCGCGATCCTTGCCGGGGAACAGCGTCGCCACCGCTTCGCGTGCGGACTCGCGCAGCATGCCGCGCGTGCCGGAATCGCCCTCGTACATCGCGTGCGCGAACGCCTTCGCCTGCTTGAAGGTGATGTGCGGCGGCAGCGGCGGCACTTCCGGATCGGTAACCGCCTCGATGACGCAGGGACGATCGGCCCTCAGCGCTTCGTCCCAAGCCGCACCGATCTGCTCCGGCTTGTCGACGCGGATGCCGATGAGATCGTTCAATTCCGCATAGCGCGCATACGGGAAATCGATCACTTCCTGCGAGGCGTCGTAACGCGGATCGCCTTCCATCACGCGCTGTTCCCACGTCACCTGGTTCAGGTCGCGGTTGTTCAGCACCATGATGACGAGGCGCGGATCGGCCCATTCCTTCCAGTAGTCCTTGATGGTGATCAGCTCGGCATTGCCGTTCATCTGCATCGCGCCGTCGCCAACCAACGCGATCGCGACGCGATCGGGAAACGCGAACTTCGCGGCGATCGCATACGGCACGCCCGGACCCATCGTGGCGAGGCCGCCGGAGAGCGTCGCCAGCATGCCGCGCCGGATTTTCAAATCACGCGCGTACCAGTTCGCCGCGGAACCGGAATCGGAAGACAGGATGCAGTTGTCCGGCAGGCGCGGCGACAATTCCCAGAACATGCGTTCGGGATTGATCGGGCTGGCCTCGACGTGCGCGCGCGACTCCAGCACCTTCCACCATTCCGCGACATTCTTCTCGATCTTCTCGCGCCAGCTTCGATCCTGCTTGCGCTTGAGCAGCGGCTTCAGCGCGCGCAGCGTCGCGGCGGAATCGCCGATCAGGTTCACGTCCATCGGATAGCGGATCGACACCATCGCGGGGTCGATGTCGATCTGCACGCCGCGCGCCTCGCCTTCCTTCGGCAGGAATTCGGAATACGGGAAACGCGAGCCGATCATCAGCAGCGTGTCGCATTCGGTCATCATGTTCCAGCTCGGCTTGGTGCCGAGCAGGCCGATCGAACCGGTGACGAACGGCAGATCGTCGGGCACTGCCGCCTTGCCCAGCAGCGCCTTGGCGATGCCGGCGCCGAGGATGTCCGCCACCTCGATCACCTCGTCGGTCGCGCCGAGCGCGCCCGCGCCCGCGAGGATCGCGACGCGCTCGCCCGCATTGAGGATCTCGGCTGCGCGCCGCAGGTCTTCGTCGCGCGGCACCACGTGCGGCGCGCTGTAACCGGTGCCGGAATGCACCGTGCCATGTTTGCGCGGCGGCTTTTCCACCGCTTCCAGTTCTTGCACATCGTTCGGCACCACCACGCAGGTGACGGTGCGTTTCGAGATCGCGATGCGCATCGCGCGATCGATCACGTGCCGCACCTGCGCGGGCACCGTCACCATCTCGACGTATTCGCTGGCGACGTCCTTGAACAGCGTGGTCAGGTCCACTTCCTGCTGGTACTGGCCGCCCAGCGCGGCGCGCGCCTGCTGGCCGACGATCGCGAGCACCGGCATGTGGTCGAGCTTGGCGTCGTACAACCCATTCAACAGATGGATCGCACCGGGTCCCGACGTCGCCATGCACACGCCGATCTCGCCGGTGAACTTCGCGTGCGCGCACGCCATGAACGCGCACATCTCTTCGTGGCGCGCGCGGATGAATTGCGTCTTGCCGTTGGTGCGGCCCAAAGCCCCCATCAATCCGTTGATGCCGTCGCCGGGATAACCGTAGATGCGGTGCACGCCCCATTCGCCGAGGCGTTGGATGATGAAATCGCCAACCAGTGCCGTCATTTCGACTCCATTCCATTGCAGTCAGATTTCGATGATGCGCGGCACGCAGTGAAGCAACGGTGAACCCGCAAGACGCTACTTTCCGGATGCGAACGCGCCATTCCTTGCTATCGTGACGTGCCCCGTCGCCGCACACATAACGTGAAGGAACGCCAACCATGCTGACCATCCACGATGCCCGCCAACCCGAGCCCGTGGTCTGGAAGCCTGGCGATCCGCTGCCCACGGAGCAAGCGTGGCTGGACTTGCGTGACGGCGACGACGCCGAGGTGCAGGCCTGCGAAGCGGCCGCGAAGGTGAAGCTGCCCGCGCGCGAGGACATCACCGGCGTGAGCCTTCCCGGACGCAACCGGCTCGAAGCGCGCGCGCTGTTCCTGCAGGTGCCGATGTTCAAGGACGCCGACGGCAACGCCCGCGCCAGCCCGGTGTCGATGGTGCTGACGCCCGACCTGCTGGTGACGCAACGCTATGCGGAATCCGAGGCCTTCGACGTTGCCGCGCGCGACTGGCATATACGCCCGATGGAAGACGGCCCCGCAGGCGCGTTCGCGGAACTGCTGGAAACGCTGGTGGAACGCACCGCGATGAGCATGCAGAAAACCGCGGGCGACGTCGCCGATCTTTCCGGGCGCGTGTTCGGCGACCAGCGCATCGAGACGCGCCGCCTGCGCAGGTTGCTGGTCCATGTCGGCGCGCTGGAAGCACGCCTCGCGCGCAGCCGCGCCGCCCTGCTCGGCATCACCCGCATCACCACGTTCACCTGCGAAAAACAGCCGCGATGGATCGCGGACAAGCAGCGCTCGCGCATCGACACCGTCCGCAACGATCTCGTCGCGCTGGACCATTTCGACGAGCAGCTCACCGAAAAGCTGCAGTTCCTGCTCGACGCGATCTTCGGCCTCATCAGCGTCAACCAGAACAACGTGATGAAACTCTTCACGGTGGCCTCGGTGGTCGCGGTGCCGCCGGTGATCCTCGCCGGCATCTGGGGCATGAACTTCAAGGCCATGCCCGAACTCGACAAGCCGTGGGGCTACGCGATGGCGCTCGGCGCGATCGCGCTCAGCATCCTGATTCCGCTGGGCATCTTCAAATGGCGCGGCTGGCTTTCCAACGATTGACGGGCGCGTCACGCAAACTGCGGTAAAAATTTCCGCATTCGCGTCGATCATCGCGCGCGTGCGCCACACACGGACCTGCGCGGCGTATGCTACGCGCAGAGCGCGGCGCACGACGTGCGCCGCGCGGTGACGAATCCATGAACGCCGAAATCGAACAGGCTGCGCGCGGCGACGCGAATCACATCGTACGGTTCTACGACAGCGAGGAATTCCTCGTCGCCGAACTCGCCGATTACGCCGCCGATGCGCTGCGCGCCGGCGAAGCCTTCGTGACCATCGCCACGCCCGCGCACTTCGAGGCGCTGTGCGCGCGCCTGTACGGCCGCGGCTTCGACGCGGATGCGCTGCTCGCCGAAGGCCGCTGGGTGCAGATGGACTGCGCGCGCACGCTGCACGCGCTGCTGCGCGACGGCGCGCCGGACGCGGCACGCTTCGCCGCAGCGGTGGAAGCGCCGCTGGCGCAGCTCTGCGCGCGGCACGGCCGCGTGCGCGCATTCGGCGAAATGGTCGCGATGCAGTGCGAGGCCGGCGACTACGCGGGCGCGATCGAACTGGAACGCCTGTGGAACGGTTTGTTCGAGCGGCTGCCGATCGCGCTGCTCTGCGCGTATCCGATGACGTCGTTCGACGGCGTGCGCGGGCGCGAAGCTTTCGCGCGCATCTGCGCCGCCCACGGCGAAGTCCTGCCGGCGGAACGCCACGCGCACGTGGACGCGGTGCCCGACGAGGCGCAGCGGACGCCGCATGCGATCGAGCCGCAGCACGTCGCGCGTTTCTACGACGACGACGCGACGCTGCTCGCGGAGCTGACCGAGTTCGCGCTGCCCGCGCTCGTATCCGGCGGCGCGTTCGTCGCCATCGCCACGCCGGCACGCCAGCATGCACTGCGCGCCGCGCTGTGCGCGCGCGGCATCGACCTGGACGCGATGACGGCGGAAGGACGCTGGATACAGCTCGATGGCGCCCAGACCCTCGCCGCGATTTGCCGCGACGGCGCGCCGGACCACGCCGCCTTCGTGGCCGCGGTCGAAAAACCGCTCGCGCAACTCTGCAGGCATCATCCCGACGTGCGCGTGTTCGGCGAAATGGTGGCGCTGCAATGCCAGGCCGGCGACTACGCGGGCGCGGTGCGGCTGGAGGCATTCGGCAACGAACTGGTCGAGAAGCTGCCCGTCAGGGTGTTCTGCGCGTATTCGATGGCGTCGTTCGCCGACCCGCGCACGCGCGCCGACTTCACGCGCATCTGCGCCGCGCACGATCACGTGCTGTCGCCGGCGCACGTGGTGCAGCCTGCCGATTCCGGCAACGCCGGCTTGGTGACGATGCTGCGGCAGCACGCCAGCGCGCTGGAAGAGGAAATCCGCCGGCGCGTGAAACTGGAAAAACGGGTGAAGCAGCGCGAGCGCGAATTGCGCGAGAAAGTGGACGTGCTGGAAACGCTGGCGCGCGTCGGCAAGGCCCTGATCGGCGAACGCGATCCCGACACGCTGGTCCGCGCCATCGTCGACAGCGCGGTGCGTTTCACCGCGGCGCGCTGCGGCGGTTTCGCGCGCAGGAACGGCTCGCGCGAAAGCGTGCTGCTGTCCGACGCGGACCGCGCGCATTTCGGCGGCATGCCGATGGATGCGATCGCGGCGCTGTTCCACCCCATCTTCGATGGCGGGGGCATCGTGCATCGCGGCGACCTGCTGCAGGATGCCGAGCGCGCGTGGAAGCCGCGGCCGATTCGCAGTTTCCTCGCGGTGCCGGTGCCTTCGCACAACGGCACGGTGATCGGCGCGCTGTTCCTCGGCCACCCGGAAGCGGGCGCGTTCGACACGCGCGACGAACTGATCCTCGCCGGCATCGCCACGCAGGCGACCTTCGCGATCGAGAACGCGCGCCTGCTGGATGCCAGCCGGCAATGGCGCCGCGACCTGCAGCGCGCGGTCGCGCAACGCACCGAGGAGTTGCGCCGCAGCGAGCTGCACCTGGAAACGCTGCTGGCCGGCATCACCGACTACGCGATCATGCTGCTGGACGCCGAAGGCCGCATCCTCACCTGGAACACCGGCGGCGAGCGCATCTTCGGCTACGGCGCCGACGAAATCCTGGGCAGCCACTTCTCGCGCTTCTACACGCGCGCCGAACACGACGAGGGCGCCTCGCAAGGCGCCCTGCGCGTGGCCCGCGAAAAAGGCACGCACGAGATCGAGGCATGGCGCACGCGCAAGGACGGCTCGCGCTTCTGGGCCAGCGCGATGCTGATGGCGATCCGCGACGACGACGGCCGCGTCACCGGTTACGCCAAGGTGATCCGCGACCTCACCGAAGCGCGCGTCGCCGAGGAGCGCCTGCAACAGGCGCAGCGCATGGAAGTGGTGGGCCAGCTGACCGGCGGCATCGCGCACGACTTCAACAACCTGCTGACGATCATCCTCGGCAACATCGACGAGGTGCTGCGCCTGCATCCGGACGACAACGCGGTGCGCACGGCGGCCGAACGCGTGTCGGGCGCCGCCGAACGCGCCGCCACGCTGACGCGGCAGTTGCTGGCGTTCTCGCGGCGGCAGGCGCTGAAGCCGGTGCCGGTGAACGCGACCATGCTGCTGGCCGGCATGTCCGACATGGTGCAGCGCACGCTGGGCGAAAACGTGCGCGTGCGCACCACGTTTTCCGGCAACTGGCCGTGCGAGGTGGATGTGCACCAGCTCGAATCGGCGATCCTCAACCTGGCGATCAACGCGCGCGATGCGATGCCCGACGGCGGCTATCTGTCGCTCGACGTTTCCAACGCGCACCTCGACGACGCGATGCTCGGCGACGATCGCGTCAGCGGCGATTTCGTGGTGATCACGGTCGCCGACACCGGTACCGGCATGCCGGCCGAAGTCCTGGAACGCGCCTGCGAACCATTCTTCACCACCAAGCCGCTGGGCCGCGGTACTGGCCTCGGCCTGTCGCAGGTGTACGGTTTCGTGCGCCAGTCCGGCGGCTATCTCACGATCGCCAGCGAACCCGGCACCGGCACCACCATCCGGATTTTCCTGCCGCGTTCGCACGAGGAAAGGATCCCGCCGGCGAGCACCGCCCTGCCCGCCGCGATGCCGCGCGGCCACGAAACCGTGCTGCTGGTCGAGGACGAAGCCGGCGTGCGCCAGTATTGCGCGGCATTGTTGCGCGAGCTTGGTTACACGGTGCTGGAAGCCGGCGATGCGCTGGGCGCGCTGCGCGTGCTCGACGAACATCCCGGCGTCGACCTGCTGCTGACCGACGTCGGCCTGCCGGTGATGAACGGCGGCGAACTGGCCAAGCGCGCGCAGGCGAAGCGCCCGGGCCTGGCGGTGCTGTTCGCGTCGGGTTATCCGCGCGGCATCGTGCAACAGCGCGGACAGTTGCCGTCCGACGTCGAATTGCTCTCGAAGCCTTACACGCGCACGCAGCTTGCGCAGCGCGTGCGGGCGCTGCTCGATGCGAAACCGCCGCGCGACGACGGCGCGCGCGTGCGCGCGCTGCTGCTGGAAGACGACGCCGCGCTGCGCCAGACCGTCGCGCAACTGCTGCTGCTCATCGGCGTGTCGGTGGTGGAAGCCGGCAATCTCGCCGACACGCGCGCCGTGATCGCGAACGGGCCGGCGATCGATCTCGCGATCGTCGACATGAACCTGGGCGGCGAAAACGGCATGGACGCGATCCGCGAACTGCGCGCGAAAAATCCGGAACTGCCAGTGATCATCGCCAGCGGCTATGGCGACGCGGTACAGCGCAACGCCGGCGAGGGCGACGCGCGCACCGTGATCCTGCCCAAGCCGTACAGCCTGTCCGTGCTGAAGCGCACCATCGTGTCGCTGGGCTTCGAACTGGGCTCCGAGGAAATAGCGTCGGGGGGGTGGGTGAAGAAATCCGTTTCACGCCAGCAGCTTACGAAGCATATTGAAGGTTAAAACTGCTGATCGAAGCGGCCCTCACGTCCCCGTTGCCGCGCGTTCAAGTCAAAAACACATGTCTGCAAAGGACGCAAAAGACACCAGGAAAAGCGTCAATGCTTTGCCTGATCTTGGCTCTGCCTTCTTCGCCTTCTTCGTGTTCTTCGCGGACAAATGCTTTTGTCACTTCACGCACAAACCTTCAAGCGCAACGCTGAAGTTTGCGCGACAGCATCTCGTCGTAAGTTCGCTGGCAATCGTCCGCCATCAGCGCCGCCGTCATGAACATCGCGCGGCGCTGTGCACGCGCACCCAGATGTTCGCGCAACGCGTCATCACCGATCAGGCGCAGCAAGGCATCGCGCAGCGCGTCACCATCGTCGGGTGGCGCGAACAACGCGGCGTTGTCCCAGTATTCGCGCAAGTCGGCGATGTCGCCCAGCACCAGCGCGCATCCTGATTGCGCGGCCTCCAGCACCGACAAGCCGAGCGGCTCGTAGCGCGCGGGCAGCGCATAGATCGCGGCGCGCGCGAACCAGCGCTGCATCGCCGCGGGGCGCAACGCACCGAGTTGGCGCACGTGCAGGAACGCGGCGCGCGTATCGCCGGGCGCCACGTCTTCAGCCGCCACGCAAATCGGCCACGGCACGCATGGAGCGACCGCGGTAAGCCGTCCGAGGTTCTCGCCTTCGTCGCCAAACCGGCCCGCTGCGAAAATCAATGCGCGCTTCTTGCAGGTCGCCGTGTGTCCGTGGATGCCGGTGGCGATGACCCGTACCGCTCGCTGCAATCCGTATTCGGCGTGCAGCGCCATCGCCATGGCACGGCTGGGTGCAGCGATCACATCGGCCGCCTGCAATGCCGCGCGCACGTGTTCGCGGTAACGGTCCCAGCGCGACGGCGCCGGCACGCCGTACACCGCGCGCCACCACGACGCCATGCACGAGTGCGCCATGCACAGGACCGGCGCCGGCCATGCCAGCGCGACGTGTCCGAAATCGTTGGCGTGCACGATGTCGGGGCGCACCTCCGCGGCAAGGCGCAGCAACCATTCGCCGGTCTCGCGCAGGTCGGTCCATGGATCTTCCATCCACACCAGCTTGCACGCGCGCGATCGCAGCGTAAGTCCGATGGCCGCCGCTTCCAGACGTTGCGCGCGGCTCGGTGCGGGACCCATCGCAGCCAGCGTCACGCCGTGCCCGCAGCGGCACAATTCGCGCGACAGCTCCATCGCGTATCGCCACGCGACGGTCAACGTATCGCACGTCATCAGGACGCGCAGCGGGTCTTCGCCCGGCATCGGGAAATCAGCGGCCATGCTGCCCATCCACGCGGTGGCGCGGCGCGTGCCGCGAACAAATCAGCCACACGCAGATGTCATCCATTCCAGGAACTCCTTGGGCCAGCATGGCCGACGCTGGGATAGCAAAATGCGTGCCGCACGCGCTGCGTGCGTTCAGATTTGAATCGCGCTGCCACGCGCACGGCATTGTTCCGTTGTTTTTGATGCGACCGCCTGGCGCGGGTACGCCTGCGCGCACAGCCGGCAACGCTGCGAACCACGCCGCGATCCGGAATCACTTACCCATCGCCGCGCGAACCGGGAGTTTTTTTCGCGCCGCGCCGCGGTCTTCAGCGCACGTTATCGAGGCAATGCCGCAGCAGCCGGATCGCGCGCTTTTCGAGGCGCCGCGCGTGCGCCACGTCGGCTTCAGGCACGAGGCGATGCAGGTCGCCGGCCACCCAGCCGTGCAGCACCTGCGGACACACGTAGGCCTTGCGCGCGACCGCCGGCGTGTTGCCGAGTTGTTCAGCGGCAAGATCGATCGCATGCTTGATCGCCGCTTTGCGCGCGCGTTCGCCGCCGCGAACCGGCAGCGGCGTGCCGGCAAGACACCCGATCACCGTCAGCGTGCCGGCCCAGGTTCGGAAGTCCTTCGCGCTGAAGCGCTCGCCCAGCGTGTCGCGCAAGTAATCGTTGAGTTGCGCCGCGGTCGCGCGCCGGTGCACGCCCTCGTCGTCGTACTGGAACAGCGAAGGCCCGGACAGGCGGCTGCAACGGCGCACCAGGCGCACCAGCCGGCGATCGGTCAATTCCGCTTCGCGTTTCTGCCCGCTCTTGCCCGCGAAGCGGAACAGCGCGGTGCCGTCGCGCCGGAAGGAGACGTGCCGCGAACGCAGCGTGGTCAGCCCGTAGGAATGGTTGGTGCGCATGTATTCGGCGTTGCCGATGCGGATCGCGGTGGCCATCTCCACCGCGGTCATGATCGCCAGCACCTTGTCGCGCGGCAGGCCTTCGATGCGGCGGTCGCGGCGTACGCGCGCGCGCAGCGCGGGCAGCCGTTCCGCGAAGCGCAGCAGGCGCCGGTACTTCTTCGCCTCACGTCGATCTTCCCACGTGGCGTGATAGCGGTACTGTTTGCGTCCGCGCGCATCGCGGCCGGTGGCCTGCAAATGACCGCGATGGTCGACGCAGATCCAAACGTCGGTATACGCCGGCGGAATCGCCAGCGCGCGAATGCGCGCCAGCGTGGCTTCGTCACGGATGCGCTTGCCTTTCGCATCCAGGTACACGAAGCCGCGGCCGACGCGGCGCCGCGTGATGCCGGGCTCGCCGTCGCTGACATAGCGCAACGCGCGCGCACGTGCCCGGTTGTTTTGTCGCATGCGCTGGTCGGTTCCGCTTTTCCGCATGGCGGCGCGCAATCAGGCGGGCGTGCTCAATGCATCGGCCCCTGCCGACTTTCGGCGTTGTACTGCATGTCGGCCAGCGCGGCCTTGCCCAGCCATTCGCGCACGCGCCGCTTGTGGATTTCCTCGGTGGCGAGCGCGTCGCGGAACTGGCTGGCCATGTCGGATTGCCCGGTGCCCTCGGCCATTTGCACCAGCAGATCCCAGCCATCCGAATCGACGTCCTCCAGCACCAGCAGCGCGTGCAGCGCCTGCGAAAGCGAGGCGCGCGGATCGGCCAGCACCTTGAACACGCCGGATGCTTCGACCGCGGCGACGTCCGCCGACGGCGTCATCGCGGTGGGATCGGCGCCGAAATGTTCCAGCATCTGCTTCAGCATGTGGAAGTGTTGCAACTCGTCGTTGCATTGTTCCTGCACGAGTTCGCGTGTCGGGCCGCCCTGCCACGCGCCCATCGCCTCCACTTTCACCAGCACCGCTTCGTAGGCGCGCACGCCGGAACGCTCGAACGCCAGGCGCTCGCCGAGCTTGTCGATGAACGACGCCAAGCGATGGCCTTCGAGCGCGTGCAGCGCGGTTTCCGCGAGGCCCGTCGCGGTGGCCACCGGCGGCACCGAACCCAGGCGATCGGCCTGCCGCGTGAAACTCTCGCGCGTCATCGTCGCTTCCAGCGATTCCGTGCTGGGCGGCGGCGGACTGTCCGATGCAAGGCGCTCCAGCGAATGGCCGTCCATCGGCGATGCCTTGATGCCGGTGCGGTTGTGGCCGACCGGTTGTTCGCGTGTTCGCATGGCTTGCATGTGCATCATTCCTCGTCAGGCGGCTTTGCGCGGATCGCGTGCGGCCAGTTCGGTGCCGGGACGCCACGCGTAGTTTTCGGCGACGACCTCGGAGAACGAACCGTCCTTGTTCAGGTGTTCGCGGTAGCCGGCCGAGCGCGTACCGTCGCGCAACGCTTCCGGCGGCCCGATGCGATGGCCTTCCGCCGCGTAGTCCACTTCGCGCGCCAGCACCTTGCGGATGAATTCGCGGTGCGCGTTGTAGCCGATCATGTCGGGAAGCTCATCGGGCAACACCTCGGCGGGATCGCGGCGCTCAATCTTCTTGAACAGGTCCATCACATACTGGAGATGCCCGAACTCGTAATCGAGGCAGCGTTCCCAGATCGCGCGGATGCGCGGATTGCTCTCGTATTGCAGGCAGCTGTGGTAGTTGTACGCCTCGGTCGCTTCGTACAGCAGCCATTTTTCCAGCCAGGTTTCCGCGGGATCGCACAGCGAGCCGTACTGGGTGACGTGCTGTTCCTCGATCGACGCGATCTCCGCGTACAGGCCGCGCGCGACCGGATCGGTGTACATCGGACCGATCGTCATGTAGTAGTTGCGCGTCTGGTACTCGCCGGTGAACAGCGTCAGCGCGTGCACCTTCGACAACGGCTCCGCGGTCCTGCGCTGGTAGTGCGCACGCAAATCGTCGTGCGGATCGCGATGCTCGGCGCGGGTCGGCCGGCCGGGCAGGACATCCGTGTAGGACTGCAGGATGTTGTTGGCGTCCTTGCCCTCCAGCCGGTCGGCCAGCGCCGCGTAGCGGTAAAGATGGTCGAAGTCTTCGAGCAGGCCGAAACGGTAGACCTGCGCGAGATATTCATCGGGTTCGTGCTCGGCGATGCTGGCGGTCACTTCGATCGCGACCTGCTCGTAGCCGAGCGTGATGTCGAGCGGCGAATCGTCGGGCGACAGCAGCCAGTTCACCATCGTCTGCTGGTGGTGTTCGATGCGCCGCACCCGCGCCAGCGCTTCGCGCAGGTTCTCGTTGAACGCGGCGGCGAGGTGCTGGAAACGGTTGGCCCCCGCCTCGATGCCGTTCATCAGGATGATGCGCACGCGCGTGAAGGCGTCGTCGTCCAGCTTGCTCATCGGCGCGGGCGCCAGTTCGCGCAACGTGAAGCGCTGCCGTTCCAGCGGCGTGCCCTTCTCTTCCATGAGTTTCAAAGCCATGCGAAATCTCCGTGGCGGTGCGGGCAGGCCGGATCAGGGTTGGCCGCCGGATGCGTTCTGGCATTTCCGGTACTCGGAACGCGTGAGCTTGCCGTCGTGGTTCTTGTCGCACTGCTGGAAGTGGCTGGACAGCCACGGATCCTTCTGCGCTTCGGATCGGGTCACGTAGCCCTTCGAACCCGCCAGCAACGAAAAATCCTGACGGCGCACGCTTTTCCCGCTGCTGTCGCGATCGGTGGTGTTGTTGTCATAGCAGTTGCCGCCGTTGCCGCACTGGATGTTCTGCGTGGTGGCGGGCACCGCGGGCGTCGGCTGCGTGGGCGGTGTTTGCGGCTGCGGCTGAGACGTCGGCGTCTGCTGCGCGCCCGCGGCGCAGGCCAGCAGCAACGCCGTGGGCAACGCGGCCAGCATGGACATGGATCGGCGTTTCATCTTCGCACTCCTTGCGGTGAGTGCGGATTGAAGCAACACCTGTGCCACGTTGTCGCGGCGGCGTGAATCCGTTCGGCCGCATTCAGGGTGTGTCGCGAACCGGCGCGGCGCATGGCCGGCAGGCCCATGGCAACGCTCGACGCACGCGGCGATGCGCACGCGCGCGTCCTCTTCCACATCGAAAGCCTTTCACGCGGGCGAAAATTTTTCGCCATGCACGACGCTGCCGCGGCGCACGTGTTCACGCCGCCTAGATGTCTGCCTGCTAGGCTGAAAAACCCGCAGCCGACAGGGCTTGATGGATGGCAGGACGCCGAACCCCGCAACGTTCCGAAGCAGGGCTTGCGACGTACCGGCGCAAGCGCCATTTCGGGCACACGCCGGAGCCGGCTGCGACGTCCCGCGCGCAGCGTCCCGCCGCCGCCGGCCGCACGTTCGTGATCCACCTGCACCACGCGCGCCGCCGCCACTTCGACCTGCGCCTGCAGGTCGGCGGCGTGCTGCGCAGCTGGGCCGTGCCGAAAGGGCCGTCGCGCGATCCTTCGATCAGGCACCTCGCGGTGCAGGTGGAAGACCATCCGCTGAGCTATGGTTCGTTCGAAGGCACGATCCCGGAAGGCCATTACGGCGCGGGCACGGTGGCGATCTGGGACGAAGGCACCTGGAGCACCGAAGGTTCGGCCGCGCAGCAGATCGACAAGGGTCATCTGCGTTTCGAACTGCACGGCGCGCGCCTGCACGGCCACTGGTCGCTGGTGCGCACGCGCGTCGAGCGCGGCAAGGCGCAGTGGCTGCTGATCAAGGGCGACGACGAATTCGTGGTGCCGGGCGACGTGGCCGACGACACGCCACTGTCGGAATGGAAGGCGGAACACGGTATCGCGGACACTCAGCGCAAGCCGCGTGCGCGGCGCGCGACACGCAAGGCCGCCGCCCTGCCCGCGCCGGACGCATTCGAATTCGAACTCGCGCGCCTGTATCCGCGCGCGCCCGAGGGCGAGGACTGGCTGCACGAGGTGAAATACGACGGATACCGGATGCTCGCTTGGCGGAACGGTCGCGACCTGCAACTGCTGTCGCGCAACCGCCTCGACTGGACGGACAAGCTGCCCGCGATCGCGCAAGCCATCCTCGCGCTCGACTGCCACGGCTGCGTGCTCGACGGCGAGCTGGTGGTGTTCGACGAAAGCGGCCGCAGCCGCTTCGACCTGTTGCAGAAGGAATTCAACCGCGCGCAGGCCGAAGCCGTGCGCTACGCGGTGTTCGACCTGCTGGCCTTGAACGGCGACGACCTGCGCGACGCGCCGCTGCTGGAACGCAAGGCAGCGCTGTCGCGCCTGCTCGAATACGCCGAGGCGAATCCTTCGACCAGCCCGCTGGTCGTTTCGGGTTTCCTGCGCGGCAACGGCGCGCTCGCGTACAAGCGTGCATGCGAAGCGGGACTGGAAGGCATCATCGCCAAATCGGCGAACGCGCCGTATCGCGGCGGACGCGGTGACGCGTGGCGCAAACTGAAATGCATCGACTCCGACGAATTCGTGATCGTCGGTTACACGCCCGGCAAGGGTTCGCGCGGCGCGCTGGGCGCGCTGCTGCTGGCCGAACCGCGCGGCAAGCAATGGCGCTACGTCGGCCGCGTCGGCACCGGCATGGATACCGAAATGCTGGAACGCCTGCACGCGAAACTGAAACCCGCGAAGCACAAGCCCGAACTGATCGACGCGCCGAACGCCAAGCAGTTGCGTGGCGGGCGCCCGGTGTGGGTGGAACCCGACACCGTGGTGGAAATCGCGTTCCGCGGCCGCACCGGCGATGACTTCCTGCGCCAGGGCAGCTTCAAGGGCCTGCGCCCCGACAAGTCGCCCGCCGATCTCCGCGACAGCGACCGCGCACCCAAGGAGTCCAGCATGCCTGCACGAAAGACGTCCTCGAAGGCCCGCGCGAAGCGCGCGGAGCCCGAGTCCGGCATCAACCTGACGCACCCCGATCGCGTACTGATTGAAAAGCCGCGCGTCACCAAGCAAGGGCTCGCCGAGTTCTATGCGAGCATCGCGGATCACCTGTTGCCCGGCGTCATCGGCCGCCCGTTGTCGCTAGTGCGCTGCCCCGACGGCGCGGGTGGCGAATGTTTTTTCCAGAAGCATCCGATGACCGGCATGCCGGAAGCGATCGGGATCGGCGACGCGCGCAGCGCCGAAGGCAAGAAGCAGGAGTACGTGTACGTCAAGGACATCGAAGGCGTGATCGGTTTGGTGCAGATGAACGTGATCGAGATCCATCCGTGGGGTTCGACCATCGCCGATCTCGAACATCCCGATCGCATCGTGTTCGACCTCGATCCCGACACCGGCGTCGAATGGCCGCGCGTGCGCGACGCCGCGCGCACCGTGCGCGAGCGGCTGCAAGCCGTCGGGCTGGAAAGTTTCCTGCGCACCACCGGTGGCAAGGGCGTGCACGTGGTGGTGCCGCTGAACCCGCGTCCGGATTGGGAAACCGCCAAGGCGTTCGCGCACGCGCTGGCGCGCACGCTGGAACAGGAATCGCCGAAGGACTTCGTGTCGGTCGCCACCAAGAACCGCCGCAAGGGCCGCATCTTCGTGGACTACCTGCGCAATGCGCGCGGCTCCACGGCGGTGGCGTCGTACTGCGTGCGCGCGCGGCCCGGCGCCGGCGTGGCGACGCCGCTGCGCTGGGAAGAATTGGCGCGATTGAAATCCGGCGCGCAATACACCTTCGACAACATCGCGCGGCGGTTGAAAACGATGAAGCAGGACCCGTGGCAGGGTTTCGATGAAGTGCGGCAGGCGTTGCCGCAATCGCGTGGAGCGTAGGTTGGGGTGAGCCGCTTTTGCGAACCCCAACGATGTTGGGTTTCACCGATGAAGCCGGCTCAACCCAACCTACACAACTTTCGCAGAAATGGCGACATTCGATGTGACGCACAGCAGGAGAACCATCATGGCGGCAAGACCCATCTGGAGCGGCACCATCACCTTCGGCCTGCTCAACATCCCGGTGCAGCTGATGCCGGGCGAGCGGCACGTCGACCTGCATTTCCGGATGCTCGACTCGCGCAACAACGCGCGCATCCGCTACGAACGCATCAACGAGGAAACCGGCGAGGAAGTGCCGTGGAAGGAAGTGGTCAAGGCCTTCGAATACGACAAGGGCAATTACGTGGTGCTCGAAAAGGAGGACTTCGAGAAGGCTGCGCCGGAATCCACCGAATCGGTGGACATCGAAGCCTTCATCGACGCCGGCGACATCGGTCCCGAGTATTTCGAGAAACCGTATTACCTGGTGCCGGCGAAGAAGGCGGAGAAAGGCTACGTGCTGCTGCGCGAAACGCTGAAGCGCCTGAAGACCGCCGGCCTCGCGCGCGTGGTGATCCGCACCCGCGAATATCTCTCGCTGGTGCTGCCGCGTGACGACGCGCTGCTGCTGATGCTGCTGCGCTATCCGCAGGAAGTCATCGCGGACGACGAATACGCTTTCCCGGACAAGAAGATTTCGGCCTACCGCGTGACGCAGAAGGAACTGGACATGGCCGAGACGCTGGTGAAATCGATGGTCGGCAAGTGGAAGCCCGGCGAATACCACGACGATTTCCGCGAGCGCCTGACCAAGGTAATCGAGGCCCGCATCAAGGCCAAGGGCGTGGTGCGCGCGCCCGCGGCGGAAGAAGCCGCGATGCCGAAGAACGCCTCCACCAACGTGGTGGATTTCATGTCGCTGCTGCAGAAGAGCATCGACAACAAGCAGCGCACGCCGGCGAAGGAATCCGGTGCGACTGCGAAGAAAGCCGGCCACCGCGGCAGCGCGCGGCGCAAGTCCAGCACGCGGAAGAAAACGGCGAAACGTTCGTGACGCTGTAGCTCCCTCCCCCGGGCAAACCGATCCCAGGTTCCCCCCGCCGCAACGCGGGCGGCCCCGGGATGACGAGAGTTTCTTTACTGACGCCGCAGATCCAGTTGCTACTTGGCCTTGCTGATCGTGAAGGCCTCGAACCCCGCGCCGATGTCCCAACCCTTGCCGGTGCCGGTCAACGCCAGCGACACGTTGCCCTTGGTCATCGCCGCCGCGTGCGAGGAACCCACCACGCCGGCGTGCGCGTTGGCGGTCGCGTAACCGCCGGGGATGTCATCGATGCTGGTGACGCCGCTGAAATGGCCGACGCCGTTGTCGAGCTTGTACTTGCCGACGGTCAGGCCGCCGCCCTTGGCGCTGATGTGGACCCTCATCGTCTGCCCGTTCGCGCAGCTCACCCTGCCGTGCCCGTCGGCGGTCTGGTAAATCGCCGACCAGCCCGAGAGCGTGAAATGCATCGTGCACTTCATCGTGTCCGCCGCGTGCGCGCCGGGTGCGGCCACAGCCGCCGCGGGTGCCAGCAGCAATGCCATCCACAACGCCTTCCTGGTCATGACCTTTCCTCCGTTTCGTTGAAAACGATTGTTGCTCCGTGAGCACTCGATTATGGGCAGGCGCCGTGAATGCGGCGAGAAAGCGGAGTGAACGCGCGCACTGGCGCCGTCAATGCGTGTCGCTGCGCACCTGCGCGTGGCTGATCAGCGTGAAGATCAGCGTGCCGCCGACGATGTTGCCGGCCAGCACCGGCCCCAGGTAATGCCGGAACACTTCCGGCCACGGCAGCCGCCCCGCGAACAGCAGGTAGAACACCTCGCCCGCCGAACCGATCACGTGCACCAGCCCGGCCGCCGCGATCAGCCAGGTCAGGCCGACGATGATCCACAGCCGCGCCGATTCGGCCGCCGGCATCAACCACACCATCGTCGCGATGATCCAGCCGCCCGCGATGGCCTTCACGAACATCTCCGGCACCGGATACGACATCAGCGTCGTGCCCAGCGCGGCGATCGCGCGATCGACCGGCGGTGCGAACAGCGGCAGCTTCGCGACCGCAAGCGCGACGATCGCGACGCCGATGATGTTCGCGACGAACACGACGCTCCACAGCCGCAGCATCAGCCCGAGCTTGCCCCAGCTGGGCGCGGAGATCAGCGGCAGCACCACGGTCAGCGTGTTCTCGGTGAACAACTGCTGGCGCGCCATGATCACGATCACGAAGCCGGTGCTGTAGCCGAGCGCGGTGGTCAGGTGCGCGAACGGCGCGTCCGGCAGGTACGCCTGCAGTGCGCCGCTGGCGATCATCGAAAAACCCATCGACAAGCCGGCGGCGAGTCCCGACCACATCAACGCCGACGGCGTGCGCTTCAGTTCCTCTTCGCCCACCGCGCCGATGGCTTCGTGCAGCACCGCCGCGCGCGGCGGCATCCGGCGCTCGGCGTCGTGCAGTTCCTCTTCGTCCAGCGCCGGCGCGTAGCGGCCCCCGCCGGCCTCAGCGCGATCCGCATCCTGCTGATCGCCGGACCGGTTCATGCGGGTGCTTTGATTTTGATTTCGGGTTCGCGCTTCTGCACGGTGATGCTGCCGTTGGGTTCCAGGATCGCCAGCTCCACCATTGCGAGATCGCGGCAGCCGTGCTTGCGCATCGACGCGACGAAATCGCTGCGCGGAATCTTGCAGCGTTTCAGCACGTCCTCGAACAGTTCGCCGTCGCGCGCCAGCAGCACCGGCTTGCCCTGCAGCCAGCGGTCGCCGGCCTTGTAATGCGTGGCCACCCAGGTGCTGATCCAGTCCAGCAGCAACAGAACCGCCACCACCATCAAGCCGCCTTGCAGCGACTTGTCGTTGCCGATCAGCGAAGTGCGCACCGCGCTGCCCAGCACGATCACCACGATCAGGTCGAAGATGCTGAGTTCGCCCAGCGTGTGCTTGCCCGACAGGCGGATCA
Organism: Rhodanobacteraceae bacterium; assembly: GCA_030167125.1. NCBI lineage: Bacteria > Pseudomonadati > Pseudomonadota > Gammaproteobacteria > Lysobacterales > Rhodanobacteraceae > Rhodanobacteraceae bacterium. The sequence goes on from CP126531.1 coordinate 1,253,366, forward strand.
GCACGAACAGCACGACGTACACGACCACCGCGCGCACGATGAGTTGCCACCACGGCATTCCGAACTGGAACATTCCGTCCATTGCAACCTCCCGATGCGGGTTGGCTTGCCAGTTCAGCCGATGCGCCGTCAAGCCGCGGTGAACGCGCTCATCACGGATGCGCCGGCCGCTACGCGTGCGTTCACGCGGCGTGCGACACGCTCACGGGGCGACTGCAACGGAGGCCATCGCCATGAAGGATCGTGATCGCAAGGACGTGGGACATCCCAGCGGCAAACCCGCGAAGAAGGAATCGGAAGACGAGCGCCGCCGGCGCAAGCGCCACGAAAGCGACAACCAGGACGAAGCGCTCGAGGAAACCTTCCCCGGCAGCGATCCGGTTTCGCCGTTCGTGCCGGCCAAGCCGCCGGAAGACTGAGCGCAAAGCAACGAGCCACCTCCATTGCGCTGCGCGCGCATTCCGGAAAAGACAAAGGCCATCCCCCTCAATCCCCCTTCGTTCCGAAGGGGGAAGAAAAGCAAAGGCCGCTGCGCTTTCATCCCCTTCCAAAGGAAGGGGGTCGGCGCGAAGCGCCGGGGGATGCAAACGGCGAGCGGCGCCACGCATTGACACGCAGCGCCAAGAACCATCCCCTCGTCCACGCTGCGCGCGTTCCGGAAAAGACAAAGGCCATCCCCCTCAATCACCCTTCGTTCCGAAGGGGGAAGAAAAACGAAGGCCGCTGCGCTCTCACCCCTTCCAAAGGAAGGGGGTCGGCGCGCAAGCGCCGGGAGGATGCAAACGGCGAGCGCGATGGCTTTTTTTTCGTCATCCCGGCGAAAGCCGGGACCCAGTGACTTTGCTCTTCGGCCTCGCCCAAAAGTCACTGGGTTGACTCGCGCCATCCCTGGCGCTCGCCCTTCGGGCCGCTGGGTTCCGGATCGCCGCTGCGCGGCGTCCGGAATGACGAGCAAATCAATTTCGCCTCGGCGATTTCTTCATCACTATTGCGGCGCGCTGGCCAGCGTGCTCCGCAGCTTGGCGACGTCGCCGCTGGACACTTCGCCGCCGCGATTGCCCCAGGCGTTGCGGATGTACGTGGTGAGCGCGGCGACTTCGGCGTCGTCCAGCTTGCTGTTGAATGCGGGCATCATCAGGCCGCTGGGTTTGGATTCAGTGACCGGCGAACGCGCGCCTTGCAGGATCACCGCGATCAGCAGTTCCGGCTGCGCCGCCTGCACCGCGGAACTCGCGCGCAGCGGCGGGAATGCGTTGGCGAGGCCCGCGCCGTCGTTCATGTGGCAGCCGGCGCAGTTGTCGACGTACAGCGCCGCGCCTTCCTGCATCACATCCTTGCCGGGTTCATTTGGCGTTTCGGGTTTCGGGCCTTCCAGCGACTTCAGGTACGTCGCCATCGCTTCGAGGTCGCGCTGCTTCAAATACTGCGTGGACGCCTGCACCACTTCCGCCATCGGGCCCGCCGCGGTCGCGTAGCGGTTCGATCCGGTGGCGAGGTATTCGACGATGTCCTCGCGCGTCCAGCTGCCCAGGCCGTCGCGTTCGCCCGCGCCGAGGTTGGGCGCGAACACGTGCTCGGCCATGCCGCCCTGCATCTTGCCGCCGGTGGGACCGCCCAGCATGTTCTTCGACGTGTGGCAGGCCGCGCAGTGGCCAGGGCCTTCCACGAGGTACGCGCCGCGATTCCATTCCGCGGACTCCTTCGGATCAGGCTCAAACTGTTTCGCATCGAGGTACAGCTTGTCCCACACCGCCAGCACGCTGCGCATGCTGAAAGGCCAGCCGAGCTCGGGCGCGCGGTTGACCTGGCGCACCGGCTTGATCGTGTCGAGGTAGGCCTTGATCGCGTCGACGTCGCCGCGCGTCATGTGCGTGAACCACGGATACGGGAACGCGGGATACAGGCGCTCGCCCTTCTTGTCGATGCCTTCGTGCATCGCGCGGTAGAACTCGTCCTCGCTCCACGCGCCGATGCCGGTGTCGGGATCGGGCGTGATGTTGGTCGAATAGATGATGCCGAACGGCGTCGGAACCGGACGCCCGCCCGCGTATGGCTTGCCGCCTTCCGCGGTGTGGCAGGCTTCGCAATCGCCGGCGCGCGCGAGATAGCGGCCATCGCGGATGTTCGACCAGGTCTGGTCGGAGCGCGTCGGCGCATACACCTGCACTGCCGCGAACGCGGCACCGGCCGACGCCAGCACCAGCACGCCCGCAATGAGCAGCTTCGTGTTCACGTCTGCACCAGCGGCTGCGGGTTCCTGATGTAACGCTTCATCGCGTCGGCGGCCCAGAACGCCAGCGCGCCGCCGGTGCCGGTCGGGTTGTAACCGGGGTTCTGCGGAAACACCGTGGAACCCATCACCCAGAGATTGGGCACGTCCCACGATTGCAGGAACGGATTGACGAAACTGGTGCGCGGATCATTGCCCATCGCCGCGCCGCCGGTGTTGTGCGTGGTCTGGTACGGGATGATCGAGTAGTGGCCCTTGCGCGGCTTGGGATTGATGCCGCGGTTCGGAATGGCCTTGGCGATATCCGTCGCGCGATCGGTGAGGAACTTCGACATCGCGTGTTCGTTGTCGTAGAAGTCGAAGGTCAGACGCAGCAGCGGGTTGCCATAGTCGTCGGTCCAGGTCGGATCAAGATCGAGATAGTTGTTGCGGTAGCTCATCATCCCGCCATGGCATTGCATGTGCGTGGAATAGAGGTAGTCGTCGTGCAGCGCCTTCTTCCAGCCGCCGCCCCACTTGGGCGTGCTTTCGGGCAGGTACTCCTGCAGGATCGGCCGGCCGCCGGTGTTCCACAGCGCGATGTAACCGCCGCCGATGAAGCCCTTGCCGGTGTGGTCGAAGTTGTCGCCGTTGAAATCATCGACGACTTGCCCGAGCGCGCCCGCGCCCATGAAGGGGTTCAGGCGTTCCTTGCAGGTGACGTTGACGTCACTCGACAGTTGGTACGCATAGTTGCGCCCGACCACGCCCGTCTGCGACTGCGGGTCGTAGGGCGTGCCGATCTTCGACACCAGCAGCAGGTGCACGTTGTGGTGCGCGAACGCGCACAGCACCACCATCTGCGCGGGCTGGATGAATTCGTTGCCAGCCGCATCGACGTACACCACGCCGGTCGCGCGCTTGCCGGTGGAATCGGTGAGCACGCGCGTCACGCTGCAATGCGTGCGGAAACTGAAATTGTCCTTCTTCAGCAGCACCGGCAGGATCGTGGTCTGCGGGCTGGCCTTGGAATAATTCGCGCAGCCGAACCATTCGCAATAACCGCAGAACGTGCACTGCCCCATCTGCACGCCGAGCGGATTCAGATACGGTTTGGACGTATTGGCGGCCGGCGCGGGAAACGGGTGCAGGCCGACTTCGCGTGCGGCCTTGTCGAACAGCACCGTCGCCGCGCTGCGCTTCAGCGGCGGCAGCGGATATTCACGGCGGCGCGGGCCTTCGAACGGATTGCCGCCGGGCTGGATCTTGCCGCCGATGTTGCCGGCCTTGCCCGAGATGCCGCACAGGTATTCCCACTTGTCGTAATACGGTTCCAGTTGCTCGTAGGTGATGCCCCAGTCCTGGATCGTCATGTCGGCGGGGATCGCCTTCTTGCCGTAGCGCTGTTCGTTGTGGCTGCGCAGCTGGAAATCGGTGGGCAGGAAGCGCCAGTTCTGGCCGTTCCAGTGCACGCCCGCGCCGCCCACGCCCGCCGCCGGCAGGAACGATCCGAGTTCGCGCATCGGCAGCGCGAGCTGGTCCGGGCGATTGCGGAAGGTCAGCGTGCTGCGCTGGGTTTCCTCGAAGATCTGCTTACGCACCGCGTAGCGCAATTCGTCCTGGATGTGCGTGACCGAGAAATCCGGCACCGTGTCGCGCCAGCCGCCGCGCTCCAGCGCGAGCACATTGGCGCCGGCGTCCGTGAGTTCCTGCGCGATCACCGATGCCGTCCAGCCGAAGCCGACCAGCACCACGTCCACCTCGGGAAGTTTTTTTGCCATCACAGGTTCCCGGCTGGCCAGACCTTGCCGGTCGTGGTGGTGAGCGCGTCGTAGTGCACCTTGGCCGGCATTTGCGCGTACTCACAGCCGGGTCCGCGGAAACGGCCGGTCGGCGAATCGCCGAAGCGGCACATCACCGGATTGGTGCCGCCGAGGCTGACGTAGGGCGCGTCGTAGGGCTTGCCGAACTTGTCGACGTCGTCGAGGTAGTTGTAGCGCGGTCCGTTGTAGCCGATCAGCTTCCAGCCCGCGAAGTCGCGGTTGCCGCCGTAGATCGGATCGGCGAGGAAGCCTTCCTTGGTGTTCTGCAGCAACAGGCCGAAGAAATCGCCCGGCTGGATTTCGCCGAGGTCGATCTTGCCGTCCTCGAGGTCGTGCAGGATCTTGTCCTGCTGATCGGGCTTCAGTTGCGCGAAGACATTGCCGAGGGTTTTCCTGCAGTGTTCGTCCACGCGCTGGATGCCGAGGCGATACACCTGCGCCGGCGTGAACGGCAACTGGTAGCCCTGCTCCGTGTCGCCCAGGTGGAAAGGCGGCTGCATGTAGATGCCGGTGGCCTGTCCGAACGGGCCGGCCAGCTGCGCATCGATGAACACGTCGACGCCCGCGTCGACGGCGCCCGCTCCCAGTGCATCCCTGGGGATCAGCCGATCGATCGCGGCGCGCACGAATTCGCGCTCGCCGGGCTGGAGGAAGCGCGGCGCCACCACTTCGCGCGTCGAGTCGCCGCCGCCGCAGCCGCCGAGCAGCAGGCTGGACGATATGAAGATGGCGCTGCCGAGCAGGAATGTCCTGCGGGACGGGGAATCGCACCGTTCCGTCGTGCATGCCCGATCGAGCCCGATGTTCCCGCGCTGTTCCATGCGCCGCCGTTCGTGAGGACGTCGGTGATTCTGCGAGGCGTTCGGTGAAAGCCGCGTCAACCGCCGGAGAATTTTTCCGTCCTCCTCTCTCACGGCATGTCGACATTGCGCGGCAGAGACTAGGCAGCGATGCGCGCGGGTGCGGTGCCGCCTGCGGCGCGCATCGGCACAGGCGCGTTGATCGATCGTTCGACGCTGGTCACTTCACCGGGCAGGGAGGCGCGTGGCGCAGCTCTTTTCCAAGCGTTTCACGTTGTGGTTCCAGTTGTGCGTGCTGGCGGTGCTGATCAGCTTCGTGTCGTGGGTGTTCCTGTGGCGCTGGGCGATGGCCGATCCGGTCGGCGTGCACGATCCCGTCGAGCAGGTCGTGCCCTTCAGCCACAAGCACCACGTCGGCGACGACGGCATCGACTGCCGCTATTGCCATCAATCGGTCGAACAGTCGGCGTTCGCAGGCATTCCGCCGCTCTCGACCTGCATGACCTGCCACTCGCAGTTGTACACGCAGCAGAAGATGCTGGCGCCGCTGGTCACCGCGTTCGACAGCGGCGTGCCATTGCATTGGCAGCGCGTCTACAAGCTGCCCGATTTCGTCTATTTCAACCACGGCATCCATATCGCCAAGGGCATCGGCTGCGCGAGTTGCCACGGCCCGGTCGACGAGATGCCGCTGATGGCGCGCAACGAACACCTGACGATGCAGTGGTGTCTTGCGTGTCATCGCGATCCCGCCAGACACCTGCGCCCGCGCGACGAGGTGTTCAACCTGCACTGGCACGCGAAGGACCAGTTGGCGCTGGGCGCGGTGCTGCTGCGCAAGTACCACATCGACACGCGCCGGCTCACGGATTGTTCGACATGTCATCGATGATGCCAATCGCGAATGATGCTCTCGAGGATCGCGTCGATCCCGCTGCGATCCGCGCGAAGCTTGCGGGCCAGCGCGGGCCGCGCTTCTGGCGATCGCTGGAGGAATTGGCGGACTCCGAAGGCTTTCGCGCATGGCTGCGTTCTGAACATCCACAACTCGCGGAAGCCGCTTCGCTGGATCGCCGTGATTTCCTGAAGCTGCTCGGCGCATCGCTGGCCTTGGCCGGACTCGCCGGCTGCAGCCATCCGCCACGCAGCCAGATCGTGCCCTACGTGCACAAACCCGTCGGCCAGGTCGACGGCCTGCCGCGCTACTTCGCGACCACGTTGACGCGCCAAGGTTATGCACACGGCGTGTTGGTGCGCGACGACATGGGCCGCCCGACGAAAGTGGAAGGCAACCCGCAGCACCCGGCCAGCCTCGGCAGCACCGGCATCTTCGCGCAGGCGGCGATCCTGCAACTGTGGGATCCGGACCGCTCGCAATCGGTGATGCACGGCAATTCGGTGGCGACGTGGGACGACTTCGCGGCGGCGCTCACCGAACGCGTCGCGCGTTTCCACGCCAACGGCGGCGAAGGATTGCGCCTGTTGATCGCGCCCACGACTTCGCCCACCTTGACCGCGCAACTCGCTGCGTTCGAAAAGCGGTTCCCGAATGCGCGCTGGCACGTCGATGATCCCGCCGGCATCGCAGGTCGAAGCGAAGTCGCACGCTGTCATTTCGATCGCGCGAAGGTGATCGTGTCGCTGGATGCGGATTTCCTTTCCGATCCCGCGGCCGGCGTGCGCCGTTCGCGCGACTTCATCGCGGCGCGCGATCCGGAAGCCGGCGCGATGTCGCGACTGTACGTGATCGAGCCGACGCCCAGCGTCACCGGCGGCATGGCCGATCACCGCTTGCCCATTGCGTCGCGCGACATCGAAGCCTTTGCAGCGCAGCTAGCGGCGCGAATCGGCGCGGGCGGAGCCGCAGGTTCGAATTCCGCGCACGCGCGCTGGATCGATGCGACCGCAAAGGATCTTGCCGTCAACCGTGGCGCTTCCATCGTCGTCGCCGGCAATACGCAACCGGAATCGGTGCACGCGCTCGCACGCGCAATGAACGCGTCGCTCGGCAACGTGGGCCGCACCATCGAATACACGCCATCGCCTGTGGCGATGCCGACGAATGGCGATGGCTCGCTGGCCACGCTGGTTGACGACATGCACGCGGGCAAGGTCGATACGCTGCTGATGCTGGGCGTCAATCCCGTGTACGACGCGCCCGCGGACGTGGACTTCATCGCGGCAATGCGCAAGGTCCCGCATACGCTTCACCTCGGCTTGTACGACGACGAGACAGGCCAACTCGCCGCATGGCATGCGCCGCAGGCGCACGAACTGGAAGCCTGGGGCGACGCACTCGCGTTCGACGGCACGATCAGCCTCGCGCAGCCGCTGATCGCACCCTTGTACGACGGCCACTCCGCCATCGAAACGATGGCGCTGCTACTGGGCGATCCGGTGGATGGGCATACCCTGATTCGGCGGCAGTGGCAGTCGCAGCTTGCGGACGACAAGGCGTGGAACGAGGCGTTGCAGGTTGGTGTCGTGAACATCCCAGCGCGCCCTCGGCGCGACAGCATCCCCCCGCCGCTACGCGGCGACCCCCTTCCTGCGGAAGGGGGTGGAGCTTTCTTCCCCCTTCCAAAGGAAGGGCGGAGCGCAAGCGAACGCGCGCGAAGCGCGACGAGGGGGATGGCTTCTGCTGCAAATCGCGACATCCCCCCGCGCCTTCGTGCCGAAAGGGGTGAAAAGCTGGAACTGCTGTTCCGCCCCGACCCCACCATCGGCTACGGCGAATGGTCCAACAACGGCTGGCTGCAGGAACTGCCCAAGCCGCTGACGCAACTTACCTGGGACAACGTGGTGCTGGTGTCGCCTGCGCTGGCGAAACAGAAAGGCCTCGACAATTTCGATGGCGTGGAACTGCGCAGCGGCGGACGCTCGGTGCGCGGTGCGGTGTGGATCATGCCCGGCCAAGCCGAACGCAGCGTCACGATCCATTTCGGCTACGGCCGCAGGCACGCGGGTCGCGTCGCCGACGGACAAGGCTTCGACGCATACGCGTTGCGCACGAAGCATTCGCCGTGGTCAGCGGCCAACCTGGAAATCATCCCGACCGGCGAGCGCTACGAGATCGCGCAGACGCAACACCACTTCGCGATGGAAGGCCGCGATCCGTTGCGCGTCGGTACGTTGGATGAATTCAAATCCAACCCGAAATTCGCAACAGCGCACGACCGCTACGGTTCCAAGCCTCCCAGCCTCTATCCCGACGAACCGCCGGCCGATTACGCCTGGGGCATGAGCATCGACCTCAATGCCTGCATCGGCTGCAAGGCCTGCACGATCGCCTGCCAGGCCGAGAACAACATTCCCATCGTCGGCAAGGTGCAGGTGCGGCGCGGGCGCGAGATGCACTGGATACGCGTCGATCGCTACTACGACGGCGAAGCCGCGAACCCCAAAAGTTACAGCCAGCCCGTGCCTTGCATGATGTGCGAGCACGCGCCCTGCGAGGTGGTGTGCCCGGTCGACGCCACCGTGCACAACGCCGAGGGCCTGAACGTGCAGGTGTACAACCGCTGCGTCGGCACGCGCTTCTGTTCCAACAACTGCCCGTACAAGGTGCGGCGCTTCAACTTCATGCAGTACGCCGACAAGACGACGCCGCAGTACATGGCGATGCGCAACCCGGAAGTGACAGTGCGGCGGCGCGGCGTGATGGAGAAGTGCACGTACTGCATCCAGCGCATCGAGACCGCGCACATCGAGGCGGACAAGGCCAACCGCCGCATTGCCGACGGCGAAATCGTCACCGCCTGCCAGGCCGCGTGTCCGACGCAGGCGATCCGCTTTGGCGACATTGCCGACAAAGAATCCGGCGTTTCGAAGGCCAAGGCCTCGCCGCGCAACTACGCGATGCTCAACGAACTCGGCACGCGCCCGCGCACCACCTACCTCGCCCGCATCCGCAATCCGAATCCGGCGTTGGAGGAAGGCGAGCCATGAGGGCCTCACTTCTCCGCGGCGAGAAATGGTGCGAGCTTCGCCTCCCCCTTCCAAAGGAAGGGGGATCGAGGGGGATGGCTTTTGCACCGCAAAGCGGCATCCCCCCGCGCCTGCGGCGCGACTCCCTTCCTTCGGAAGGGGGTGAGAACCGCCACGGCGCCGGCGCGGCAGAAGGAAAGCTGCCATGAGCGCCGTGCTGCCCCGCGACACGCTGCCGCCGGTGATCGCGCCGGACGAAACCAACGCGTCGATCAGCGCGAAGATCAGCGACGCGACGCTGCGTCGCCCCACCGGCTGGCTGTGGCTGGGCGGATTCGGGTTGTCGCTGCTGCTGTGTGGTGTGCTGTTCGTCGGCACCTGCTGGCTGCTGTACGCGGGCATAGGCATCTTCGGCCTGAACATCCCGGTCGCTTGGAGCTTCTTCATTGCGAACTACGTGTGGTGGATCGCAATCGGCATGGGCGGCACCTTCATCTCCGCCGCGATGTACCTGACGCGGCAGGGCTGGCGCAATTCGATCAACCGCTTCGCCGAGGCGATGACGGTGTTCGCGGTGTCGGTGTCGGGCATCTTCCCGATCCTGCACTTGGGGCGCCCGTGGTTTTTCTATTGGCTATTCCCCTACCCCGACATCATGAACCTGTGGCCGCAGTGGCGCAGTTCGCTGGAATGGGATTTCTGGGCGATCCTCGCGTACCTGATCGTGTCGATCCTGTATTGGTACATCGGGATGCTTCCCGATTTGGCGACGCTGCGCGACCGCGCGCCCACGCGCGCGCAGGCGCGCTTCTACGGGCTGCTGTCGCTGGGCTGGCGCGGCGAAGCGCGGCACTGGATGCGCTTCGAACAATTCAACCTGATCACCGCCGGCCTCGCGGTGACGCTGGTGTTCTCCGTGCACAGCATGGTGGCGCTGGATTTTTCCGAAGGCCTGGTGCCCGGCTGGCACGAGACGATCTTTCCGCCGTTCTTCGTCGCCGGCGCGCTGTTCTCGGGCTTCGCGATGGTGCTGGTACTCGGCATCCCGCTGCGCAAGTGGTTCGGCTTCGAGGCGTACCTCACCGAACGCCACATCGTGAACATGGCCAAGATGATGCTGGCCGCGGGACTGTTCGTCGACTACAGCTACTTCTCGGAAATCTTCACCGCGTTCTGGTCGATGGACAAGTACGACATGGCGATGACGATGCATCGCGTGGTCGGCCCTTACGCGTGGGTGTTCTGGGGCACGGTGCTGTTCAACGTGCTGCTGATCCAGTTGCTGTGGCTCCCGCGCGTGCGACGCAGCGCCGACGCTGTATTCGTGATCGCGCTGGGCGTGCTGGTCGGCATGTGGCTGGAGCGATTCATGCTGGTCGTCACCAGCCTGTACGAGGACTTCCTGCCGTCCGCGTGGGGCATGTTCTGGCCGACCGTGTGGGACCTCCTGTTCCTGATCGGCTCGATCGGCCTGTTCTTCTTCATGTTCCTGTTGTTCACGCGCATGCTGCCGATGCTGTCGATGTTCGAGTTGCGCAAGCTGGCTGCATCGTTGCAGCGCAAGGAGGCGCGGCCATGAGCGTGCCGCTGCACGGTTTGCTGGCGGAATTTTCCGAAGCGGAGCATCTGCTCGCGGCGGTGCGGCGTGCGCGCGATGAGGGTTACTACGCGGCGTGCATCGAAGCGTACTCGCCCTACCCCGTCGAAGGCCTGGACAAGGCGCTGGACGCACGCCACCACTGGGTGCCGTTCTGGATGCTGATCGGCGCGATCGGCGGCGGCGCGTTCACCTATTGGCTGGAATGGTGGTCGGCGGCGGTGAACTATCCGATCAACGTGGGCGGCCGGCCGACATTCTCGTGGCCCGCATTCATTCCGCCCGCGGTGGAGATGACGATCCTGTGGGCGGTGCTGCTGGGCGTGCTGGCCGTGTTGTACGGCGCGCGCCTGCCGCGCGTCCACCATCCGCTGTTCGAAAGCCGTGAATTCGAACGCGCGACCAGCGACCACTTCTTCCTGCTGGTGCGCGGCAACGATCCGTCGTTCGATGCGCAACGCACGCAGGCGTTCTTGGAAAGCCTCTCGCCGCTGTCGGTCGTGGAGGTGGCGGAAGAATGAACGCCCGCATGCCCGCGAGTTTTTCCCTCACCCTAGCCCTCTCCCGCGAGCGGGAGAGGGGACAAAAGCGAGCGCGATGCTGTTCCTTCCCCCGCTTGCGGGGGAAGGTGGCCGCAGGCCGGATGGGGGGAATACTCGCGATATGCGCGATCGCACTGGCGCTTGCCGGCTGCGAACGCGGCATGCACGAGATGTACGACCAGCCGAAGTACAAGCCGCTGACGTCGAGTCCGTTGTGGCCGGACGGCAATTCGTCGCGTCCGCACGTGCCCGGCACGCAGCCCTTTTCCGCGGGCGCCCTGGCCGGCGTTTCGAGTGGACGCCTGGATCGTGTCGCGCTGGTGCCGCCGGCCGGTCCTGTGACGGGTGTCGACGCGAACGGCAAGCCGCTCGCGCAGGCCGGCGCCGCCGCCGCGCCCGGCTATTCCAACCCACTGTCGATCACGCCGCAACTGCTGGCACGCGGCCAACAACGCTTCGACATCTATTGCGCGCCCTGCCACAGCCGCGTGGGCGACGGCGACGGCATGATCGCCGAGCGCGGCTTCCCGCATCCGCCGAGTTACCACACGGACGCGCTGCGCGACGCGCCGGACAGCCACTTCTACCAAGTGATCACCGACGGTTACGGCGTGATGTATTCCTACGCCGACCGCGTGTCGCCGCATGATCGCTGGGCGATCGTCGCGTATATCCGCGCCTTGCAGTTGAGCCAGCATGCGCCGAAGTCGGATTTGAGTGCAGACGATCTCGCGAGGCTCGCCCCCATCCGACCTTCGGCCACCGTTGCTAGGCTCGCGCATCCTGCGCTCGCCAAGCAACCCGGCCCTCAACATCCTGCTTCGGGCGTTCGCCAGCGCGCGAACGGCCCCCAGCCGTTCGCAAACGCGCTGGCTCACCCCCGCAAGCGGGGGAAGGAGAAAACCCGATGAACGCTTGGCTGCCGCGCACGCTCGCGCAATGGTTCGCGCTGCCGATCGGCATCGCGGCGCTGGTCGCGTGCGCGCTGCTCGGCTTGTGGGATGATCCGAAGCAAACGATGCTTTCGTGGCTGTACGCGTTTTTCTTTTTCACTGGCCTTTCGGTCGGCAGCCTCGCGCTGCTGATGACGCATTCGCTCACCGGCGGCGCGTGGGGCTGGTGCATTCGCGCGCCGTTGCTGGCCGCTGCGAGACTGTTGCCGCTGATGGCTGTCGCGGTGATTCCGCTGCTGGTCGAGATGCGCGTGTTGTATCCGTGGACCGCGCCGGCGCCGAACGCTCAGGCGCCGGCGCAAAGCTGGTATCTCGCCGACACGTTTTTCATTGTCCGCACCGTGGTGTATTTCGCGGTGTGGATCGGCTGGCTGACCGCTTTCACGCGCAACATGCACGACCGTGTGATCGCGCGCCGCATCGCCGCGCCCGGCCTGATCCTGTTCGGCATCACGTCGTATCTCGCCGCCACCGACTGGGCGATCTCACTGACGCCGCACTGGCACTCGTCGGTGTTCGGAATGATGGTGGGCGCCGGCTGGATGCTGGTGGCGTGCGCGTTCGCTACCGCAATCGTGGCATGGACGCGCGTGGAAAACGAACTCGCGACGCCGGACGTGCTGCACGACCTCGGCAACCTCATGCTGATGTTCGTGCTGGCGTGGGCGTATCTCGCCTTCATGCAGTACCTGACGATCTGGATCGCCGATCTGCCCGACGAGAACGCGTGGTACATCCCGCGCACGCTGACGTCTTGGCGGTACCTCGCGTGGTTCCTGATCGCGTGTCTGTTCGTGTTGCCGTTCCTGGCGTTGCTGTCGCGTGCCGCGAAGCGCCGGCGCATATGGTTGCGCACGATCGCGTCGATGCTGGTGATCGCGAACTTCGCCGACGCGTTCTGGCTGATCGTGCCGGGCCTGCGCCCGTTCGGTTTCACGCTGCACTGGACCGACCTGTGCGCGCCGCTGGGCCTGGGCGCATTGTGGTGGTGCGGCTATCTCGGCCAACTGCGGCACGCACGGCGCGAACTCGTCATTCCTTCGGACGCCGTCGCCGGCATGGAGCGCTCGCATGGCTGAGATGGAAAAACCTTTCGGCCACGAGCCGGATGCGATCGACTACCGCACGATCCTGATTAGCGCAGGCATCCTCGCGGCGGCCGTGATCGGCGTGGTGCTGGGCCTGCACGCGGTCCTCACCGGTGCGGTGATGCCCAACTACGCCGAAGTCGCCGCACGACCGGGCCAGGTTCCACCGGAACCGCGCCTGCAGCCGCACCCGCAAGCCGACCTCGCGAAGTTCCGCGCGCAAAAGGAGGCGCTGCTGTCGGGTTACGCATGGACCGATGCGCAACACGACTACGCGCGCATTCCGATCGAGCGCGCGATGCAGATTTATGTGCAGAAGCATGCGCGTGCGAAGACCGCACCGGCGTCGGCTTCGAGCAGCGCCAAAGCGGCAGTGCCGGGAGCACAGCGATGAACCACGAGCGCCGGCTTTTGGCTCCCTCTCCCCCAAACGGCTTTTTGTTTGGGGGAGAGGGCTGGGGTGAGGGGGCGAACCTTCCCGTTCACCTCAACGGTATGGCTCACCGCGAGGTCAACCCCCTCACCCTGCCCTCTCCCCCATCGAGAAGCGATGGGGGAGAGGGTTCAAACGCGCGCGCACTCGTCGCGCTTGCGGGCGTGCTGGCGCTCGCGTTGTTACTGGTGGCGAATGCTTGCTTTGCCGCGACGCCGGCGTCCCACGTCCGCGCCCCGCCCGACTTGCACCAGCGCGTCGGCTTCGATCAGGAACTCGGCGCGCAGGTGCCTCTCGATGCGGTCTTCAACGACGCGAACGGCAATCCCGTAACACTGCGCAACCTGCTGCACGGCAAGCCCGTGCTGCTGGTACCAGGCTACTTCACCTGCAAGACGCTGTGCAGCATCGTGCGTACGGGCGTCGCCAACGGCGTGCGCGGCAGCGGCTTCGCGCCGGGCCAGCAATTCGACGTGGTGCTGGTCAGCATCGATCCGAAGGAGACGCCCGAAGATGCGCGTAACGCGCAGCGCATCGACGCGGCGAACCATCCCGATGCCGGTGTCGCGCAATGGCATTACCTCACCGGCCCGCAAACGTCGATCGCGCCGTTGATGCACGCGATCGGCTTCCGCTACCTGTTCGATGCGCGCAGCGACCAGTTCGACCACGCGACGGGCGTGGTGGTGCTGACCCCGGAGGGACGGATTTCGCAGTACCTGTTCGGTGTGAAGTTCCCGGCCGAAACGTTGCGGCTGGCGTTGTTCAATGCGTCGAACGGACACGTCGGCAACCTGATCGACCGGCTGGTGCTGCTGTGCTGCCAGTACGACACGTCCACCGGCCGCTACACCTTGACGATCCACCGGATCATGCAAGGACTCGGCATTTCCTTCGCGGTATTGCTGGCGGGCTTCGTCGTATTCCTGCGCCGCGGCGAGATGCAACGCAAGCGGAGGGAAGCATGAACGCCGGCGGCTTCTGGCATCTGCTGCCCAACGCCTCGACCAACGCCAAGCCGCTGGACGAATTGTGGTGGGCGATGGTCGGGTTGTGCGCGCTGGTGGCGATCGGCGTGTTCGTGGTGATGTTCGTATTCTGCATCCGCTATCGCAAAGGGCGGCCTGCTGATCGCCATCTCGCCAAGGACACGCTGCCAGTGGAACTTACCTGGACGGCCGTGCCGTTCCTGATCTTCATGGGCGTGTTCGTGTGGAGCCTCACGCTGTACGCGCGCAGCCGCACGCCGCCCGCGAATGCGGAAACCATTTACGTGGTCGCCAAGCAGTGGATGTGGAAGATCCAGCATCCCGGCGGCCAGCGCGAGATCAACACGCTGCACGTGCCGACCGGCGTGCCGATCCGGCTGATGATGACGTCGCAGGATGTCATCCACAGTTTCTTTGTTCCCGCGTTCCGCGTGAAGCAGGACGTACTGCCCGGCCGCTACACGCAACTGTGGTTCACCGCGATCGAGCCCGGCGATTACCCGCTGTATTGCACGCAGTACTGCGGGCTCGATCACTCGAAGATGGGCGGCCAGGTGATCGTGATGCGGCCGCGCGCCTACGCGCGCTGGCTGGATGAGAACAACACCGGCACCAGCCTCGCCGCGCAGGGCGCCGCGCTGTTCCGCGCCAAGGGTTGCAGCGGCTGCCACGGCGCGAACGCGTCGGTGCACGCGCCGGATCTCGACGGCATCTACGGCCGCATCGTGCATCTGTCGGACGGCAGCACCGTCGCCGCGGACGACCGCTACATCCACGACTCGATCATGCTGCCCGACAAGCAGATCGTCGCCGGCTATGCGCCGATCATGCCGTCGTTCTCGGGCGAACTCACCGAGAGCCAGGTGCTCGCGATCATCGCGTACCTGAAGTCCACCAAGCCGGGCGCGCAGCCCGCGCATGAGGGCACCAAGCAATGAACGCCACCGTCATCACGCCGGATCTTCCGGAACTGGAACCACCGCGCAGTTTCTATACGTACAAGTCGGGACTCGGGAGCTGGCTGCTCACCACCGACCACAAGCGCATCGCCATCCTGTACGCGGTCACGATCACGCTGTTCTTCATCATGGGCGGCGTGGCGGCGGCGATGATGCGGATCAACCTGGTCGAACCGCAGGGCGCGCTGCTTTCCGCCGAAACCTACAACAAGACCTTCACCTTCCACGGCGTGGTGATGGTGTGGTTCTTCCTGATTCCGTCGATACCCGCGACGCTGGGCAACTTCCTGTTGCCGATCATGATCGGCGCGCGCGACCTCGCCTTCCCGCGCCTCAATCTGATGAGCTGGTACCTGTTCGTGATCGGCGGCTGTTTCACGATCGCCTGCCTGCTGCTGGGCGGCGTCGACACCGGCTGGACGTTCTACACGCCGTTCTCGACGATGTTCTCCAACACCAACGTGATCCTGGTCGCGGTCGGCGTGTTCGTCACCGGTTTCTCGACGATCCTCACCGGGCTCAATTTCATCGTCACCACGCACAAGCTGCGGATGCCCGGCATGACCTGGTTCAAGCTGCCGCTGTTCGTGTGGGGCATGTACGCGGTGAGCCTGGTGATGGTGCTGGCGACGCCGGTGCTGGCGATGACGCTGTCGCTGATCGGGCTGGAGCGCATCGCGCAGGTCGGCATCTTCGATCCGGCGCTGGGCGGCGATCCGCTGCTGTTCCAGCACATGTTCTGGTTCTACTCGCACCCGGCCGTGTACATCATGATCCTGCCGGCGATGGGCGTGGCCAGCGAGATCATCCCGTGTTTCGCGCGGCGCAAGATCTTCGGCTACGAGTTCATGGTGTACGCGCTGGTCGGGATTTCGGTGATCGGCTTCCTCGTGTGGGGCCACCACATGTTCGTGGCCGGGATGTCGCCGACCGCCACGCTGGTGTTCTCGATCCTGTCGTTCGCGATCGCGGTGCCGTCGGCGATCAAGGTGTTCAACTGGACCGCGACGCTGCGGCGCGGGCGCATCACCTTCGAGGCGCCAATGCTGTACGCGCTGGGCTTCGTCGGGCTGTTCATGATCGGCGGCATGAGCGGGTTGATGCTGGCCGCGCCCGCGCTGGACATCCCGCTGCACGCGACCTACTTCGTGATCGCGCATTTCCACTACGTGATGGTGGGCGGCACGGTGATGGCGTACCTCGGCGGCATCCATTACTGGTGGCCGAAGATCACCGGGCGGCTTTATTCGGAAGCGTGGGCGCGCTTCGCCGCGATCCTGATGTTCTTCGGGTTCAACTTCACGTTCTTCCCGCAATACGTGCTCGGCTACCTCGGCATGCCGCGCCGCTACCACGCGTATCCGCCACAGTTCCAGACGCTCAACATCTTGTCGTCGGCGGGCGCGTCGATCCTCGCGCTCGCGTACCTGATTCCGGTGGTGTATCTCGGCTGGTCGCTTTTCCGCGGCGCGCGCGCGGGCAACAATCCGTGGGGCGCGCGCGGACTCGAATGGCAGACCACCTCGCCGCCGCCCAAGCAGAATTTCCTGGAACGGCCGGTGGTGCAGAAAGCCTACGCCTACGACGAACCCTCGCCGGACGGCCAGCCCGCGTCGGGAGCGACGGCATGAACAGCAGCATCGCCGAGCTTCGCGCGCGCGGATTGATCGCGGAACAGTTCGACGACGCGGAACAGCAGCACGCGACCGCGCAGTTCGGGATGTGGGTGTTCCTCGCCACCGAAGTGCTGTTCTTCGGCGTGCTGTTCGCGGGCTACGCGGTGTGCCGCGTACGCGATCCGGAAGGATTCCTGCTGGGCAGCCAGCACACGGAAATCCTGTTCGGCGCGGTCGAGGCCGGGATTCTGCTGCTCTCCAGCGCGACCGTCACTTTTGCGGTGAACCTGATCAAGTTCGACGCGCGCCGGATGGTCGTGGTGCTGCTGGCGATCACCGCGCTGCTGGGCGTCGTCTTCCTGGTGCTGCACGGCGTCGAGTATTCCCACGAACACGACGAACACCTGATGGTCGGCGTCGACTTCGCGCAGCACGGACCGCACGCGCGCGGCATCGAACTGTTCTTCTTCCTCTACTACGCGATGACGCTATACCACAGCCTGCACGTGCTGGTCGGCGTGTGCGTGATCGCGACGATGGGTGTGCTGGTGTGGCGCGGAAAAATCCGTGGCGAATACACCACGCCGCTGGTGGTGGCGGGACTGTATTGGCACCTGGTGGACATCGTGTGGATTTTTTTGTTTCCGTTGATGTATTTGATCGGACGGTAGGAAGAGTGCCTCGTCTAGTCCGTCAGCCTCTTCTTTCTCGTCATTCCGGACAAGCCCGCGTAGCGGGCGCGACCCGGAACCCAGTGACTTTGCTCTCACTCGAAAAGTCACTGGGTTCCGGGTTCCACCCGCAAACAGCGCGGATGGCCCCGGAATGACGAGCAAAAAGAGATCGATTCCTGAGAGTCGAACCATGAACCGCGAAATCCTGAAACAAACCGCACGCACGCCGGCATTGGCATTGCTCGGATTGCTGGCACTGCTCGCCATCAACATCGGCCTCGCCTACACGCCGATCACGCAATACCTGCGCCTGCCGGTGAAGCTGACGATCTGCTTCGGGATGGCGTTCACGCTGATGGTGTTCTGCATGCACCTGCATCGCGCGACCGGCCTGCTGCGGCTGGCCGCGGCGACGGGGTTCGCTTGGCTGGCGATCATGATCGGGCTGATGCTCACCGATTACTTCACGCGCGTGCCCTTGCCGCCGCAGTGGTGATGGACGAGTTCAGGAGAGGTTGCGTGCCGGACACCCACACTCCGTGGACGGACGAGACAAGGAGAATCCGCATGGAACAGCAATGGGACTTCTTCAAGCAAAGCGAGACGTCGATGGGCGTCTTCTATCCGATGCACTACATCGTCGCGGGCTACAACGACATGCACGAAGCGCAGGCCGCCGAAGCGGCGTTCCGCGAATCCGGCGTCGCCGCCGATGACGTGCGCGCCGCGACCGGCGGTTTCGTGGCGGGCCAGCTCGAAACGCGCCCCGACCGGAACCTGCTGGACAAGATCGGGAACGCGGTGGTCAAGCACGTCGGCACCGAAAAAGGCTACATCGCCGAAGACAAGATGCACGCCGACGATGGCGGCGCGTTCCTGTTCGTGTACGCGCCGGAAGACGCAGACGCCGCGAACGCGAAAGCGGTCTTCGAAAAGAACCCG
The DNA here is from genome assembly GCA_030167125.1 of Rhodanobacteraceae bacterium. Taxonomy (NCBI): domain Bacteria; kingdom Pseudomonadati; phylum Pseudomonadota; class Gammaproteobacteria; order Lysobacterales; family Rhodanobacteraceae; species Rhodanobacteraceae bacterium. Next base: position 1,271,918 of record CP126531.1, read on the forward strand.
CCGGTGTTCGCGCGGCGTTACCTGCGTGTGGCCATCGAGCAGATCGTCAGGAACCCGAAAGCGCCGTGACCGCGCCTTCCGCCACCAGCCGCTCGATCAGTTCGCTGACGTGCATGGCGTCCAGCGGCTTGACCAGGTGCTCGTTGAATCCCGCCGCGATCGCACGCGCGCGGTCGCTGGCCTGACCGTAACCGGTGATCGCCACCAGCGGCAGATGTTCGAACCCGGCGGTGCGCCGCACCGTTTGCGCCACTTCGTAGCCGTCGATCACCGGCAAGCCGATGTCGACCAGCGCGACCTGCGGGTTGAACGCCTGCATGGTCGCGAGCGCCGCCGCGCCGTCGCTGGCGACCGCGGTGCGGTAGCCCATTTCCTGCAGCAGCAGCGCGAGGTTTTCCGCGGCCGGCGCGTAGTCGTCGACGACAAGGACGCGGATGCGCTCGGCAAGCGCAGCCGCCTTGGCGGGCAGCGCGTCCTGCTCCGTCGCGGCGCCGGCATGCGTGCGATCGAGCAGCGGCAGCCGCACGGTGAATTCGCTGCCCTTGTACGCGCCGTCGCTCGCGGCGGCAACGCTGCCGCCGTGCAGCAGCACGATGCTGCGGACGATGGACAGTCCGAGCCCGAGGCCGCCGCGCGAACGGTCGAGCGCGCGTTCGTCCTGGATGAAGGATTCGAAAATCCGCGGCAGCAGGTCCGGCGCGATGCCCTGCCCCTCGTCGCGCACGCGCAGCACCACCTGCCCGTCTTCGGCCTTGGCCGAAAGCCACACGTTGCGGTCGGGCGGCGAATACTTGGCGGCGTTGCCGAGCAGGTTCACCAGCACCTGCACCAGCCGGCGGCGGTCGCCGCGAACCACCAGGCCTTCCTCGACGTGCACGTGCAGGGTCTGCCGGCCGGATTCCATCGCGGGCTGCGTCGTTTCGACCGCGGCGGCGACGATGCCGGCGATGTCGACGCGCTCCGAATCGAGCTCCACCTTGCCGGTCGCGATGCGCGCGACGTCCAGCAGGTCGTTGACGAGCCCGGTGAGATGCTGCACCTGCGCCTCGATCACCCCGCGTTCGCGCGTCAGCACGTCGGGTGCGCGCAGCTTCATCAGTTGCAGGGTGGTGGCGATGGGCGCCAGCGGGTTGCGCAACTCGTGGCCCAGCATCGCGATGAATTCATCCTTGGCGCGGCTGGCACGCTGCAACTCGGCCTCGCGTTCGCGCAGCGCCGCATCCTTGCGCGCACGTTCGATGGCCGACCACGCGCGCTCGGCAACGTCTTCGACCAGCCGCACTTCCTCGGGCGTCCATGCGCGCGGCGTACGGCTGCCCACCACCAGCGCCCAGACCGGATGTTGCCCGGTCGCGCGCAGGGGCGCCGCGATGAATGCGGCATGGCCTTGCAGCGCGAGCAGCGCCTGCCTTTCGGCGGCGGAGAAGCCGGGTTCGGCGCGGACATCGTCGACCGTCAATGGCTCGGTTTCCAGCCGCCGCATGCACGCGGGAAAATCCGAGAGCGGCACTTCGCCCTCCATGCCGTACGCGGGCGGCAGGTCGCCGCCGCGATGTTCCGCGATCATCCGCGCGCGATTGTCGGCAAGCGACACCTGCGCCATGTAGCAGCGGTCCACCTCCAGATGCTGGGCCAGCATGCGCACGCATACCGCGCCGATGGCGTCGCCGCCGGGCTGCTCGCGCAGCGCATCGGAAAGCGTCAGCAGGAACTCGTGCCGGTGCTCGCTCTCGCGCAGCACGCGGTCCACCTGCTTGCGCGAACTGATGTCGCGGGCGATCTTCGAGGCGGCCACCACCTTGCCGTGGCGGTCCATGATCGGCGAGACGGTGAGCGCGATGTCGATCAGCGAGCCGTCCTTGCGCTGCCGCACCGTTTCGTAATGATCCACGCGCTCGCCGCGGCGCAGCCGTGCGAGGATGCCGGGTTCCTCGTTGACGCGGTCGGGCGGCATCAGGATCGTGACCGGCTTGCCGATCACCTCGTCCGCGGTGTAGCCGAAGATGCGTTCCGCGCCCGCGTTCCAGGTTTCGATGATGCCATTGAGATCCTTGCGGATGATCGCGTCATCGGAACTCTCGACGATCGCGGCCAGCCGGCTGTTGGTGATCTCGGTCTGCTTGCGCTCGGTGATGTCGTTGAACACCACCGCGAGCAGGCGGCTGCCCTCACCGCCGATGCGCGAATAGCGCACGCTGAACCAGCGCCCGAGGTCGGACTGGAAATTCTCGATGCGTTCCGGCTGGCCGCTCCGCAGCACGCGCGCGACGGCGTCCAGCCAGTGCGATTCCGGATGCGGGAACAGTTCGCGCGCCGACTTGCCGACGACGTCCGCGCGTCCCGTATGCCGCTCGAAGGCCTGGTTCACTTCGCGGAAATGCAGGTCGACGGGCGCGCCGTCCGCACCGAGCTCAACCCGCAGGATGCAAAAGGCCTCCTCGATGCTTTCGAACAGCGCGCGATACTTCGCTTCGCTTTCGCGCAGCCCGGGTTCCGCATCGCCGCTTTCGCCCACCGTGCGTGCACGATCCGGGTCGCGCTCCGTACCCATCCGCCACCTCGCCCCACGACAATGCCTCGCGGGCTGCAAGTATGGCACGCGGCGGCCGAGCAATCCGCGCGCGGCGGATCGCCGACGATGCTGAAAATTTTTCCGGATCGAAACCTTCTGGAACGGTTCGTGTCGAGTCCTTCGGCGAAGCCAAGACGGGCTGTACGAGGCTGAGTTTCGCGAAATCGAAACACCGTCACTCCGCGGCGTGCAGCGCTCCGACTTCCTCGCAATTCGCGGCGCTACGCCCGTGGGGTTTATGTTCCGCCGTCGTCACTCCGCTTCGGCGTGCTCGCGGATCAGCTCTTCCTTGCGGCTGGCCAGCTGTTTGCCGAGCTTCTCCAACTCGTCGCTGGAGAAAAGCTTGCGCGCCCGCTTGAACATGGTTTCCTCTTCCTCGTCCGCGTGGTGGTCGACCAGTTCCTTGAGCACCTTGGCGCGACCGCCGAATTTCTCGGAACTGGTCGGCGTGTTCTGCAGGTCGGGCAGCACCAGGTCGCCGACGGCGCGGTGTTCTTCCAGCGCTTCGAAGTAGAGCTTGTCGTTTTCGTCGTCGCCGCTGGCCTTGCGGAAGGCGGGATAGAAGATTTCTTCCTCGATCTGGGTGTGCACCTCCAGATCCAGCGCGATCTCCCCGAGCAACTCTTCGCGCTTGTCCGTGTCCCGTTCCGAGGTTTTGGCCAGTTCGGCGAGCGCCGCGCGAACCTTCTTGTGATCTTCGGTCAACAGCTTCGTCGCGTCCATTCGATTCATCTCCATGCATGGAGCGTGAAACGTAGCATCACGATCGTCGAGGCGGCGTGAATCCGGATGGCGGGCGTAGCGATGGCGGGCGGCCGGCCGCGCGGGTTTCACGCCGCGGATGCCATGCCCGGCTTCAGTACCACCTTGATCGCGCCGTCCTGCTTCTTCTGGAAAATCTCGTAACCGTGCGGCGCGTCGTCCAGCGGCAATCTGTGCGTGCACAGGTCTTCCGCGCCCAGCGGATCGGCGTCGTCCAGCAGGTACGGCATGATGTCCGACACCCAGCGCTTCACGTGCGCCTGGCCCATCGCGATCTTCACGCCCTTGTCGAACATCCGCAGCATCGGCAGCGGATCGGTCTGGCCGCCGTACACGCCGATGATGGAAATGGTGCCGCCGCGCCGTACCGTTTCGATCGCCGCCATCAATGCGGCCAACCGATCGATGCCCGCCTTCGGAATCATCTTCTGCGACAGCGCATCCGGCAGCATGCCCGCGGATTTCTGCATGAACTCCTGCACCGGTGCACCGTGCGCTTCCATGCCCACTGCGTCGATTACGCTGTCGGGGCCGCGCCCATGGGTTTGCTCGCGAAGGTACGCCGCCACGTCCTCGACCTTGTTGCTGTCGATCGTTTCGACGCCGTGTCGCGCGGCCATCTGCAAACGTTCCGGAACGAGATCGATGCCGAACACGCGTTCCGCGCCGCGCGCAAGCGCGACACGGCAACACATCTGTCCGATCGGACCGAGCCCGAACACCGCCAGCGTGCCGCCGTCTGGAACGTTGGCGTACTCGACTGCCTGCCACGACGTCGGCAGCACGTCGGAAAGGAACAGGAAACGCTCGTCGTCCGGGCCTTGCGGCACCTTGATCGGGCCGAACTGCGCCTGCGGCACGCGCAGGTATTCGGCCTGGCCGCCGGGCACCTGCCCGTACAACTTGGTGTAGCCGAACAGCGCGGCGCCGTTGCCGTGCTCCTTCACCTGCGTGGTTTCGCACTGCGCCATCAGGCCGTGGTTGCACATCCAGCAATTCCCGCAGGAAATGTTGAACGGCACCACCACGCGATCGCCCGGCTTGATCTGGGTGACTTCGCTGCCGACCTCCTCGACGATGCCCATGGGTTCGTGGCCGACGATGTCGCCCTCTTCCATGAACATCGTCAGCACGCCATAAAGGTGCAGGTCCGAACCGCAGATCGCGGTCGACGTGATGCGCACGATCGCGTCGGTGGGTTGCTCGATCTTCGGATCGGGCACGTTGTCGACGCGGAAATCCTGCTTGCCGTGGAACGTGACTGCTCGCATGTTGGAATCCTTCCCTGGGTTCGCGCTGCCGGTTCCGTCCGGCGGCATCATTTGATGGTGTCGAGATAGGCCGCGATGTCGCGCGCTTCCCGTTCCTTGATGCCCATGTCCGGCATGTCCACGCCGGGCACGACTTTCTGCGGATGCTCGATCCAGAATTGCAGGTTGTCGGTATCGTTCGGCAGCACGCCCGCGATGTAGCTGCGCCGGCTCCAGTGCGTCAGCGGCGGACCGACCAGTCCATCCGCGCCGTTGATGCCCGGAATCGTGTGGCAGGAGCCGCAGCCGTAGTGCGAGATCAGCTGCGCACCACGCTGCTCGGCAATGCGCTGCGAGCGTTCCTGCGGATCGTTGCCCGCGCAGCCGGCGAGCATCAGCGCGAGCAGCGGCGCCACCACCAGCAACATCGGCAGCGCATGTGGGATGCTTCGGAACGCGCGCGCAGCACGGCGTTCGTCGGCGCGGAACCACGCGAAGAACACCGTGCAAAGCGCCGCCGCGTGCACCAGGTTCGACGGAATCCACATGATGATGCCAGCGAGCTGCTGGTCGTCCAGCGGCGCCAGGCCGTACGCCCGCGTTGTGTGCAGGTACACGCCGTACAGCGGCGTGGGCGCAAACGTCAGCACCGCGCCGATCATGCCCATCACCGTGCCCGACGACACCACGAACACCACCGTCGCGCCGTAGCCCAGCGCGCGGCGCTGGCCGTAGGGTTCGATCACCAGCGTCCAGAACTGCAGCGACACCGCGAGGAAACTCAGGTGTTCGAGATCGTGCAGCCATTCGTGCCGCACCGCCGCGTCGTACGGACCCGGCACGTGCCAGAAGCACAGCGCGAGCGTGAGCAGGAGCCATACGAACAGCGGCCGCATCAACCAGCGGAATGCCGTGTCGAAACCCGTGCGCTTCCAGCCGCGCGTGATCGCGCGTCGCTCCCTCAGATCGAATGCCCACAGCCAAGTGATCACCGGCCGGCCGTACACCAGCAGTGGCGGGATCACCAGCAGCAGCAACATGTGCTGCAGCATGTGCGCGGAGAACAGGTCGTCGGCGATGGCGTCGAGCGGCGAGACGAGCGCCAGCAGCAGCACGAACAAGCCGCCGAAAAACGACGCCGCGCGCCAGCGTCCCAGGATCACGCCGCGTTGCGCGCCCATCCGGCGCATGCCCAGCACGTACGGCACCGCCACCGCCGTGACGCACGCGAGCAGCCAGGGCTCGAATTGCCATTGCATCAACAGTTGCGACATTCCCTTGTTACCGTCAGATTCCTCCGTTCGTCCTGAGCGTAGGCGCGCAGCGCCGAAGTCGAAGGACACGGGATGCGCTTCGACTTCGCTTGCATTCGCAAGCTACGCTCAGCGCGAACGGTTGTTGAAGAGTCCTGCACTCAATAATTGCAAACCGGTTCGATGAACAACATCACGATCGTGAACACCACCGCGATCGCGAACAGCGTGCTGGTCAGCACCGACCAGTGTGCGATGAAACGGTTGCGGCGTTCGCCCGGGTTGCGCGGATCGACGCCGCGCCACGCAACGTGGCAGCCCCACGCGGTGAACAGCGCCGCGCCGGCGACGATCACCGCGCCAAGGTCGATGCCGACCAGCCACCACCACAGGCGCGGCCACACCGGCATCACCAGCGGCACGTCGAGCGGGAAACACGCGTGCGCCGACAGCGCGTAGCCGAAACACAGTTGCAGGAACCACGCCACCGGCGCGCCGAACACCGCGAACACCAGCGCGGCGCCAACCGGCAGGCGCGCGACTTCGGGCCCAGTCGCGGAATCGACATGGTTCATGGCGGAGCTCCGTGCGGCGTGATCCACGGCAGCAGGTACAGCGTGATGAACACCGCGATCCACGCCGCCACCACGAAGTACCAGTACAGCGCGACCACCGTGACCGCGGAATTGCGCCGCGGCGTGATGTAGCCCATCGCGCACCAGCCGATGATCGCCGCCACGATCAGCACGCCCACCGCCGCGTGCAGCACGTGGAACGCGGTGATCGCGTAGAACATCGAGGCGTACGCGCCGCTGTTGGCGAGGAACGGTTCGTTGCGCCAGTCGAAGCACTGCAACGCGACGTAGCCGATGCCCAGCAGCAGCGTCGCGACGAAACCGGAATACAGGCGCGCCGGCCTGCCGAGGCGCATCCCGCGATCGGCCCACCACGTCGTCGCCGCGCTGACCAGCAGCAGCGCGGTGCCGGGCGCGGACCAGCGCAGCGGCGGCAATCCGCTGGGCGGCCACGGTTCGGATGTCTGCGATTGCAAATAGAAGTAACTGAAGATCAGGTACGCGAACACCGCCGCTTCGGTACCGATCAACGCCAGCACGCCCCACCATCCGGGCGTGCGCCGGCCCGCGGGTCCGATCGGCAGCGGGCGCGGCAACGTGCGTTCGTCGTATGCCGTCACGGTCGCGCCCTCTCGGCGAAGCCCATCTCGGGACTCGGCCAGAACCACCACAGCAGCGCGGGAATCATCGCCAGCAGGCAACCGGCCGCCACCCACCACATCGACATCAGCAATCCGACGAACGTGCCCGCGATCAGCAACGCCAGCGAGATCGGCGCCAATGTCGTGTGCGGCATCTTCATGATCGCGTCGGGCTCGGCATCCAGCACGGTGGTGGCGGGAATCTCGTGCTCCTCGTCCAGCACCGCGCCTTCGTTCAACGCGCTCTGCCATGAACCGTCGAGGCGCTCTTCCCACAACGGATGCAGCGTCGCGACGCGCGGAATCACCGCGAAGTTGTAGCTGGGCGGCGGCGATTCGGTCGCCCATTCCAGCGTGTCGGCATCCCACGGATTGGGCGGCGCCAGCGCGCCGTGCTTGTGGCTGCGCACCACGTTGACCACGAACAGCAGCACACCCAGCGCGAACACGAACGCGCCGATCGTGGTGACGAGGTTCAAGTCGCCCCAGCCGAGGTTCGCCGGATACGTGTAGATGCGGCGCGGCATGCCTTCGAGTCCCGAGATGTGCATCGGGAAAAAACCGAGGTTGAAGCCGATGAACATCAGCCAGAAATTCCACCAGCCCAGCCGCTCGTCCATCATGCGTCCCGTCATTTTCGGGAACCAGTGATAGATGCCGCCGACCACCGGGAACACGTTGATGCCGATCAGCACGTAGTGGATGTGTGCGACCACGAAATAAGTGTCGGTGAGCTGCCAGTCCAGCGGCACGGCGGCGGTCATGAAACCGGACACGCCGCCGATCACGAACAGCACGATCTCGGCAGCGAAGAACTTGAAGGCGGTGGTGAAGACCGGACGCCCGGTCCAGATCGTCGCGACCCACGCGAACACCGACACCGCCGACGGAATCACGATCACGAAACTCGCGGCGCTGAAGAATCCCATCGCGATCACCGGCAAGCCCGTCGAGAACATGTGGTGCACCCACACGCCGAAGCCCAGCACCATCGTCAGGATCGTCGCCAGCACCACCGCGGGATGCGCGACCAGCGGGCGCCGGCAATACACGGGCAGGCCTTGCGACACGATGCTCATCGCGGGCAGCACGATCGCATACACCCACGGGTGTCCGAAGATCCAGAACAGGTGCTGCCACAGCAACGGACGGCCGCCCATTTCGGGATTGAAGAATTGCGTGCCGAAGCGGCGGTCCAGCCACAGCATCAGGAAATCCAGGCTCACCGCCGGCACGGCAAAAAGAATGCCGACGTTCGCCACCAGCGTGCCCCAGATCATGATCGGCACGCGGCTGATCGACATGCCCGGCGCGCGCGTGCGGAACATCGTCGCGATGAAATTCACCGCGCCCGCGGTCGTGGAGATGCCGAGGAAGATCATCCCCAGCGAATAGATGTCCACGTTCCAGTCGGGGTTGTACGCACGCTCGGCCAGCGGCACGTAGTTGAACCAGCCGACGTCGGTGCCCTTGCCGCCCCAGAAACCGATGTAGAGAAAGATGCCCGCGAGCAGGAACACCCAATAGGTGAACGCATTGAGGCGCGGGAATGCCATGTCGCGCGTGCCGAGGATCAGCGGCCACAGGTAATTGCTGAAGCCCGACAGGATCGGCAGCGAGTAAAGGAAGATCATCGTGAAGCCGTGCATGCTGAAGAACTGGTTGTACAAACCCGGCGACAGGAGGTGCTCGTTCGGCTGCGCGAGCTGCAGGCGCATGCCCAGCGCCTCGAGTCCGCCCACCAGCAGGAACACGAACGCGGTGACGAGATAGCGCTTGCCGACCTTCTTGTGGTCGGTGGTGCCGAACCAGCCGTGCAGCGTCGGCGGATCCGACCACATGCCCTCCATCTTCTCGCGGAGTTCCGCGTTCGGCTGCGCGATCACCGGCGTCTTGAAGGTTGGGTTCGCTGCCACGGTGGCGTCCTTGCCTTAAGCAACTCCTCTCGATCCCGACGGCTTCCTCATCGGGCGGGAGCGGGAACGAGATGGAATGAGGGAGCGCATGCGCAGCGAACCCCCTCTCCCCCGCGATGGCTTCATCGTCGCGGGGGAGAGGGTCGGGGTGCCCTGCCCTCTCCCCCGAGCTTGAAGCGCTCGGGGGAGAGGGTTCGAGGCACGCACGGCGGTTGCATGCGAAATGGTCGATGGGCAGATCGTCACATTCATTTCAATGTCTTCAAATACGCCAGCAACGCCTGCAACTGCGGCCCGGTGAGGTTTTCGGGCGGCATGTCGACGCCGGGCTTTTGCGCAGGCGCGTCGCTGATCCACGCGGCGAGGTTGCCGGGCGTATTGGTCAGCGTGCCCGCGGCGATGGTGCGGCGGCTCATCAGGTGCGTGAGATCGGGACCGAGCGTGCCTTGGCTGCCCGGCTTGCCGCGCACGCTGTGGCAGATCGCGCAGCGCGTGTCGAAAACCTGTTCACCCTGCCCCGCCAGGCCCGGCGCCGACGCGGCGGCCGGCTGCAACTGCTGTCCCCACCACGCGTCGAATTGCTGTTGCGGCTGCGCGATCACGTACAGCGCCATGTGCGCGTGCTGCAAGCCGCAGAACTCGGTGCACTGCCCGCGGTACACGCCGGGCTTGTCGGCTTCCAGCCACGCATGGTTGATCTGGCCAGGGATGGTGTCGGTCTTGCCGGCGAGCTGCGGCACCCAGAAGGAATGGATCACGTCGGTGCTGGTCACGTGCACTTCCACCGGCACGCCGACCGGGATGTGGATTTCATTCGCGGTCTCGAAGCTGCGCCGTGGATCGCCGAACCACGCGTAGCGCACTTCCCACCACCACTGGTGGCCGATCACTTCCACGGTGATCTTCGGATGCCCCGGCGCTGCGGCGGCCGTGCCCAGCACGTAGAACGTCCAGATCGCCGACAGCAGCAACAGCACGATCGCGATCGGCACGCCGAAGGTCAGCCACGGCAATCCGTTGCGGCCGTGCGACAGCACCGGCCAGCCGCGCGCGTCGTAATCGCCCTCGCCGCGTTTCCACCAGATGCCGACCAGCACCGCGAACGCGATGAACGCCGCGACGAAAATCGAAAGTCCCAGCAAGCCCCATCCGAGTCTGGTGATGGGATTGGCCGCGGCGCCATGCGACACCATGAAGGTCATCGGCCCGGCGTGCGCGAGCAGCGGCACGAGCGTCAATGCGATGGCGAATGCGCGGCGCATCAGTGTCCGCCGCTCGTCGAAGCCGGCGCGGCCGGGGGCTTGGGGCTCGGCGTGATCGCGGGCGCGGGATACGGCGGTTCGGGCTTCGGCCTGGGATGCACCGGTCCGCGCGGCGGAATCTTTTCAGACGCCGGATGCGGCGTATTGCCGGGCATCGGATGCACGCCCTGGCGGGTGTTCGCTTCGAACTCCGGGTTCGGCTGCGACAGCGTCTCAACGTAGGTCACCAGTTCCCAGATCGCCTTGGGCGGTAACGCGTTGCCCCACTGCGGCATGCCGTTGGGACGGCCGTGCAGGATGGTCAAGTAGATGTCAGCGGGACTGCCGCCATAGATCCAGTTGCCGTCCGACAACGACGGCCCCATGCCGCCACCGCCGCCGGGCGCATGGCAACCCGCGCAGTTCAGCGCCTTGAACAGCTTCTTGCCCTGCATCCACGCGTCGCGATCGCCCGCGTACGGATTCTTCAGCTGCGCGGGCATGCCCATGTGCAGGCCCGAAACCGGGGTGTGCTGCAACTGTTCGGCGGGCGAACCCTGCAGCTGCGGCGCCGCCATCTGCGCGAAGCCCAATGCGGAGACCGCCAATGCCAGCGCAAGCAGGATGGCCACCTGGATCGTTTTCATCATGCCCTCCTTGGCCACCGCGCACCGGTCAATCCTGCGAATCGCCGCCGCCGGCGCGCGCCTGCAGTTGCGCCGCGCCCGGTTTCGCGATGTCGAGCTGCGGTACGCCGTATTGCGCGAGCAGCTCGTGCACGGCGGCGCGGTGCGCCGCGAGGAACGCGTTCAACTTGTCGCGCAACGCGGTGTTGCCGTACCGCACCGCCATCGAAATCGAGAACTGGAACGGGAGGATCGTGTGCTCTTCCGTCAACGGCACCACTTCCAGCTTCACCGGTTCGCGGCTGGCGAAATAGCCGGCCAGCGGACCCCAGGCGATCGCCACATCGACGTTGCGGGCGGCGACCGCATCGATCAGGTCCGCGGATGGATTGGCGCGCGCGGTGTTCGCGAACAGCGCGTAGACATGGACGTTGTCGACGATGCCGCGATGCGCCAGCGTCGCGCCGCCCGGCAGATCGACCCAGTCGTCGCCGGTCGCGTGCACCCCGATCTGCAGGCTGCGCAGGCGCGGATCGTCCAGCGACTTCAACCGGTACGGCGCATCGGCGCGATAAACCAGCGCGTACGATGATCGATAGTAAGGCCGCGTCGTGAGCACGCCCCAGGCATGGTCGTCGGTCGGCAAGCCCATCACCACGTCGCAGCGGTCTGCATCCAGGGTGTCGCGCAGGAAATCCTTGCCTTGCGCGTGCCACACGAACTCGACCTGCCTGCCGAGCGACTGCGCCAGCATCTGCGCCAGCTTGTTCTCGAAGCCCTGCCCGGCCCGGTTGGAGAACGGCAGGTCGTTCGGATCGGCGCACACCCGCAGCGGCGCACTGGCCGCTGCCGGCGCCGCGCCGGGATATTGCGTGTGGGTTTGCGCGAAGGCGGACGCGGGTGCGAACAGCAGCGCGAGCAGCAGTCCTCTCCCGCGCTGCTTCAGCGGGGAAAAGGCGGCGCGCGGCGCCAAGCGCAGGACGGACGCGTCCATCACGGCGAACCTCCCGGCTGCGGCAGCGCGAACACGTACAGCACGCCGCCCTTGGCGGTGTAGTCCGGAAGATCCTGGGTCGCGCCGACGAAACCCAAGGCGCCGTACGGATCGCGTGGATCGAGATCGCCCGCCACCACCGCGCCGGACCAGCCGCCGACGCCGGCCAGCACCGCGATGTATTCGCGGCCGTCCGGTCCCTTGAATGCGATCGGCTGCGCGCTGATGCCCGAACCCACGCGGAATTTCCACAGCAGCTTGCCGGTTCTGGCATCCACCGCCTTGAACCAGCGATCCATGGTGCCGTAGAACGCGACGCCGCCCGCGGTGACCAGCGCGCCGCTCCACACCGGGAAGTTCTCGTGATCCGACCAGATCACCTTGGCGTGCACCGGATCGTACGCGGTGAACGCGCCACGCCAGCCGCCCGGCGCCGCCTTCATCGCGACTTTCGCGCCGACATACGGCGTGCCTTCGATGTAGCTGACCTTGCTGACCTCCTCGTCCTGGCACAAATGGTTGTGCGGGATGTACAGCAGGCCCGTCACCGGCGAGTACGCGCTCGGCTGCCAGTCCTTCCCGCCGGTCGAGGCGGGGCAGATGTCGTGGACGGTCTTGTCGAGCTGCGGCACCTTGGCGGGATTCACCACCGGCGCGCCGGTGACCAGGTTGACGCGCTCGACGGTGTTGGTGCCGGGCATGAACGGCTGCGCGGAAATGATCTTGCCGGTGGTGCGGTCCTGCACGTACAGGAAGCCGTTGCGATCCGGATGCGCCAGCAGTTCGCGCGGCTTGCCGTCGATGTCGGCATTGAACAGCACGCTCTCGTTGACGCCGTCGTAGTCGTGCGTGTCGTGCGGGTTCCACTGCACCGCCCACTTCGCCATGCCGGTATCGGGATCGCGCGCGAACAGCGTGCAGGTCCAGAAGTTGAGGCCGGGGCGCTGATAGGCGTTCCACGGTCCCGGGTTGCCGGTGCCGTAGTAGATGAGGTTCGCCTTCGGATCGTAGGTGATCCAGCCCCATACCGGCCCGCCGCCGATTTCCCACGCGGCCTTGTTGGGCCAGCTGCTTTCGCCGAGGTTCGGGCCCTTGTCCTCCGGATAGGGCGGATTGAAGTCGTTGCCGATCAGCACGTCCTTGTCGGGACCAGTCGAATACGCCGTCCATTGCACCTTGCCGGTGTTGGTGTCCAGCGATTTCAGCCAGCCGCGCACGCCCAGTTCGCCGCCGCTGACGCCCACCAGCACGTGGTTCTTCACCACCAGCGGCGCCATCGTGATGGTCTCGCCGTGGCTGATGTCGCCGAGCTTGGTGTTCCAGACCTGCTTGCCGGTCGCGGCATCGACGGCGATCGTGTGGTCGTCCAGCGTGTTCATGAAGATCTTGCCGTCCGAATACGCGACCCCGCGATTCACCACGTCGCAGCACGCGACGCCTTGCGAGGCACGCGCGGGATGCGGCTTGAACACCCATTTGATGGCGCCGTCCCTGGACAGGTCGAGCGCATAGAGGATGTCCGGCCACGGCGTGATCACGTACATCGTGTCGCCGATCACCAGCGGCGCCGCTTCGTGGCCGCGCAGCACGCCGGTCGAAAACGTCCACGCCACCGAAAGTTTTTTCACATTGGCGGCGTCGATCTGCTTCAGGCCGCTGAAGCGCGTGCCCGCATAGTTCTTGGCCGGCATCGGCCAGTCGGCGGGATCGTTCTCGAGCTGCGTGAGGCTTTCGCCGGCCGCGGGCTGCGCGGCACTGCTGCGCGCGGACGCCGGCGCCGTGTGCTTCTGCGCGCGCGCCTGCACTGTCGCGAACAGCGCGGTGGAAATGGCGACGGCCAAGGCGAGTCTTTTCATCGATGCCTCCTTGGCATCATCCGCAGCCGGCATCCCGCCGGGCGAAAGCCGGCGCTCAGTGATCGCCGTTGTTCTGGTCGGCGGCCTGCTTCAGGGTGTGCAGGTGCTTCTTCAGCACCGGCAGCGCCGATTGCGCGAGCTGCTTCACCTGCGGCGACGAACCGTGCTGGATTTCGCGCTCGGTCAGCTCGATCGCCTTGACGTGGCCGTCGGCTTCATCGTGTGTCCAGGTCTGGTCGAACTGCGTGCCCGACAGCGCCTTGAACGCCTTGGCTTCCTGCTTCTGCTCCGCGTTCGGTTCGGCCGGCAGCTCCACGCCCAGCTGCTGTGCAACGGGCCGCAGCTTGGCGTCGAGTTGCGCGTGATCCTTGCTCAGCATGCGCCCGGCGTTGCGCACCGCGTCGGTGTGGCCCTTTTCGGCCGCGAGATTGCCGGACTGGATTTCCGCGAGGTTGTCCTGGTGCGCGGCGGTCAACCAGCTGTTGTCCTGCGACGCGGTTTGCGGACTCGCGGCCAGCGCGGCGACGGCGGCGGCGGCGGCGGGAAGAGCGAACAGGACGAGAAGCAACGAAATCCTTTTCATGACGTCAGGCCTCCTTGCCCGATGCTGGAGTACTGCATCCGTTTGCAGCACGCCGGAGTCTATGCAGCCCGCCGTGAACCCGGCGTCACGATGCGCCGGGTTGCGGCGGCGTGCCGTCGGATGCCTGCGCGCGCAGCGCGTGCGCCTTCGGCTGGATGGGTTTGCCGAACCGGCACGCGACCACCTTGGTGATCTGCGCGCCGAGGAACAGGATCAGCGCGCTGTAATAGACCCACACGACGATCAGGATCAGCGAGCCGGCCGCACCCGCGGAGCTGTAGCGCAGGCGCGCAAGATAAACGCCCAGCACGAACTTGCCGGCGGTCAGCAATGCCGCCGTGATCAGCGCGCCCGCCATCACTTCGTGCCAGGCGATCTCGGCGTCGGGCACGTACTTGAACAACAACGCGATCAGCCCGACCAGGATTCCGAAGGAAACCAGCGCGCCGGCCACGCGGATCGCGATGCCGGCGCCCGGGAAAAGCTGCGAGAGGTGATCCTGCGCGCCCGCGAGCGCGACGCTCAACGCCATTGATACCAGCAGCACGAACGCCATGCCCAGCACGATCGCCAGCGCGAGCACGCGCGAACCGAGCAGGCGCCACACCACGTTGCGCGCAGGCGCTGCGCGCACGTTCCAGATCTGGTTGAGCGCGGTCTGCAGGTGCGCGAACACGGTGGTGGCGCCGACCACCAGCACCGCGACGCCGACGATGGTCGAAACCACGCCGGCGTGGTGGTTGCCGGCCTGCGTCATCAGCGCGCGCACCACGTCGGCTTCCTGCGCGCCCACCATCGCGTCGACGTATTGCAGCAATTGTTCGCGCGCGGTGGCCTCGCCGAAAACCAGTCCCGCCAGCCCCGTCAGCAACAGGAGCAGCGGCGCCATCGAAAGCAGCGTGTAGTAACTCAGGGCCGCGGCGAGCTGGAACGGCTTGTTCTCGAAAAAGCCGGTGGCGATGGCCTTCAGCGTTTGCCACGTCGTCCTGAACACGCCGGCCTCCCTCGCGCATACACATCGAAAGGATGCCAGCTATCTCGATGCGATATGTCGACGCAGCGTGTTGATCCCGTTCGCGCCCAACCGGTTGCCGCAGCGCACCCAGTTTGCGCGCAGCTGGACGGCTGGCGCGGTTCCCGAAGCGTGGATCAGGCGATCGCCTTATCCACGACCTGTTGCGCCTCGGCGAGGATCGATTGCAGGTGTCGTTCGTCCCTGAAGCTCTCTGCATAAATCTTGTAGATGTCCTCGGTGCCCGATGGCCTTGCTGCAAACCAGCCGTGTTCTGCGACCACCTTGACGCCGCCGATCGGCGCGCCGTTGCCGGGTGCCTTGTCCAGCACCGCTTCGACCTTGTCGCCGCCCAGCGTATCCAGCTTGATTTCACTCGCGGAAAGCCTGGAAAGCTTTTGTTTCTGCGCGGCATCGGCCGCCGCCTGGACGCGGTTGGCGAACGGACGGCCGAACTCGCGGGCGAGCGCGCCGTACACCTCGCCCGGATCGCGTCCCGCCTTGGCGGTGATCTCGGCCGACAACAACGCAGGCACGATGCCATCCTTGTCGGTGGTCCAGACCGAACCGTCCATGCGCAGGAACGAAGCGCCCGCGCTTTCCTCGCCGCCGAAACCCAGCGAACCGTCGAACAATCCCGGCGCGAACCACTTGAAGCCGACCGGCACTTCGAACAGCTTGCGAGCGGCCTTCTTCGCCACCCGGTCGATCAGCGCGGTGCTGACCACGGTCTTGCCGACCGCGGCAGTAGCCGGCCATCGCTTCCGCTCGCGGAACAGGTAGTCGATCATCACCGTCAGGTAATGATTGGCGTTGAGCAATCCCGACGAACGCGTCACCACGCCGTGGCGGTCGTGGTCGGTGTCACAGGCGAACGCCACGTCATATTTGTCCTTCAGCGCGAGCAGGCGCTGCATCGCGTATTCGGACGAAGGATCCATCCGGATCTTGCCGTCCCAATCCACGGTCATGAACGCGAAGCGCGGATCGACTTCCTCGCTGACGACGGTCAGGTCGATCCCGTAACGCTGGGCGATCGGCGCCCAGTAATGCACGCCGGCACCGCCCAGCGGATCGACCGCCAGCTTCAACCCCGAACCGCGGATCGCGTCGAAGTCGATCACGTTCGCGAGGTCGGAAACGTAGGCGTCGAGGTAATCGTGGGTGTGCGTGGTCGACGCCGCGCAGGCCTGCGCGAACGGCACGCGCTTGACGCCCGCCAGCCTGTTTTCGAGATAGTGGTTGGCCTGCTTCTGCACCCAGCCGGTGATTTCGGTTCCCGCAGGCCCGCCGTTGACCGGGTTGTACTTGAAGCCGCCGTTGTCGGGCGGGTTGTGCGACGGCGTGATCACGATGCCGTCGGCCAAGCCCGATTCGCGGCCGCGGTTGTGCACGAGGATCGCGTGCGAGATCGCAGGCGTGGGCGTGAACTCACCGCCCTTCGAGGTCATCACTTCGACGCCGTTCGCCGCCAGCACCTCCAGCGCATTGCGGAACGCCGGCTGCGACAGCGCGTGCGTGTCGAACCCGATGAACAGCGGCCCGGTGACGGATTCCTTGGCGCGGTAGTCGCAGATCGCCTGCGTGATCGCGAGGATGTGCCACTCGTTGAAACTGCCGTCCAGCGACGAGCCGCGGTGGCCGGATGTTCCGAACGCGACGCGCTGCGCCGGATCGGACGGATCCGGACGTCTATCCGCATAAGCGGCCAGAAGCTTGTCGACGTCGACCAGGATGTCCCTCGGCGCCGGCCTGCCCGCGAGCGGACTGATCTTTTCGCCGCTCATGGCGTACACCTTCCCCTCTCCCCCAAACGGCACTTTCGTTTGGGGGAGAGGGCCAGGGTGAGGGGAGATTCATTCGGTGCGACTGGGAGATTCCAGCAATGCGAGACCCATTCCCCCTCACCCCAACCCTCTCCCCCGGGCAAAGCTCGGGGGAGAGGAAGACAAGCGCGCGATGCGCGTGAAAGCAACATCATCGGCCACCCTTGCGCGCCGCGCGATAACGGCGGATCAGCGCGTTGGTGGAGCTGTCGTGTTCGAGCTTCGGCTCCGTCGCATCCTGCAGCTGCGGGATCACCTTCTTGGCGAGCTCCTTGCCGAGTTCGACGCCCCATTGATCGAATGAATCGATGTGCCAGATCGCGCCTTGGGTGAACACGCTGTGTTCGTACAGCGCAACCAGCGCGCCCAGCGAATGCGGCGTCAGGTTTTCAGCGAGGATGGTGTTGGTGGGGCGGTTGCCTTCGCAGACCCGATGCGGCACCAGCCATCCCGGCGTGCCTTCCGCACGCACCTGCTCCGGCGTCTTGCCGAACGCCAGCGCTTCGGTCTGCGCGATCAGGTTGGCCATCAGGAGATCCTGCTGGCCGCCCAGCGGATTCAATGAATGCAGGAAGCCGATGAAGTCGCACGGAATCAGGCGCGTGCCCTGGTGGATCAGCTGATAGAACGAATGCTGGCCGTTGGTGCCGGGCTCGCCCCAGTAGATCGGGCCGGTCGGGTAATCGACATGCTGGCCGGACAGCGTCACGTGCTTGCCGTTCGACTCCATCGTCAACTGCTGAAGGTACGCGGGGAAGCGCTTCAGGTATTGCGCGTACGGCAGCACCGCGACGGTCTGCGCGCCGAAGAAATCGTTGTACCAAGTCGAAAGGAGGCCCATCAGCAAAGGCAGGTTCCCTTCGGCCGGCGTGCTCTTGAAATGCACGTCCATCGCATGGAAGCCCGCCAGCATTTCGCGGAAGGCTTCCGGCCCGATCGCCAGCATCGTGGACAGGCCGATCGCCGAATCCATCGAATAGCGGCCGCCGACCCAGTCCCAGAAACCGAACATGTTGGCGGTGTCGATGCCGAACTTTCCGACTTCTTCCGCATTCGTCGAAACCGCGACGAAATGTTTCGCGACGGCGGACTCGTCGCCGCCGAGCTTGTGCAGGCACCAGTCCCGCGCGGCGTGCGCGTTGGTCAGCGTCTCCAGCGTAGTGAAGGTCTTGGAGCAGATGACGAACAGCGTTTCCTCGGCATCGAGGTCGCGCGTCGCTTCCACGAAATCGGTGGGATCGACGTTCGACACGAACCGGAACGTCATGTCACGGCGGCTGTAGTGCTTCAGCGCCTCGTAGGCCATCACCGGACCCAAGTCGGAACCGCCGATGCCGATCGAAATGACGTTCCTGATCGGCTTTCCGGAATGCCCTTTCCATTCGCCGGAACGTACCTTGTCGCTGAAGGCGGCCATGCGGTCGAGCACTTCGTGCACGACATCCTTGCCATCGACCAAAATCTTTTCGCCGCGCGGCGCGCGCAGCGCCACGTGCAGCACCGCGCGTTTCTCGGTTTCGTTGATCCTGTCGCCGCGGAACATCGCGTCGCGCCGCGCGAACACGCCGCGCGCCTTCGCGAGCTTCTGCAACAGGCGCAGGGTTTCAGCGTTGACGAGGTTCTTGGAATAGTCGAGGTACAGCCCCGCGCCTTCCGCCGTCAGCCGCGTGCCGCGATCAGAATCGGCGTCGAACAGTTGCTTCAGCGTGGTGCCGCGCAGCGACTGCCAATGCTTCGCCAGCGCCTGCCATTCCGGCGAGGCACGCAGCGAGGGCGCACTCACGGACGCGCTCCCTGCCCCGCGGCTTTCGATCCGATCGTCGAACTTTTCTGGGTGATGCGTTCCAGCAGGTCGTTCCAGGATTTCACGAACGCGTCCGCACCCTCGCGCTGCAGGCGTCCGGCGAGTTCGGCATCGTCGATGCCGGCGGCCTTGAACTGCGCGATCACCTGCTCGCAGTCGCCGCCGTCCTTCGCCATCGCGCCATGCAGCTTGCCGTGGTCGGCGAAGGCCAGCAGGGTCTTGTCGGGCATCGTGTTGATGGTGTCGGGCGCGGCCAGCGCCTCGACGTACAGCGTGTCCGGCGCCTTCGGATCCTTGGTGCCGGTGCTGGCCCACAGCAGGCGCTGCGGATGCGCGCCGGCGGCGACGATCTTCTTCCAGCGCGGCGTCTCGCGCAGCTCGCAGTACGCCTTGTAGGTGCGCTGGCCGATCGCGATGCCCAGGCGGTCCTTCAACTCCGCCGGCACCTTGTCGGCGACCGCGACGTCCCAGCGGCTGATGAACAGCGACGCCACCGAATCGACATTGGGCGACTTGCCCTCGGCGATGCGGCGCTCGATGCCGCGCATCCACGCTTCCGCCGCGGCGAGGTATTGCTCGCGCGAGAACAGCAGCGTCACGTTGATCGGTATGCCGCGGTAGATCGACTCCTCGATCGCAGGGATGCCTGCGGCCGTGCCGGGAATCTTGATGAACAGGTTGTCGCGGCGCGCCTTGCCGTGCAACGCGGCGGCCGACTGGATCGTGGACTCGGTGTCGTCGGCAAGCAGCGGCGAGACTTCCAGCGAGACGAAGCCGTCCACACCGTCGCTGGCGTGGAAGGCCGGCTTGAACAGGTCGGCGGCACGGGTGAGGTCCTGCAGCGCCAACGCGAAGAACAGGTCTTCGCCGTGCTGCCCGTCGGCGAGCAGGTCCGCAATCGCATCGTCGTAGTCGTGTCCGCCGGAGATCGCCTTGTCGAAAATCGACGGATTAGAGGTCAGGCCGGTCACGTCGTGCTCGGCGATGTATTTCGCCAACGTGCCGTCGTTCAACATCCCGCGGGTGATGTTGTCCAGCCAGATGCTCTGGCCGAGGTCGTGCAGTTGCTTGGTTGCGTTCATGGGTGCTCCGTGGCGGTGGCCGGTTTTGAAGAGGAATGGCCGGAAGGGGAAACAAAGGCACCGGCATCCAGGTCGCAGAGTTCGCGGATGCCGCCGAGTTCGATTTGCGCGGGCGGATATTCCTTGCGCGCGGCAGGGTCGTTCGCGTAGTGGCCCTGGCGCAAGAACACCGTGGTCAGGCGCTCGCGCCAGCGGCGCTTCATGCCGTCCAGCACGCGCAGCTTGTCCTCGACCATCACGTAATGCTGCGCGGGAAAACGCCGGGCCACATCGTCCAACATGCGTTCCTTGTGCACGTAGATCAAGACCCGATCCTGCACCGCGCGGGCGATACCGGATGCCGCGATCTTGCGCGGTTGCAGCACCACGTCGCCATCGGAAAGCACCACGCATTCGCCGAAACGCGACAGGTGCGCGATGGCATCGAACGCGCCCGGATACACGCGATCCGCAAACGGATAGTTGAGCAGCCACGCGGCCAGATCCTGCGCGCGCACCTCGTCGTCACACTCCAGCCGGAACTGCTGGATCGCGCCGAGGTAATCGGCGTAGCCGAGCTTCTCGCGCAGGGTTTCATAGATGTTCCAGTACGTCTTCGCTGCGTCCGCGCCGAATAGTTTCGCGATGTGCGCGTCGAGGTCCGCCTGCACCCGGTCGTTGTCGAGCAGCGTGTTGTCGACATCGAGCAGGAACACCACGGGCGCGGCTGTATTCATTGTTCGCCCTTGGCCGCCGGGTCGACCTTGGGATCGTTCCAGCCGCCCGCCTCCGCGATCAACGCGTCGGCCTGCTTCGGACCCCACGTGCCGGGTTTGTATTTGTGCACGGGCACCTTGTCGCCGATGATCGGATCCAACACGCGCCACGCTTCTTCCACGCAATCGTCGCGCGTGAACAACGCCGAGTCGCCGTCGATCGCGTCACCCAGCAGGCGTTCGTACGGCATCATGCCGGTGCGGATGTGGCGATGCGCGACCAGTTCCACCGGATGGCCCTTCATCGCTTCGCCGGGTTCCTTCACCCGCGCACCGATCGAGATGATCACATCGGGACTCAGGCGGAAGCGGAAATGGTTGACCGCGCCGTTCGAGGGATCGTCGAACACCTGCTGCGGCGGATTCTTCAGGCGCACCAGCACCTCGGTGCACTTCACCGGCAACTGCTTGCCCGCGCGGATGAAGAACGGCACGCCGGCCCAGCGCCATGTATCCATGTGGATGCGCAGCGCGGCGAACGTCTCGACCTTGGAGTGCTTCGCCACGCCCGGCTCCTTCAGGTAACCATCGAACTGACCGCGCACGACGTCTTCCGGCTTCAGCGGGCGCATCGAGCGGAACAACCGCAGCTTCTCGTCGCGCATCGCGTCGGCGCTGCGGTTGGCGGGCGGGCTCATCGCCAGCAGCGCCAGCACCTGGAACATGTGGTTCTGCACCACGTCGCGGATCGCGCCGACCTCGTCGTAGAAGCGGCCGCGGCCCTGCACGCCGAAATCCTCGGCCATGGTGATCTGCATGCTGGCGATGTGGTCGCGGTTCCAGAGCGGTTCCAGCAGTGCATTCGCAAAACGGAAATACAGCAGGTTCTGCACCGGTTCCTTGCCGAGGTAATGATCGATGCGGAAGATGTCGTGTTCGCGGAAGAAGCGGTGCAGCGTGCGGTTCAATGCGCGCGCGGATTTGAGGTCGCGGCCGAACGGCTTTTCGACGATCACGCGCGCGCCTTGCGAGCAACCCGACGCCGCCAGGCCCTTCACCACCGGCACGAACATGCTGGGCGGAATCGCGAGGTAGTGCAGCGGATGTTCGGCGTCGCCGAGTGCGTTGCGGAGTTTCTCGTAGGTGGAGGCGTCGCCGTAGTCGCCGTCGATGTACTGCATCTGCTTCGACAGCTTGGCGAACGCCGCCTTGTCGACCCCGCCGTGCTCCTTGAGGCTGTCCTCGGCGCGCTTGCGCAGCTTTTCGACGTCCCAGCCGGAACGCGCGATGCCGATCACCGGCATGTCCAGCTTGCCGTCCTTGATCAACGCCTGCAGTGCCGGAAAGATCTGCTTGTACGCGAGGTCGCCGGTGGCACCGAAAAACACGAAGGCATCGGACTTGGACGTTGCCATCAACTGGGATCCTTTTGCAGGGCGACGCGGACGTGGTGGGTGGCGCCGTCGTCGACGAGCGGAACGCCGCCACCTGAATCCTGCAACGTTACACCATCCAATTCGATCGCGGCGACCCCGCGGCAGGCGTGGCCGGGGTTTTCCACCTCGACGCGGTACGCGGTCTTGCCGCGGCGGAAGGTCATCGCAAAACCTTTCCACCGGCGCGGAATGCAGGGCTCGATGCGCAGCCGATCGCCGTGCAGGCGGAAGCCCAGCACCCATTCGACGATCGCGCGGTACAGCCAACCGGCCGAACCCGAGTACCAGGTCCAGCCTCCGCGGCCGGCGTGCGGCGCGACCGAATAGACGTCCGCGCATTCGGCGTAGGGTTCGACCTTGTAGCGCTCCAGTTTTTCCGGCGTGTCCGACTTCCAAATCGGATCGAAGATCCCCAGCAGTTCGCCGGCCTTGTCGCCGTCGCCCTGCATCGCGAACGCGATCAGCGACCAGATCGAACCGTGCGTGTACTGGCCGCCGTTTTCGCGCAGGCCCGGCGGATAGCCCTTGATGTAACCGGGATCGTGCGCGGTCTTGTCGAAGGGTCCGGAAAACAGCGCGACGAAACCTTCGGACGGCCGCACCAGGTTCTCGTTGACCGCGCGCATCGCGCGTTCGGCGCGCTCCGCATCGCCGCGCCCGCTGATCACCGCCCACGACTGCGCCATCGAATCGATGCGGCATTCGGTGTCGGCCGATGTCCCGAGCGGCGTGCCATCGTCGTAGAAGGCGCGCCGGTACCAGTCGCCATCCCACGCTTTCGTTTCCAGCGCCAGTTCGAACGCACGCGCGCTGTCGCGCCAGCGTGAGGCGCGCGCGTCGCGGCGATCCTCGGCGAACGGCGCGAAATCGCCGATAACCTTGATCAGGAACCAACCCATCCACGCGCTCTCGCCCTTGCCGCCCGCGCCGACGCGGTTCATGCCGTCATTCCAGTCGCCGGTGCCCATCAGCGGCAGGCCGTGCACGCCGGTGTCGAGGCTCACGTCGATGGCGCGCGCGCAATGTTCGAACAGGTTGGCGGCCTGCGGAGAAACATCGGGCTTGAAGAACGAATCCGTTTGCCCAGGTTTCAAGGCATCACCGCGCAGGAACGGCACGCGCGCTTCGAGGATCGCCACGTCGCCGGTCGTCCGTATGTAATGCGCCACCACGAACGGCAGCCACAGCCGGTCGTCGACGATGCGCGTGCGCACGCCCTTGCCCGACGGCGGCAGCCACCAGTGCTGCGCGTCGCCTTCCTCGAACTGGCGCGATGCGGACAGCAGGATGTGTTCGCGCGCGAGATCGGGCCGCGCGATGCACAACGCCGCGACGTCCTGCAACTGGTCGCGGAAACCATAGGCGCCGCTGGCCTGGTAGAACGCGGTGCGCGCCCACAGCCGGCACGCGAGCACCTGGTACGGCAGGCAGCGGTTCACCAGCAGGTCGACCGAACGTTGCGGCGTTTCGATTTGCAGCGCGCCGAGCACGCCGCCCCACAACTTGCGCGCGTCCGCAAGCACTGTTTCGAAGTCGATACGGCGATAGCGATCGACCAGCGCCTGCGCGGTTTTTCGGTCTTCGCCTTCGCCCAGCACGAAAATGACTTCGGTGCTTGCACCGGGCGCAAGTTCGACCGTCGCGACGACCGCACTGCGCGGGCCGGTATCGCTGCCCGGCTTCGCCTCTTTCGCGCTGCAGGCAATGAAAGCAACGGCCTGCGCGAACTCCTCGCGCCAGGCATTGCGCGCGAATACCGCAGCGCGTTTCGTGTCCGATTCGACCTGCATGGTCGCGCGCGGATCGCTGCCGATCGGTCCGAGCATCCAGTCGACCATTTGCGCGACGCCGATCCTGCGCGAACGCGCGCTGCGATTGTGCAGGCGCAGGCGCGACACCTTCACCGGATCGTTCGCGGCCACGCACTGCGTCAACCCGGTTTCGATGCCGTGCACGCTGGCGTCGAAACGCGCGTAGCCCGGCCCGAAGCGCGCGACGTAAGCCGCACCGCCGGCGCGGATCGGCGACGCCGTGGCGCTCCATTCGATGCCGTCAACCGCGTCGCGCAGCAGGAACACTTCGCCCGGCGGATCGCATGTCGCGTCGTTCGACCACGCGGTGATCTGGTTCTGCTGGCTGTTGACGGCCCACGCGTAACCACCGCCCGTCGCCGTCACCAGGAATCCGAAGCCGGGATTGGCGACGAGATGCGACCACGGCGCAGGCGTGCTGGCGCCCTCGCGCAGGACCGTGACGTATTCGCGCCCGTCTTCCGTGAAGCCGCCGAAGCCGTTCCAGAAGCGCAGTTGCCTTGGCGACGGCATCGAGGCCGGTTGGCCGCCGCGTACGTTCGGCGTTTTCGCACCCGGTACCGAAACGATCGATGCGTCGTCGTGTCCACGGCGCGCCACCTGCGCGGCGAGATCGCCATCACGGCCTTCCAGCACGATGCACGCGGCGGCGCGCAAACCGTCGCGCAATCGATCATCGAGATCACTGTCGCGCAACACGAACGACGAGCCTTGCGACTTGTCGCCCTGCTCGACCTTCGCCGCGAGTTCCTTCAATGCAGCATCCACCGCACCATCGCCGCCATCCGGCGCCGCGTTCACGATCACGATGTCGGCCGGCAACTGGCGCGCGCGCCACCAGCGCTGCGCATCGAGCAGTTCCTTCGCGATGGACACCTGAGCGGTATCGTCGAGGCGCAGCAGCACAATCGGCAGATCGCCGGAAATACCCTTGGCCCACAACACCGGCGCGCCGCCTTCGGCTTGCGCGATGGCTGCCGTGTTTGCACGCCAAGATTGATCGCTGCCCAGCAGCGCGCCGACGAGGCACTGGAACGTGCGCGCGACTTCGGCATCCTTCAACGCTCGCGGCGCCGTCTCGCGTGCACGCGCGAACACCTCGGCGCACGCATCCGGCGACAAATAACGGCGTATCAATGCGAGCACTCCATCCCGCGACTTCGCCACCGCGGTGACGAACGCTGCGCGGCGCGTCTGCCCCGGCCCGACCGCAACCGACGTGCGCAGGCTGAAGATCGGGTCCAGCACCGTCCCGACCGTTCCGGACAAGCCGCCGCGCAATGCCGCGGGCGCAGCGAGCGAACCATCGCGGCCGATGAAGCGCATCCGGTCGGTTTCCCGCTCGCGCGCGCCGCGTTCATCGCCATCGACGACCAGCGCGTGCGCGGCCCAGATGTCCGGTTCCGATGGATCCTTCTTGCGCCGCCACGCCAGCAGCACGCCGTCGTCGATACGGGTCTGCACGAACATCTTCGAGTACGCGGGATGCGCGTTGTCGGCCTGTTGCGAACCCAGCACCAGTTCGAGGTACGACGTCAGTTCGACCTCGCGCCCTACCGGACCCTCGTTGCGCAACCCTACGCCGCGTACTTCGACCGGATGCCCGGGATCGACCGCGACTTCAAGCGTGGTGACCAGCGCGCCGTCGCGACGCGCAAAACGCGCCATGGCTTCGTCGCACCAGCGACGAACCGAGCCACCGCACGGCGCGGCCGATGCCGACCACACGTTCCCGCCCGCGTTGTCGCGCAGGTAAACATAGCCACCCGCGGGCGACCGATCCGCCGCACGCCAGCGCGAGACCGCCAATCCGTTCCAGCGGCTGCATCCCGCACCCGACGCATCCAGCATTACGGTGTAATCCTCCCCGCCCAACAGATGGACCGGGGCGTAGGACACGGCGTCGTCAGCAGGCATGACCGGAGGCTTCCCTGAACCGTGCGCGATCGCACAACCGTTCGAGTATGCGCGGCCTCACTTCAATCGTTCGTGAAAACATGCGGCGGTGCAGCTTGACGCCGCCCGGGCGCAGGCACACGATGCGCCGTTTGATCGCCCGCACGGGAGGAACCCGATGTCCGAGATCGCGACCAAGGCAGGTGCGTGCCCCGCGCACGCGATGGATGTGGCCAAACCCGAAGTGTTGCCGGCCAGCGCCGCGCCGCAACTCACGTGCTACCAGGTCGATCCGCGCGCGGCGCCGATCATTCCCGGCCGCCGCGACCGCGCGTGGATGGACCAGACCAACGATCACTACGCGTATCGCTGCCTGCCGCTGTCGATGGCCAACACCAGCGGCTGGGAAATCACTTCGCCGCTGGATTTCGAGGTCACCTGGAACGGCGGCCAGGGCATCGACGCGATTACCGCGCGCGCACCGGGCGTCGATCCGAACGCGTTGCGCGCGCTCATCACCTCGCACTTCGGCCACGGCGTGCTGACCTTCCACACCGGCTGGCTGTTCCGCACCTCGCCCGGCTGGGGATTGTGGGTGCGCGGCGCGCCCAACTACGCGAAGGACGGTATCCATGCGCTGGACGGCATGGTCGAAACCGACTGGCTGCCGTTCCCCTTCACGATGAACTGGCGCTTCACCCGGCCGTGCACGGTGCGCTTCGAAAAAGGCGACCCGTTCTGCTTCATCACCTTCTGTCCGCACACGCTGATGGACGACGTCGCGCCGCGGCGCGCGAGCATCGACGAAGACCCCAAGCTCGAGGCCGACTACACCGAATGGGGCAAGTCGCGCGCCGAGTTCAACAAGCTGCTGCACGACGGCGATCCCGCGACGGTCGCGCGCAAATGGCAGCGCGGCTATTTCCAGGGCAAGGCCATCGACGGCGACGCGCCGTTCCACGTCAACAAGCGGCGGCTGAAACCGGTCGAATGACGCTTGATCAATGACTCGCTGACGATGTCGACGAATCCGCCGGCGGCGTATCGAACTTCCACGTCGAGCCGACGTCGGCCTTGATGCCCGCGGCCTTGACGTTGGGCCAGTACGGCCATTCGGTTTGCAATCGCCCCGAACGCAGGTTCGCGCGAACGGCATCGTTGCTGCCTGGATGCAGCGGCGGAAACGTCATCGATTCGACCGGTTTCCACTGTGCCTGCGCATCGCGCGCGAACAATTGGCATACCGTCACGAACGCCTGCGCTTCGACATCGCACAACAAAGCTTGATGCCGCCCGTCGCCCCGCAAATCCGGGGTCAACAGCACACAATCCGATCCGCGCATGGTGCATTCCGTGGCGATCGCCAGCCTGCTCGCCAGCACCATTGAGTACCAGGCGTCGTCCGGCGCCACGGCTCCGGGCGCAAGCGCGATCTGCGCGCGCAACGCGGCAACCGTGGGAACCGACAGCTGCTTCTGCTGCGCGTCCGTCAGCCATTGTTGCCGTTGCTGGCGCGCAACGATGTGCGTCAGTTTCGCCAGTGCCGCGGAATCGGCACGCATCGCGGGATCGCGTTGCAGCGCGACTGCGGCCTGATACCCGCGCCGCCCGCTGTCGAAACGCAACTCGGCCAGGTCGAGTTTGCCGGGCGCGACGCGGCCACTGTGCAATCGCGCGATCTGGCTGCCCACGCTAATGCGATACGGATCGAGCGCGGGCGAATTGGCAAGGATCGCCAGCACGATCACCACGCCCGCCAGCGCCACGTTCACCCGCCGCAACCACAGCAGCCATTCGCCCTTCACACGCAGCGCCGCCAATGCATAGCCGATTGCATGGCACGCGAGCACCACCGCCACCAGCACGGCCCAGAAACGCTGGTCGGTCCAGCCGTACTGGCCGATGCGCAACGCGAGTGCGTACAAGGCCAGCGCCGCATAGATTGGCGACAGGATCAGCGCCGCGTCGATCAACCATCGCAAGGCACGTGGATACGGCTTCACGCCGACACCGTCCTGCCACACCGCGTTGACGAACACCACCAGCAACAGCAACAGGCCCAGCAACAGACTGGCGGCCGAACGCGTCGCCCAAAGCGGCGCCAGGCCCGTGAACGGCAGGCTCGCGAGGAACATCAAGGCGACCAGCGCCAGCATCGGCAGCAGGCCGCGGCACACCGCGAACAGGATCTGGCGTGCCACGCGCAATGGGTGCTGCTGCGTGCGCCCGATCAGGATGCCGAGCCCCGCGAACAACCCAGTGGCGAAGTACGCGAACGGCTTGTTGTCGAAAAACAGATCCTTGAAGAAATGGATGTGCACCAGCGCGAACAGTTGCGCCCACAGCGTCAGCACCACCCAGCACACGCCGGTGAACAGCAGCGCGACGACAAGGGTCAATCCGTTCTGCCAGGCGTGATCGAACAATTCCGGATAGGCGGCGCGCCAGTGACCGCTCTCCTGGCGGCATTGCAGGAACGGCCACGCCACGAACAACGCGCCGCCGACGGTGATCGCGAACGGCGCCAGCACCGACGCGATGTCGATGCCGGGCGCGCCGGTGACGCTCCACGCGGCCCAGCTCGCGAGCAGCGCATACACGATCGCGACACCCAGCGCGTTCTGCCAGAAACGCCGGTCGTCGAGTCGGTGCACCGACAGCGTCATCGTGGTCGGCACCGCGAGGATCAGCGTGTACCAGTACACCTGCGGCGTGTACGGCGAAAGCCACCACCATACGCGCTCGTGCCCCAGCCACGCCAGGTACAGCAACAAGGCCTGCACCAGCGACACCAGCACGATGAAGGCGCGGGCGTCGCGGGACAACGTCGCGGATGCTTGGTCGGTCATCGGCGCCTCCCCTGTCGACGCGGAGAGTATTGCAGAAAAACCTGCACGCCCATTCGCCCGGCGCTACCATCGCGGATTGCGATGCATCCCGTCGCGCGAACGCTTTCCAAGGAGACCCGCATGCAACTCGGAATGATCGGCCTCGGCAAGATGGGCAACTTCATGGCGCAGCGCCTGATGAAGGCCGGCCATGACGTGATCGGATTCGATCCCAACGGCGACGCGCGCAAGGCGCTCGCGGACGCCGGCGGCAAGGCCGTCGATTCGCTCGACAAGCTGGTCGAGGCGCTGCAGCCGCCGCGCGCGGTGTGGGTGATGGTGCCGGCCGGCAAGATCGTCGACCAGACCGTCGCCGCGTTGAACGACAAACTCGCCAAGGGCGACGCCGTGATCGACGGCGGCAATTCCAACTACAAGGACGACCAGCGCCATGCGGCGGAACTCGCGCCCAAAGGCATCGACTACGTCGACTGCGGCACCAGCGGCGGCGTGTGGGGATTGAAGGAAGGCTACAGCATGATGGTCGGCGGCGACGAGAAAGTCGTCGATCGACTGAAGCCGATCTTCGAAGCGCTGGCACCCGGCAAGGACAAGGGCTGGGGCCGCGTCGGCCCGGTCGGTTCGGGCCACTTCGTCAAGATGGTCCACAACGGCATCGAATACGGAATGATGCAGGCCTACGCCGAAGGCTTCGCGATTTTCAAACACAAGGACGAGTACGAACTCGATCTCGGACAGATCGCCGAGATCTGGCGCTACGGTTCGGTGGTGCGCTCGTGGCTGCTCGACCTCACCGCCGACGCGCTGCAACGCAACCCCGACATGCAGGGCATAGCGCCCTACGTGGTCGATTCCGGCGAAGGCCGCTGGACCGTCGCCGAAGCCATCGACCTCGACGTGCCCGCGCCCATCATCACGGCCTCGCTGATCGAGCGCCTGCGTTCGCGCGACAGCGATTCGTTCACCGACAAATTGCTGTCGGCGATGCGCAACGAATTCGGCGGCCACGCGATGAAGAAGGAATGATCCGCGTACCCGCCGCCCTGCCCGCGCAAGTCCTGCGCTGGCACGAGTTTCCCGACGACACTTCACTGCTCGCCAATGCGTTGGCGCGCGTGCTCGCCGCGTCGCGCGACGCCATCGCGCAACACGGCGCGTTCGACATCGTGCTGGCCGGCGGCAACACCCCGCGCAAGCTCTATCGCACGCTGTGCCACGCCGACACCGACTGGACGCGCTGGCACGCCTGGTTCGGCGATGAGCGCTGCGCGCCGCCCGACGATCCCGACCGCAACAGCCGCATGGCGCGCGACGAATGGCTCGACCACGTCGCCATTCCCGCCGCCAACGTGCACCCGATTCCCGCCGAATCCGGCGCGCGCGACGCGGCAGTTCTCTACGCGCGCGAATTGCGCGGTGTCGATGCATTCGACCTGGTGCTGCTGGGCCTGGGCGAAGACGGCCATACCGCCAGCCTGTTTCCCGGACACGACTGGGGCGCGCACACCGATTCGCCGGATGCGCTCGCCGTGTCCAACGCACCCAAGCCGCCGCCGGAACGCGTCAGCTTGAGCGCGCAACGCCTGTCGCGCGCGCGGCACGTGCTGTTCCTCGTCGAAGGCGCCCGCAAGCGCGATGCGATCACGGCATGGAAACGCGGCGATGCGATTCCCGCCGCTTCCATTGCGCCGGAAGCCGGCGTGGATGTGCTGCTGGATGCCGCGGCCGCGGCTTGACCACGCAGCGAAACCGCTGCCTGTCGATCAATCACATCGCTCGTGCCGAATCGCCTCGCAACGCTTGCTGCCAGACGTGCTGGTAAACGTTGGCGGCAACACGCTCCTTGTCTTCGGCACTGAAGGGAGGCGTTTGCGGTCAAGATTATTTCCGTATTGCTGGCATTGTTGCTTGTGTGGGCCTCGGCGAGACTGGATGGGCGGTTCACGGGCATATCAGCATCAGCTTCGGGTAGTAGGTGCGGTAACGCCTGGCGTCGCGCGTAAGCAGTTGCATGCCTTCGATGGCGGCATGGGCGCCGATGTAGAAGTCGGGCAACGGTGAAGTGCGTACACCTTTGGCCCGCCGGTAGCCGAGGAATGCCTTGCCGGCCAGAAAGCCGGCTTCCCACGGTAGTGGCAGGCGCAGGAAAACATCGGGTGCCAACGCGGCATCGAGATCTTCGATGCGTTCGAAGCCGACGGACACTTCCGCGTAAATGATCGGGTTGACGGCAAGCTCCCCCTGCGCAGCGACCGCATTCAGCTGCGCGGCCGACCACGAACCCCACTGCGGGTCGTCGGTGAGTACGTCCAGCAGGACGTTGGAATCGACCAGCACGCGGCTCATGCGCCGCGCGTCAGTTGCATGATCTGGTCGGTACTGAGACGCGAGGTGGCACGGCCACGCAGGCGTGCCGCCACGTCGGGTGTCGCAGCTTTGCTTGCGTGCACCGTGCCTTGCACCTGATCGAGGGCCCGCTGCAGTCGCTTGTTCGGTTTGAAGGGTTTGTCGAGTGCCGCCAGCAGGCGTCGGGCCTCGGCCGCCGAAAGCGTTACGGCGCCCGTTTCGGCAGCCACCGCAGCAGCTTCGCGCAACGCGGCTTGCCGCACGAAAGTTGCCAGCGGCACGCCGCGCAGGTCGGCGGCGTGGGTAATCTTGTCCTTGTCCTCGGCATCCAGGCGCAGATCGAGGCGAGCGGTGGCGGTCATGGGCTGTCTCCTCTTGTGTACGGTAGTATACCGTACGAGGCCGAACGGCCCAACCACCAGGCCTCGCGCTGGTCATCGAGGCGCCGGGATTCCGGAGCTGGCGTCGTGCAGGCATCGACGCCGCACGATCCTGCCCTTACCGCTCGTCGGCCAACCCCGCCAGATCGCCCATGTGCCCGCGGTAGTAGCGCAACTCCTCGATCGAGTCGCGGATGTCCGACAGCGCGGTATGCGCGGAGTCCTTGCTGAAGCCCTTGTACACCGCGGGCGCCCAGCGGCGCGCGAGTTCCTTCAGCGTGGACACGTCGAGGTTGCGGTAGTGGAAGAACTTCTCCAATGCCGGCATCTGGCGATACAGGAAGCGGCGGTCCTGGCAAATGGAGTTGCCGCACATCGGTGACTTGCCGGGCGGCACCCACTGCTGCAGGAATGCGAGTGTTTCGGCTTCGGCTTGCGCGTGCTCGACACCCGATTCCAGCACGCGTTGCCACAATCCCGATTTGCCGTGCTGGTGGCGATTCCAGTCGTCCATCGCCAGCAGGCGAGCTTCCTCGTGACGGATCGCGAATTGCGGGCCTTCGGCCAGTATTTCGAGATTGCGGTTGGTGACCACGGTGGCGATTTCGATGATCGAATCGGTATCGGGGCACAGGCCCGTCATCTCGAGATCGATCCAGACCAGGTTGTCGTCAGCACATGCGGTCATTTCATCCTCCCGGTTCCGCCAGTCTAGCAACAACCCGGCCTTGCACGGATTGCCATGCCCGCGCGCACGCCCTACGCTCGCGCGATGCCGACGCCGACAATGTTGTGGTACGACTACGAAACCACCGGCACCGATCCGGTGCGCGACCGTCCCGCGCAATTCGCCGCGCTGCGCACCGACATGGCGCTGCAACCCATTGGCGAACCCATCACGCTGTATTGCGCGCCCGCGCCCGACGTGCTGCCGCAGCCCGAAGCCTGCCTGATCACCGGCATCACGCCGCAGGATGCGGCGCGCGAAGGCATCGTGGAAGCCGAGTTTGCCGGCCGCGTGCACGAACTTCTCGCCGAACCCGGCACCTGTTCCGCCGGCTACAACTCGATCCGCTTCGACGACGAAGTGAATCGCAACCTGTTCTACCGCAACTTCTTCGATCCTTACGAACACTGCTGGAAGAACGGCAACGCGCGCTGGGACATCATGGATCTGGCGCGCGCCTGCTATGCACTGCGCCCGGATGGCATCAAGTGGCCGTTGCGCGACGATGGCTCGCCGTCATTCAAGCTGGAGCACCTGGCGCAAGAAAACCGACTGGAGCAGGCGCGCGCGCACGACGCGACGTCCGACGCGATCGCCACCGTCGCGCTGGCGCGATTGCTGCGCGAACGCCAGCCGCGGCTGTACGAATGGTGTTTCGCGCTGCGGCACAAGCGCACCGTGATACCGCAGCTTGCCAACGCGCTCGTGGAACGGCGTCCGCTGCTGCACGTATCGCACAAGTACGCCGCGCAGCGCGGCTGCCTTGCGATGGTCGTGCCGATCGCCGAGCATCCGACGCGCGAAGGCAGCTTCATCGTCGCCGACCTCGATGTCGATCCCGATGCATGGACCGCGCTCGATCCCGAGGATTTGACGGAGCGCATGTTCACCCGGCGCGCCGATCTTCCCGAAGACATCGAACGTCCGCCGCTGAAAGAAGTCCACGCGAATCGTTCGCCGTTCCTTGCGCCGATCGAAACGCTGCGCGAAGTGGATACACGGCGCATCGGGCTCGATCCCGATCGTTGTCTTGAAAACCTCAAACGCATCCGCGCCTGCGATGGGCTGGCCGAACGCGTGCGGCAGGCTTTCGCATTGCGCGAACCGCGCCGAACCGACGACGAAGACCCGGAACTGATGCTGTACTCGGGTTTCGCGTCCGATGTGGACCGCAAGCGCTTCGGCGATGTGCGCGCCACGCCGCCCGAACGACTCGGCGTGACCGGATTCCACTTCGGCGATCCACGCTACGAAGAACTGCTGTTCCGCTACCGCGCACGCAACTGGCCGGCATCGCTGGATGCAGACGAACGCGAGCGCTGGTTCGCTTTCGTGCGCGAAAAGCTGACGCGCGAATTGGGCGGATTGACCCTCGCGCAATACCTCGCAACCATCGCGCGCTTGCGCGTCGAGACGCCGCCTGGCCCGCAACAAGTCTTGCTGGACCGCCTGCAAGCCTGGGGCGAAACCGTTCGCTCCGAATTCGGATTCGAAACACCCCCTCTCCCCCAAACGGCTTCACCGTTTGGGGGAGAGGCGGCCGACGGCCGCGCGCATAGCGCTGGGTGAGGAGGAAACCGCATCGCACTATCGTGAGGCTCTCGCAATGCAAGCCCTCGCCCCCTCACCCCAACTCTCTCCCCCGAGCAAAAATCGCTTGGGGGGGAGGGAGTGGTGGCGCCGCCCAGAATTATTGACGCCAGCGCTCAACACGAACGGGTTTTAGATCACGGACTCTCCGACATGCCGCACGCCTATTTCTCGCCCGCCACCTTCAAGTTCCTGCGCGCGCTGGAGCGCCACAACAACCGCACGTGGTTCAAGGCACACCAGCACGATTACGAAACGTACGTGCGCGAGCCTTACCTGCAACTGATCGCGGACTTGCAGGCGCCGGTCGCGAATATCAGCAAGCATTACCGTGCCGATCCGCGCAAGGTCGGCGGCTCGCTGTTCCGCGTCCAGCGCGACACGCGCTTCTCCGGCGACAAGGCGCCGTACAAGGCTTGGGCGGGCGCGCGCATCTTCCACGAACGCCGCCGCGAGATCGCCGCGCCGTCGTTCTACCTGCACATCAAGCCCGGCGACTGTTTCGTGGGCGCGGGCTTGTGGCATCCGGAAAACCACACGCTGCGCAACATCCGCGGTTTCATCGCCGACAATCCCGCTTCGTGGAAACGCGCCGTGTACAGCCGCCCGTTCCGCGAATATTACGAATTCTGGGGCGAAAGTTTGAGCCGCGCGCCGCAGGGTTTTCCGGCCGACCATCCGCTGCTGGAAGACCTGAAGCGCAAGAGCTACGCCGCCGGCGTCGGCTTCGACGAAACGCTCGCGTGTTCGCCGAAACTGTTTCCGTTCGTCGTCGAGCACTTCAAACGCCTGGCGCCGCTGGTCGATTACCTGTGCGCCGCGCAGAACCTGGAGTTCTGACGATGCCCACGCGATCGAAATGGCTCGCCGCGCTGTTCGCGTTGTCGTACGTGTTCGCGGGAAACGCCTGTGCCGCGGCGCCCAAACCGTTTCAAGTGCTGTTCGTCGGCAACAGCCTCACCTACGTCGGCAATCTTCCGGCGGTAGTGGAAGCGCTCGCAGCGAGCAACGGGAAGCCGCTGCAAGCCGACATGATCGTCAAAGGCGGCGTCACCCTGACGCAGTGGCTGGATTCGGGTGCGGTGCAGCGCGCGCTCAAGGCGCGGCATTACGACTACGTGGTGTTGCAGGAGCGCGGCAACGATTTCGCCTGCGGGTTCGGGCCGCAGATCTGCAAGGACTCGCGGCACGCGTTGCATGCGCTGGCGGGCATCGTCCGCGACGCAGGTGCCAGGCCGATCCTGATGGGGACTTATCAGATCGATCACGGCGCGTCGCAAGCGCTGGTCGCCGCGGAATCGAAAGCGGCCCACGCCGAGGACATGCCCTACCTCGACGTTTCGACGCGCTTGAATGCGGGCCGCGCACGTGTGCCGTACGACGACTGGTTCGCGAAGGCCGGCCATCCGGGGCACGCGCTCGTGCTGCTGGAAGCGGTGCTGCTGTACCAGCAGTTGTATGGCGCGCCACCGGAAGCCCAACCGCTCCAGGTGCGCGCGCCGATGTTCGTGCCCGGCAGCAAGTTCGCGCCACCAGATCCCGTTTCCGAGCCGCTGCTGCCCGAGGTCGCGCTGGCGGGCGGTTACGACTATTCACGCGACGACGTGGCGAACGCGATCGCGCTCGCGGGCAGTCACTGAAGCTCGACGCAAGCCGCATGCTGCGGCGCACCTTGCATGCCGATGGCTCGGCGTATCCTGCCGCCGTTGCGCGGGGGCGAGGCGCGGCAGGTGCGGAGCACGAACGCGTTCGCTCCGCCGTTCCAACGGGCAGGGAGACATCGTCATGAATCTTGGCAAGCGTTGTGCGGCCGAGTTCTTCGGCACGTTCTGGCTGGTGATGGGCGGTTGCGGCACCGCGGTGTTGGCGGCCGGCGTGCCGCAGTTCGGCGTGGGCTACGCGGGCGTGGCGCTGGCGTTCGGGCTGACGCTGTTGACGATGTGCTACGCGATCGGCCACATCTCGGGCTGCCACATCAATCCCGCAGTGACATGTGGACTCGCGGCCGGCGGCCGGTTTCCGGTGAAGGAAGTGATTCCGTACATCGTCGCGCAGGTGATCGGCGGCATCGTCGCCGGCGGCGTGCTGTTCCTGAGCGCGTCCGGCAAGCCGGGCTTCGATGCGAGCGCCAGCGGTTTCGCGTCCAACGGTTTCGGCGCGCATTCGCCGCAGGGTTACGCAATGGGTGCGGCCGCGTTGTGCGAACTGGTGATGACCG
The DNA here is from genome assembly GCA_030167125.1 of Rhodanobacteraceae bacterium. Taxonomy (NCBI): domain Bacteria; kingdom Pseudomonadati; phylum Pseudomonadota; class Gammaproteobacteria; order Lysobacterales; family Rhodanobacteraceae; species Rhodanobacteraceae bacterium. Next base: position 1,307,859 of record CP126531.1, read on the forward strand.
GCTTCTTCGTCTTCATCATCATGGGCGCGACGCACAAGAGCGCGCCAGTCGGCTTCGCGGGCATCGCGATCGGTTTTTCACTGACGCTGATCCACCTGATCAGCATTCCGGTCACCAACACGTCGGTGAACCCCGCGCGCTCGACCGGCGTGGCGCTGTTCCAGCACGGCTGGGCCGTCGACCAGCTGTGGTTCTTCTGGGTGATGCCGATCATCGGCGGCATCATCGGCGGGCTGATCTACCGCTACCTGAGCAGCGAACAGGCCGCGCGGCCCGACATCGTGGGTGACGCTGCCTGATGCCTCGCGTGGCGCGTGATCGCGAGGTCGCGCGCCACGTCTTCACGCGTCGGCAAACGGAAACGCCAGCACGTCGCGGATGTCGTCCGTGTCGAGCAGGTGCATCAGCAGCCGATCGACGCCCAGCGCGACGCCTGCGCAGTCGGGCAATCGGTCCAATACGGCAAGCAGATCCTCGTCGATCGGCAGCTCGCGTTGGCCGCGCTCGCGGCGGCGCGCATTGTCGCGCTCGAAACGCGCACCCTGTTCGGCGGCATCGTTCAATTCATGGTAGCCGTTGGCCAGCTCGCGCTGGCCGAGATAGAGCTCGAAGCGTTCCGCGACCGGCGGCTGCCCGCGCCGCACGCGCGCCAGCGAACATTGCGATGCGGGAAAGTCGTACACGATCGTGATCGCATCGTGCGGCAAGGCCGGTTGCAGGCGATGCGTCACCAGCAGGTCGAGCCAGTCGTCGCGGGTCAGCTCGTCGGCGCTGATCGAGAAGTCGCGCAACGGTGCACGCAGCTCGTGCTCGTCGGCGACAAATGGATCGATGCGCAAACCATCGCGGAACCAGTCGCGGTAACTCGTCGTCGTGACGCTCGCATCGCGTTGCACCAGCGCCAGCGCGGTGCGCACGAGTTGCGCGCATTCCAGCATCAGGCGGCGATGATCGAATCCGACGCGATACCACTCCAGCATCGTGAATTCGGGATTGTGCGACGCGCCCGCTTCGCCGTTGCGGAACACGCGGCCGAGTTCATAACAGTCGCCGAAATCTTCCGCGAGCAGGCGCTTGAGCGGATATTCCGGCGACGTGCGCAGAAAACGCTCGCGCGCGCCCGCGCCGATCGGCCCAGCGAACGTGGTCGAAAAGCCCTCGATGTTCGGCTCGGTATTGCCTGCCGCCGACAGGACCGGCGTCTCGACTTCCGTCACGCCGCGCTGCGCGAAGAAATCGCGGAACAATGCGTAGAGCCGTGCGCGCCGGTGCAGCGCTTCGAATCGACGGTCAGGCGTCATGCGATTTCAGCAGCGCCAGCAGTTTCGCTTCGCCCCAGATTTCGACACCCAGCGCTTCGGCCTTTTCGAGTTTGGAACCGGCGGCTTCGCCGGCGACCACGAATGAGGTTTTCTTCGATACCGAGCCCGCGACCTTGGCGCCCAATGCTTCCAGCTTGTCTTTCGCCTCGTCGCGCGTGAGTGACGACAAGCCGCCGGTCAGCACGACGGTTTGTCCGGCCAGCGGGCCTTCCGCTCTGCGTTGCGGCGCGGATTCCTTCCAGTGCACGCCGGCTTTTTGCAGCGCGGCGATCACGCTGCGGTTGCGCGACTCGGCGAAGAACGCGGCGATGTGCGCGGCCATGATCGGGCCGACGTCGTTCACCTCGGTGAGTTCGGCCTCGCTCGCGTGCATCAACCCCTCGAGTGAACCGAAATGTCGCGCCAACGTCTTGGCCGTCGCCTCGCCCACTTCCGGAATGCCCAGCGCGTACAGGAAACGCTCCAGCGTGGTGACCTTGCTGGCTTCGATCGCCTCGATCAGGTTTTCCGCCCACTTGGTGGCGATCTTGCCGGCTTTCACGGTTTCGGGAATCACACCGTCGCGCTCTTCACCACGCCGCTTCATCGCAAGCAGGTCGTCCACCGTCAGCTTGTACAGATCGGCGGGCGAATGCAGGTATTCGAACGCGATCAGATCCTCGATGTAGCGCTCGCCGAGTCCGTCGATATCCATCGCGCGGCGCGACGCGAAATGCGCGATGGCCTGCGTGCGTTGCGCGGCGCACACTAGTCCGCCGGTGCAACGCGCCACGACCTCGCCTTCTTCGCGCACGATCGCCGAGCCGCACACGGGACAATGTTTCGGCATGCGCCACGGTTTCGCACCCGGCGGGCGGCGTTCGAGATTCACCCGCACCACTTCCGGGATCACGTCGCCGGCGCGGCGCACGATCACGGTGTCGCCGGCGCGCACGTCCAGACGCGCGACCTGGTCCATGTTGTGCAGTGTGGCTTTGGTGACGGTGACGCCGCCGACCTGCACTGGCCGCATCACGGCGAATGGCGTGGCTGCGCCGGTGCGGCCGATGTTGATCTCGATCGATTCGACGACGGTGTCCTTTTCCTGCGCCGGATATTTGTGCGCCAGCGCCCAGCGTGGCGCACGCGACACGAAACCCATTTCGTTCTGCTGGTCGTAGCGGTCGAGCTTGTAGACGACGCCGTCGATGTCGTAGGGCAACGCGTCGCGCTGCGCGCCCATGCGGCGATAGTAGTCGAGCAAGCCGTCCAGGCCTTCGGCGCGTTCCACCTGCGGACTCACCGGCAAGCCCCATTCGCGCAACCGCTGCAGCGTCTTCAGGTGACTCGGGGGCAGCTTGCCGCCCCGCACCTCGCCGATCGCATAGGCGTAGAACGCCAATGGACGCGAGGCGGTGATGGCGGGATCGAGCTGGCGCAGCGAACCCGCGGCGCCGTTGCGCGGATTGGCCAGCGTGCGTTCGCCACGCTCGCGCGCGCGTTCGTTGAAGGCTTCGAACGCGGCCTTGGGCATGTACACCTCGCCGCGCACTTCCAGCACGCCGGGCCAATCATCGCCGCGCAGCTTCAGCGGGATCGCCTTGACGGTACGAAGGTTGGCGGTGACGTCTTCGCCCACCGCGCCGTCGCCGCGGGTCGCGCCCTGCACGAACAAGCCGTCTTCGTAACGCAAGCTGATGGCCAGGCCATCGAGCTTGGGTTCGGCGGAAAACACCAGCTTCGATTCATCGCGGCCCAGCGTCTGCGCGATCCGCCGCACGAACGCGGCGGCTTCCTCATCGGTGAAGGCATTGGACAGCGAAAGCATCGGCAGCGCGTGTTCGACCTGCGCGAAGCCCCCGCGGGCGCGCGCGCCGACCCGGCGGGTGGGCGAATCGGGCGTGGCCAGTTCCGGGTGCGCGGCTTCCAGCGCCTCCAGCTCGCGCATCAGGTGGTCGTACTCGGCGTCCGGGATGGACGGATCGTCGAGCACGTAGTAGCGGTGGTTGGCGTCGTCGATCGCGCTGCGCAGGGCTGCGGCCTGGCGCGCCGCGGCGGTTTGCTGGGTCATGGAGGGTTGGCCGCGTTGCGGTGCATCCGGTGGATCGGCCAAGTTTAACCCGCGTGCCAGGCAGCCCGTTTCGTGCGCTTCCGCACGCCACCGAATCCCGAAATGAAAGGTACAAGAAAGGTTGCTGGCGCAGTATCGGTTGCGGGTGAGGTGCGGTCCCTCTTTGTCAGTGAGCAGTTTTGGAGCAACCCTCGTGCTACCGACTGTTCATGGTCTCACCCCCGTGCCTGGCCTGCGTCGAACCCCTCCCCGGTGACGCAGGCCGGGCGCGTTTGTTTGTGCGATCATCCATGATCGCGGCACGACCCGCCTCCCTCGCAAGCGATCAGCCACTCAGCCCGGTGGAAGACCACCTCGGCCATCCGTGGGTTTATTCGCGCGATCGTCCATGATCGCGGCGTATCGTTGGCGACTTGTCTCCGAACCGTTCGAGCCTCATGGCAGACCACCTCGGCCATCCTTGGCCTGACCCTCACAAAAGCCGCTTCGGTCTTGGAACGGGCAGCCGTTAAACTAGCCGATTCTTTTTGACGCACCGGGCCGTCCAGCCCTACCGATGTCCGAAGCTAGTGCTCCCGAAGGCACGGCACGCATGCGCGGCCTGATCTGGCTGGTCGCGGCCGCGTTTTTCATGCAGACGCTGGATTCGACCATCGTCAACACCGCGGTGCCCAGCATCGCGCACGCATTGGCGGTGCCGCCGATCTCGTTGAAGACCGCGCTGACCAGTTACGTGCTGACGTTGGCGATCTGCATTCCAGCCAGCGCGTGGTTGTCCGACCGCTTCGGCACGCAGCGCGTGTTCGCGGCGTCGATCTGGATATTCACGCTGGGCTCGCTCGCCTGCGGCGTATCGCAGAACCTCGTCCAGCTGGTTGCCGCACGCGTGCTGCAAGGCGTCGGCGGTGCGCTGCTGATGCCGATCGGCCGCTACGTGCTGGTGCGCGCGTTCGGTCCGAAGGATTTCGTCGCCGCGATGAGCACGGCCGGCATTCCCGGCCTGCTGGGTCCGGTGCTGGGCCCATTGCTGGGCGGCGTGCTGTCGCAGTACGCGTCGTGGCGCTTGATCTTCCTGGTCAACGTGCCGGTGGGCATCGTCGGCCTGTGGCTCAACCGCCGCGAGATGCCGGATTTCCGCGGCGAGCGGCGGCCGTTCGACTGGATCGGCTTCGTGTTGTTCGCGCTGGCGTCGGGGATGCTGTTGACCTCGGCGGAAACCGCCGGCGACGGCGACTACCGCGGCGCGGGCATCGCCGCATTGGCCGGAGTCGTCTGCGGCTTCGCCTACTGGCACTATGGCCGGCGCGCCAGGCATCCGGTCGTCGACCTCGGCCTGCTGAAGGTGCGCAGCTTCAACATCGCGGTGGGCGGCGGCATGTGCATGCGGCTGGGAACCGCGGGCCTGTCGTTCATCCTGATGCTGTTCCTGCAGGTCGGCTGCGGCTGGACCCCGACCGCGGCGGGCATGATGATCGTGCCGCAAGCGATCGCGATGGTGTTGATGAAACTGTTCATCGACCGCATCCTGAAACGCTACGGCTACCGGCGCACGCTGTTCGTGAACACCGCGATCGCAACCGCCCTGCTCGCCTGTTTCGCGTTGTTCGACGCCACCACGCCGTGGTGGGCGATCGCGGCGCTGATGTTCGCCTACGGCTTCGTGATGAGCCTGCAATACACCGCGATGAACACCCTCGCCTTCGTGGACCTTGCGCCGGATCGCGCGGCGCAGGCGTCGTCGGTGACCTCCGCCACGCAGTACCTGGTGATCAGTTTCGGCATCGCGTTGTCGTCGTGGCTGCTGGCAGTGTTCCTCAACGGGCACCACCACGACCCCGCGTCCTACGTGCGCGGCTTCCGCGCCGCGGTATTGGTGATGGCCGCGCTGTCACTGGTTGCCGTGTACGTGTTCACGCGGCTGCGGCATGACCGGCCGTTGCGGCGATCGATCACGACGCCCGAAACGGCGGCGTGATTTCGAGCCCTCTCCCCCGAATGGTTTTTATTCGGGGGAGAGGGTTGGGTGAGGGGGCAGCGTCTACACGGCGCGCTGCGACCGATTCGCGCATTACGAATTTGATTGAGCGACTTTCGTGCCCGCGTGCGTCGCATCCCCCTCACCCCAGCCTTCTCCCCCAACGAAAAGCCGTTGGGGGAGAAGGAGAGGAGCGCACCCATTCAGGCCGTCATGTAGCATCGCGCGATGGCCGACACCACCGCGATCCTGCTGGAGGTCTTCATCATCTTCGCCGCCGCGCAGGTGGGCAGCGTCGCGGCACGCGGGGTGCGACTGCCGGACGTGGTCGGGCAGATCGTCATCGGCTGCGTCATCGGACCTTCGCTGCTCGGCTGGGTCACGCCCAGCGAACCGCTGGAAGTGCTTTCCGAAATCGGCGTGGTGCTGCTGCTGTTTTCGGTGGGGCTGGAAACGCGCCTCGAGGACGTGAAGCGCGTGGGCGGCAGCGCGTTCGCCGTGGGCGTGATCGGCGTGATCATTCCGTTCGTGTGCGGCACCTTCTGGGCGCATTCGATCGGGCCCGACTGGCCACGTTCGCTGTTCGTGGCCGCGGCGTTCGTGGCGACGTCGGCCGGCATCACCGCCGCGGTGTTGAAACAGATGGGTGCGCTGCGCCGCACCGAAAGCCGCGTGATCCTGGGCGCGGCGGTGATCGACGACATCCTCGCGATGCTGCTGCTGGGCGTGGTGGTCGCGATCCAGGCCGGCGGCACGCTGCGCGTCGGCAGCCTGCTCGCCGTCGCCGGCGAAGCGGTGGGCTTCGTGCTGGTCGTCGGCTGGTTCGGCACGCTGATGATGCGGCGCGGATCGAAGTGGCTGGAACGTTCCCGCAATCCGCTGTCCCCGCTGCTGGCGGTGCTGGTGCTGTGCCTCGGACTCGCGTGGGTGGCGACGCGCTTCGGACTGGCCGCGATCATCGGCGCCTTCCTCGCCGGCATGATCGCGTCCGAAACACAGCAACGCGTGCAGCTGGAAGAACAGATGCAACCGCTGCTCGCGTTGCTGACGCCGTTCTTCTTCGTGCTGACCGGCGCGAAAGTGGATCTTGCGAAACTCGCCAGCGGCGAAGCGCTGTGGCTGCTGCTGGTCGCGACGCTGCTGGCGCTCGTCACCAAACTCGCCGGCGGTTGGCTGGGCGCGTTGCGGCTGGGACCGCGCAGCGCGCTGATCGTCGGCGTCGGCATGATCCCGCGCGGCGAAGTCGGCATCGTGGTCGCGGCGCTGGGATTGTCCGCCGGCGTGTTCGGCGACACGCTGTACGCGGTGATCATCGCGATGTCGTTGTTGACCTCGATCATCGCGCCACCCTTCCTGTCGCTGTTGCTGAGAGAGCGGGACTCGGGACTCGGAACGCGTAACTCGCCAGCTCCGTGAGCCGCCGCAGTGGCGGCTACCGGGGAAATTCGTCGGCACGGGTCCTTGCAATTTGCGCGACGGCATCAAAAAACGACACCGGCAAATCCGCCGTCACCGGCACCGCCCACGCATTTTCTTTCGCGAACGCGCGGCATTTGACCGCATCCTTTTCGGTCATCAGCGCGGGCAAGCCGTCGCCGAAATCCAGATCGGCCGCGACGTAACGATGGTGATCGGGGAACAGGTGTTCGATCACGTCGATGCCGTTTGCGCGCAACGATTCGAAAAAACGACCAGGATTGCCGATGCCGGCGATCGCGTGCACGCTTTGATTCGAAAACGTGGCGAGCGGACGGACTGTTGCAGAATCCGCAAGCGCGACGGCATTCGAAAGCACGAGCCGCATCGCGACTTCGCCGTCGCGCGCCATGCCGCCGTTGCACACGACGAAGTCGACATCGCGCAAACGCGACTCGGGTTCACGCAGCGGACCCGCGGGCAACAGCCGCCCGTTGCCGAAGCGTCGCACGCCATCGATCACGCAGATCTCGATGTCGCGCGCGAGTGCGTAATGCTGCAAACCATCGTCGGCGATGATGACATCCACGCCTTCGGACAGCAGCAGCCGCGCGGCCTCGACCCGCTTCGCGCCGACGGCAACCGGCGCGCCAGTTTGCAATTTGATCAGAGCCGGTTCGTCGCCGACCACTGTGGGATCGGGTTGCGCGTCGAGCAGCATCGGCGCACGTGCCGATCCGCCGTAGCCGCGGCTGACCACGCCGGGCCGGAACCCGCGTTCGCGCAACGCCTGCACCAGCGCGATCGCCAACGGCGTCTTGCCGGCGCCGCCCGCCACGATGTTGCCGACCACGATTACCGGCACCGGCAAGCGTTCGCTGCGCAACCAGTCGCCTCGATACATCGCGCGGCGCATTGCGGTGACGCCGCCGTACAACGCAGCCAGCGGCCGCGTCCACCACGGCGATGGGCGATTTCCGTACCAGCATTCCTGCAAGTCGTCGGCGAGGGCCACGGCGCGCGTGCTCAGGCCGCGGCCGTCGTCGCGTCGCGAAATTGCAGGTGATGCAACGCGGCGTACTTGCCGCCGCGCGCGAGCAACTCGGCGTGGGTACCGCGCTCGACGACGTGGCCCTGGTCGAGCACGACGATCTGGTCGGCGTGCTCGACGGTGGAAAGGCGGTGCGCGATCACGATGGTGGTGCGGTTTTTCATCAGGCGCGACAGCGCGTCCTGGATCAGCCGCTCCGATTCGGTATCGAGCGCGCTGGTGGCTTCGTCGAGCACCAGGATCGGCGCGTCTTTCAGCAGGGCGCGCGCGACCGCGATGCGCTGGCGCTGGCCGCCCGACAACAGCGTGCCGCCCTCGCCCACCCGGCTGTGGATGCCGTTGGGCAATTCGCGGATGAACTCCATCGCATTCGCCGCTTCGGCCGCTGCGGTAATTTCGGCTTCACTCGCATTTGCCAGCGCGCCGTAGGCGATGTTCTTGGCGATGCTGTCGTCGAACAACACCACGTCCTGCCCGACCCACGCGATCTGCGCGCGCAGGCTGCGCAAGGTGTATTCGCCGAGCGGATGGCCGTCCAGCAGCACTTCTCCCGACGTCGGTTCGTAAAAACGTGGAATCAGACTGGCGAGGCTGGACTTGCCGCTGCCGGAGCGCCCGACCAGCGCCGTGATCGAACCGCGCGGGCAAAGAAGTGAAATACCGCGCAGCGCGGCGGTGCTGGACCCGGCATAGGTCAGGTGCACGTCGCGGAATTCGATGTCGCCGCGGCAACGTTCGATCGTGCGCGTACCGTCATCGCGCTCGACCGGCGCGTCGATGATGCCGAACAATTCCTGCGCCGCGGCGAGCCCGCGCTGGATGTTGGCCTGGACGGTGGTAAGGCGCTTCAATGAGGGAAGAATCCCGCCCATGCACATGAACAGGCGCATGAACCCGCCTGCCGTCAAACCGCGATGTGCCATGAACGGCCGGGTGGCGAAGAACACGATCAGCGCCAGCGCGATCGCGGCGGCGAGCTGCACGAACGCCGTGGACAATCCATTGGTCGCCGCAACCTTGATGTTCAACTTGCGCGTGCGGTCGGTGACGTCGTCGAAGCGCTTCGCTTCGTAGTCCTGGCCACCGAACACCTTCACCTCGCGGTGCGCGCCCACCACTTCCTCGACCACGCCTGTGACGCGTCCGACCACGTCCTGGATGGTGATGTTGATGCGGCGGTAGCGGCGGCTGACGTACGTGACCAGGATGCCGATCGAAGGCACCATCACCAGCAGCGCGAGCGTCAGCAGCCAACTCGTCCACAACATCATCGCGACCAGGCCGGCTACCGTCAGGCCGTCCACGATCGCGATTTTGGCGGAGTCGGTGGTGGCTTGCGCGACCTGCTCGCTGGTGTAGGTGATGCGCGAAATCTGCTGGCCCGACGATTCGCGGTCGAAGAACGTCGTCGGCATGCGCAGGTACTTGTCGAAGATGCGGCGGCGCATGTCCTGCACCACGCTGCGGCCCACGTAGGCGCTGCCGTAGCTCTCGATGTACACCGCAATGCTGCGCACGAAAAAGATGCTGACAATGATGATCGGCATCCAGAAGATCATGTGCGGATCGCGGCTGACGAACAGCTTGTCGACCAGCGGCTTGACCTCTTTCGCGAACAGCGTCATGCATACCGCATCGGCCACCATCGCGAGGATAGTGATGACCACCACCCAACGGTACGGACGCAGCAAGGCCAGCAGTCGCCGGTACGTCGTGGCGTCGGACGCGGTGCCGCTCATGATGCGGGCGCGCCCGAAGCGGGCGTTGTCGCGATCGACAGGTGCGTGAAGCCGAGCCGCCCCAACGCGTCCATCGCGGTAACCACGGCCTGGTGCGGCGTCATTGCATCGGCGCGCAGCAGCACCGCGCGTTCGTGGTCGCCGCCTGCCACGGCCTGGATCGCGCGCGACAGCGTCGATTCGTCGTCACCCAATACCCGGTTGTCGGCCACGAAGAAGTGCCCCTGCTTGTCGATCACGATCACCAGCGTATTCGCGACGGGCGTCGCGGGTTTGTCGCTGGCCTGCGGCAGCGACACCTTTAGGTGGCCCTGCTGCACGAAGGTGGTGGTCAGCACGAAGAACATCAACAGGGTCAGCAGCACGTCGATCAGGCTGACCACGTTGATTTCGAATTCGTCGGCGTTGTCGTTGCCGATGCGCATGTCAGATCGTGGCGCGCGCGACGCGTGGCGCTGTCGGCGCGGCGGCCGCAGGGCGCGCCTCGACCGGCGGCTGGCGCGTCACCGAAAGCTCGTCCAGCAATGCGGTCGCCTGTTTTTCCATCTGCACCACGTAGCCGCGCACGCGTGAACGGAAATAGCGGTGCAGCACATACGCGGGAATCGCGACGACCAGGCCCGACGCCGTGCACACCAGCGCCTCGCCGATGCCGCCGGCCATTTTCATCGGATCGCCGACGCCGGACACCATCACCGCGAGGAACATCCGGATCAGGCCGAACACCGTGCCGAGCAGGCCCAGCAGCGGACCGATCAACGCGATCGTGCCGAGCGTGTTGAGGTAGCGTTCGAGATCGTGCACGACATGGCGGCCGGTGTCTTCGATGCGTTCCTTGATCTCCGCGCGCGGACGGTTGCGCACATCGAGCGCGGCGGCCAGAACCTCGCCCAGCGGCGAGTTCTCGCGCAGCGCCTGGATATGTGACGGGTTCAACTGTTGCGAATGCGCCCAGCCGCGCACCTGCTCGCCGAGGCCGGGCGGCAGCACCGCGCTGCGGCGCAGGGTCCAGAAGCGCTCCAGCACGATCGCAAGACCGACCGCCGAGCAGACCAGGATGGGCAGCATGCCCCAGCCGCCCGCCTTCAGGATTTCGAACACGTGAAGCTCCGCCAACCCAAGGATTCGCGCAGGATGATAGCAGTGCCGCCGCGTGCTTCAGCGTGATGCCGTGCCGTGTTCGCGCCAATAGCGGGCCTGCCTTTCGCGCTCCTCGGAAACAATACGCGGCGGCGCATCGACGGGAAACGCGATGCGCACGGCGCCGGTGTCCGGCGTATTCAAAAGCGGGATGCCGAGGTCGGCGTAACGCGCCGCCACTTCCGGCGCGGGATGGTGATAACCGTTCAAGTAACCCGTCGAAGCGATCGCGAGCTGCGGGTGCAGCGCCTGAAGGTATGCGAGGCTGGACGAGGTCTTGCTGCCGTGGTGCGGCGCGACCAGCACCAGCGGCGGACCCGGCGGCACCGCGCGTGCAACGTCGGATTCGACCTTTGACGACGTATCCGCGGGCAACAGCAGGCGCCCGCGTGGCCCGCTGACCAGCAGCACGCAACCGGCATCGTTGCCTTGCACGGTCACCGGCGCGGGCGGCCGCAGCATCCGGAAATCGACGCCATCCCAGCGCCAGTGCTGGCCGGCGTCGCACTGACGCATCGGCACCGGTCCACGCGCCGGTTCGCCGCCCCACACCGGCGTGCCCGGATAAGCGGCCAGCACCGACGCCGCGCCGCCCGAATGATCGTTGTCGCCGTGGCTGATGACCAGGCCATCGAGCTGCGTGACGTCGAGCGCGTGCAGGGTCGGCACCACCGCGGCTTCGCCGAGATCGAAGCCGGAGGGATAGCGCACACCGGTGTCGACCAGCAACGCATGGCTGCGTGTGCGCACCAACACGGACAAGCCCTGCCCCACGTCGATCACGGTCGCGCGAAACGCACCGTCTGCCGGCAGCGTGGTGCGCGGCCAGCACAACGGCAGCAATGCCAGCGCCCCCAGAGCGCGTGCCGGCACGCCACGCGGCGCGAGCAGCCACACCGCGCCGATGCAGGCCAGCGCGAACGCGAGCAACGAGGTTTCCGGCAGGTATTGCATCGCGGCCGGCCACGAGGCGAGGTGCTGCAACAGCCACCACAACGCGTCTACCAGGTGCGCGCAACCGTGCAGCAGCAATCGTCCTGCCCACGGCCACGCGAACAGCAGCGCGCATGCGGCGAGATCGATGGGCACGATCACGAAACTGACGAACGGCACAGCAACGAGGTTCGCCAGCGGCGCGACCAGCGAAGCCTGCCCGAAGAACCATACGGTCAGCGGCAGCAGCGCGAGCGTCATCAACAACGGCGCCAACCCGATTTCCTTCAGATGACCACGCCAGCCGCTGTCACGCGCGAGCGTCCACGCCAGCAGCGCGACGCCGGCGAACGACAGCCAGAATCCAGCAGACAATACCGACAGCGGATCGACGATCAGGATCGCGGCAAGCGCCAGTCCGAAACCTTCGCCGAAGCCGCCGCCGCGCCGTAGCAATCGCCAGCCCGCGACCACCGCGATCATCAGCAGCGTGCGCGTGGTCGGCAGTCCGAATCCGGCGAGCGCGCCGTAGGCCAGCGCTGCCGGAAACGCCACCGCGGCTTCCGCCAGCGGTCGCGCGAGACGCAATCCGAGCGACGGAAACAGCCACCACACGAGCCGCACCAGCCATGCACCGAACACGGCGGCGAGACCCACGTGGAACCCCGAGATCGCGATCAGGTGACTGATGCCGGTGGCGCGCACCACCTGCCAGTCGCGCTCGTCGAGCGCGCGTTCGTCACCCACGCTGAGTGCGCGCAGCAGGCGTGCGGCATGCGCGTCGTCCGGCAGTGCCGCGACGATCGCGCTGGCGATGCGTGCCCGGAGACCATCCACGCAAACGCTTTGGTCCAACAACGTGTCGGCCGGATCGTCACGCACATAGCCCGTGGCAATGATGCCCTGCTGCAACGCCGAGCGTTCGAAATCCATCCCGCCGGGATTCACCAGGCCGTGCGGACGCTTCATCCGCACGCGCAGGCGCCATGTCGAACAAGGCTGGATCACCGGCACGTCATGCTGGCGCGAGGCGTACCACGACAGGCGCACGTGACCTTGCACAGGCACGGCGTGCCCGTCGAATTCCGCGTGCGTAACATCGAAATCGAAACGCGTCGAGCCGTCCTGCACTTGCGGCAGGTCGGTCACCGTGCCGATCACCAGGATGTCCTGCTTCTCCAGCGCGTGCGGCAGGCGCGCCTGCATCGCGAGATCGGCGCGCCACGCGGTCCACGCGAACGCGGCCAGCACCAGCGGCAGCAGCCACAGCCAGGAATGCTTCCGCCATCGGACGCACGCAAACAGTCCGGCCAACGCAAAAACCGCGAGCACCGCATCCAGCCAGCGCGGCGGCAGTACCGGCAACGCCTGCACCAGCACCGCGCCGGCGAGGACCGCCAACGCGCCGGCCAGCATACCCGGTCCATTGAGACGTGCGCGGCGTTCCGTGCGCGCAGGCATGGAATCAGCCGTCGTGCGGCATGGGCTGCAACGCGCCGCCCGTCAATTCCAGCACCCGGTCCATGCGCCGCGCGAGATTGCGGTCGTGCGTCACCAGCACGATGGCGGTGCCGATTTCGCGGTTGAGTTCCAGCATCAGCTCGTACAGCGCCGACGCGTTCTGCTCGTCGAGGTTGCCGGTGGGCTCGTCTGCCAGCACGCAGGCAGGACGCGTGACCAGCGCGCGCGCCATGGCGCAGCGCTGGCGTTCGCCGCCGGAAAGTTCGCTGGGCTTGTGTTCGAGGCGATGCGCCAGGCCGACGCGCTCCAGCAGCGCTTGCGACTGCGTGCGCGCTTCCGGAATCGCCGTGCCGCGGATCAGCAGCGGCATCGCGACGTTTTCCAGCGCGGTGAATTCCGGCAGCAGATGGTGGAACTGGTAGACGAAACCGAGTGCCCGATTGCGCACGCGTCCGCGTTCGGCGTCGGGCAACTTCGACAACTCCTGGCCTTGCAATTCCACCGAACCCTTGGTCGGCGTGTCGAGCCCGCCGACGATGTGCAGCAGCGTGCTTTTGCCGGAACCCGACGCACCGACGATCGCCAGCGTCTCGCCATGCGCCACCTCGAAACTGGCATCGTGCAGCACCGGCGTGCGCAGCTTGCCTTCCTTGTAGGTCTTGGCGATATGGCTGACGCGAAGCACAACAGCGGGACCGGGGACCGGGGACTGGGGACCGGAAGGCGTTATGGCATTGGTCATATACACGCTCCGCCACGAGCAGCGTGAGTTGCGGCCAAGGTGCCGTGAAAAAACGAGCCCGACGTCTGCTTGGCTGACGCCCGGTCCCCGGTCCCCAGTCCCCAGTCCCTGCTCTTATTCATACCGCAGCGCCTCCGCCGGCTGCGTACGCGACGCGCGCCACGCGGGATAGATCGTCGCCAACAGCGAGAACAGGAAGGCCATGCCGGTGATCCAGCCGACGTCGCTCCAGCGCAACTGGCTTGGGACGCTGTTGATGTAATAGACCGACTCCGGCAGGAACTGGTAGCCGGTGAGGTTCTGGATGCCGTTCGCAATCGCGGGCAGGTAAGTCGCGAGCAGCACGCCGCAGACGCCGCCGACCACGATGCCCATCAGCCCGATCAGCATGCCCTGGATCATGAACACGCCCATGATGCTGCGCGGCGTCGCGCCCAGCGTGCGCAGGATCGCGATGTCCGACTGCTTGTCGGTGACCAGCATCACCAGCGACGACACCAGGTTGAACGCCGCCACCGCGACGATCAGCGACAGGATGATGAACATCACGATCTTTTCCATCGCGAGCGCGGTGAAGATGTTGGCGTATTGCTGCATCCAGCCTTGCACGCGATAGGCATCGCCCAGCTTGTTGGCCAGCGTCGTCGCCACCCTGTTGGCCGCGAACACGTCGTCGAGTTTCAGGCGCACGCCGCTCGGGCCGCTCATCTGGTACAGCTTCTCGGCGTCGTGCAGGTTGACGATCGCGAGGCCGGAGTCGTACTGCTGCAAACCTGCCTCGAAAATGCCGGACACGGTGAAGCGCCGGAACCTTGGCAACACGCCGGTGACGGGGTTCGCGCTGAACGCCGGCGCGAATACCACGACCTTGTCGCCAATGTTGACGCCGAGCTGCAACGCAAGGTCACGGCCAAGCACGACCTTCCACGATCCCGGCGTGAGATCCGACAGCTTGCCGGCGATCATCTTCGATCCGATGTCCGCGACCTTCGGCTCCTGCTCGGGCAGGATGCCGCGGATCAGCGCGCCGGCGTTCGCGGCGTTGCCGACCAGCCAGCCGCCCTGCTCGACGTACGGCGCGGCGCCGCGCACGTGCGGATTCTGCTCCGCGATCGCGAGCGCCTGTTGCCAGTTCGACATGCTGTTGCCAACGCCGCTGATGGTAGCCTGCGACACCATCGCCAGCGTGCGCGAACGCAGCTCGCCGTCGAACCCGTTCATCACCGAGATCACCGTGATCAACGCGGTGAGGCCGATCACCAATCCCAGCATCGACACGATGCTGATGAAGGAAATGAAATGGTTGCGCCGCTTGGCGCGGATATAGCGGGTGCCGATGTAGAGTTCGAGGGGACGGAACATGCGATGAAAAGCCGGGACTGGGGATTCGGGACTCGGGATTGGCAACCGTGCCGGCTATCGCAAGCCCACGCCGCTGCGCAGCGTGACGGAAAAGCACAAATGCGGCAAGCGGTTCAGACCATCAACGACTGTCGGCGTTCCCTGACGCGGTCTTGCCGGCGGCTTCCGCGCCCAGCCGCATCCGCAGCCGGCGGCGGGTATCGGCATCGAGGTTGTCGGGCAACAGCCAGAGGTGCGCGCGTCCACGCGGCGGCCAGCGCAGCGTCAGCACGATCAGCGGCCCCAGCAGCCGCGCACCGCTTACGGCACCCTGCACCGTGCGCCCACCCGCGACGGCGCTATCGCGCAAGGTGATGTCGGCGGTTCCGTCTTCGCGCCAGACCACAGCCTTGATCCGCGGCCGCAGCAAGCGCGCGACGGCGGTCGCGAGATAAACCACGGTCGCGAACTGCAGGCCATGATGCAGCCACGCGGGACCGCGCACGAGTTGCAAGGCCAGCAGCGCGAGCAGCCCGAGGACGAGCGTCGCGATCACCAGCAGCAATGGCACACGGCGGTTGAATCCGATGGCCGGCGCCTGCTTCACGGCGCAAACCCCGCGCGCTGGCGGATTTCGGCGACGATCGCGCGCCATTCCGTACGCGGCGGTTCGGCGTTTCCCATCAGCCAATCCCAGAGTTCCGGGTCCTGTCGATCCAGCAGCGCATCGAACTGGGCGAATTGCGCTTCGTCCATCGACGCACCGTGCGCTTCCAGCCAGCCGCCCAGCAGCGCATCCAGCTCGCGCGTCCCGCGCCGGCAACGCCACTGGATGCGCTTCAATCGTGCGTCGGTTGCCGGCGGAAGACTCACGCCAGCGCCTTTGAATTTCGCTTCGCCGAATCCCGAGTCCCGAGTCCCGAGTCCCGCCCTTTCATACCGTGCGGTTGACCAGCATCAACTTGATCTCGGCGATCGCCTTGGCCGGATTCAAGCCTTTCGGACAGGTGTTGGTGCAATTCATGATGGTGTGGCAGCGATACAGCTTGAACGGATCGTCCAGATTATCGAGGCGCTCGCCGGTGGCTTCGTCGCGCGAATCGATGATCCAGCGATACGCCTGCAGCAGCGCCGCCGGGCCGAGGAAACGCTCGGGATTCCACCAGTAACTCGGGCAGGAAGTGGAACAGCACGCGCACAGGATGCATTCGTACAAGCCGTCCAGCTTTTTGCGGTCCTCCGGCGACTGCAGGCGCTCGCGCGAACCCGCCGCGCTCTCAGTTTGCAGCCACGGTTCGATCGACGCGTACTGCGCGTAGAAGTGCGTGAGGTCCGGCACCAAATCCTTGACCACCGGCATGTGCGGCAGCGGATAGATATTGACTGGTCCCTCGGGCAGCTCATCCAGTCCCTTGGTGCAGGCCAGCGTGTTCTCGCCATCGATGTTCATCGCGCATGAACCGCACACGCCTTCGCGGCAGGAGCGGCGCAGCGTCAGCGTGGGATCGATCTCGTTCTTGATCTTCAGCAGGACGTCCAGGACCATCGCCATGCCGGTGACGTCCACCTCGTAGGTGTCCACGCGCGGATTGCCGCCGACGTCGGGATCCCAGCGATACACCTTGAAGCTGCGCACCTTCTTGGCGCCCGGTTTCGCGGCGAAGTGCCTGCCCTTCTGCACCTTCGACATCTGTGGCAATGTGAATTCGGCCATTTCGAAAATCCGGGGTTAGGGATTAGGGATTAGGGGTGAGACCAGCGGCGCGAGGTTGAGGAATCGGAGCCAGTAATGCGGCACTTGCTCGCCCCTGCTCCCTCGTCCCTGCTCTCAATACACCCGCTTCTTCGGCGGCACCGTCGCCACTTCGTCGTCCATCGTGTTCGAATGCACCGGCCGGTAATCGAACCCGCAGCGGCCGTTGTCGTCGACGGTCACCAGCGTGTGCTTCATCCACTCGACGTCGTTGCGTTCGGGGAAATCCTCGCGCGCATGCGCGCCGCGGCTTTCCGGACGTTGCAGGGCGGAATGCATCGTGGCCACGGCCTGTCCCAGCAGGTTGGCGAGCTCGAAGGTTTCGACGAGATCGGAGTTCCAGATCAACGAGCGGTCCGTCACCTTGATGTCGGCAAAGCCGGCGTACACCTCGTCGATCTTCGCGCAGCCCTGTTGCAGCGTTTCGGCGGTGCGGAACACCGCGGCGTCGGCCTGCATGGTCTTCTGCATCTTCAGGCGCAGCTCGGCAGTCGGCGTGCCGCCGTTGGCATGGCGCAGCTTGTCGAGGCGCGTCAATGCGGGTTCCAGTGCATCCGACGGCAGGTCGCGGTGCGGCGTGTCCGGTTTGATGACTTCGGCGCAGCGGTTGGCGACCGCGCGGCCGAAAACCACCAGGTCCAGCAAAGAGTTCGACCCAAGGCGGTTGGCGCCGTGCACCGACACGCACGCGGCTTCGCCGATCGCGAACAGGCCCGGCACCACGACGTCGGGATCGTCGCCGATCTTCTGCACCACTTCGCCGTGATAGTTGGTCGGGATGCCGCCCATGTTGTAGTGCACGGTCGGCAGCACCGGGATTGGTTCTTTCGTCACATCCACGCCAGCGAAGATGCGCGCGGTTTCGGAAATGCCCGGCAGGCGTTCCTTGAGCACGTCGGCGCCGAGGTGCGCGAGGTTCAGGTGCACGTGGTCGGCGTGTTCGCCGACGCCGCGGCCTTCGCGGATCTCCATGGTGATCGCGCGGCTCACGACATCGCGCGACGCCAGATCCTTCGCGTTCGGCGCGTAGCGCTCCATGAAGCGCTCGCCCCTGGAATTGGTGAGATAACCGCCCTCGCCACGCGAACCTTCGGTGATCAGGCAGCCCGAGCCATAGATGCCGGTCGGGTGGAACTGCACGAACTCCATGTCCTGCAGCGCGATTCCCGCGCGCAGCGCCATGCCGCCGCCGTCGCCGGTGCAGGTGTGCGCCGAGGTGCAGGAGAAATACGCGCGTCCGTAACCGCCGGTGGCCAGCACCACCGCGTGGCCCTGGAACAGATGCAGCGTGCCTTCGTTCAAGTCGATTGCCAGCACGCCGGTGATGCGTCCGTTGCGCGGATCCTTCACCAGGTCGGTCGCGAAATATTCGACGAAGAACTTGGCGTCGTGCTTCAACGCCTGCGTGTACAAGGTGTGCAGGATCGCATGGCCGGTGCGGTCGGCCGCGGCGCAGGTGCGCTGCGCGACGCCTTCGCCGTAGCGCGTGGTCATGCCGCCGAACGGACGCTGGTAGATCTTGCCTTCCGGCGTTCGCGAAAACGGCACGCCGAAATGTTCGAGTTCGATGATCGCCGGAATCGCTTCGCGGCACATGTATTCGATCGCATCCTGGTCGCCCAGCCAGTCGCCGCCCTTCACGGTGTCATAGAAGTGGTAGCGCCAGTCGTCCTCGCCCATGTTGCCGAGCGCGGCGGCCACGCCGCCCTGCGCCGCAACAGTGTGCGAACGCGTCGGGAACACCTTGGTGACGCACGCGGCCGAAAGACCTTTCGCGGCGAGCCCCATCGTGGCGCGCAAACCCGCGCCGCCCGCGCCGACCACCACCACGTCGTATTGATGCGTTTCGACCTTGTAACTTTCAGAAGGCATGTCCGTCCCTTTGCCGGGATTCAATCAGTAGTAGCCGGTGCCGGTGAGCCACACCGACAGCACCGCCATCACGCTGGCCAGCGCCGCCAGCACGGCGCCGAAGCGCAGCGCGATCTGTAGGGTCACTTCCAGCCAGCGCGTGTGCACGTAATCCTCGATGATCACCTGCAGCCCGAGCGCGCCGTGCCAGAACAGGCATACGCTCAACACGATCAGGAAAATCGCGTGCACCGGCTGCGCGATCGACGCCAGCACTTCCGGATAGGTTGCGTGCAGCAAGCCGCCCACGAGGAACAGGAACCAGATCGACAGCGGGATCAGCGCGACCGCGGTGACGCGCTGGATCCACCAGTGATGGACGCCGGTGCCCGACGCGCCGTTGCCGCGCGCAACCTTGAGTGGCGTGCGCAAGCCCTCCTGCCCTGGATAAGCGCTCATGCCGCACCTCCGCCCATGTGCACGATGAAGAGGATCCAGACGATCACGGTCAGCACCACGCTGAGCGCGAGGATGCCCCAGCCGACCTTCCAGTAAACCGGCGCGAATTCGCGGTCGCGATTCGCGGGTCCGTAACCCTTCCCCGCATCGTGCAGCAGGTGGTAGATGCCGTGGCAGAGATGGAAAAGCAGCGACCACGTCCACAGGAACAGCAGGATCATGCCGCCGAGGCTGCCGCAAAATCCCGCGAACACATCCCACGCCGCACCGCTGGATGCCGCCGCAATCAGGCCCCATGCGACCAGCAATGCGCCGAGGCAGAGGAACAGTCCGGTCAACCTGTGCAGCGTCGACTGCAGCATGTTGACGCGCCAACGGTAGATGCCGAGATGCGGCGAAATCGGACGGGTATTGGGCATGGACGGGTTCCTGCTCACGGCTTGCGAAGTGCTGCCCCCACGCCGGCACGACGGCCGACGATCACCCACCATTCTCGCACGAACGCACCCTCGCTGCGAAGATCGTGCCGGCACATGCTTCCGATTCGAAGCGGCTGTCGCGAGAAGTCAGGCCATGGATGGCCGCTCTGGTGCGCACAATATCGAGGAGCCGAGGTTCACCGCATCGTCAAGAGAAACAGCGATCACGGATGATCGCACTAGAAATCGATGCAGCGGCCGTTCTTTTCCCAGTCGCCATAGCGCGTAGGATCGAGCGCGTCGCCTTCGGGCGTGGGGCGTTCGCGTGGCGCGGCGCCGGGCGGCGCAGCGGGTGTGCCGGCGGGATCGGGTTGCGCATCCGGATGTTCGTTGCTCGTTGCTGCCATTACCGTGTCCGTGAGCGAAGCCATGCGTATTGTCGCACCGTCGCCGATGCGCGCGCGCCACTGTTATCTTGTGCGACACACATTCGTCTTCCGCGCCATGTCGTCCGTCGTTCTGCCCGAAGTGCATTGCATCGCCATCGAAGGCCCCGACGCGCGCCGTTTTGCGCAGGCGCAATTCTCCGGCAACGTCGAGTCGCTGACGGAAGGACGCTGGCAATGGAATGCCTGGCTTGATGCACGCGGGCGCGTGCGGGCGTTGATGCACCTGGCCTGCCTGGGCGATGATCGGCTCCTGGCGATCCTGCGCGGTGGCGATGCCGAAAAGCTGCGCGCCGATCTCGGCCGCTATTTGTTGCGCTCGAAAGCAAGCGTGGTCCCACGCGTCTTCTCGGGCGTGGCAGGCGGCGCGATGCCGGCGGGCCAGGCCGATGCGCAGGGCGCGATCGTGCTCGGTTACGGCGACCGCAGCCTGCGCCTGGAATCAGCCGGCGCTCGCGTCGACGCGAGGGCTTCGAACGCCTGGCGGCTGGCGGACATCCGCGCAGGGTGGCCCAGATTCCCTGATGGTGACCCCACCTTCCTGCCGCCGGCCCTGGGCCTGGAAAGACTGGGCGCCCTCTCGTTCGACAAGGGTTGCTATCCCGGACAGGAAATCGTGGCCCGGCTGCATTACCGCGGCGGGCACAAGTCCGGCCTTTGCCACGTGCGCGGGCCGGACTGGCTGGAGCCCGGAGGCACCTTCGAGGCCTGGGACTCGGGCCACGTCCGGGTGCTGGATTGCGCGGTCGCCCACGGTTCAGTCGAGGCTTTGGTGGTCGTTGCCAAATCGGATGCTTTTACAATCAGCCTCTTGAATCATCAATATGACGTCGTATCCAGATACGACGCGTAACGTGATCTAAACGCCCGCGATTTTCTTACGGTTTTTTTACATCTTGGCACTTGCGCGGTACCAAAGGCCACCCTACCCTGCGCGCAGCTTCGCAAGCCGGGTTTGATTCGCGACCCGGTCTGGATGCGGTCCGGAAGATCCGCACCGCCTGCCAGACGGCGACGTTCGCCGATTGCACAAACGTATTGGCGCAATGCGGACCCCTGCCAGCCCCGGCCCTTTTGCCGGCGATCGCTTCCAGGCCCGCGCCAATGTCCGTCCACGTGCGGCACCCGCCTGCGGGCGTGCCGTGATCCAAGCCAGGTGCCGGCCTGATCCGGCATGTGGTGCACAGGGCCTGCCCACGCCATGCCACATGGCCGCGCCGGCGCCCATTGCCCGCAGGGCAAGGAAGAGTGAGGAAGATATATGTCGATACATAGACGAGTGATGACGCAGCCATGTGGGCAATGGGCTCCGGCCCGAAGGGTTGCTCCGCAGCGGCCGCCATACAGCGGCGCGCACCTTGACCATGGAACCACCATGGCGCTGCGGCGCGCACCTTGTCTGGCCGCCGCTGCGGAAGCAACGCGGCTCACGTGGCATGGCGCGGGCAGGCCCGGGGAGTCGACCCAGTGACCTTGGGCCTGTTACTCGGAATGATCGCGCTGCTTCCGCGGCCGGTTGCCGACCAAACCTGTCTGGCAGCCACCGTGTACATGGAGGCTCGCAGCCAGCCTACCCGCGGCCAACTGGCCGTCGCGGAGGTCGCGCTCGACCGGCTCGACATGGGCCGCTACGGCAACACCATCTGCGACGTCGTGACGTCGCCACACCAGTTCGCGTTGACCACCACGCCGAAGGACTTCACGTTCGACAACACCCCGGCCTGGAACAAGGCGTGGCAAGTCGCGGGACAAGCGATCGCGATCTGGTCGGAACCGGCGTCGGACCGCAAGCTCGTGGTGCCGCACGCCAACCATTTCATCCGGCTTGGTTCGACCGCCACCTGGGCGAAGAACCCGGTCGCGACGATCGGCGACCACGAGTTCTACGTGGTTGATTGATTGTCTATCGTGCGATCATCCCTGATCGCTGCGTCTTCAAACGCGTCCGCACGCTGCGCCGCCTCGATTTTGGCGACACCACCTCGGCCTTCCATGGCCTGACTTTTCACAAAGCCTATTCGAGGCGGCGTCTGCGACTCAGTACCGATAAACCTGGTCGCCCCGGATCATCACGTAATCGCCCACCTGCACCTGCGGCGGATTGCGCTGCGTGACCGTGGCGTACTGCCCGTTCTGGAGCTGCACGACCACCTGCCAGCCGTAGTCGCCATTGCCGCTGTTCTTGCCGATGGCATGGCCGGCGAAGCCGCCACCCACCGCGCCGGCGACCGTCGCCGCGGTCTTGCCGTTGCCCTTGCCGACCTGATTGCCCAGCAGGCCACCGACGACCGCGCCGATTACCGTTCCGATCGCGGCGCCGTTGCTGTTGCCCAACTGCACTTCGCGGATGTCGCGCACGTAGCCGCAACCCTGGTAACACTGGCCGCCGCCACCGTAATAGCCCGCCGGCGGCGGCGGTTGGCCGTAAGCCGGACGCGTGTTGTAGGCGGGCTCGCATCCCGCGAGCAGTGCTGCCGCCGCGATCGCGCACGCCAGCAAGGACGCGCGGCGCAAGGCCTGTGGAATTTTCACGAACGCTGGTTTCGACATATCTCTACTCCTTGTCGTGCGTGGTCGATGACGCGCTAGTGGTAGTAGCTGCCCTGCTTGTCGCTGGCAACCACTACGCCATTGCGCACGGGCAATCCCGTGCCGACCCCCGGGTTGTGATCCATGCGGACATGCCCGGCTTGGCCGTCCAATGTGTACGTGACGTCATAGCCGACCGTCCTGGTGGATGTGGTCTTGTCCGTGACCGTGTGGCAGACGTTGCGGGTTTCCATTCTGGTCGCGTTGTTTTGCTGGTGATTCTTCTGGATCTCGTGGCCCGCGAATGCGCCCGCCGCAGCGCCGCCGACCGTCGCGAGGGTCTTGCCCTTGCCGCCGCCGATCTGGTGGCCCGCCAATGCGCCGACCAGGCCGCCGACGACGGCGCCCCCGATCTGGTTCTTGTCCTTGTAGGTTTCCGGAACTGCAACCTGCTCGTCGCGGCAGACCTGCCGCGGCTTGCTCGTCGTGGCGGATTCGGTGATCGGCTGCACCGCCACGACCTGCGCGAATTGCGGGGCCGCGGGCGCGGCTTGCGGCGCCGGTGCCGCGCCGTTGGGCTCCTGGCCCGGCGGCAACTGCGCGGTGGCCGCGCTCGTGGCCGTGGTCATGTTGGCCGGCGTGACCTGGGCCTGATTGCCGCCACTTCCGCAACCCGCCAACGCGGCGATGGCGACGGCACCAAAGGAAACGGTTATTGTGCGTGCCAATTTCGACTGACGTTTCATCGTGCTCTCCCGGCCTCGCGGCCCCTGATGAATTTCGATTCAAACAACCCGACAATGAACCGTTCATCAACGCAGCCCGACCGGTTCATGTTTCATTCCAGCGTACCGCAATGACGGAACTTTGCCCACACGCGATCCTGTTCGACAGCCACGTGCATCTCGACGCGCCGGAATTCGACGGCGATCGCGCGAAGGTGCTGCGTGACGCGCGCGCGGCCGGCGTCGCGGAGATGCTGATTCCCGCCGTCAGCGCGGCGGGCTGGCCGAAATTGCATGGCTTGTGCGAATCGGAAACAGGCTTGCATCCGGCCTACGGTTTGCATCCGTGTTATCTGGATCAGCATTCCGATCAGGATCTCGCCGCGCTGGAAGCATGGCTGCGCACCCATCCGGCCGCGGCCGTCGGCGAGTGCGGCCTCGACGACCTGCAGCCCGGCCGTGAACGCCAGTTGCATTTCCTGCGCGGACAAATGGAAATCGCGCACCGTTTCGACCTGCCGCTGGTGCTGCACGCGCGCCGTGCGTTCGAAGCCGTGATCCTGGAATTGCGCAACTTCGGCAAGCCGCTGCGCGGCGTGGTGCACAGTTTTTCCGGCAGCGCCGAGCAGGCGCGGCAGTTGGGGAAGCTCGGCTTCCTCGTCGGCATCGGCGGCCCGGTGACGCATGCGCGCGCGCGCCGGTTGCAGGCCACGGTGGCGGCGCTTCCGGTCGAAAGCCTGTTGCTGGAAACCGACGCGCCCGACCAGCCCGGCGCGCAACACAAGGGCCAGCGCAACCAGCCGGCGTTCCTGCGCGAAGTGCTGGATTGCGTGGCGGGCTTGCGCGGTGATGATCCCGATGAGCTCGCGCACCGGACGACCGCCAACGCACGCCGCCTGTTCCGCCGCGCGTGAACGTCAGGGTTTCGGCTTCAGCAGCATTTCCAGCGCACGCCCGACCGCCGCGAACGCGAACGCGCCCGTGACGTGCGTGGCCGCGCCGAGGCCGGCGCCGCAGTCCAGCTTCAGCGAATCCGCGCCTTCCGGTCGCGTGCCGCACACGCTGCCGTCGGCCTGTGGGTAGCGCACGTTTTCCAGCGAGTACACCGCCGGCACGCCGAAGTAGCGGTCGCGGTTCGACGGGAAGCGGAATTCCTGGCGCAGCTTGCGCCGCATCAGGCTGAGCAGCGCATCGTGCTCGGTGCGCGAAAGGTCGCGCACGCGGATCATCGTGGGGTCGGTGCGTCCGCCCGCCGAACCACACACGATCAGCGGCAGCTTGCGGCGGCGGCACCACGCCGTCATTTCCACTTTCACGCGGAATGCGTCGCAGGCGTCCAGCACCAGATCGAAACCGCGATCCAGCAGCTCCGACAAAGTTGTCGGCGTCACGAAGCGTTCCACCGGATCGACTTCGAGCGAAGGATTGATGCCGCGCAAGCGCTCAGCCATCACCGCGACCTTGGCTTTGCCGAGGGTGTCGATGAGCGTGTGCAGTTGCCGGTTCGCGTTGGAGACGCACACCTCGTCGGCATCGATCAGGCTGAGCGAACCGACGCCGCTGCGCGCCAGTGCTTCCGACGCCCACGAACCGACGCCGCCCACGCCGACGACCGCAACGCGCGCAGCGGCAAGGCGCGCCACGCTGCCGGCACCGTACAACCGTTCGACGCCGGCGAAACGGGAATCTGTCATCCACCCATGATAGCCGCGGTCAGATCCGCACCCGCCCGCGCAGGACGTCCGCGAACATCAACCAGTCGCCCATCAAGCTGTAGACCGGATGCCGGAACGTCGCGGGCCTGTTCTTCTCGAACATGAAATGCCCGATCCACGCGCAGCCGTATCCACACACGGGCGCGCCGACCAGCCACCACGGATTGCGCGTCGCGATCGCGACGATGATCGACGCGATCACCAGCCACGAGCCGAGGAAATGCAGCCGGCGGCAACGGCGGTCGCTGTGCTCGCCGAGATAGAACGGATAGAACTCGCGGAAGCTCGCGTACATGCGGCGCATCATCCCACCAAACAAAAAACCCCGCATCGCTGCGGGGTTTTCGTGTTGCGTTGGCAACGATGGCTCAGGCGGGCTGGACCTGGTCGGCCTGCAGGCCCTTCGGGCCCTGCACGACGTTGAAGGTGACCTTCTGGCCTTCCTGCAGGGACTTGAAGCCGGTGCCGACGATCGCGCGGAAATGCACGAACACGTCTTCACCGTTTTCACGGCTGATGAAACCGAAGCCCTTGGCATCGTTGAACCATTTCACGGTGCCGGTCTGACGCTCCGACATAACTGACTCCTTACTACTCGATTGGTTGAGAAACTGCGCACTTGCGTGCACAACTTGAAGCACTGACTAGCGAGAGTGAAGACAGCGATGCGATCGTCGAACGGTCAGCAACCGGCCCCAAACAAGCCACCCCCGAATGGCCTGGCTAACTCAGCGGCGCGATCGTACAGCAGTTTTGCCCCCAAACGCCAGTGCGGCGACAGCAACCGGCCCGGGTTGGTTCCCGCGCGTCATTATTCGCCGCCGTTTCGGCGCCGCAAGGCCTCCTCGATGCCGACCAGCGCCGCCAACGCGCCGCTCAGGACCAGCGCGGCCAGGCCATAACCGATCAGTCCGAGCACCGCTCCC
The DNA here is from genome assembly GCA_030167125.1 of Rhodanobacteraceae bacterium. NCBI lineage: Bacteria > Pseudomonadati > Pseudomonadota > Gammaproteobacteria > Lysobacterales > Rhodanobacteraceae > Rhodanobacteraceae bacterium. The sequence goes on from CP126531.1 coordinate 1,333,852, forward strand.
AGCGCCAGCGGCACGGAGGCAGCGTGCGAAACCGCAGCGGTGATCGCGTAGGCAACGCCGGCGGCGATCAGCAGGATACCGATCCACGCGATCACTCGCGCCGTGGCGAGCGCGAGCCCGAGATGGCGGGTTTGCAGGTTCCGGTACGGCAGCCAGCGGCGTGGTTCCATCAGCGGTTCTCTGTGTGATTACAACCCATCGTAGTGCGTCACCGCATTGAAAAACATCCGGTAGCTGCCGATGGTTTCACCGCGCCAGATCGGATTGTTCGCGAACAGCAGCACGTGGCCCTTGCCGTAGCGCGCGTCAACCACGGCGGCGTGCCCAGCCATTGCCCCGCCGTTGTCCAGCAGGCCCGAAATCAGCAAGTCGTCCGCGTCGGCCCAACGCGCGATCACCAGAGGCCGGTCACCCCTCGGAATCACGAAGGGATTGTTGCGCGCCTGCTCGGCATTCAGGGGAATGGCTTGCCACGGCTTCACGTCCGGCAATTCGGGCGGCGCCTGGTACGGGCGGCCTTCCGGCATGTCGGCATCGTCGGGGCCGCCGCGGCCGGTCGGGCGCTGGTAGTCCTTCGCCGTGACGAGGCCGCGATTGCCGATGGTCTGGTCGGCGACATCGAAGGACATGCCGCTGGAACTGTAGAGTGCGAACGAGCTGTCGTAGCCGGCCGCGATCGGACTGTTCCTGTCCACCAGGTTCGCGCGCAGCACGCTGCCAACCACGCGCAGATCCCCGGCCTTGCTTTCCGAAACGCCCGGCGCGAGGCCGACGTCGATGGCGAAGCGCGCGGTGTCTTCCGAGGTGACCAGCAGTCCGCCTTCGGCGACGAAGCGTTTCAGGTTGGCGACGCCGGTTTCACCCAGACCCGGGCGGATGTCCGGGGTCGAATCGATGCGCCCGAGATTGGGCGTGAGTTCGGTTTTTTCCCACGGCATCGGATTGCCGTACATGGGCAGGCCATCGACGATCAGCTTGGTGTTGGCGTAGCCGATCGGCCCGAACAGGATCACGTCGTACTTCGCGCGCAGGTTCGGCTCGCGCGAGACGTCCTGGGTGCTGATGTAGGTGTAGGGCACGTGCAGCTTGTCCAGCGCCATCCGCCACCAGCCTTCGGTTTGCGTCGAAAGCCAGGTGTGCATCAGCGCGATGCGCGGCACGCGGCCTTGCACACCCAATGACGCGAGCGAGAACGCCGGCTGGTCGAAATCACCCTGCACTTCCGTCATCGGCACCTTCAGCACCAAGGTATCGACCACGCGCGCGACATCCACGCCGAACAGGTCGCCGAACGACCAGCCGGTGTCGTCGTAGGGATGCTTCTGCGGATCGTCGGGCGACCAGTACTGGCGATCCAGCAAGGTATCGGCGATGCGCGAATACGGCTGGTCCATCCGCACGATCCAGCTTCCCGCCGGGAACGTGCGCTTCGTCGTCGCAACTTTGGGCGGCACGTTCGAACCTGCGGCCTTGTCCTTCGACTTGCCGCTGTCGCTGCTTTCCGTGTCGTCCGCCACCTCGACGGTGAACGGCGCGCTGGCGCGGCTGATCTCGACGTGCTGCAAATGCAGCGCGTGCAGCAGGTGCATCTGCGCGCCCTTGTCCTTTTCGCTGCCTGTGAGCACGTAAGCGGCCGGCCCGGCGAGCTGCGGCTTCTCGATCGAGCGCCTGGACTTCTGCCAGAAATTGTCGAGGAAGTGCTGGCCGTTTTGCGCGAAGTAGTACAGCGCCGTCAGCAGGCCCGATTGTTCGTAATTGTTGTTGTCGCGCTGCGACCACAGCACCTTGGGCAGCGGCGGGTTGGGCTTGTACCAGGTGCGCGCGTATTCGTCGGGATCGAGGATGCGCTCCTCGGTATCGGCGCCGCCGTTGCCGAAGGTTTCGTACAGGCGGCTGATGCCGTTGTGCATCGCCGCGATGAACATCAGGTACCCCGGACTCCAGGTATCGAAGTTGCCGTGCGTGAACACGCCGGGCAGGCCGAGCTTGGTCAACTGCTCGACATTGTTCCAGCCGATCTGCTGCCATTCGCTGGTAAGGATCGGATCGATCCATGCGTTGTACGGACCATCGCCGACCGTGTTGTCGTAGAGGAACGGCACCGACTCGTGAAGGTCATGCAGCACCTGCGCGTGCCAATCGACGTAGGTGTTCAGCACGTTTTTCGTGAGGTCGAGCGTAACCCCCATTGCATCGCGGTTGTTGTCGTGCGCGACATAGTGGCCCCAGTAGAGCAAGTGCGGATAGTTCTCGCCGGGATGCGCGCGGTGCCACTTGTAAAGGTCGACCATCCGGTCGCGGCCGTCGACTTCCACGACCGGCGTGATCAGGGTGACCATGTGCGAGCGGATGTACTGGATGTACGGCGCGTCGTCCACCGCCAGCCGGTAACCCAGTTCCATCAGCGCGGTGGGCGCGCCGGTTTCGGTCGAATGGATGGTGCCGGTGATGTAGTACACCGGCACCGATTGCTTGATGAGCGCCGCGGCTTTCGCGTCATCCATGCCGAGCTTGCGCGGATCGGCCAGTTGCGCGAGGCGCGCCTTGTTGGCGTCCAGGTCCTTCATCAGCGATTCGTCGGCGATCGCCACCGCGATCATCTCGCGGCCTTCCTCGGTATGGCCGATCGTGAAGACCTTCACCCGCGGCGTGGCCTTGGCCAGCATCCGGAAGTAGCGATACACGTCTTCCGCATACGGCAGCATGTTGGGCGCGCCCGCGACGTCGCCCAGCACGGCTTCCGGCGTCGGCACTGTTTGCGACGCCGGCAGGTAATCGGCCAGCGGGGTATTGAAGTCGGCCTGCGTGGTGTACTTGGCAATTTTCGCGGTGTACGCCTGATCGACCGGCTGATCCGGATCGCGCGCATACGGATTGTTCGCGGCAGCGAACGCCGTGCCGCACGTCGCCAACGCCAGCCACGCCAGACCTGTCGCAATGCGCCGCATGTCCCCGCTCCGCCTGGTTGCAATCGTGCAAGCGTAGCCAAATTCAACGCATCGCGGGGGGTGTCGAAAGGCATGGTGGGAGATCGCCGCAAGAACCGTCTCAATCGCAGGTCAACCATTGCACGCTGAACTGCCGGGCCGGGTCGGTCCAGACGTCCGCGACGCGCAGGCCGGCGCGCGCGGCGAAGCGGGCAAATCCGTCCAGCGTGTATTTGCAACTCAGCTCCACCCGCATCACCTCGCCTGCCGCGAAATGGAACGTGCGGCCACCGATGTGCACGTCCTGCTCGCGCCGGCTGACGATGTCGGTTTCGATGCGCTCCGCCAAGGGATGCCAGCGCGCGCGATGGCGAAAACCGCCGAGGTCGAAATCCGCGCCCAATTCGCGGTTCATCCGCACCAGCAGGTTGAGGGTGAACTCCGCGGTGACGTTTGCCGCATCGTTGTAGGCGGCTTCCAGTGCCGTCTTGTCCTTCACCAGATCGATCCCGATCAGCACGCCGCCATCCAGCACGCCGCCGCCCTGCCCGGCTTCGCCGCGCATCTGGCGCAGCAGGCGCAGTGCCTCGTCCGGCCCGAAATTGCCCAGCGTCGACCCGGGGAAATACACGACGGTCTGCCTCGGTGCGCGCGCCGCGCGCGGCAGCTTGATGGGCTGCGTGAAGTCCGCGCACACCGGCAGCATTTCGATGTCCGGGAACTCGCGTTCGAGCCGGCCCACGCTTTCCGCCAGCGCGCTGCGCGAGATTTCCACCGGAACGTAGGCCACCGGCGATTCGAGATTGCGCAGCAGCAGGCGCGTCTTCAGGCCGCTGCCGCTGCCGTACTCGACCAGGCGCACGTCCGGACCCAGCGCCGCGGCGATCGCGTCGACGTGATCGCGCATGATCGAAAGCTCGACCCGCGTCGGGTAGTACTCGGGCTGCTCGCAGATGCGCTCGAACAAGGCCGAGCCGCGCGTGTCGTAAAAGTATTTCGATGACAAACGCTTCGGCGATCTCGAAAGTCCGGCCAGCGCGTCAGCCGACAGATCTTCTCCCGGTTGGCGGTCGTCCAGATGGTATGCGCGCAAAGCCCACGGATTCGTTTTCATGCGTCCTTCGCCAATCGCAACCCGCTGAACTGCCAGCGCGCCGCCGGTTGAAAGAAGTTGCGATAGCTCGCGCGCACGTGTCCGGCCCGCGTCGCGCACGAACCGCCGCGCAACACCCATTGCCCGCACATGAACTTGCCGTTGTATTCGCCGAGCGCACCGGCGGCGGGCTTGTAGCCCGGATAGCCGACGTAGGGGCTGGACGTCCATTCCCACACGTCGCCGAGCATCTGCGCCGGGTCCGCACGATCGCCTTGCGCCGGCAGCGGGCGCAACGCACCGGAATCTGCGAAATTGCCCTCGACCGGAATGCCCTGCGCCAGCGCTTCCCATTCGAACTCGGTCGGCAGGCGCGCGTTCGCCCATCGCGCGAACGCGTCGGCTTCGAAGAAGCTGACGTGACAAACCGGAGCCGCCGGGTCGAGCGGTTGCCGGCCGCCCAGCGTGAAGCTCGTCTCCAGCGCGTCATCCCAATACAGCGGATGCGACCAGCCCTCGCGCCGCACGCTGTCCCAGCCTTCCGACAACCATAGCGCGGGATTGCGATAACCGCCGTCGTCGATGAACTCGCGAAATTCGGCGTTGGTCACGCAACGGTTGGCGATCGCGTGCGGATGCAGCAGTTCGCGATGTCGCGGCGACTCGTTGTCGTAGGCGAAGCCCTCACCGGCATGGCCGATCTCGACGATGCCGCAGCGTCCGGCGATGAAGTGCAGCGGCACGGATTTCGCTTTCGCAATCGGCGGCACCTCGCGATACGCCGGCTGCAGCGGATTCAAGGAGAACAGGTGCAGGATGTCAGTGAGCAGCAATTCCTGGTGCTGCTGTTCGTGGTTCAATCCCAACGTGACGCGTTCCATGACATCGCGATCGTCACCGCGTCGGCGCAGCAGTGCGACCATCGCATTGTCGACATGGACGCGATAAGCGAGGACTTCCTTCAGCGTCGGCCGCGTCAGCAATCCACGTTGCGGCCGCGCATGCATCGGTCCGACGCTTTGGTAGTAGGAATTGAACAGGAAGTCCCAGCTAGCGCGGAAACGCCGATAGCCGGGGTCGAAATGCGCGAGCAGGAACTCCTCGAAAAACCAGGTGGTGTGCGCGAGATGCCATTTCGCTGGGCTGGCATCGGGCATGGATTGCGCGACCGTGTCTTCAGGCGCCAGCGTGGCGCACAAGGCCTGCGTCGCGCCGCGCACGCGCCGGTAATTCGAACCGGCGTCCGCGGGCTCGTGGCGATAGCCACTCGGCTGGGGCTGGGCGGACATGCGCGGGTCACCTCGATGCGACGCGGCGTCAGCTACCCTACACGCCGAAGTCTTAATTGAAACAATCCGCTCGTTCAGCCAGTGTGATGATCATGAAGATGAAGCCTTTCGATGTCATCGATGAGCGCGACATCGCGCCGCAAAATCTCGAACACGCATCCGCGTTGCCCGCGCACTTCTACCGCGGCGCCGAAAGCTTCGAACGCGATCGCCGCGCGGTGTTCGCGCATGGCTGGCAATGGCTGGCGCGTGCCGATCAGCTTGCAGCTGCCGGCGACCACGTCGTCGCGGACGTCGCCGGCGTGCCGCTGCTGCTGGTGCGCGGTGAGGACGGCACACTGCGCGCGCTGCACAACGTCTGCCGCCATCGCGCCGGCCCGCTCGCGCTATGCGATGGCCACGGCGCCAAACGTCTGCGCTGCCACTACCACGGTTGGAGCTATGCGCTGGATGGCCGTCTGCTCAGCGCCACCGAAATGGATGGCGCCTGCGATTTCGACGTGGCCTCGGTGCATTTGCCGCAAGCGCACGTGGCCGAATGGCGCGGCCTGGTGTTCGCCGCGCTCGATCCCGTGGTGCCGTTCGCGGAGGTGATGGAAGGCATCGATGCGCGGCTCGGCCAACGACCCCTCGACCGCTATGTCTTCCATCGCCATTACGCCTACGACATCGCCTGCGACTGGAAGACCTACATCGACAACTATCTCGAGGGCTACCACGTGCCGCACATCCATCCGGAATTGAACCGGATGCTGGATTACCGCGATTACGTGGTCGAAACCGCGCGCTGGCATTCGTTGCAACACAGCCCGCTCGCGAGCGATGCGGCGCTGTACGGCGACGGCGAAGCGCTGTACTGGTTCGTGTGGCCCAACACACTGCTCAACGTACTGCCCGACCGGATGCAAACGAATCGCGTGCTTCCGCTGGCACGGGGGCATTGCCGCGTGACATTCGACTATTTCTATCCGCCGGACACGGCCGACATCGAATCACGCCACGCCAGCGATCACGCCTTCAGCGACCTCGTGCAGCGCCAAGACGTGGACATGTGCGAAATCGTGCAGCGCGGCCTGGAATCCGGCACGTACCGCGCGGGCCGGCTGAATCCGAAACGCGAAAACGGCGTGCACCACTTCCACGAATTGCTGCGCGAGGCCTACCGCGCCGCGCGTTGAACGCGGCGTGGCAGCCCGGGATTCACAACACCGGCGAGTCGTCGTGCAGCATCTCGCGACGCACGATTGCGATCGGCGCAAAGCCGTGTTGCATGAAGCCGTCGTGGAATCGTTCGAGGTTGAAGTTCGCGCCTTGCTTCTTTTCGACGTCGGCGCGCAATTTCAGGATCTCCAGCTTGCCGAGCGTGTAGTAGAGATAGGTCGGATCGGAGGTGCCGCGCTTGGTTTCGACCTCGCCCACCGCCGGCGACTGGTAACCCTCGTCCACGAAGAATTGCTTCGCCTGATCCAGCGTCATCTGGCCGGTGTGCAGCTTGATGCCGACGATGAAACGCGCATTGCGCAGCAGCGCGTCCTGCAACTGGCCCAGCCGAAGCAGCAATTGCTGGCGGCGGTCTTGCGGAAACTGGTATTGCGCGAGTCCCTCGTCCAGCATCATCTGCTCGCAGTAATGCGCCCAGCCTTCCGCGTTGGTCGCGGAACCGAGCAGCTTGCGCACGCGGTCGTTCACCTTGTGCATCCACAGGAACTGCACGTAGTGCCCGGGATACGCCTCGTGCGTCGCGACGCTGGTGATCACCGGATAGCTGAACTGCGCCATGAATTCGTCGATGCGCTGCTTCGGCCAATCCTTTTCCGGCAGCGTGACGTTGAAGTACGCGGTGGTCGCCTTCGTCTCGTACGGGCCGGGCGTATCCATCGACGCGAACGTGGTCGCGCGCATGAACGGCGGCGTTTCTTCCAGCGTCGGCCGCACCGTGGAGGGAATCGTGATGATGTGCCGGCTGTCGATGAATCCGGTCAAGGTATCGAACGTGGCGCGGAAGGTGTCGAGCAGCTTGTCGGGCTGCGGATGGTCGGCGGCCAGTTCCGCGAGAACTTCGCGCGGCGTCTTGTTCGGATCGAGTTCCTTCGCCACCTTCGCGAACTCGGCCTGGTTGACCTTCATGTTGGCTTCGTCGAGCGCGATCAGTTTGTCCAGCGGCAGATCGACCATCTCGTCGTATTTCAATTTTTCGCTGAACACCTTCGCGCCGATGCGGAAATCGCCGTGTGATTTCGGCAGCACGTCGCCCTTCAACCAAGTCTGGTAATCGGCCAGCGCCTTGATCACCGCGCCGTTGGACGCCGCGAATTCCTTCTTCAGCGCGGCATCGCTGACGTCGGTGAACGCCAACGGCACATCGCGCCGGAAGAATTCGATCAGGCCCGGCAACTGCTCCAGCGCGATCTCGGTATAGATCTTCGGCGGATTCTTCAGATTGGCGCGCGCAGCGAGCAACGCCGCCGGCATCTGCTTTTCGCGCGAAATCAGGTCACGCAGGCGCGTTTCCGGCGGCGCGAACTTGCGCTCCATCAAGGTGAATGCGCTGGACGTGATGCCGCTGGAATAGAAATCCGGGTTCTTTTCCCAGGGACGGATTGCCCGCAACGTCAGCAGCGAACTGCGGATGTTGTTGAGTACCAGGTCGCGATCGCCGCGAACGTACAGGCTGAGGGAAGCCGGATCGACTGCGGCGACGCGCTGCTCCCAGGACTCGAGTGCCTTCTGTTCGGCAGCGATGCCGGCGCGCGAGTAATCCTCGAGCTTGCCGTCGTACTCGTGCACACCGTAACTGGTCGCCGCCGAAGGGTTGGTCGGCAGGTAGAACGTGTCGAAGTATTGATCGGCCAGCTTTGAGAAGGCCTGATCCGCGGCCGTGGTATCCGCAGGTGCCGCCGCGCCCGCCAGCAGCGGCGCGAGCAACAAGGTCCATGCCACGAGATGCCACCGCTTGCTCAATTCGCGCACCATGACATCCTCCCCATCGAAAACCGGGCCGCGCCCGAAGGGGCGTCAGGCTAACAAGAACCGCACCGCGCTTCCCGTGCCAAAGGTTGGCCGCACGCCCAAAACAAAGGCCCGGTTGCGAACAACCGGGCCTCGAAGTGCATCGGGACGCAAGGATCAGTGACCGTAGCGCGAGTAGTAATGTCCCTGCCCGCCGCCGTGATGGCCGTCGCCGCGATAGCCGTAGCCACCGTAGCCGCGATGGTCGTATCCGCGCGAACCACCGTAGTAACCGTGCCCGCCCCGGCCGGTGTACACCACGCCGATGTTGACGCTGCCATAACCCGGATACGCCGGATAGCTGTAATAGCCGCCGTCGTCGTACGAATACGCCGGGTAGCTTTCGTAATAGCCCTGCGGCGGATAGCTCTGCGGCGGGTAGTAGTAGCCGCCGTCGTAATAACGGTCGTGATGCGCACTGGCGCTGGCGATCACCCCGCCGATCACGGCGCCCACGACCAGCGCGCCCAGCACCTTGCCGGAGTCGTCATGGCCGCGATAGTAGTCGTGCGCCATCGCCGCGGGCGTGGCCAGCACGGCCGCCGCGACCAGGGCGCAGGCGAGCATCAGCTTGTTGCGGATCGAACCGGATTTGCGTGACATGGCGAACCTCCCCTTCTCAAGGTGGCGCCAGTATCCACGCGTCTCGCTAAATCTGAACTGAAGAGTTTTGTTATGGAAGCGCTAAACGTTCAGACACCTGCGGGCATGGATGCGGGCGTCAGGCACCCTTTGCCGCGACCGCACCGCGATCCTTGCGCTTGCGCGATTCCAGCAACGCCTTCAGGTTCGCGACGGCCTGCTCGTGGCTGATCGCCTTCGGCTTCGGCGCGCGCGGTTTGGGCGGTTTGCGCGTCGGCGCGTGCGCCGCCGGAGCCGGCTGGCGCGGCAATTCCACGATGCCGCCCAGCATCCAGTCGTCGTTGAAACGCGAGCGCGGAATGTAGGACGGCGGGCGACGCTTGGCGGCGCTGGCGCGCGCGGCAGCGACCGCGCGGGCGGCGGTCTTCACCGAAGCCGGCCGCGACACCGGCTTGGGCGCGGCAGCCGGTTTTTCCGCGGCAGGCACGGGTTTGGCCGCGGGCTTGCCCGGCGCGGGTGCGGCCCTCACCACCTTCGCGGGCTTCTTCGGGGGCTTGCTCGCGGCTTTCTTCGCAGCTTTGGCGGGCTTCGGTGCCCTGCTGGCGGCCGCCTTCGCTTTTGCGGGCGCCTTGCGCGCCGTCTGCCTGGCCGACTTGCCGGCGGTTTTGCGATTCCGTGATGTTGCCATTGCTGCTTTCCTCGTGTTGTTGCGCTGCAGGCTCGGCCTCGCGGGCCAGGGCTTGGCGAGCCGAGCCGGTTGTGGTGCCTTCGATGGCGGGCGGCTGCGAACTACAGGCTGCGCCCGTCGACGTGGCGGATGTCCAGACCGCCGGGTTCGACCCCTTCGAGGCAGCGGACGTTCACCGCTGCCATCGCATGCCCTTCATGCTCGCCATCGGCGAATGGCGCTACCCCGCAAACGGGGCAGAAGTGGTGGGCTATCTTGTGTTTGTTGAAGCGGTAAGTGCTCATGTCCGCTTCCGGCGTGGACAGCCTCAGCGAATCACGCGGCACGAACCACATCAGGTAACCCTTGGGCCGGCAATGCGAGCAATTGCACTCCACCGCGCTGTCGATCTCGCCATCCACTTCGAAGGCGATACGGCCGCAATGGCACCCGCCATGCCACGTCGTCATGTGCTTGGTCCGAGCGTCAGGCCTGCAACATTATCGCATGAACCGGCCTTTCCCGCACGTGTATCCTGTTGATCGCCCACCCGATCCACCCGATATGCGCAGCTTCGACGACGAACACGGCGGCCACTGGCAGGCTGCGCTGCTGGAGGCTTCCTTCGGCAACGTGGTGCTGATTTTCAGCCGGATCGGTGCTGGCGGGGTGCTGCACACACCGCTGGACACCGCCAATTTTCACGAGGCCGAACAATGGCTTGCCGCCGCGAGTGAAGATGCGCTGCGGGACCGGCTGGGCAAGGCCGAGCCTTGGGGTTAGCGATCGAAGATCAGCAGCGCAAGGCTGCCGTTTCGCGGATGCCGTCGATGACCGCGGGATCGAGCCCCACGTTGTTGCGCTCCAGCACCTGCTCGGCGCGATAGCTGGATCGCACCAGTGGCCCCGAAACCACTTCCAGGAAGCCCATGCCGAGCGCCAGTTCGCGGTACTGCTGGAACTGCTCGGGCGTGACGAAGCGCGCGACCGGCAAATGGTTCTGCGTCGGGCGCATGTACTGGCCCATCGTCACCACGTCGACCCCGGCGGCGCGGATGTCGGCCAGCGCGCGTTCGATCTCGTCGTCGGTTTCGCCGAGGCCCAGCATCATGCTGGTCTTGACGACGGTCTGCGGCGCGTAGCCTTTGGCGAACTTCAGGATGTCGAGCGTCTGCCGGTAACCCGCGCGCGCGTCGCGCACCGGGTGCGTCAGCCGCTCGACGGTTTCGACATTCTGCGCGTAAGTGGCCAGCCCCGCATCCAGCACGGTGGCAACGTGTTCGTGCCGGCCCGCAAAGTCCGGCGTCAGCGCTTCCACCGCCGTCTCCGGCATGCGGCCGTGGATCGCGCGGATGCACGCCGCGTAATGCGCCGCACCGCCGTCGGGAAGATCGTCGCGATCCACCGACGTCAGCACCACGTATTTCAAATTCATCAGCGCCACCGCGTCGCCGACACTGGCAGGTTCCATCGGATCGAGCCAGCCATGCGGATTGCCGGTGGACACCGAACAGAACTTGCACGCGCGCGTGCACACCGAACCCATCAGCATCAGCGTGGCGGTGCCGCGCCCCCAGCATTCGGCGATATTGGGGCACTTCGATTCCGCGCAGACCGTCGACAGCTTGTGGGTGCGCACGATGTCGCGGATTTCCTCGTACTTCGCGCCGGCGGGAAGTTTCACGCGCAGCCACGGCGGCTTGCGCGCCGCGTCCGGCATGTAGCTCAGCTTGCTGGGCCGGATGCCGTCCTTGACCGCGCGCGTGCCCTGCGGGCTGGTGAACTTGCTGCCCGGCGCCGGGCGTGCATTGCCGATCGTTTCGCTCATGGACTTTCTGGACCCGAAGACGCGCGGTGCGCGCACCGCGACTCTCTATTGTAGCGTTCCGTCATCCGCCGAACGATGGATGCAAAAGTTGCTGCACGAACACCACGGTGACGCGCGGTTCCATGATCACCGTGAACAGCACGCCATAGGCTGCGCCCCACGAGTGCGCGCTGTGGTTGACGTAGCCGCCACCGCGATGATCCATCCAGATCGAATAGCCGAGGAAAGCCACCGCGTAAAGGATCGCCGGCACCGGAAAGAAGAACACGAAGATCATCGACCACGGCTTCCACAGAATGAAAGCGAACAAAACCGCCGATACCGCGCCCGATGCGCCGAGGCTGTAGTAGTTAGCGTTGTCCCGGTTCTTGATGTAGGTCGGCAGGATCGAGACCAGCAGGCCGCCGAGGTAGAACCAGAGGAAGCCCAGCGAGCCGAGATGCATCGCGTACAACCCGCTCATCTCCAGCGCGCGCCCGAAGAAGAACAGCGTGATCATGTTGAACAGCAGGTGCTGGAAATCCGCGTGCACCAGTCCGTAGCTCAGCAGCCGCCAGTACTCGTGCTTCTTCTGGACGGCAGGCGGCCACAGCAGCAGGCGCTGCATCAGTTTGCGGTCCTTGAACGCCACCCACGAAACGACACAGGTGACGGCGATGATCGCGAGGGTCAACAACATGTCGGTCGGTTTCCTTCATCGGCGGAGATGTTTCATGAATGAATCCGTGAAACGTATGTGCAACCTTTCGTCACATTTGGTGCTAGGCTGGGCAGGCTCACCGGGGACCATCGACCACATCGGAGGACGCCACCATGCATGCATCGTCGCGCAGCGGTTCACCAGGGAAGATGCTGATATTAACCGCCAGCCTGCTGGCCGCCATGGGCGCGGCTGCGGCCATGGCCGCGGAACCCATCGTCGGCCCGCCCATTGCCATCGGCGAAACCGGCGCCGCCGTGGCCGATCCTCTGGTACCGGTGCCGGCCGAAACTCCGTGCGTGGTCACCCTCTACACGGCGGGTTCGCCTACCGGCACGTTCGATGATTATTCGGCGCATCCCTTCGACTACGCGCCGCCGGCGGGTTGCAGCGGACCGTGGAACAAGGTGGTGTTCAAGGCCGACTTCAACGTCACCACCGGGCGCCAGTACGACCGCACCGCGAGCGTCTGGATCGGCGGCGTGAACGTGTACTTCGGCACGACGCAGGAACCCTCCGCTTCGCGCAGCCCGAGCTGGCATGTCGAGCGCGACGTCACCGACCTGTCTTCGTTGCTGACGAGCGCGCATCCCGGCAACGCCGTCGTCTACAACATCTACAACAGCACCTACAACGGTTCGATCACTGGCAGCGCGGAACTCGATTTCTATCCCGCGACGCCGGAATACCCTGCGCCGCGCGTGCCCGACCAGGTGCTCTCGCTCGGCAGCGATCCGGCCGGCAACACGGTTTCGATTTACACCGACGAGACGCCGATGTCGCAGACCTTCACGCTGCCGGCCAACATCGATCGCGCCTACCTCGTGGTTACCGCCGAACCGCAGTCGGGCGACGAGTTCTGGTATTCCTGTTTCCCCGAACCCTATGACATGTCGTTGAACGATTGCGGCGGCACCGCGTTCCGCGAAGCGGAAGTCGCGATCGATGGCAAGCCGGCCGGCATCGTGCCAATTTCGGGCTGGGTATTCACCGGCGGCATCGATCCGTACCTGTGGCGGCCGATCCCCGGCGTGCAGACCTTGAACTTCGAACCGTACCGCGTCGACATCACGCCGTTCGCGGGCCTGCTGGACAACGGCCAGCCGCACACCGTCAGCGTCAGCGTGACCACCGGCGATCCGACCTTCCAGAACGGGCAGAACCCGAACTATGGAGGGCAACGCTTCGACACCGCGGCCACGCTGCTGCTCTACCAGGACCATGACGCCGCGCAGTTGAGCGGCGCGCTGACCCAGGATGCCGACACCGGCGTGCACCCGGTGCAGCAGAACGTCGCCAACCCCGACGGCGTCCACTACACCTTCGGTGTCACGTCCCACCACAGCCTCGTCACCCGCGGTTACCTCGACACGCCGCACGGGCGGGTTCCCTCCAACGTCGTGCAGGATGTCCGCTTCGGCAACACCCAGCAGGTGACCAACAGCAGCACGGCTTTCGTGCAGGACATCACGCAGACGAGTTCGGCCTCGCAGCGTTCGTATGGACGTCCCTACGACGGTGGTGCCGCCGACACGACGACAAGCTGGTCGTTCCCGCTGGACATGGACATCGATTTGCAGGTCGCCAGTGACGGCAGCCAGACCCAGGCGACCACCGTCAGCCAGAACTATGCGCGGCAATACAGCGAGTCCGGACCCGGCGGCCACTTCGCGTCGAACCGCAACCAGTCCGACAACGCGGCCGACACGCTGAACTTCGACGCCAGCGGCAACTTCACCGGGCCGAGCGGGCAGCAGGCTTCGCAAAGCTATGTGTTCACCGACTCGCGCGGTGCGTGCTACAGCCGCACGGTGAGCGCGGCCGCGGGCGCGGTCACGCAGGTGACGGACGGCAGCGCGTGCCATGCGCAGGGGCATGCGCGCGGGCATTGAGCACGTTCGAGCGGCGTGACGGCACCGCGCGGTGACCGTCGCGCCGCTCAAGGTGTATGCTGGCGAACGTTTCGGTTCGCCCTGGTCCATCTGCGATGGCACCCGCATCCGCATGTGCCCCAACCCACCGCGCGAGGATTGTCCATGTCACCGTATCGTCGAGTCCCTCTCGTTGCCGCCGCCTTCGTGATCGGCGTGGCCAGTGCCTGCGTGATCTCCCCCGCGATCGCCGACGCGCCGGTCACCGTGACCTTCCAGCCCAACACGCATTGGGTGCAGGAAGTCGACACCCTCAGCCGTTACGACTACTACCACGATTATTCGGTCGCCATCGAGCCCGGCAAGATCCTGCAGATCAACCTGATCACGCGCGACCCCAACATCTTCTTCAAGGTCAGGAACGAGACCACCGGCAAGCAGGAAGTCGACACCTACCAGACCGGGGCCACCACGTGGTCGGCTCCCGCCGCAACGGCCGCGGCGACCTACACGATCCACGTCTATGTCCAGCCCGACGCGATGCAGCGCGACGAAACGCCGAAGTACGCGTTGCAGATCGGCCAGTACGGCCAGTCGGACATGCAGGCCGAAGCCACCGCGGTGACTTTCGAAGCCAACAATCCCTGGGTGCAGGAGTCCGGCACGCTGGACTCCCAGAGCTCCACGCGCGTTTACACGGCAGACATCGCCGCCGGGCAGACACTTGCGGTGAACCTGGTAACCCAGGATCCGAAGGTGCACTTCAAGGTCGCCGCAAACGGCCAGACGCTGGTCGACAGCGCGACCACCAACGCAAACCAATGGACGACGCCGGTGGCCACGGCGGCAACCTATTCGATCAGCGTGTACACCGATCCGGCCGCGCTGCCGCCCGGCACGCGCGCGGGATACACCGTGCAGATCGGACATTACGCCCAGGATCAGTCGCAGGCCGCGCCCGCGGGAACGGCGGCGGCACCGGCTTCGACGGCAACGCCGTCCACTCCGGCCATTCCCGCGACGCCGTCCACTCCGGCGACGCCCGCGACACCCGCAACGCCTGCCCCCGCAAGCACCAGCGGCAACTGACGCGTTGCACCGCATGCGGCGTGCGCGACCGTGCCTTTCAGCACGGTCGCGCACTCTTCGGCGAGGGTTGACCGCCACCATGCATCACGCGCGGCGCATCCACCTTTCATCTTGGCGCATCGCGCTCGCCGCGATGCTGCTGGGCGCGATGTCGATCGGAAGCGCGTGGGCGGCGGCACCGCCCGCGCACTACCGCGTGATCGGCTACGCGACGGGCTGGAACCCTGTGCAGGACAAGGATCTGCACAAGATCGACACCCTGATCTTCGCGTTCGCGAAAGTGCAAGCGGGGCGCGTGGTATTGGACGACGCGACGGCGGAAAGATTGCAGCCCCTGATCGCGCTCAAGTCGCGCGATCCGGAATTGAAAGTGGACATCTCCGTCGGCGGCTGGAGCGCCGGCGGATTTTCCGAAGCGGCGCGCACGGCCGCCGGCCGCAAGTCGTTTGCGGACAGCGCGGCGCAAATGCTCGTCGCGCACGACGCCGACGGACTCGACATCGACTGGGAATATCCGGGGCACAACGAATCCGGCATCGCGTCCAGTCCCGACGACAAGCGCAACTTCACGCTGCTGCTGCAAGCCGTGCGCGCCAGCCTCGACGCCACCGGCGACGAACACCATCGCCACTACACCTTGAGCATCGCGGTCGCCGACGGCCCGTTCGTCAGCGGCGTCGACCTTGCGTCGGCGAATCGCTACGTCGACTGGTTCAACATGATGACGTACGACTTCTGCAATTCGATGACGCCGGACACCTGCCATCACACCGGCCTGCACGCGTCGAAACTCGCGCCCGCCGACGCGCGCACGACCGGCCGCGCAGTGCGGCAGTTCCTCGCGGCCGGCGTACCTGCGAACAAGCTCGTGATCGGTGCGGCGTTCTACGCGCGCGTGTTCGGCGGCGTCGGCCCCGCGCACGACGGCCTGTACCAGCCCTACAGGAAATTCGTGGGCGAAATCCCCTGGCCGAAACTGAAAACCGGATTCATCGGCAAGCAGGGTTTCGTGCGTCACTGGGATGCGCAGGCCGACGCGGCGTGGTTGTGGAACGCCGGCACGCGCACGTTCATCACCTACGACGATCCCGAGTCGATCGCCGCCAAGGCCGCCTTCGTGAAGGCGCGGCACCTCGGCGGCATCATGTATTGGGAACAGGGCCTCGATCCGACCGGCGAGCTGCTCGACGCGATCTGGCGCGGATTGCAACCAGACGCCAGCTCAAGCCGTTCGCGTTGAGCGTAGCTCGCGCAGCGAACGGAGTCGAAACGTCAATGTCCTTCGACTCCGGCTCTTCGGGCTGCGCTCAGGGCGAACGGAATCCCTTCATTTCGCCGGTTTCCTGAACCGGTAGATGAACTGGCTGGTGTGGCCGCGGATCGAAGGGTCGAACACCTTGATGTTCAGCGGATCGTTCGGGTTGACCAGCGCATCGCTGGAACCGTCGAACACGAAACCCGCCGACTCGACTTCCTGCTTCACCACTTCGGGATCGATCCGGTGCAGTGTATCGGTATCGCTGATGCCCGAACCCGCCGGCGCAATGTGGTCGATCACGATGAACACGCCGCCCGGCTTCAGCGCGTCGTAAACCTGCTTGTCGAACTTCTTCATGTCCACCGGACCCATGAACGGATCGTGGTAGTCGTGGTAGTTCTGCGAAGTGAACACGACGTCGACCTTCTGCGGCACGCTCAGCGCCGCCGCCGGCTGCTTCGACAGCGTGACGTTCCTGTACGTGTCCTTGGCGAGTCCCTGCCAGTTCGCGAAACTCTTCGCGGAATATTTCGCCATCTCGTCCGGCCACACGGTATAGACGTGGCCGCGCGGACCGACGATGCGGCTGAACACGCGCGTCCAGTAACCCGAACCGGGATCGAGTTCCACCACCTTGTCGCCGGGTTTGACGCCCGCGAACGCCATCACCTCGGCGATCTTGCGGCGCGCGTCGTCCTTCTTGTCCGCCGCGCGTGCGGGATCGTCGATCGCTTTGGCGATGTACGCGGGAATCTGCGCGGTGCCGGATGCCGCGGACGCGGACGACTGCGCAGCGGCAGCCAACGGCAGCAGCAACGCACCCAACAGGACACAAGCTTGCATTCGCATGGCGTTCTCCTGGGAATGGGGACGGCCATTGTGCTCCGAAACCGGCGCGAATCCCATGCCGAAGGTCATGCCCGCAAGCGCGGCGTCATTCGGCACCGCGCGAGCCGGTCAGCCATTTCAGCGCACGTTCGCGGGTTTCGAACACGTTGTTGATGAAGCCCTGGTTCAGGCCGAACGCCACGCCGAAGCGGTCTTCGGACAGAAACTCGGGACGGGTCACCAGCGCCATCCGCACCGACCCGCGGCCGGCCTTGGCCCACTCGCCCACCAGCCAGAAGCGCATCTCCACCGAGGGCGGCTGCACACCGCTGATGCCGGTGACGTCCACCAGCAACTTGCCCAACCCGCGCGCCTTGGTGCGCAGGATCGCGTCGGTGATCTGGTGCACGCCGTCCACCAGGTCCTGCTCGCCGCTCATCGAGAAGCAGGCGATGTCTCCGAACACTTCGAACGAAGACGGACCCATGGCACACCCAACGGCAAGGCGCGGGACTCGGCGCGGATGGTAGCACCGGAAAGTCTGCGGCAAACGTGCCCATCCTCACTGCAAGCGATCAGTTCGCCACCACGAATCGGTTGCGGCCGGCCAGCTTCGCGCGGTAGAGCGCGGCATCGGCATCCTTCACCCACTCGCGCGTGCTGTTCGTCGATGCGGGACTGCGCGCAAGCCCGATGCTGAGCGTGCTGCGCAAGCCGGGCGCGCGTTCGAGCAGCGAGCAGGCCACGCCCGAACGGATCCGCTCCGCCACCGTCGCCGCCGCGTGCATGTCGATGCCGCACAGCACCACCGCGAATTCGTCGCCGCCGTAACGGCCGGCGAGGTCGCCGTCGCGCAGGCTGCCGCGGATGATCCTGCCCACCTGCCGGATCACTTCGTCGCCGGCGGTGTGGCCGTGTTGGTCGTTGATGTGCTTGAAGTGGTCGATGTCGATCAACAGCATCACCGCGTCGTCGCAGCAGTGGCGCAGCATCGCGGCGGTGACGGCGTCTTCCCAATGCTTGCGGTTCAACAGGCCGCTCAGGCTGTCGATGCTGCCGATGCGCTGCAACTGGCGGTTCTGCGTGCGCACGCGCCGCGCGAGGCTGCGCATGATCGCGCCCAGCGTCATCGGGAACACCACCAGCAGCGGCAGTGACGCCAGCAGCTCGACGGTATCGGACGCCGGCGCGAACAGAAGACCATTGGCCACGGTGGCCACGCAACAGGCCACGGCCATGATCACCAGCCCGCGCAGCAGCAACCAGCGTCCGTCCGCCGCGATCAGGGTGATCGCGAACATCGTCGCCAGCAGGATGCTGGGCAGCAGGTTGAATTGCATCAGCGCGATCCAGACGCCGCCCATCGCCGCATCGCAGATGAAAAAGCGCTGGTCGATCGCGATGGGATCGGCGCTGCGGCGCAGCACCAGCCACGCCACGTGCGGCCACACCAGCGCGTAGGCCGCCAGCATCACCCAAGCCGATTCGGGAACACCGCGCCGATACAGCACCGTCCCGACCATCACCGAGCCCAGCGCCAGGCCGAGCGTGCGCAAGCCGTGCGAACGCCGCACGGCGCGCCGGGCCTGATCGGCGGTGAGGGCATGCGTGGCTGGCAGTGCGTCGAAGGACATTTCCGCGAGCGTTCCGTTGGTTCACCCAGCACGGAGCAAGCCCGGTGCCACGCCCGCGGCTGCGTGTGATGCAGTCCACACACGGATACAGATGTTCACGCCGCGCCGCACGCCATGTCCTGAAACGCGCGGCGCGGAAACAGTTGTTTACCGCGAACGACTTGTCGCTGTCAGGTCTTGAGGCGCCAACCCGTGCGGAAGATCCACCACACGCCGGTGAGGCACAGCGCGAGGAACACCAGCGTCGCGACGATGCTGATGCCGACATTCACGTCGGCAAGCCCGTAGAAGCTCCAGCGGAAACCGGAGATCAAGTACACCACCGGATTGAACAGCGTCACCTTCTGCCAGAACGGCGGCAGCATGTGGATCGAATAGAAACTGCCACCCAGGAACGTCAGCGGCGTGATGATCATCAGCGGCACCACCTGCAGCTTCTCGAAATTGTCCGCCCAGATGCCGATGATGAAACCGAACAGGCTGAAGGCGACCGTGGTCATCACCAGGAACAGCACCATCACCAGCGGATGCGCGACCGAATAGTCCACGAACACCCGCGCGGTGGCGAGGATGATCAATCCCACGATGATCGCCTTGGTGGCCGCCGCGCCCACGTAGCCGGTGACGATTTCGAGATACGACAGCGGCGCCGAATGCACCTCGTAGATCGTGCCGACGAATTTCGGGAAGTAGATGCCGAACGAGGCGTTCGACACGCTCTGCATCAGCAGCGACAACATCACCAGCCCGGGAATGATGAAGGCCGCGTAGCTCACGCCCTCCACGCTGGTGATGCGCGAGCCGATCGCCGAACCGAACACCACGAAATACAGCGACGTCGACACCACCGGCGACAGCACGCTCTGCATCAGCGTGCGCCCGGTGCGCGCCATTTCGAACTTGTAGATCGCGCGGATGCCGTGCAGGTTCATGCGCAATCCCTTTCGCGCATCCCTGCGCAAGAGAACGGCCATCCATGGCCTGACTTTCCACTAACAGCAGCAATCGACTGCAGGAAACTCATGCATCCTCCCGCACAAGGCTGACGAAGATCTGCTCCAGCGAATCCTGGCGCGTGCTCAAATCCCTGAAACCGATCCCGGCCGCGGCAAGGTCACGCAGCAGCATCGTGATGCCGGTACGCTCGGCCTGCGTGTCGTAGGTGTAGGTGATCTCGTCGTGCTTGCCGTTGAGTTCCAGCCGGTAATCGGCCAGCGTTTCCGGCAACGATGCGATCGGCTCGTGCAACTGCAGCCGCAACTGTTTCTTGCCGAGCTTCTGCATCAGCGCGTTCTTTTCCTCGACCACGATCAGCTCGCCCTTGTTGATCACGCCCACCCGGTCGGCCATGTCCTCGGCCTCCTCGATGTAGTGCGTGGTCAGGATGATCGTGACGCCCGATTCGCGCAGCCGCCGCACCATCGCCCACATGTCGCGGCGCAGTTCCACGTCCACGCCCGCGGTCGGTTCGTCGAGGAACAGCACCGTCGGCTGGTGCGACAAGGCCTTCGCGATCATCACGCGCCGCTTCATGCCGCCCGACAGCATGAGGATCTTGGCGTCGCGTTTGTCCCACAGCGACAGGTCCTTCAACAACTGTTCGAGGTACGCATCGTCCCGCGCCTTGCCGAACAGGCCGCGGCTGAAACGCACCGTGTTCCAAACCGATTCGAATGCGTCCGTCTTCAGTTCCTGCGGCACCAGCCCGATGATCGTGCGGGTCTTGCGCCAGTCGCGGATGATGTCGTGGCCGTCCACCGTCACCGAACCGTTGCCGGGATTCACGATGCCGCAGATGATGCTGATCAGCGTGGTCTTGCCGGCCCCGTTCGGGCCCAGCAATGCGAAGATTTCGCCGCGCCGCACCGAGAGATCGATGCCCTTCAGCGCCTTGAAGCCGCCTTCGTAGGTCTTGTCGAGGCCGCGTACCTCGATCACCGCATCGGTGATGCCGCCGTGCGCGTGGAAATCGTCTTGCATGGGCATGGCCATAAATAAACCGACGGGTATTGTATTTACGACTTGCGCTGCGGCACAAGCCGCGCGTCGTTCAGTGCGCGGGTTCGCGCGAATACACGCACCCGTTCTTCACCACGAAATCGATCTTCGTGGTGTTGTGGATGTCGCGCGAGGGATCGGCATCCAGCACCACCAGGTCCGCCAGCTTGCCGGGCGTGATCGTGCCGCGTTGCGCCGATTGCCCCAGCGCCGCGGCGCCGATTTCGGTGGCGGCCTCGATCGCCTGCAACGGAGTGAAGCCCGCGTGTTCGACCAGCAGCGCCATCTCCTGGTGCACCGAGGGCATCTGGTCGAGAACCGGGCCGTCCTTGCCGTACGGGAAGCCCGCATCGTCGGTGCCCGCATCGATCAGCACGCCGCGCTGGTGCGCCAGCTTCGTCACTGCGTAGCTCCACGGCATGATGCCCGCGCCGACGCTTTGCGGATGGTGTTCCGCCTCGTCCTTGAACACCAGCAGCGTCGCATCGAGGATCGTGCCGCGGCGCTTCATCGCATCGAACAACGCGAGGATTTGCGGCGCATCGGGTTTCACGCGTTCGAAATCGCCCCTCGCGCGCATCCGGTAATCGTCCGGCACGCTCGGCGCCGCTTCCCACACGAGATACGGACTGTGCGAAATGGTGTCGGCGCCGGCATCCACCGCATCGCTGGGCATGGCCGGAAAAATCGTCGCGTGCGTCCACACGCGCAAGCCTTGGCGGTGCGCTTCCGCGGTGATCGCCTTGACCAGCGCCGCCGGCAGATTCGCGTACAACTTGATGCCGGTCGCGCCGGTGCCCTTGGCTTCCGCGACCGCGAGCGGAATGTCGGTCTTGGCGGTGATCGCCTGCATCCACGGCGCAAAACCCAGCGGCTCGCCCTTCGATGCATCCTGCGCGCGGAAATCTTCCTTGAAGAATGTCGGCCCCGCCATCAACGCGACGTAGAAGATGTCGGGTGCCGCAAACGCATCGGAGTTCGCCTGTTCGGCGAGGAATTGCAGCAGCCGATCGTCGCCGGCCATGTCGCGGATGCCCGTCACGCCGCCCAGCAGCAGCGCATGCAGGAACGTCTGGTAATGCGCGATGTCGGGCTCGGCATCGGTGATGTGCACGTGCGCGTCGATCAGGCCGGGGATCACGTACTTGCCGCTCAAGTCGCGTACCTGCGCATCCTTCGGCGCGGGCCGGCTGCCGCTCGGATATACCGCCGTGACTCGTTTGTCTTCAATCGCGACGGTCATGTCGCGCTGCACGGCGGAGCCGGTGCCATCGATCAGCCCTACATGCGTCAGCAGCAACGGTTTCGGTGCTGTAGCCAAGGCCGGTAACGTGAGCAGGCACAGCAACAACGGAAGGATGCGTTTCATGGAATGTTCCCGGAACGATCCGGCAAGGATAGACGGAACGCGGCCGAACCGGCGTCTTGCATTTTGCAACCTTACGGTTGCATATTTCCATCGGCCGCCCTAACATGCAAACTCACGGTTGCATGTGTCCGACGGAGACCAAGATGAACGCGAGCACCGACCGCATCGAGCCCGACCGTATTCAAAAACAGGTTCTGCTGAAAGCGTCACGCGAACGCGTGTGGCGCGCGCTCAGCGAAGCGGAACAGTTCGGCACGTGGTTCGGCGTCCGCTTCGACGGCCCGTTCATCGAGGGCGAGCGGCTGACCGGAAAAATCGCGCCCACGCAGGTCGATGCCGAAGTCGCCGCGATGCAGGCGCCCTACGAAGGCACGCCTTTCGAATGGGTCGTCGAACGGATCGAGCCCATGCAACGCATCGCGTTCCGCTGGCATCCGTTCGGCATCGACAAGACCATCGACTACTCGCACGAGCCGATGACGCTGATCGTGTTCGAACTGCACGACGCACCCGAAGGCATCCTGCTGACCGTCACCGAATCCGGTTTCGACAAGCTGCCGCCGGAGCGCCGCGCGAAAGCGTTCGCGGCCAACGAAGGCGGCTGGACGCACCAGATGAAGCTGATCGAAAAATATCTCGCCCTGCGGCCATGACTTCGCGCGCCGTGCGCAAACAACCCGCGCTCCACAAGTCCGCGCCGGTGTTCGCCGCGCTGGGCGATCCGACGCGCTTGCGTCTGGTCGCGGCGCTGTGCGCGGGCGGCGCGCTGTCGATCGCGCAGCTCACCGCTGGCACCGCGATCACGCGCCAAGCCGTTACGAAGCATCTGGAAGTGCTGGCCGACGCGGGACTCGTGCGCGACGTTCGCCAGGGCCGCGAACGATTGTGGGAACTGGAGCCTGCGCGCATCGGCGAAGCGCGCCGCGCGCTGGATGCGATCGCAGCGCAATGGGATCAGGCGCTGCAACGGCTGAAAGCCCTCGTGGAAAAGTAGTGTGCGTCATTCCCGCGCAAGCGGAAATCCAGTGTCTTTCTCGACTGAAACACAAAGGCACTGGATCCCGGATATCGCTTCGCGATTCCGGGATGACGAGCAAAACCATGATTTGCTACCGAAGCTGACTGTCCTTGCTCCCGCGCCGGTTGTAACCGCTGAACACGCCTTCTTCGCGGTCGTGTTCGGCCTGGCAGTTCACGCACAGGCGCACGCCGGGCACGGCCTTGCGCCGCGCTTCCGGAATCGGTGCGTCGCATTCTTCGCAATGCTTGAGGCCCGGGCCCTTGTGCTGCTTGCTGCGCGCACGCGCGACCGCATCGGCGACCGTCGCGTCGATCTGGTCCTGCACCGCATCGTCGTTGACGAAGCCCTTGGCCATGTCCACAACGTAAGGGCAGCCGGCGCGGCTTGCAACCCACACTAGTGCGCGCATTCAGGCGTCGGGCATCGCCTGCACGCAATTGCGGCTGCGCGCCTTGGCGGCATACATCGCCGCATCGGCCGCCGCGACCAGCGCGTCCGGCGACGCACCCGCGTCGCGCGGGCTGGCCGCGCCCACGCCGATGCTGACGGTGACGCAATCCCCGGCGGGCGAGTCGGGATGCGGCAACGCCAAAGCCTCGACATGGCCGCGCAAGGCTTCCGCCACCCGCATCGCCTCGGCCATGCCGCAGCGCGGCAGCAGCATCACGATCTCCTCACCGCCGTAGCGCGCGGCCAGGTCGCTGCCGTCGCGCACGTGCGCCGCGCACAACTGCGCCAGTTCACGCAGGCATTCGTCACCCTGCAGATGTCCGCTGCGATCGTTCAGCGCCTTGAAACAATCCACGTCGACCATCAGCAACGCCAGCGATGCACCGTCGTTCGCATGGCGCCGCCACTCCTCGGCCATGCGCGCGTCGAAGCAGCGGCGGTTGGCGATGCCGGTCAGGCCGTCGCGCATCGACAAGTCGCGCAGCTTGCGGTTCGCCGCCTCCAGTTCGCGCAGCAGGCGCGCGACGTGGATGGCGCCGGCGATCTGTTCGGCGATCGCGTCGAACACCGCGCACACTTCCGGCGTGAAGAAATCGCCGCGCGTGCTTTCCAGGTTCAGCACGCCATGCATGCGTCCCTGGTGGCGGATCGGCACCAGGTATTCCGAACTCACGTCGTGGTTGCCGGGCACGTAATCCGGATCGTTGCGCAGGTCGGTGATCAACTGGCGCTCGCCGGTGCGCGCGCAGCGCCCCGCCGCGCCGATCGCCACCGGCCACGGCATGCCGCCCGGAAACTCCAGTTCGATGCGGCCCGACCAGACTTCCTGCACGAAATGCGTGCGCTCCTCGTTGAGCAGGATGATGCTGGCGATGGTCACCGGCAGCCGCCGGGTGATGCAATCCACGATCGCGCGCAGCACCGCTTCCAGCGTGTCGCCCTGCAACGCCTCGTGCGACACTTGCGCCAGGATTTCCGTCAGCATGGCGCGCCGGCCGACCGCGTCGCGTTCGTCCCACAATGGATGCTGGCTGCG
This sequence comes from Rhodanobacteraceae bacterium, assembly GCA_030167125.1. Lineage (NCBI taxonomy): Bacteria > Pseudomonadati > Pseudomonadota > Gammaproteobacteria > Lysobacterales > Rhodanobacteraceae > Rhodanobacteraceae bacterium. Next base: position 1,358,501 of record CP126531.1, read on the forward strand.
GATGTCGGCCGTCTGGGCCATGGGCTGCGCCATCCCGATCCCCTACCCCGCCAGTGTATCGGCGGCCCCGGAAGCGGTGTCGATTCCGGGCCGGGCCGATCGTCGCTGACATGAGTACAACCCCGGAGCACCCATGCAACTCTACGGCCACCTCTTTTCGTCCTACACGCAGAAAGCGCTGATCGCGTTCCACGAGAACGACACGCCTTTCGAATTCCTCAGCCTGTCGCCGGACAATCCCGATATCTGTGCCGAGTTCGCGCGGCGCTGGCCGATCCGGAAATTCCCGCTGCTGGTGGATGGCGACCGCCAGATCATGGAAGCCACCAGCATCATCGAATATCTCGAAGTCCATCATCCGGGACGCACGCGGTTGCTCCCCGCCAACGCCGACGCGGCCGTCGAAGTGCGCATGCTGGACCGCTTCTTCGACAATTACATCAACGGACCGCAGCAGCGGATCGTGTTCAACCAGTTGCGACCGGAAGCCAATCGCGACCCTTATGGCGTCACCGAGGCGCGCGCGGCGCTCGCAACCGCCTACGCTTGGCTCGACCAGCACATGGCGGGACGCGAGTGGGCCGCGGGCGCCTTCAGCCTCGCCGACTGCGCCGCCGCGCCTTCGCTGTTCTACGCGGACTGGACGCACCGCATCGACGGCAAGTTCCGCAACTTGCATGCGTATCGCGCGCGGTTGCTGGAACGCCCGTCGTTCGCGCGCTGCGTCGAAGACGGCCGCCCCTATCGTCACCTGTTCCCGCTGGGCGCACCGGATCGCGATTGACTTCGAGGAGAACGATCATGAATACACCGAAACTGGTTCCAGCCGCCGAACTCGCGTCGCGCAATCCCGTGCGTTTCCCCAACGAGAGCACCGAGTACCGTTCCGCGCGGCAGGCGTTGCTGGCCGAGGAAATCGAATTGCGCCGGCACATCGAACGCGTCGCCGAACAGCGCCGCGCCTTGCCGCCGGGCGGCGAAGTCACCGGCCGCTACCGCTTCACGGGTGAACACGGCGAAACCGATTTCGCAGGCCTGTTCGGCGACAAGCAAACCCTGGTGATCTACAGCTGGATGTTCGGACCGCAACGCGAGCGCCCCTGTCCGATGTGCACGGCACTCCTGAGCGCCCTCGAGGGCGAGGCGCGCGACATCGAGCAGAACGTGGCGCTGGCGGTGACCGCGCGCTCGCCGATCGAGCGCCTGATGGCGTTCAAGCGCGAGCGCGGCTGGCGCAATCTGAAGGTCTATTCGGATGGCAGCGGCGATTACACGCGCGCTTACGTCAACCCGGACAACGGCGACACGCCGGCTTTCAACGTGTTCACCCGCCGCGATGGCACGGTCCGGCACTTCTGGGCAGGCGAGATGTTCGCGACCCCGCCCGATCCCGGCCAGGACCCGCGCGGCGCACCCGACCTGATGCCGCTTTGGAACGTGCTGGACTTGACGCCCGAAGGCCGGCAACCAACCTGGTATCCAAAGCTCGAGTACGGCGACTGAGCGCATGCGCCCGGTTTGAGCGCGCCAGCGCGGCATGGCACGATCCGCGGATGCGGCAACCTGCTGCGCGTGCAGGAACGCCGCTGGCCTTCATCACGAGTACCCAAAGGGAACGCAATCATGGCAACCAAGAAAGCCGCCAAGCCCGCAGGATTCACAGCCGATGAACGCGCCGCGATGAAAGAACGCGCGCGTGAATTGAAAACCGCGCAGCGCGGCGCGGACGGCGAGAAGGACGTACTGGCCGCGATCGCCAGCATGCCCGAACCCGATCGCACGATGTCCGAGCGATTGCACGAACTCATCCGCGCCGCCGCGCCGGCGTTGCTGCCCAAGACCTGGTACGGCATGCCCGCCTACGCCAACGCCGACGACAAGGTCGTGGTGTTCTTCAAGCCCGCGTCCAAGTTCAAGGATCGCTACCTCACCCTCGGTTTCAACGATGCCGCCAGGCTCGACGACGGCGCGATGTGGGCAACCTCGTACGCGCTGGTGAAGCTGGGCGCGGCCGAAGAAAAGCGCATTCGCGAACTGGTGAAGAAGGCGGCGGGGTAGCTTTTGCTCGTCATCCCGGCGCTGGCCGGGATCCATTGGTTTTTTCAACGCGAAAGTCAGGTCGCGGGATCGCACGCCGGATCGATCTGCCGCAACTCGCATTCCACTTCCCACTCGTCGCCGTGCACGTCCAGGAAACGCTTCGTCAGCTGCAGCGCGTGCTCCATCGAATCGGCCTGCAACAACGCGTAACCGCCGATCACTTCCTTGGATTCCGTGAACGGGCCGTCCGACACCGTCTGCTTGCCGCGCGACAAGCGCACCCGCTTGCCTTCTGCGGTCGGCCGCAATCCGGCGGTATCCAGCAAGGTGCCGTCCGCGGTCATCTCGGTCATCAACTGGCCCATGTCCGCCATCAATTTTTCGCTGGGCTTCTGGCCGGTGTTCTCGGTGATCCGTATCAGGGAAAGAAACCGCATCGTCGTGTCTCCTCGTGGGTGGAAGGAGCGGCGGCCGGCGGATGCCGGCGGCGTCGCACTCCTGATGGGGCGACGGATGAGGAATGCCCGAATCGACAATTGTCGATCAAGGTGCGTTTTCGAAATATTTCTCGGTGGTGCCGCACTCAGCACAATCACGGAAGAACTCGTTGCCCTGCTTCCGAAGCTTGGGCGAATGGCCCGGCAGACAGGTAAACCGGATCGCCGTATTGGCGCCGCATCCCTCGCACTTGAAGTAATAGCCGTACTTGCCATGCAGGATGGCGCCGCGGCTTCCGCCGCATTTTTTGCAGTTCCGCGCACCGGTAGTAGGCACTTGCGCCTTCGTCACGATCGGCCTCGCCTCAGACAACGTGGGTTCCTTGACGCCCGGAGGTTCCGTCCGCAGCCACTCCGGCAACGGCCATTTGATTGGTCGGTGCCGTGCGACCAATTGCCGGGCCACATCTTCCATGGTCTCCGATGAAACAAGCCTGGCTATCGATGCAAAAGTGGCAAGCGCGCCCTCCGTGTCGACGTCTTTGAAAATGCTGGTTTTGATCTGGTCAGCCTTGATGACCCGGCTGGTATCGAACGTCTTGGGCCGATCAATACGCGATTTGGGTGAAACCAGGACAAACGAATAACAGGCCGGCGTGATGCGCATGCCCAGCCGTACCGGCAGGTCGAGCGTCTTCAGGACATCTTTCAGCACGGCGATGTGACGTTCGTTTTGCTCCAGCGGCGATTCCATTCCCTCAAACGTATGCTTGTATTCATTCCAGCGCAGGAATTCGCCCTGTTCCGTGATCTTGATGCCTGCATGAAAATGTTTGGACTCCAGCACGTAGCAATCCAACCTGCGATTGATAAGCAGATGGTCGATCTGGGCGATCCGACCGGCGTGCTCAATGCGCAGGTCGTGGATGATTGCGCGATTCGGTGATTGCTCCCAGTGGAAGTCAATCTGGTATGCCGAATCAGCCTCGCCCTTCATGCCCGCCTTGCGTTGCTTCAGATCAAATTCGGCGCGCTTCCTGGCTTCGCCTTTCAACATGGCTACGGCTCTTTCGAGTTGTTGCAGTTCCTCCGTGTGGTCATCGGCCTTCTTGATCAGCATGTGTTCTCCCCTGTTGCGAAAGGTCTACTGCGTTGACTTCAGTGATAGTCCACGAATCCCGCCATCCGCGCAACGCGACGTGTTGCGTACGGACTGCAGCAGCCGAAGCAGCGCCGATCGGCATTGAGGACGGATCTCTCGCACCCTGCTCAGGTACTACGGGAGAAGCACCGCACAATTCCGCGTGCTGCCAAGGCTTTTCGTTCACGTTGCGGTTCCCATCCAGCGCGATTGGGGGTACGCTCGGCCTTCCCTGACCCGAACCGGAGCGCCGCCATGGCCCTGTGGAAAGAACCCGTCAAGTCCCCGTCATCCACGTTGCAGGATCCACCCGACCTGGCGCGGTTCGATATGCCCGATCCGGCCGAGGCGCCGGCTCCGGTCAAACCGGTTTCGAACAGCGCGGCGCCCGCACCGGCGCGTTCCGCCGCGGAGTCGCACATCTCGCCCGACCTCGTGATCGAAGGCAAGATCGAAGGCGCGGGACACGTGCGCATCGCCGGCCGCTTCAAGGGCGACATCAACGTGCGCGGCGACCTCACCATCGAGAACGGCGCCAAGGTCAACGGCAGCGTGCGCGCGGAACGCGTGACCGTCGCCGGTGAACTGACCGGCAACATCGAAAACGCGCAGCACGTCGAGCTGCTGCAGACCGGCGCGCTGACGGGCGACGTGAAATCGCGCACCTTCAGCGTCGCCAAGGGATCGCGCATGCGCGGCCACGCCGAGTTCGGCTGGGATGACGACAAGGCCGGCGTCACCGACATCCACAAGAACAACGGCAGCGGCCAGAAACAATGACCGCCCTGGGTGCGGGCACGGCCGGCGCGACGCGTACGTGCCCGCATTGCCGCGAGACGATTCTGGAAAGCGCCGAGATCTGTCCCGCCTGCAACCACAAGTTGCGTTACGGCGGGCCGGCCAGTGGCTTGGCGGCGCCCGCCGCGCTGACGCCGCTGAAAGTGGAAGGCAGCTTCCGCAATCCGGCCGACAGCGGCGCGTGGGAATACTCGATGGTGCTGGTGATCCGCAATGAACGCGGCGAGGAAATCGCGCGGCGGCTGGTCGGCGTCGGCGCGATGCAGCCCGGCGAGCAACGCTCGTTCTCGCTCAGCGTGGAAATGAACCCCGGCGGGAAACAGCCGCGCACGCGGCATTGAACGTAATCCTGCGTTCGTCCTGAGCGTAGACGCGAAGCGTCGAAGTCGAAGGACTCCGGCGTGGCGTTTCGACTCTGTTCGCTGCGCTCACTACGCTCAACGCGAACGGTTATTTGGATGCGTTATGCGCGAAGACGCGAGTTTCAAGCGAGCAACTTGCGCAACTCCGCCGCCACCGCGGACACGTGCGGATCGTCGGCGCCGAGTTCGCGCAGCGCATCGGCCAGGTTCAGCACGTAATCGCTGTTGCGTCCACTGGGTCCGCGCGACGCCGCGACGTGCCTTGCGATGTCCGCATCGCTGGCGGGACCCAACCATGCGGCGTTGCCGGCCTCGGCGATGTACACCAATCCTTCAGCGTGTTCGCCGTTGCCGAAATCCAGCGTCACGACGTGGCGCAGGTAACCGTTCTTTTCGCGGAAATCGATGTACTCGAATGTCGCGGGCGCGACGCGATACGCCATGCCCGCGCACACGGCGCCGGGTTCCGCGACGAGCGTCGCCACGCGTCCTGGATGTTCGGGCGTGCCGCGGTGGTCGTGCGAACCCTGCCACAAACGCCGCGACCAATCGCGGATCGTCGCGAAGCGACGTTCGAGATACGGAAAATCCGCCTTGTAGATCAGCGAGCCATATCCGAACAGCCACACGCTTTCGACGCCGGTGAAATCGTGGCGCGTGCGGTTGACGCCGGTGGTGTCGTGGCCCGCCGTGGGAACGACGATGGTCATGGAATCGGGTGATCTTTTTGGACAGCGTGCATTATCGTGTGCGCGATCTTGCAACGGAGGATGCCATGACACGCTACACCGCCGAACGCGCGAGCGTCGGGGCGCAACCGATCGTGGTGCTGGCCAATGATGCCGGCCAACGCGCGCGAATCGCCTGCCATGGCGCCGCGCTGCTGAGTCTCGAATCATTGCGCAACGGCACGCCTTTCGACATCGCATGGGGTTACCGCAACGCCGAGGAAATCGCCGCGCGCCCCGGTTCGCACTTCGCGATCCTGGCGCCGTTCGGCGGCCGCGTCGGCGATGCACGCTACAGCTTCGATGGCGAGTCCTTCGATCTCGAACCCGGCGTGACCGGCGCAGCCCGCGAGTTCCGCCACGGCTTCGTGCGCGACGTCGATTTCACGATCGCCGACTTGACGGGCGGAGCGACTTCCGCCACCGCGACACTCGCCACCCGCGCGATCCGTCCTCGTCCCGGCTACCCGTTCTCCATCGATCTCGCCATCCGCTTCACGCTGGATGCGGGCGGCTTGACGCTCGAAGCGCGCATGCGCAACGTCGGCGATCGCGCCGCGCCGTGCTTCTTCGGCTGGCACGCCTACTTTCGTGCGGGCGGCGGCATGGCCGACGACTGGATGCTGGAAATTCCGGCGCACACCACGATCCGCACCGATGCGCGGCTGATTCCGCTGCCCGGCGAGGCCGCGTACGTGCCGCTCGAACAGGCGCCCGCGCTGGACTTTCGCACCGCGCGCCACATCGGTACCACGGTGCTCGACAACGGCTACGCCGGGCTTGCGATCGATGGCGACGGACGCATGCGCACGCACCTCACCGATCCTTCGTCGGGATTTTCCATCGGCGTCTGGCAGGAGCGCGGCGTGATGCACGCGTTCACGGGCGACACGCTGGGCGCGGGCGCGCGCAGCGCCGTTGCACTGGAACCGATGGAATGCATGGCCGATGCTTTCAACCGGCCGGATTACGCGAGCGCCATCCGGCTGGAACCGGGCGCCGAACGCGTGTTCCGTTGCGGGGTGGAATGTCCCGCGCCCGCAACGCCGCGCTGATTCAATTGCGGACCGGCGGCACCAGTTTCAGTTTCGTGCTGCCGACCTGGCGCTTGGGCCGCAACATGCGTTCGAGCGCCGCGGGCGGCAGCGGATACGAATAAAGGTAGCCCTGCCCTTCGGCGCAACCCGCTTGCAGCAGGAACTGGTGCTGCGGTTCGGTCTCGATGCCTTCCGCGATGGTGGTGAGGCCAAGGCTGCCGGCCATGGCCAGCATCGCGCCGGTGATCGCGGCGTCGTTGGCGTTATCGGGCAAGCCGGTGACGAACGAGCGGTCGATCTTGAGGTACGCCACCGCCGGCAGTTTCAGGTACGCCATCGACGCGTAGCCCGTGCCGAAATCGTCGATCGCCACCGCGATGCCGAGCGCCTGCAGCGCGCGCATCGTGCGCTCGGTTTCTTCGCCGAGCCGCAGCATCGCGCCTTCGGTGATTTCCAGCACGATGCGCTCGGGCGCGACCACGTTGGTCAGCAGCGCGTGATAGACGCTGTCGACGAAGCCGGGATGGCCGAACCAGCGCGCCGACACGTTGATCGCCACGCGGATCTGCGGCATGTGCGCTTCGTCCCATGCGTGGATTTGCGCGCACGCCGCGTGCATCACCCATTCGTCGATGCGGTGGATCAGGCCGATGCTCTCGGCGACCGGAATGAATTCGCCCGGCATCACCTCGCCGCGCTGCGGATGCTTCCAGCGCAGCAGCGCTTCGACCGCGACGATGCGCCCGGTGCGCAGCTCGACGCTGGGCTGGTAGGCCAGGTGGAACTCGTCTTCGATCAGCGCCTGGCGCAATTCCGTCGCCAGCAGCATCCGCTGCCGCGCGTCGGCCTGCATCATCGGCACGTAGAAGCGCGCGGCGTTGCGCTCCTCGGACTTGGCCGCGTACATGGCCGCATCGGCGTTGGCGATCAGCGTCTGCGCATCGTTGCCGTCCAGCGGATAGCCGGCGATGCCGATGCTGGCGCTGACCACCAGCTCGTAGTCGTCGACGTGGAACGGTTCGGACAACACCGCGAGCAGGCGGTTGGCCAGTGCCGCGGCGTCCTCGCGCAAGCTCAGGTGCTGCATCAGCACCGTGAACTCGTCGCCGCCGATGCGTCCGGCGATGTCGCCTTCGCGCAACTGTTGCTGGATGCGCTCGCTCACCAGTTTCAGCAGGCGGTCGCCGACCGCATGGCTGTAGCTGTCATTGACGAACTTGAAGGCATCGAGGTCGATGAACAGCACCGCGACGGCGCTGCGGGTCTTGGCCGCGCGTTCGATGGCCTGCTCGCAATGGCGCTGGAACTGCGCGCGGTTGACCATGCCGGTCAGGACGTCGTGCGCGGCGAGGTGTTCCAGGCGATAACGATCCGCCTTGGCGACGGAGATGTCGCTGAAGACGGCGACGTAGTGCTGCACGCGGTTTTCCGCGTCGCGGATGGTGCTGATGTCGAGCTTCTCGGCGTACACCCGCCCGTCGTTGCGGCGGCTCTGCACTTCGCCCGACCAGTGGTGCGTGGCGACCACTTCGTCCCAGATCGTGGCCGGAAGCGGACCGCCGTCGGCGAGCGTGCGGGTGGCGTCCAGCCGCATGCCGGCCAGGTTTTCCGCCGTGAACCCGGTGAGCCGCGTCGCGGCCGCGTTCACGGAAAGAACCTTGCGGTCCGCGTCGGCGATGATCACGCCTTCGGCGATGCTGGCCAGCGCCTCGGCGGCCACGCGGCGCACGCGATCGCTTTCGACGCGTTCGGAAATGTCGCGGATGATGGCCTGGCGCACGACCTGCTCGCCCCACACCGTCATGCTGCTCTGGGTCTCGACCGGCCGCCTGGTTCCGTTGCTGCCGCGCAGTTCACCGCTGCCCGACGAACCCTTGCGGACGATGCCGTCCTCGAACAGGCCCATGTAATCGGCGCCGACCAGCTCTTTTGGTGCGCGTCCGGTCCACGCACTCGCGGTGCGGTTGGCATCGATGATCGTGCCGCTGTTCTCGTCCACCATCACGATCGCGTCGGGCGCGCTGTCGAACAGCAGGCGGTAGCGTTCCTCGGTGCGCCGGATGCGCGTCAGCACGCGCCGCGCCATCCACAGCCAGAGGCCGATCGCGACGGCGGCGGAAAGCATGATGCCGGCGAACAGCACGCGGCCGGTCCATACCGCACCGCGGGCGATACTGAGCGAGAACCGGTTCGAACGCGGCTCGATGTACGCGTTGATGGCGGTGATGCGGCTGCGCTGTCGAACCACCTCCGCCGGCGTCATCGCCTTCTCGGCGAACGTGCGATGCAGCGTGTCCGCGATCGTCCCGAGCTCGGTGATCGCGCCGTCGGTGGATTGCCACTCGCGCAGCGCGTCGCTCATGTAAGGCGCGCTCGCAAAGTGGTGCAGGATGAAAACCGCGCCGGGGATCGCCACCGTCATGGCGTGCCCGCGGCGCATCTCGTCCTCGACGGACTGGTACTCAAAGTGCCCCGACAGCACCATGTCGCGCGCCTTGCGCAGCGACTTCAGGACGGCGTAGTTGTCCTGGAAGCCGGCGTAGTCCGCGGGATCGCCCGTGGCGACGTAATGCAGCAGGTCAACCGTCGCCTGCTTCTGGGCCTTGGACCAGATGCTCTCGCCGTTGAGGTAACCGGCGAGGGCAATCTGGGCCTGCACGGTAAGCCATGTCAGCAACAGGATCAGCAGGACCACCGCCACGAGCGCGTAGACGAGCGGCAGCAGACGCCTGTTCATGGACTTCTGCAGGAGCTGGATGGAGCCACGGCGCATGGGCGATGCCGATCACGTCGGTGTCTCCTCTTAAAGCATTTTTCGTACCAGCTTGCGGCACTCACGCCGCTGCAACCTCGTAGGCCTCTTCGGTCTGGAAAGTGAAGCCCGGCTTCACCGAGCGGTCACCCAGGATCCGCATGGCCACGTAGGTCCGCTTGATGCACTCGGCCACGTGGGCGACCTCCGCCGCTTTCGGCGCGTTGCCCATGATCGAGCAGACGATTTCCAGCGCCTCCCACGGATGCTCGTCGTCATAGGCCGCGTGCAGTTGCAGCCAGCGCAAGCTGCCGCGCCGGCGCGGTTCCGGGTACTGGGCCGCGAAGCTTTCGCTTTCGTACAGGATGCGCGACCACTCGCCCGTGGCGCCTTCGACGCCGTAGTTCACCGCGGCGAGGCTCGCCGCCAGCGAATCGCCGCTGCTCACTTCCTCGCACCAGTCCGCGAGCGCCTGCGTGCCCGGAGGCAACTGGCCTTCCATGACCTGCTCGCGCGGCACGCCGGCGCCCTCGGCCCACGTCAACCAGTATTCGGCGTGGTTCTGCTCGACGCGGATGTTGCGGACGAGCCAGCGCCGCGCCATGTCTTCACCCTCGCTGCGGCCATAGCGCGTCTTCATCAGACTCTTCGCCATGTAGCAGGGGAAGCGCTCGATGGCGGGCCATGCACCGACCAGGAATCGCGGCGTGATGGTCGGGTCTTCGTTGGTGCACATCTTCGTCCACAGCTCGTGCTCGACGACGGTCTTCTTGACGATGTCGCATTCGCCGACCATGTCCTGCGCCCATTGCGGGTAGCTGCTCAGTTCGGTCAGGGGGCCATTACGTTCAAAACGCGCACTCATGATGTTCTCCTCGGGGTCAGGTCGAGTCTTTGGGATACAGCGGGAAACAACGACGGACAAGCAACAGCGCGGCAATGGCTTCGTTTCACCTCCCACCGCCGGCAAACCGGCAGCCACAAGACGCACGCGTACGGATTTCGCCCACTTCAAAAAAGCAGATACGAAAAATCGGGTAACCCACTGACGTCCCTTGTCATATGCCTCCCCGAAAACCGGCTAACCGATCACGTATGTGCTACTTTACGCTTTGTTCGCGAGAAATCCATCACAATTTTTTACAATCCAGCCTGTTTTTGGCGCTTTTCGCTGCCCTGAAACCTCGAATTGAAGGCGAACGAGGCTCGAAATACTTTATTTTCAACTGCAGGTTTGTTTCTTAATTTGATGTTTTCATTGCCATCTATGACGCGACCGATCGCCGCGCGCGCGCCGTCGCCACGGAATCGCAATTCGATTCCGTGCTTGCGGGAACGTCGGGAAACGCGCGGCGGCTACGCGCGGGTCAGTGCGTAGTCGATGGCCGCGCACACTGCGGCCGCTTGCGCGGCATTGCACTGCTCGGGCGTGGCGCGCGGGCTGTCCGGGTAGACCTCGGTGGTCGTGCGCCAACGCGCCGCGGTGATGCCCGCGCACAATCCCCACCTCACCAGCGGATACTCGATCACGCCCGGCGCCACCACGGGCGAACCGATGATCGTGCCATCCGGATCGGCCGGCGCGATGTGCGTCACCTTCGCTACCGCGGCGATCACCGCTTGCTGGAATTCCGGTTCGGGATTTTCGCTGTCGGCGCAAAGATAAAAACCATCGGGGATCGTGCCCGGCGCAAACGGCTTGCCGTCGCGCGCGGCCAGCGCGGGACGGAATTCCGTCTCGTCGGTGTCGGTGGTTTCATGCAGGTCGATGTGTATCACGACGCGATCGCGGAACGCGGCGACGAAGCGCATCAGCGCGGCGGATTCGGGCGCCGGGCTATGGGCGATGAAATTGCGGTTGGGGTCCAACGCGTAGGGATTCCAGCGGTGGATGCGCTCGTAACCCCAGGGACTGACGCATGGCGCAATCACGAGGTTGGCGCGGCCGGCGTAGGCGTCAGCGTGCCGCTCGGCGAAACGCAACGCGCCCTGCACGCCGCTGGTTTCATAGCCATGCACGCCGCCCGTCACCAGCATGACCGGTAGCGCATCGTTCCATTGGCGGCTTTTCAGCGCGAACAAAGGATAGCTGTCCGGCGGATAGTCGAGCTTGCCGTACTGCACCACGTCGAAGCGGGGACGCAGGCTTTCGATCGTGCCCAGCACGCCGTCTGCATAACTGCGCTGCTTGCGCTGACGCGCAAGCCACTCGGCTTTCTCGGCATCGCCCCATGGCTGGCCGGGCTTGCCGATGGGATAAAAGGCGTCGGTTGCCACGCGCGTCCTCCGTTGACCGCACACTTTAACAGCCCGGTGCTTTCCACCCGGCGCTGGACGGGACGTGTTCGCGCTGGTGCAGCAGCGGCCGATGGCCGAGAACGGATCGCGCGCACGTTTTCGGGCGGTCCATCGATGCGGCCTCGATTTTCCGCGTTGGCGCCACCATATCGGCACGAGTCCCGCTGATGACATCGCCATGACCGCCCCTGTCCCGCTGCGCCTCGATTTCGTTTCCGACGTGGCCTGTCCGTGGTGCGCGGTGGGGCTTGCCAGCCTGCAGCAGGCGTTGCACAAGCTCGACGGCAGCATCGAGGCCGAAATCCACCTGCAACCGTTCGAGCTGAGCCCCGGCATGCCGTTCGAAGGCGAGGACGCCGTCGACCACATCATGCACAAGTACGGCATCAGCGAAGCGCAATCGGAAGCCAACCGCAAGGTGATCCGCGAGCGCGCCGCGGCGGTCGGATTCGCCTACAACATGCAGCGCGGCAGCCGCGTGTGGAATACGTTCGACGCGCACCGGCTGCTGCACTGGGCGGAATTGCAGGATCGTGCGAAAGCCCTGGCGTTGAAGCAGGCCCTGTTCCGCGCCTACTTCACCGACAACGAAAACGTGGCGGATCGCGACGTGCTCGCGCGACTGGCGGATGAGGTGGGTCTCGACGCCGGCGAAGCGCGCCGCATGCTCGACAACGGCGACCATGCGGACGCAGTGCGCGCGCAGGAACGGCATTGGCAGCAGGCCGGCATCCATTCCGTGCCCGCCGCGATCGTCAATCGCCAGTACCTGATTTCGGGCGGCCAGCCGCCGGAAGTCTTCGAAAACGCGCTGCGCGAGATCGCCGCCAAGACGGCTTCCGGCTGATCACCCCGGCTGCAGCACGAACAGCCGCACCACGCCCCAGATCGCCAGCAGCAGCAACAGCGCCCACGCGATCATCGACAGCATGAACGGGTTGTGGCGCGCACCGGCTTCGCGCAGGTACGCGGGGATGTACCACACGCGCGCCGCGATCCACACCAGCCCGAGGATGCCGGCCCAGGTCGGATTGCCCCAGGTCGCAGCGAGCCACAGCGTCGGCAGGAACAGAACGGTATGCTCGAGCGTGTTCATCTGCACGCGAAACGCGCGCTCGAAATCCGGGTGCCCCGTGGTGGCCGGCGCCTTGATGCCGTGGCGGTCGCGCGCACGCGCAACGATGAGTCCCGTTGCAAGCAGCACCAGCACGTTCAACAGCACGACCAGCACGGGCAGATGGATCACGTCGGCGTCCTCACGGGAAAATTCCGCGCAGTGTGGTTCGAACCGGAAAGCGTGTCCAGTTGCAAAAAAACGGGCGCCAAAGGCGCCCGTTCGCAATGCAGGATTGATCTCCGCTTCACTGCACGCTGATCGTTCCGTGCATCAGCGCGGAGTGGCCGGGGAAGCTGCAGAAGAACACGTAGGGGCCGCCGCTCTTGATCTTGCTGACCGGAAAACTCACCGAGGTGGTTTCGCCGGCGCCGATCAATTTGGTATGCGCGACGATGCGCGAATCATCCGACTTGATGTAGCCATCCTTCAGGCCGGCCGCGGCGCCTTCCTAGTCCACGGCCTGCATGTCGGACTGTCTGGTGATCACCACATCGTGGCCCATCGAGGCGACCGGCAATTTGCCGGTGTGCTTCAAGGTAATCTTGAAGTTGGTGCAGGACGAAGGCACCGTGATCGAGCCGACGTTGTATTGCATCGCGTCGTTGGCTTCGATTTCCGTGCTGCAGTTGCTGACCGTCGCGGCGGGTTTGCTGCTCGCGGCGATGGCTCCGGTTGAGGCCGCGGCCGGCGCCGCAGCCGAACCCGCGGCGGTGGCCGCCGTGGCCGGACCCGCCATCGGCGCGCTGGAGGCGGACGACGGAGCGGTACCGGCCGGCGCCGGTTCGTTCGGCGCCTGGGATTGGGAATTGTTTCCGCACGCTGCGAGCACCAGCGTACAGGCAGCAACCAGCGCAGGCATCCTCAGGTTCATCATCCATCTCCTTGGCCAAACCCCGATTGTGGGAAGGCAAGACTCCACATGACGTGAAGGCTCCTGCGGCTTGCCGTCACGCGCCGATTACCCGGCGCGGCGCGTTGACACCAATTCAACCTGGGCGTGGATAGCCTGTGACGCCGGTCGTGCGGCCACACGGTGAGATCCATGCGGCGCGAACATTCCCGTGATCCTGCAAACGATGCCATTCCACCCGGGCTTCGCATCGGCGCCGCGTTTGCGTGGCGGCTGCTGGTGATCGCGGCGGCGATCGGCGTGGTGCTCACGCTCGCCTGGGTACTCTCGGACGTGGTCGTGCCGTTCCTGATCGGCGTGATCCTGGCGGCCCTGCTGGTGCCGCTGTCGGCATTCCTGCAACGCCATCGCTGTCCGAAATGGCTCGCGATCATCATCGCGTGGATCGTGCTGCTCGGCGTGGGCGCGTGGCTGCTGGGCGTGCCGCTGGCCACGCCGATCGCGGTGATCGTGTTCTTCGGCGCGCTGGTGCCGATCCTCGGTTCGATCGTCGCGGGCGCCGCCGCCGTCCTGATCGCGTTCCTGTTCAACGGCCTCGACCACGCGCTGATCATGCTGGGCGTTGTGCTGCTGGTGAACCAGCTCGAAGGCAACGTGCTGCATCCCTTCCTCACCGGCGGCGTGGTGAAAGTGCATCCACTAGGCGTGGTGGTCGGCGTGATCGCGGGCGCCGCGGTGGGCGGCGTTGCGGGCGCGTTCCTTGCGGTGCCGATCATCGCGACCGCGAACGCGATGATCAACGCTGCGGCAGATTATTCTTCCGGCGAGAACTCCCGCGAAGCGCCCGTTGCCGACAACAAGGCCACTCCATGAGCGACGCATTGCACATCGTCTGTCCGCATTGCGACGCGGTGAATCGCGTGCCGTCCGATCGCATCGGCGCGGCGCCGACCTGCGGCCGCTGCCACCGGCCGTTGTTCGAAGGCAACCCGCTGGAAGTGGACCGCCCCCGATTCCAGAAACATCTTTTGCGCAACGACATCCCGGTGCTGGTGGATTTCTGGGCGCCGTGGTGCGACCCGTGCAGGACGATGGCGCCGCATTACGCGCAAGCCGCGGCGCAACTCGAACCGCGCGCGCGGCTGCTGAAGGTGGACACCGAAGCCGAACCGGATCTCGGCGCCGGCTACGACATCCGCAGCATTCCGACGCTGGCACTGTTCCGTGGCGGCCGCGAAGTCGCGCGCCAGGCGGGCGCGATGAGCGCTTCCGGCATCGTGCAATGGGCGCGTTTGCACGGCGCGTAATGTGGGAACGGACGATCAGCGTGCGCCGTGTTTTTCTTCCCCCTTTGCTTGCGAAGGGGGACCGAGGGGGATGGCCTTCGTGCCTGCGCTGCGCGAGGCAGCCGGTTCCGGCGGCGGACCATCCGGCCGCCTGCGCATGAAACGTGCGAAGCGCGGCAGGCCAGTGGCCGTCGTACCGTTGAACCGATACGTAACCCACGATCCGACCGGCGGCGGATCGGCGCGATCGGCATCCGAAAATCCCGAACCGATCGAAAAGCGCCGCCCGTCCTGCGTGCGCACTTCCAGCGAACCCATCCTGCCCGCGAGCCGGCCCTGCCCCGGCTGGATCGCGACCACCTGCGCTTCGGCATCTTCGTAAGGCTTCAGCTTGAGCAGGCCCACGTTGCGGCCCGCGCGATACGGCGCGTCACCGCGGTGCAGCACCAGGCCTTCGCCGCCCTTGTCCACCACGCGCTTGAGTTCGGCACGAAGCTGCGCTTCGTTCGCAACGTGGAATTGGCGGATCGCCACCACCCAGGGATCGCCGATGGCGGCGACCGTCGCGCGGATGGCAGGCACGCGTGCATCGAAGTCGCCGCCGTGTCCAGGCAGGTCGAACACGTGGTACGTCACTTCGCGCCAGGCCGGATCGTTGGCGTCCGCCGTGCGCACGATCGCGGACGCGCGCGCGAACTGTCCGTAGCCGACCCACAACTCGCCATCCAACGGCGTCTTCGGCCAGTTCTTCGTGAACCACGCGGGCACGTGCACGACCGTGCCGCCGCGCGTGAACAACCGGTGTCCATCCCAGTAGCCGCGCACACCGTCGTACTTTTCGCTGACCCAGTAGCGCGACAGGTCGACGCCGCCATGGTAGACGTCGACCAGTTCGACCGGCGGCGGTGTTTCGCTCCGCACCGGCCCCGCAAAAGCCGCGCTCCATGCAAGCATGACCACCACGAGCCAGCGCATCGGTTGCATGTTTGTCTTTCCACACGATGAAAAGTGGAGTGTCGGCGCTGGCGCACGAGTATGCCGCCGGTCTGCGACCGCATTGCTGCGCATCCCTTTCCGAAAACGGTGTAGGTGATTCCCTACCGCACTCGCCGCGACACACACGGCAATGCCACAATCGCGCCGCCGACAAGGGCGAACCCATGATCATCGATACGCATCTTGAAAAAGGCACGCCGCTCGACGGCCGATCGCTGCTCGAGAACGTGAGCCTGCCCGCGGCGGTGGTCTTCGACACCGCGTTGAGGCACAACATCGCGTGGATGCAGCGCTTTGCCGACGATCACGGCGCGAAGCTCGCGCCGCACGGCAAGACCAGCATGGCGCCCACGCTGTTCCGCCGCCAGCTGGAAGCGGGCGCGTGGGGCATCACGCTGGCGACGGCCGTGCAGTGCGCCGCGGCGTTCGAGAACGGCGTCACGCGCCTGCTGATGGCCAATCAACTCGTTGGCGCGCCCAACATGGCCATCGTCGCCGGCCTGGTCGAACGCGGCGCGGACTATTACTGCCTCGTCGACAGTGCGGCCAACGTCGAGGCGCTGGACCGCCATTTCGGCGCACGCGGCCTGACATTGCAGGTGCTGATCGAACTCGGCGTCCCGGGCGGACGCTGCGGCGTGCGCAACGCTTCGGAGTTGCGGGCGCTCGTCGACGCCATTGCCGCGGCGCCTGCCCTCGTGCTCTGCGGCATCGAAGGCTACGAAGGCCTGATCGGCGGCGAGCGCGCGGTCGATTCCATCCGCAGTTACGGCCAGCGGCTGGTCGCGACCGTTCGCCAGTTGCGCGATGCCGGCGCGTTCGCCGATCGTGTGCCGATCGTTACCGCGGCGGGTTCGCAATGGTTCGACCTGATCGCGGAAGCGTTCGACGAATCCAACCTGCGCGACCGTTGCACGCCGGTGCTGCGTCCCGGTTGCTACATCGTGCACGACCATCGTTCGTACCGCGATGCGATGGCTGAAATCAAAACGCGCCATCCGGAACTCGAAGGCGAACTCGTGCCGGCGCTGGCCGTGTTCGCGCACGTGCAGTCGCTGCCGGAACCCGGGCTGGCCGTGGTCGCGATGGGCAAGCGCGACATCTCGGTCGATCCCGACCTGCCGATCCCGCTGCAACTTCACCGGCCCGGCGAACCCGCGCGTCCGCTCACCGGCTGCCATGTCCGCAAGGTGATGGACCAGCACGCGATGATGGTGATCCCCGAACGCGCGGACTTCCGCATCGGCGACGTCGTGTCGTTCGGCGCCTCGCACCCTTGCCTGACGTTCGACAAATGGCGTCAGGTGCTGCTTGTCGACGACACGCTGCGTGTGCTGGAAGCGATGCCGACGTTTTTCTGACCGGCACGCGCGATGTCATTGCCGTGCGAATCGCCGGCGGCGGCGGCCAGCGCATCGATGAATGCATCGGAGAGCGGCACTTTTCCCAGCCAGCCCTTGCGCGTGCCGGTCAGCACGCGCAGCACCTGGCCACGTCCGCCCGGCACGCGCGACAGCGGATGCAGAAGGTGGTCGCGACAACGCGCCGCGAAACCATGGTCGGACTGGAATAGCGGCGTGAGCCAGCGGCTCCAGAAGTGATAGATGCCGACGTGCGCGCGCCGCTCGCGTTGATAGGCAGACAAGGCATCCGCAAGGTTCGAATGTGCGCGCAGCGCATCACGCAAGGCGCGTGCATCCAGCAAGGCCATGTTGACGCCCTGCCCCAACTGCGGACTCATCGCGTGCGCGGCATCGCCGAGCAACACGGCGCGGCCACGAAACCATTGCCGATGAACGGCATCGCGATAACGGGCTGGTGCGAGCCCGTGCGGAACGTCGGCGGTCTCCAGCCGTTCCGCGGCTTCGTGCCAGATCGCCGCGACCTCGTCACGCCAGACGCGCGCATCGTCGGTGTCCGTATCGAGCGAAGCAGCGGGCGTGCTCCAGAAAAAACTCACCCTCCGCACCGGATCACCGGGCCGCGTGCCAACGGGCAGCATGCCGATCATGCGGCGTGCGGCAACGTAGCGTTGCTGCAGTTCGTCCACCCACGGCCAGTTCCCTTGCTCGACGAGGCACCAGCGCGCGCCCCACGGATACGGGCGATCCAGCTTCGTCTGCGCGACGCGTCCGCGCAGCCTGGAGGCCGCGCCATCCACCACGACGATCAAGTCGTAGCCCGCATGACGCCGGCCATCGGCATCGACGAGTGCGCCCTGTTCGGCATCGATCGATGTGATGGCGCAGCCACAACGAATCTGCCGCCCCTCCTGCCACGCTGCATCGAGCAATTCGAATAGCGCGCCGCGCTGGATGCCGACACCGAACAGCCGCGGGTCGAGTTCGCGGTAGCGGATGTCCATCACGCGGCGGCCGCGATCGGTTTGTCCGAACAACCGCGTAATGGTCGCGCCGTGCTTGAGCGCATCGCTAAGCAGGCCCATCTCCCACAACACGGCAAGGCCGGTCGGCTGCAGTAGCAGCCCCGCACCGATCGGACCGAGCGCAGCTGCCCGTTCGAAGACCTCGACGACATGTCCGTCCGCGGCAAGCATCAGCGCCGACGCTTGCCCGCCCGTGCCGTAACCGACAATCGCAATCCGCAACCTGTGTGCCAAGCCCGCTTCCCTTGTGGCCGCGCAGCGGATCAGCGCGCCAGCCGCGCACTGATCTCGATGGCCAGTGCCGCGGGATTTTGATCCCCGTCCACCTGCACCACCACGCGGCGATAGTGTTCGTGGTCAAGTTCGAACGTCAGGCAGCGGTTCGGATCATGGAAGTCATAGAAGATCGCGCCCTCGTCGGTGAAGAATGTTCCGGCGACCTTCACGCCGGGCACGTTGGTGCCGATCCGGATACCGCGGCACCAGGCAGGCGGCACCGGTTCGAACACGACCGAGCGGATGTGGCTGTAAGGGATGTGCAGCGAGCCGTGCAGCGCCAGAATTTCGTCCAGCGGACTCATCCGCACACTGACGCGGTCGGCTTCGAGTTCGATGTGTGCCATTCCCATTCTCCTTTTGCCTGGCACCAAAACAGCGCGCTCACCATTTATACAACGCCGCGTAATCCGCGCCGGTGCGCCGGCAGGCGCGCCAAGCCAGGCCGCCTTCGGCCATCGCGTCGCGCACGCTGGGTGCGATCAGCTGCAAGGCGCGCGCGGCGCCGCGGTCGCGCAGGCGTTGCAGAGCCGAGCGTTCCATCAAATCCAGCGCCCACGCCGGCAGCAACGCGGCCGCAGCGCCGAGGAACAAGTCGCGGCTGAATCCCGCCAATGGGATCGGTAATCGAATCGAGCCGAGGATGCGCAGCGTTTCACGGGTGCGCGCATCGAACACCAGTTCCGCGCGCACGCGTGCGAAGAACGTTTCAAGTTCCGCCGTCGAGCGCGGCACATCGGCCGCACCCAGCGCCGTCGCGATCCGCGTCATTTCCGCGAGATAGCGATCCTGCATCGCCAATGGAATCGGCGCATGGCAATAGCGTTCGTACGCGCGCAGGAAACACCAGCAACCGGCGCAATGCACCCAGTTGAGCAAGTGCGGATCGTCGGCACTGTACGCGCGGCCGTCCGGCGCGGTGCCGTGCACGCTGTGGTGGATCACGCGCACGTGCTCGATGGCCGCTTCGGCCGGCGCGCGCGGCGCGTACGTGGTGCGGCCGACGAACGCGGTGGTGTTGCGCAGGCGGCCGAGCGTGTCGGTGCGGAACGCGGAATGGTCCCACACGCCCGCCAGCGCCAGCGGATGCAAGGCCTGCAGCATCAGCGACGCCAGGCCGCCGGCCATCATCGACGGAAAGTCCGCGTGGATTTTCCACGTCGCGCTGTCCGGTCCGAACAGGCCGGGATCGCCCAGCGGCGCGTCGTAATCCGGTGCCGGTGCGTCGCGGCTCAACACAGCGAGCACTTGCCGCCGCAAGCGCCTGCGCGCAGGCGGCGGCAGAAGTTTCACGCCGGGCAAATCCGGGTGCACGGCATTGTCATTGCGATGGCGCCCGCGTCCGTCGAGCGTCATGTCATCGGGATTGCGCATGCTTCCACTGTACGCCGTTGCGCTGCGCGTCGCCGCCCGCTCACACTGCATCGTGCACGCATTTGCACGGCGATGTCGATTTTCCGATCCTTCAACCGTCGCGTCGACGAACGGACCCGCTCGGTCCGCACAGGAGTCCGGCATGCGCAAGCTCATCGTTCCCGCGTTCATCAGTCTCGACGGCGTCGTGCAGGCGCCCGGCGGCCCGCAGGAAGACGCCAGCGGCGGCTTTACCCACGGCGGCTGGGTCTGGCCCTTCGCCGACGATTCCGGCGAAGTGATGGGCGGCGTGTTCGAGCACTCATTCGAATTGCTGCTCGGACGCCGCACCTACGACATCTTCGCGGCGTACTGGCCGCACGTGGCGCAAGGCGCGCCGCACCGGTGCATCGCCGACCTGTTCAACGGCACCGTCAAGCACGTCGCCACGCATCGACCCGACACGCTGGACTGGCAAAACAGCCGCGCGCTGGGTCCGGACATCGCCGCCGCGGTACGCGAACTCAAGCGCAGCGACGGCCCCGATCTCGTCACGCAAGGCAGCAGCGATCTCGTGCATCAACTGCTCGCCACCGATCTCGTCGACGAACTGCGCCTGCTGGTTTATCCCGTCCTGCTCGGCCGCGGCAAGCGCCTGTTCGACGAGCGCACGCAAGCGTCGGCGTTCCGCCTCGAATCATCCAAAGCCACGCCCACCGGCGTGCTGGTCAATCGCTATGTCCGCGCAGGCGAAGTGCAAACGGGGGCGTTCGAGCCCGTGTGAGCGCCGCGCGTGGGCTAGCGACAAAGCAGGCAACGCAGCACCGCTCGGCATCTTCACTCGCCGACCGCCCGGTTCCGGCACCCTGTCCGGATGAATTCGACGGACAGTCCCGCCGTTCCGAATGTTTCGCGCGCATCGATGGCAATCGCCGCGTTGTCGACGGTGGTGGAGTGGTACGACTTCACGCTGTACCTCTACTTCGCCACGGTACTGTCGCGCGTGTTCTTCGGCGGCGGCGCCGAATCGCTGCTGGCCACGCTGGCGGGATTCGCGATCGCGTATGGCATGCGGCCGCTGGGCGCGATGGTGTTCGGCCACATCGGCGATCGCATCGGGCGCCAGCGCACGCTGATGCTGTCGATGATGCTGATGACACTGGCGATGCTGGCGACCGCGGTGCTGCCGGACTACGCCGCGATCGGGCCCGCCTCCGGCGGTTTGCTGTTGCTGCTGCGCTGCTTCATGGCGTTCTCGGTCGGCGGCGAATACACCGGCGTGGTCGCCTACCTGCTGGAAGGCGCACGCGAGGAACGCCGCGGCTTGATCACGTCGCTGGCATCGGCCGCGAGCGAGGTCGGCGCGTTGCTGGCCGTGGCGATCGCGGCGCTGACCGTCGGCGCGATGAGCGCCGCGCATCTGGATGCCTGGGGCTGGCGGATTCCGTTCTTCGCCGGCGCACTGCTGGCCGGCTGCGTGTGGATCGCGCGCTCGACGATGCAGGAGTCACCGGATTTCCTGCGACAGGTGCAACGGCACAGCGTGCCGGAATCACCGTTGCGCCACACGCTACGAGAGCATCGCCCCGCATTGCTGCGCACCTTCGCCATCTCGGCGCTGGGTTCGATCACCTACTACGTCGGCATCACCTACGTACCGGCGTTCCTCAGCTCGTCGCACATTCTCGGCGAAGGCAGATCGCTATGGCTGTCCACGATCGCCGCGATCGCCGTCATCCTGGTCACGCCGTTCGCCGGCGCACTGTCCGATGGCGTCGGACGCAAGCCGGTACTGATCGGGCTGGGCATTGCGAGCATGGTGTTGCCGTTGGCGATGTTCGGCCTGATGGCGGGCGGCGGCGAACTGCGCATCGGAATCGGCGCGGTCGTGCTGGCTTGCGTCGCCGGCGGCGTGAGCGCGGTCGGCGCGCCGGCGACCGCCGAGCAATTCCCGGGCGAAGGCCGGCTCAGCGGCCTCGCGCTCGGCGTCACTGTCGCGACCGCGCTGTTCGGAGGCCTCACGCCGTTCGTTGCCGAGTTGCTGGTGCAGCGAACCGGATGGGCGGCGCTGCCCGGCGCGATGATCGCCGCCGTTGCGCTGCTGGTCCTGCCGGTTTTCCTGACGATGCCGGAAACGCGGCCGCGCGGGATCGGTGCCGGTGTACGCGAGCGAGCGGTCGACGAGGCCGGAAACGGTTGAACGAATCCCTGCTTGTCTTCAGCCATGAGCGGTTGGAACGTCCAGTCGCGCAGGACTCATGCATCGCGCTATAGTCCGGCGGCACGGCGCTGGGGCGCCGACCCATCTACATCGCCATGATGCTGGTGGTGGTTGCCGTGATGTTCGGGGTGATGTACCACCTGTGGCGCGACGTGTGCGGCGGCGACGCGCTGCCGGGCGCGGCCGGGACCATCGCGGCGTGACGTTCGGGAAAGTCGATCCATCCGGAACGCCGTGGGGCGCCGGCGGGAGGTCCGGCCACCCCTCGGTGCGCCCCGAAAACGCGCGGATGAAATCCCGGCTATACTTGCCCGGCAGCGCTTGGGGCAACTCCGGATGCACTGCAAATCTTTGCGGCGAGTTCGCCCCACTCTTAGCCGCGTCATCCACAGTTTTTCAAAGGTCAAGTGTCATGGCGGATCGCCAAAGCGGTACAGTCAAATGGTTCAACGATGCCAAGGGTTTCGGCTTCATCACCCCGGAAAGCGGTGACGACTTGTTCGTCCACTTCCGCGCAATCCAGGGCACCGGCTTCAAGTCGTTGCAGGAAGGCCAGAAGGTCACCTTCGTCGCCGTGAAGGGCCCGAAGGGCATGCAGGCGGACCAAGTGCAGGTGGCGTAAGCCGCCCTTCCAGGTTGCAAAAAAAGCCCGCTTCGGCGGGCTTTTTCTTGCCTGCACGATCCGCGCCGCCGCACTTCCGGCGCGGGTGTATAGTCCGCCCAGCAGCAGGCCATCGAATGCCCGGCGCGCGGATACAGGCCCGCTGCGGAGGCGAAGGTGAAAGCCTTCATCTTGTTGCTGCGGATCGGCGCAGTCCTGCTCATTGCGTCGTTGGCGGGTTGCGCGAACCTGCCCACCGCGCGGACGCGCGACGTCACGCCGCTGTTCCATGACGCGCTCTTCAAACCCTTGCCCAAGCCGATCGACAGCCGCGCGGTTTTTGCCGTCGACGCTCCGATGCGGCACTTCATCGCCACGGACATCCTTCCGCAGAGCCGCCACGAGGATCCACGGCAAGCGCTCCTCGACGCCGTGAGCGGCAAACTGATGATCGATTACGACTCGGAGATGACCCGCACCGCGTCGCAAACCTTCGCGGCACGCCAAGGCAATTGCCTGTCGCTGGTCATCATGGCGGCGGCGTTGGCCAGGCAACTCGACATCCAGGTGACCTATCAGGAAGTCTCCCACTTCGATACCTGGTCGCGCGATGCAGGGTTCGCCATCCTCAGCCAGCACGTCAACCTGGTGCTCGGCCCGCGCAGCTCGGGTGCCAGGTTTTTCCAGGGCGACGACGTGCCCATGATCGTGGACTTCCTGCCGTCGAAGCAGATGGCGGATGCCGTGTCCCAGCCGATCGCGGAACACACCGTCATCGCGATGTACATGAACAACCGCGCGGCCGAAGTGATGGTGGGCGGCGACCTCGACCGCGCGTACTGGTACGCCCGCGCGGCGCTCGAGGCCGACCCCGCGTTCGCGAACGCCGCCAATACGCTCGGCGTCATCTACCACAGGCGGAATCACCTGGCGCCGGCCGAAAGCGCCATGCGTTACGCGCTGCGGCTCGATCCTGACAACGTTTCCGCGCTTTCCAACCTGTCACATGTACTGACGGAGGAAGGCCGCACTGCGGAAGCGCAAGCGCTGGAGAGACGGTTGGCGGAAATCCAGCGCCATCCGCCGTTCTATTTCTACGACCGCGGCGTCGAGGCGATGCAGGCCGGTCAATACGCGCAAGCCGCGCGTCTATTCGAGAAGGCGCTGTCGGAGCGCCCCTACGATGTTCCGTCGCATTTCGAACTGGCGATCGCGGCGATGCACCTCGGCGACATGCGCCGCGCGCGCAAGCAACTGGAACTGGCGGAGAAGAACAGCACCACGCCGGAATCGCGCGCCATCTACGCGGCCAAGCTGCGGCATCTGAAATTGATGAATTGACGAGAAGGCCAGAACACAACCTGCCGCTTCGTTGACCCGCCTTGAGCCTGCCGCGTACGCTTTCGACGCGCGTGCGGCCGCCATGCTTGGCGACGTACATCGCGCGATCGGCGTGTGTCAGCATCGTCCGGTTATTCGAGTTCAGCGTGGCTCTTCCTGCGGGCAGGATTAATGCCTACGGCGCCGCGCGCTGCGCACGCGTTCGACGTGTTCCCAACCAATCACGCCTGCGCAGTCAGCTCACCGAATAGTCCGGGCGTCCTCGTCAACAACTCGAGCCACGATATGGCGTCGAAAGCCGGCACGGCTACGCGGCCAAGCGCAGGCTCGGCTTCAGGCCTGCCCGTGTTGCCAGAGTCAGCAACATGTCGAGGCTGAAATCTTGCCACTTTCCCTTGAGCAAACGAGAAATGCGCGGTTGAGTTACGCCAAGCCTGCGCGCAGCCTCGGCTTGCGTCCAGCCTTTTACCTTCACCAATTGCTCGATGCGGATCATTACTTCCGCACGCAATTTCATGACTTCAGCTTCGGCCGGATCGAAACCAAGATCGATGAATACGTTGCCACTGCCCTTGATGTGACGAACATCGTTCGCGCGAGAATCGGCTTTTTTCATGGCTTCACTCCAATCAACTTGTAGCGCTTGGCGGCAAGCTCCGGATCGCACTTCGTGGTCTTTTGCGTCTTCTTCCGGAACGCATGCAGCACGTAAATGGCCTCCACGAACTTGGCGACGTAGATCACCCGAAACGCACCCGTGGCATCACGCACCCGAATCTCGTACGCACCCGGACCTACGGACGGCATCGGCTTGAAGTCTGCCGGTTCGCCGCCGTGCTGCACCCGCATCAGCTCACACCCAACGCGTGGCGAACGCCGGCAGGCATTACGCGAAGATCGTCCAGGCTGCTACCGAGAAAAACGAGTCCTTTCATGGGAAGGATTATACAAATATTTGCATGGATGCGTGCCCAATCTTTGCTGCAGCGCCTAAATCCGACGCCCCCATCAGTCACGCCTGGATGTTTCAATCAGCGCCTTCAACTTCAGGGCATCGGTGATCGCATGCCCTTCCGCGGTGTTGTCGAAAATGCACCAGCGCTCGCGCGTCCGCTTTGCAGGACGAGCCAGACGACGCGCCAAGCGCGCCAGCGTTTCGTCCGGATAGGCGTCGTAATACATGCGCGGTGAGCCGTGCAGGCGCAGGTAATCGATCTTCCGGTCGCCCGCCGGTACGGCGGCACGCGGAACGCGTGCGGGATCGGCCGCGACACGCGCAATTCCGCGCTCGCGCAAGGCCGCATCCACATTCGTCCTGAACCACGATGCATGCCGGGGCTCGCAAGCGATCGCGCCATGGTGGCGCCGGCGTAGATCGTCCATGAACGGCAACACGACCGCCGGATTGAAAGCCAGGCCCGGCGGCAATTGCAGCAGCAAGACGCCGAGTTTCGCGCCGAGGCAACTTGCCTGATCGAGAAATGCCTGCACCTCCGCGCCGCAATCGCGCAGGCGTTTCGCGTGGCTGACGGTCTTGGGCATTTTTACCGCGAAGCGAAAATCTTCCGGCACCGATTCGGCCCAGCGCGCGTAGGTCCGCGGCTGATGGGGCCGGTAGAACGACGAATTGATTTCCACCGCATTGAAGATGCGCGCGTAGCGTTCGAGGTGACTGCCGCCGCCCGGAAACGAGCCGGCGTGTATCGATGAAATCGACCAGCCAGCGCAGCCGATGAAGAGTTTGGGAATGCGAGCTGTCACTGGACGGTACGCTCAACTGTTGCTTCCTACGACTGGGGTAGCACCCTGTGCATGGGCAGTGTCACGCCTGCCATGGCGGCCTGCCGCTCGCCTTCACACCTCGGGCAGGATAACCCAGCCTACGTCCCCTCATCGGCGACGCGCAGCACGTCATATCCCCACAATTTGTGACACCGATTGCGCTGACCTTGCGGTACTCTTCATGCAACGAGTACGGGGGCAAAGGCATGGCTGCACTCATTCCCACCCGCAGCAGTTGCGTGGCGCGGATGACAGGCGGTGAGAAAAGACTCTCCGAGCGCCTGGAACAGAAGCTCGAAGATGACTATCTGATCTGGTACGACGTACCGATCGGCCTCAAGCAGCGGCATCCGGACTTCGCCATCCTCCATCCGCGGCGCGGGCTGCTGGTATTGGAAGTCAAGGATTGGAAGGCCGAAAACATCCAGCAGGCAGACAAGACGCAGTTCACGCTTGTCACGCAGCGAGGCCTCGTCAAGGAAAACAATCCACTGCTACAGGCGCGCGCTTGCGCGCTCGAAATCGGTGTCGTACTTGAGCGTGATCCAGCGCTGCGCCACCCGGAGGGCCATCGCCACGCCGGCAAGCTGGCTATGCCGTGGGCGTATGGCGTCGTGCTCACCAACATCTCTCGCAAACAGTTCGATGACGGTCATCTTGATGGCGTCATTCCCGGGCATCTCGTCATCTGCAAGGACGAAATGTACGACACCGTGGACGCCGAAGCGTTCCAGGAACGTCTCTGGGCCATGTTCCCGCAGGTGTTCCCCGTAGCATTGACGTTGCCGCAAATCGATCGAGTGCGATGGCATCTGTTCCCGGAGCTACGGGTCGAACCCGGCAATGGACAATTCGGACTGTTCGACACTGGCACGACCGGTACGCGTGTCGTCGCAATCCCGGACCTCATCAAGGTCATGGACAAGCAGCAGGAATCGCTGGCGCGCTCGCTGGGAAGCGAGCATCGTGTCATTCATGGCGTCGCCGGCTCCGGAAAAACGATGATCCTCGGCTTTCGTGCCGTGCACCTTGCCCGCGCATTGCACAAGCCGATCCTGGTGCTCTGTTACAACAAAACGCTCGCGGCGCGCCTGGAGCAACTTATGGTCTCTCGCGGAATTGCGGACAAGGTGCAGGTTTACAACTTTCACCAATGGTGCCGCCAAATGTTGGTGAGCTACCACGCGCAACTGCCGCAGAATGGCTCCAGGAATTATTCCGGCCAACTGGTAGAGCGCGTGATCGCTGGCGTGGAACGCGAGCAGATACCACGATTCCAGTACGGGGCCGTGCTGATCGATGAAGGTCACGATTTTGAGCCCGACTGGTACAAGCTCATCGTCCAGATGGTCGATCCCGCAATCAATTCGTTGCTGATTCTTTATGACGACGCGCAAAACATCTATGGCAACGCGGAGCGTCGGAAGGCCACTTGGAAGAGTCTTGGCGTACAGGCACAGGGGCGCACCACAATCCTGCGTCTCAATTATCGCAACACGATCGAAATTCTCTCGCTCGCACGAACGTTCGCACATGAACTGCTCAACGAACGCACGGACGATGACGACGGCATTCCCTTGGTTGCACCGGAAAGTGCCGGGCGCCGAGGCCCTATTCCGGAACTCGCCCGTGCCGCCGACGCCCGCGACGAAATCCGCCTGCTCATCGAGGCAGTGAAGGACGAGCGTGCACATGGACGGCAGTGGCACGAGATTGCCGTGCTCTATTGCACTCAATGGGAAGGCGATACTCTCGCGAAGGCATTTGCAAACGCAGGGATACCCTGCAGCGAGGCGCGCGGCACGGGCAAGCGCGAACTATTCTCGAGTGGCGATACAGTCAAGCTGTTGACCATGCATTCCAGCAAGGGACTTGAGTTCCCGTTTGTCGCGATTCCTGGCTTGGGTTCGCTTCCACGATCCGGCAAGGACGAGTCCGAAGAAGCCCGCCTCTTGTACGTCGCGATGACTCGCGCCACCGAGCAGCTATTGTTGCTGTACCACAACGAGTCGGAATTCACGCGCCGGATCCGGACGTCCATCAATGAAGTGCAAGGGCAGCTGTCTGAAATCAAACCAGAATGCGCGCACGGGGTTCGCGCGGTCGGCTGATATACATCCTGATCATTACTTCCGTTCTATTTGTCCGATTGAAAGTATGTTCGAGGAAGATCGGGCAACCACGTCGCCCCGCAGCGCTTTCGCTTCCGAGCCATGAAAATCACCACCTACAACGTCAACGGCATTCGCGCGCGGCTGCCCTTGCTGCTGCGCTGGCTCGAAGAGCAGTCGCCGGACATCGTCTGCCTGCAGGAACTGAAGGCGCCGCAGGAGTTGTTTCCCGTCGCCGCCCTGAATGAAGCGGGCTATGGCGCGGTGTGGCATGGACAGAAGGGCTGGAATGGCGTCGCAATCTTGAGCAAAGACTGCGATCCCGTGGAACGTCGGCGCGCCTTGGCCGGCGATCCGGACGACGTGCAGAGCCGATACATCGAAGCAGAAGTGCGCGGCATCGTGATCGGATGCCTGTACCTGCCCAACGGCAACCCCGCGCCCGGTCCGAAGTTCGATTACAAGCTGCGCTGGATGCAGCGCCTGGCGGCACACGCGCGCGATCTTCTCGATGCGGGCGTGCCCACGATCCTTGCCGGCGACTTCAATGTGATTCCGGAAGAACTGGATGTGTACGCGCCGGAGCGCTGGGTGGACGACGCGTTGTTTCGCCCCGAGGTGCGCGCGGCGTACCGCGACCTGTTGGCGCAAGGCTGGACCGACACGCTGCGCGCACTGCATCCGGACGAGCATATCTACACGTTCTGGAAATACCTGCGCAACGCATTTGCGCGCGACGCCGGCCTGCGTATCGATCACATCCTCCTGAGTCACGCCGCGGCACGGCGCCTGCAATCCGCGGGCGTGGATCGCGACGTGCGCGGCCGGGAACACACCAGCGATCACGCGCCGACCTGGGTCACGCTCAAGGAAAACAGCTAACTCCGCAACAGGATGACCGGCAACGCCACCAGCGCCAACGCGAGCAATATGCCCAGCAAGGCCAACGCCACGCGCATCGGATCGGAGCGAAGGATGCCGATGAACGTTTCCGCGGTGCCTGCGCGCTTGGCCTCGGCGTATTCGGCGCGGACGCGCGCGCTGCGCCGCTGCTCGTATTCGTCCAGCGCGCGCTTGGCGTCCACGAAGTCCGCGTCTTCGGTCACCCAGATTCCGCCGGACGAGATGCCCCAGAAACTCGGCGGCGTTTCGTAATACGCGATGCGCTTCGCGTCGAGCATCGCGCGCACGTCGGCCGCTTCGTCATCGGGCACGTTGCGCAGGTTCAGGAGCAGCTTGGACATGGCGCCACGTTAATGACTCGGCGCCCCTTGGATTCGCCGCGGAATGCGATCTTTCAAAGCTTGTCCGGACCACGGCTCAGCCATCGATGCAGCAGCGCCTTGTCGTAATACAGCGGCGCCCCCGTCGTGGTCGGCAGATTTGCACCGTTCTGAAGGTAGCCCATGTCGCGCAATGCCCGTTTGCCCTCGCGCAGCACGTTGCCGTCCTCGCCGACCAACTTGAAATCCAGATCGATCCGCGGCGGGTAGATGTCGCGCATGATGCGTACGTAATCCCAGCGCGGACCGCGCCAGGGTTCGTACGCACCCGCCAATTGGATGTCGGTGATGTCGACGTGCAGGCTCTGGCCCGGCTTGAGGATGGCCTGCCCCTGCTTGATCAGGTAGGCCTTGAGCTGCGCCAGGTAATCGATCCGATTGAACTGGTCCTGCCTGCCGTACATGCGGTTTTCGGTGAATTGCTGCGGGTTGACGTACGTCACCGACACCGCGGACTCGGCTGGCGTGGCCGCGGCGGCCGCTAGCGGCGCGACGCCGCCCAGCCACAGCGCCAGCGCTGCAAAGATGGTGATGGTGCCCCGCTTGGATCCGGCAATACGTTTCATGTTCCACCTCGTCGCGACCTGCTGCATGGCAAGTTTGACATGACCAGGTAAAACCGGCGTCAGCGTCGAATTTACCTGGCCGCCCAACCTGCGAAACCGGCGACATTTCACCGACAATGGAGGGCAGTTCCCCGCCAACGGTGACGGCACCCATGCGAACCTTCGTACTGCGAGCGCGGGCTGCGCCCACGGAAAGCCGCAAACTGCTGGCCGCCGTCGGCCAGGAGGCCCACCCCGAAATCCTGGCCCACACGCTGATGAACGCGATCTTCGTGGCGCAATCGCATCGCCCGGAAGTGACGGTCTACCTGGTATTGGAAAGCACACCGGATTTTTCCCGCACGATCCGCTTCGATGCGGACGCCATGCGTGACATCGGCGGCTTCGACGAGCAGGCGCTGCTCGGCAAGATCGCCGCGGCACTGGACGTTTCCGCGGGCATGGGAAAAGAGGAAACGCGAGCCGTGGAACCTGGCGTCGAGGTTCGCACCGTCAGCTTCGAGCGGCTGGTGCAGGAATTGGCCCAAGACCATCAACTGTTCGTGATGGACCCGAAAGGCGAACCGATTCGCGAGCAGGCCTTTCACGGCAAGCCCTGTTTCCTGCTGACCGATCACATCCCGATGCCCGCAAAGACCTTCCACACCCTGGAGCGCCTCGGCGCCATCAAGATCACGCTGGGCCCCACCATGCTGTTCGCATCGCAATGCGTGGTATTGATCCATCACGAGCTGGATCGGCGTTCGCTTGTCCCCGACGCATGAAGATCGCCACTTGCGACTTGGTTGCACGGACATCGGCCCAGCCGAAATCGATGCCATCGCCGACACGTCCAGCACCAGCAAGCCTGCGGCGCCGACCGCTTCCGCCGAATGCCTCGCGCAGCTCACGCCGCGCGACCTTGACCGAACCCTGTTTTGGTTCTTTTTCGCCGAACGTGTAACCTTTCCGCATCGACGCACCGGAGCAACGACATGACCACCGAAGACATGCTAAAGCAGGCTTTGAAGCTCGATCCGGCCAAACGTTTCGAACTGGTCGAAGGCATCCTGCACAGTCTGGATCAACCGGATCCGGCGATCGACGCGGTATGGATCGATGAAGCCGAGCACCGGCTCGCGGCGTATCGCGCTGGAAAAGCAAAGGCAATACCTATCGAAGACGTAGTTGGAAAGTTGTAATGCGAGTATTGCTCGCGCACGAAGCACGCCTGGAATTTGAAGCCGCGGCGCGTTACTACGACCGACAGCTACCTGGATTGGGCGCGCAACTGCGTGAGGAAATCCGCGAGGCCGCAAGATGATTGCAGAGCTGGCCCTTGGCGTTTCCGGTGGAACGGGGCGACATCCGCAGGATCACCCTGGCGCGCTTTCCCTACAAGTTGCTGTACTCGATCGAGCCCGATTGCCTCTACGTGATTGCGATCGCGCACCAGCACCGCAAACCTGATTACTGGGTTGGGCGCAGCGAGCAGCCTTGAGCACATGCGAGAATTCCCGCTCAATCCATCGGGCATTGCACGGCATGAAAACCATCGGGCTGATCGGCGGCATGAGCTGGGAATCCACCCTGCACTACTATCAGCGCATCAACGAGCTGGTTGCCGCGCGCCTGGGCGGCCTGCACTCGGCCAGGTTGTTGCTGTGGAGTGTCGAGTTCGCTGAGATCGCGCGCCTGCAACACGCCGACGACTGGGATGCAGCCGGCCGCATCCTCGCAGATGCCGCGCGCCGGCTGGAACACGCCGGGGCCGAAGGCCTGTTGATCTGCGCCAACACGATGCATCGGGTGGCGCCTGCGGTCGAAGCGGCCGTCCGCGTTCCGGTGCTGCACCTTGCCGACATCACCGCCCGCGCCTTGCTGGCCGACGGCCACCGCAGCGCCGCGTTGCTCGGCACCCGCTTCACCATGGCCCAGCCGTTCTACCGCGAGCGGCTGGAACGCCACGGCCTGTCCATCAGCGTGCCGACGCCGGAAGAACAGGACGCGCTGCACCAGATCATCTTCGACGAGCTGGTGAAGGGGCGCGTGGAACCGGCATCGCGCGAACGCTTCATCGCGATCATGCGCCGGATGCACACCGCGGGCGCGCAGGCGGTGATCCTCGGCTGCACCGAGTTCGGCATGCTGCTGCGCGCAGGGGACGCGCCGGACATCCCGCGCGTCGACACCACCGAACTCCACTGCCAGGCCGCCGTGGATTGGATGCTCGCGGAAGACTCCGCTCACGAAGACGCGACCTGATCGACGGCGCCACACGCCGGCGATAGCCCAGAAAGTCGACTCCGACCCCCGTTTTCGTTTTAAGGTAGATTGCGGTTTCTCTCAAAGGGCGGGGGCTTCCATGAAACAGCTGACCGGCTTGTTGTTGCTGGTGTTCCTGACCGTCGGTGTGGCGTGGGCACAAACGGCACCGACGACTGCGATGCCGCCGCAACATCAGGCCACCACGGCCCAGGCGGCCCACTTCGACGTCGATGCCGCCACCAACGCGTACATGGCCGAACTGTCGCCGGCGCAGCGGGCCCGGTCCGATGCGTATTTCGAGGGCGGCTACTGGTTGATCCTGTGGGATTTGCTGGTTGCGCTGGGCGTGGCGTGGTTGCTGCTCGGCAGCCGGCTTTCGGCACGCATGCGCAATTTGGCCGAACGGATCACCCGCCTGCGCTGGCTGCAGACGGCGATCTACGTGGTGATGTACATCGTCCTGACCACGCTGATCACCCTGCCCTGGAACCTCTATGAAGGCTATTTCCGCGAACACCAGTACGGCTTGTCCAACCTGACCCTGGGCGGCTGGTTCGGCGAGCAGGCCAAGGCACTGATGGTGGGCCTGATCCTCGGCACCGTCGCACTGGTCGTGATTTATGCGGTGATCCGCAAGGTCACGCGCAGCTGGTGGCTGTGGGGCGCCGGCGTGGCGCTCGTGTTCATGATATTCGTCGCGACCATTGCGCCGGTCTACATCGCGCCGCTGTTCAATACCTACAAGTCGCTGCCCGACAGCCCGCTGAAGACACAGATCCTGTCGATGGCACGGGCCAATGGCATTCCCGCCACCAACGTGTACTGGTTCGACGCCTCACGCCAGAGCAAGCGCATCAGCGCCAACGTCAGCGGCATGTTCGGCACCACCCGCATCAGCCTCAACGACAATCTGCTCAAGCGCAGCTCACCCGATGAGGTCAAGGCCGTGCTCGGCCACGAGATGGGCCACTACGTGCTGAACCACGTCTACAAGGGCATCGTGTTCTTCGGCATCATCATCGTGCTCGCCTTCGCCTTCGTGCGTTGGGGCTTCGGCTCGGCCGAACGCCGCTGGGGTGCACGATGGGATCTGCGCGGTGTCGGCGACGTGGCCGGGCTGCCGTTGCTCGCGGCATTGCTCGCCATCTTCATGTTCTTCATGACGCCGGTGACCAACACCATCACCCGCAGCATGGAAGCCGAGGCCGACGCGTTCGGCCTGAATGCCGCACGCCAACCCGACGGCTTTGCCCAGGCGGCAGTGCAGTTGTCCGAATACCGCAAGATGCATCCCGGCCCGGTCGAAGAATTCCTGTTCTTCGACCATCCCAGTGGCTGGCAGCGCATCCATCGCGCGATGATCTGGAAGGCCGAGAACCTGGACGATCCCATGGTGCGAAGCGGCGAGGCCATCACGCCGGCGGGCGCGCGGTGAACGAGCGGCTCAGAGTGAACCTGACCTTGTTTCTACCGAACAGAAAATTACTCATCTGGGGGTTCGGTCCGTGACGGAGTTGTTACGCTCAAGAAAGGCAAATCCAGTAGGGAGTTGCTGCCGGCTGCCGATGCGCATCAGGAATTGTCCGCCTCACCCATTCCGGTGTACAGTCAACGCTTACCGTGCTGTGCGTCATGCAAAGCTGGGAACTGCCGTTCCGGGGAAATATGCGGCCAATAATTCGATGGGCAGGCAGCAAACGCCAACTTTTGCCGTGCCTGTTGCCTTACATACCAACGCGGTATAACCGTTACATCGAACCCTTCGCGGGCTCAGCTTGCCTTTTTTTTGAACTTGCTCCCAAAAAGGCAATCCTTGGTGACATCAATCCGCATCTAATGAGCGCATATCGCCAATTGCGCCGACATCCCACCAGACTTCACGAAGCCGTTTCTTCCATACCTAGAACACCCAAAAGGTATTATGTAGAGAGATCGAAAAACATTAGCTATTTAGATGCATTTGAAAAAGCTGTAAGGTTTTTTTATTTAAATCGGAATTGTTTTAATGCCGTTTATCGCGTAAATCAACGCGGAGAATTCAATGTGCCATGGGGCTCCAATACTGGCGCACTTCCGGCTGTCGCGGAATTCCGCGAATCCGCAGCAGCGCTGCGGCATGCCGACTTAGTCACAGCGGATTTTGAAAAAGTGCTGGACCTAGCAAAACGCGGAGATTTTATATATATCGACCCTCCGTATTCGAAAAGCGTTGCCGATGAACCCGGCCTATTCGGCGCAGGAGCATTTAACCGCGAACACCTTAGCCGACTAGTACGCGCGCTACATAAACTGGACAGAACAGGCGCTGTTTTTCTTATGTCCTTTGAATTCGACAAGGAACTCATCAAAGGGCTTTCCCAATGGCGAGTTGAAAAGATCCAAGCCAGGCGCCATGTTGCCGGATTCGCTCACGCGCGGGGCGTCGCGCAAGAAATTCTCTTGACCAATTCGCGATTTTGACACATGACAATCAAAGTCGCCGTAATTTCCGACGTTCACGCCGCGAGCCCACGCAATGGCGCCGTGGCTTCGTATACCTCGACCTCACCGTCCGGTGCCCCTGATAATCGGGACGCGATGATGTCGCTCTACAATCTTATTGCGCACGAAAAGCTACAGGCCGACTATCTCGTCTGCTGCGGAGACATGGCCAACCAAGCAGAGCCGGTGGCAATGGAGTATGTGTGGGGAAAGTTCTCGGATTTGGCATCGAAACTTAATGCAAAACCGATGGCGACCGTCGGAAATCACGATTTGGACTCACGATTGCCCGAGACAAAATTCGACGCGCGAGGATTGCTACGTGGTCTCCAGCCTCCGTATCCAATTTTAGACATCAATAAAACACATGAATTTTGGAGCCGAAATTTTACGGTACTTGAGTATCCAGGAATACGTTTTGTTGTACTCAATTCATGCGCCTATCATGGCTATAATCCAGAGAAATCAGGACCAGAGTATATTCATGGCAGGATATCAGATTACACTTTATCTGATCTCAAGAAGTTAATTGGTACCCTTCCGGAAGATCGCACTATAAACACCTTAATCTGCCATCATCATCCATATCGATATCAAGGCGATAGCAACCCCGATGCGAGCACCATGATCGGAGGAGATCTTCTGATTGACCTGCTCGCCAGCGCAATGTCGAACACGTGGCTGATCTTTCATGGTCACCGGCATCAACCACAGCTATCACACTGGGGCGGTTCGGGGCGCGGACCGATTATCTTCGGCGCGGGAAGCTTCAGTGCAAAGCTTAGCTCCGACATCGGCATGAAAGCGAGAAATCAATTTTATATAGTTGAATTTGATGCGGAGCGTGCCAAAAATCTTCAAATAGATGTAGCAGGCTCCATATCTGCGTGGGATTTTAATTTTTCCGAAGGATGGGAACCCGCCGGCACTAAATCCGGGTTGCCGGCTAGAAGCGGATTCGGTTATCAACTAAATGTGGTCAGTGACGCCATAAAAGTAGCGGCGTCCGTCGCGAATTCGGGCGGTATCGCCCGTTGGAGCGACGTAATTGGGGCAGAGCCACAACTTTGGCATGTAACGCCAAGCTCTCTGCTAACTCTTGCCAAGGAGCTAAAGGATCACCATAACATTGGATGCACATGGTCTGACCGAGGTGATCCTCTCGAATTCGCGAAGTTTAAATGATGAACCCCGAAACCTCACCGTTTGAGTCATTCAATGCGCGTGCGCTAACGCCCACTCAGGTGGCTCGTGGCTTCGTGCCCCCCGCAGCATTCTCAAAACTGTGCAAGCGTCGGCACTCCATTATTGCCGGCCCACGTGGTAGTGGAAAAACCACGCTACTCAAAATGCTCCAAGTTAGTGCGCTACGGTCCTGGAAGCACCCGGACGCAAACAAAACAAGGGATCAAATTGACTTTACCGGAGTGTTTATTCCGACCGATCGAACTTGGAGCGAACAGTTGGCCGCCATTCGCCAGGGAACATTATCCGCTGAGCAGGCGGACGCCCTCGGGATCGGCGCATTCACGACCCAAACTTTGCGGGCTCTCGTGTCAGCCGTGATGGAGCGGACATCAGAAGATACAGGAATTGCCGCACCTACTTTTCGATACCTCAAACTTGAGCCCGACGCGGAAATCACACTGTGCACGCGAGCGGGAGAGGCGTGGCGCCTGGATTTAGTAGCACCGACTCTACACGGGCTCCGATCTAGCCTCACGAAAAGAATGATGGAGATTCATGAGATCGCCAGTACATGTGCGTTTCTCACGGGCGACCAACGAAATGCATTTATAGCAAAACAGTCGTTCTTACATTTGAACTTTTTATCTGCCGTCCCATTTTTCCTTGACGTACTGGAGGAAGTCACGGGCGCAAAGGACGAAAAGTGGGCGCTCCTATTTGATGAGCTAGAACTCGCACCAACTTCTATCCGGGCGATTCTTTCACAAGCTATTCGAAGTGTAGATTCACGCCTCCTTTTTAAACTTTCACTTGCACCCTTTAGCAAAGAATTTACAGAAAGCGCAACAGCCGCAAGCGAGACCAATGATTATCAACTAATAAAACTATGGTACGCCTCAAAGGAGGAAGGCTATGCCTTCAGCCGCTCTCTCGTGCAACAAGTATTTCAGAACCGGAACATGCCTTCGGATCCGGTAAAGGTCTTCGGCTCAACACTTGGCGAAAGGCCCAAGAACCAAAAGAAGGAAGAGTATGTTAGGGCTCAATCATTTAGAAATTTGGCCGATAGGGATCCCAGTTTCCGCAAGTACCTACTGAGCCAAGGAGTATCCTTGGATCGGATATCACTTCCCGGAGAGTCACAACAAGCAGCAGCGCTGCGCAAAGTTGTAGCAATTGTTGCCGCCAGAGAGACTTATATGAAAGGCCCTGAAGGGCTACGAAGCCGAAAGGCAATGCGACTCTATTGCGGGATACCCGCCCTGCTTGCAATAAGCGAGGGCAATCCTCGATGGCTGATCGGCTTGGTGGACGCACTGCTGGATAGCGCGAGCGGTCAAGCGAAGGTTCCTTTGCACGTCCAAGATCAGGAGCTGAACCGCCTGATAAGCCGATTCAGTGCTTACTTGCGTACCATTCCCGTGAGCCCGCTGAGCGATAAATCGCCGGCAAATGTCTACGCACTCGTGGACCAAATTGGCTCCGCCCTCACGCGAGAAATTCTTGGAAAGGAGTTCAACCCGGACCCTGTCGGAACTTTTACAGTTGACTCTCATACAAGCCCTGATCGGTTAGCCGCATTGGAACTCGCGGTCTATTCCGGCGCCGTCGTGTTTGTACCAGAATCGGAGAACGAAATTGCAACCGGCTCACTAAGAGGCAAACGGTTTCGCCTTTCATATCTCCTAGCACCAAAGTACAAACTTCCTTTGGTACTCTTACGGTCCAAGAGCCTAGACGCATTGCTTTCCAATGGCAGAATGCAGGAAGGGCTGTTCAAATGAACTTGTGTCGTCAACCTGTTTCCACGAAGGGAATGGACCGAGAAGAGATTATTTCCTCGGTTTACGACATCGCTATAGTTGCACTGGGATACGAACGGAGATCGAG
The DNA here is from genome assembly GCA_030167125.1 of Rhodanobacteraceae bacterium. Taxonomy (NCBI): domain Bacteria; kingdom Pseudomonadati; phylum Pseudomonadota; class Gammaproteobacteria; order Lysobacterales; family Rhodanobacteraceae; species Rhodanobacteraceae bacterium. Next base: position 1,396,069 of record CP126531.1, read on the forward strand.
CCACCTGGCAACGATTCTTCGCACAGCTCCTCATTACCGATACGCGATTCCATTTGAAACACATCGAGAATTATCTTTCGACGCCAACTGCAAGGCGCTTTCGAAGCTGCGCTACGAAAAAGTCACTGCATCGGAGTCGCAGTTGGCTGAGTGGGCCACTCGCACGATCGACCAAGTCTCCGAGAATACTGTTGCGGATAAACTACATATTTGCATTGACATCTCAAGTTTTACGCGCTTGCGGCTTGCGTACCTGCTTGAAGGAATAGTCTCAAGCAACGCAAAAGGTAAGTCCTTAGAAGTTGATTTTGTCTACACGCCAGCTCAGTACACCAAACCACCGCGAGAGAGCGAGGGTGCGACCGTTTGTGGTCCAGTGTCGTCGTTCTTTGCAGGCTGGCCCAGCGATCCCGAACTACCGGTGGCAGCCATCATTGGCCTAGGATATGAGCGAGAAAAAGCAGTCGGTGCGTATGAATATTTGGAGCCAACTTCAACGGCGCTCGTAAAGCCAGTTAGCCATGATCCAAGGTATGACTCTAGTGTGAAGTCAGCGAACGAGTCGCTTTTCTTGGATCAGAACTCTGCGGAGGTTTTTACATATCCAATTGATCACGCAGCCGAATGCGTGGAACTTGTTAATGCCCTCGTACAACGGTATCAAAAAGACCATCGAGTGATTACTGTACCCTTTGGGCCTAAACTTTTCGCGCTTTGCTGCATGATAGTCGCCTGCGTCAACTATCCGCGGATCGGAGTTTGGCGGATCAGCGCAGACTGCAATAGCAACATAAGGGACCAAGTCGCAAGCGAATATACCGTCGCGCTAAAGGTGGTTTTTTCGCCATGAGATACGGACCATTATCCGGAGAGCTGCAACCTTACTCTAATTCGCATTCAAGGGGTTAACCGGCGGGACCTACGGACTTTAACTCTAGGCGGATGAACGTCACATATTCCGCCTGTACTCCCCACCCACATCGTACAGCGCATGGCTGATCTGCCCCAACGAGTGAGTCTTCACCGCTTCCATCAGCGCTTCGAACACGTTGCGGCGTTCGCGGGCGGTGTCTTGCAGGTAGCGCAGGCCGTGGCCGTCGTGGACTTGTTTGACGGGTGCGTCGGCGGAATCGACTTCGTGCGCGTGGCCGGTTTCGCCTGAGGGCGCGAACTTGTTGCGGGCTTTCTGGAAGGCCTGCACGTTGGTGATCTGCTGGCCCTTCTCTTCCTCGGTCGAGCGGATCAGTTCGATGGTGGTGGCGGTTTCGCCGGCGTGTTCCCTGGGCAGGAAGGTGTTGACGCCGATCAGCGGCAGCGAGCCGTCGTGTTTCTTGTGTTCGTAGTACAGCGATTCTTCCTGGATCTTGCCGCGCTGGTACATGGTGTCCATCGCGCCCAGCACGCCGCCGCGGTCGCTGATGGCTTCGAACTCCTTATACACGGCCTCTTCCACCAGGTCGGTGAGCTGCTCGATGACGTAACTGCCTTGCCACGGGTTCTCGTTGAAGTTGAGGCCGAGCTCGTGGTTGATGATGAGCTGGATGGCGACCGCGCGGCGCACCGATTCCTCGGTGGGCGTGGTGATGGCTTCGTCGTAGGCGTTGGTGTGCAGCGAATTGCAGTTGTCGAACAGCGCGTACAGCGCCTGCAGCGTGGTGCGGATGTCGTTGAACTGGATTTCCTGCGCGTGCAGCGAGCGGCCGGAGGTCTGGATGTGGTACTTCAGCATCTGGCTGCGGGCGGAGGCGCCGTAGCGCTCGCGCATCGCGCGCGCCCAGATGCGCCGCGCCACACGGCCGATCACGCTGTATTCGGGGTCCATGCCGTTGGAGAAGAAGAACGACAGGTTGGGCGCGAAGTCGTCGATCTGCATGCCGCGCGCGAGGTAGTACTCGACGATGGTGAAGCCGTTGGACAGCGTGAAGGCGAGCTGCGAGATCGGGTTCGCGCCGGCCTCGGCGATGTGGTAGCCCGAGATCGATACCGAATAGAAGTTGCGCACCTTGTGGTCGACGAAATATTGCTGGATGTCGCCCATCATGCGCAGCGCGAATTCGGTGGAGAAGATGCAGGTGTTCTGCGCCTGGTCTTCCTTCAGGATGTCGGCCTGCACGGTGCCGCGCACGGTGGAGAGCGTGTGTTCCTTGATGCGCGCGTAGGTTTCGGCGTCGACGACCTGGTCGCCGGTGACGCCGAGCAGCGCAAGGCCGAGGCCGTCGTTGCCTTCCGGCAGGTCGCCCTGGTATTGCGGGCGTTGCTTGCCCTTGAAGAGTGCTTCGATCCTCGATTGCGCGGCGGCCCAGCGTGCGTCGTCTTCCTTCAGGTATTTCTCGACCTGCTGGTCGATCGCGGTGTTCATGAACATCGCGAGGATCATCGGCGCGGGGCCGTTGATGGTCATCGACACGGAGGTCTTGGGATCGCACAGGTCGAAGCCGGAATAGAGCTTCTTCATGTCGTCCAGCGTGGCGATGGACACGCCGGAGTTGCCGATCTTGCCGTAGATGTCCGGGCGCGGCGCCGGGTCTTCGCCGTACAGCGTGACCGAATCGAACGCGGTGGAGAGCCGCGACGCGGGTTGCCCGCGCGACACGTAATGGAAGCGGCGGTTGGTGCGCTCGGGCGTGCCCTCGCCCGCGAACATGCGGGTCGGGTCTTCGCCGGAACGCCGGTACGGGTATACGCCGCCGGTGTAGGGGTACGCGCCGGGCAGGTTTTCCAGCATCAGGTACTTGAGCTGCTCGCCCCAGTCGTTTGTGGTGGGCGGCGCGATCTTCGGCACCTTCTGGTGCGAAAGCGTTTCGCGGTAGTTCTGGACCTTGATGGCCTTGCCGCGGACGGTGTATTCGTTGAATTCGGCGGTGACGGCATCCTTGCGGGATGGCCAATCGCGCAGAAGCTGGATGGCTTCGGCGCTGAGTTCCTTGACCGCTTCGTTGTAGCGTTGGCGGAGTAGCAAAATGCTGCCATCCACTTTGTCGTCATTCCCGCGCAAGCGGGAATCCATCTGCTCCTGCGCTTCGACTCCGCTCGCCTGCGGCGAGCTACGCTCAGCGCGAACGGCTTCTGAATTTGCTCCCTCCCCCGCTTGCGGGGGAGGGTTGGGGTGGGGGGAATTGTGCGTCGAGGCTGACTTCCCCCCATCCGCCCTTCGGGCACCTTCCCCCGCAAGCGGGGGAAGGGAAAGAGTGGTGTGGGCACCTTCTCCCGCATGCGGGGGAAGGGAAGGAGTGGTGTGGGCACCTTCCCCCGCAAGCGGGGGAAGGGAAAGCGTTGCGTTGTCGTACAAGTCCAGCGCGCGCGGCAGTTGCGCGTCGCCCAATTCCTTCAACGATTCGTAGTAGTGCTGCGCTTTGGACGCGGCCTCGGCCATGCGCTTCGCATCGGCGTTGATGGCGCGGCCTTGTTCCGCGATCTCGGCGAGGTAGCGCACGCGCTTGCCGGGGATCAACACGGTGGCGCGCGGTTCCTTGAGCGTGGTGTCGATCTGCGGGGTGAAGTCGCAATGCACGGGACCGGGGACCCGGGACCGGGGACCGGATTCCGCTGCAGCGGTGCTGTGCTTTTCTGGTCCCCGGTCCCCAGTCCCCAGTCCCATCTTTTCGCGCAACAACCGGCACAAATTCACGAACATCCAGGTGACACCCGGATCGTTGAACTGGCTGGCGATGGTCGGATACACCGGCACGTCTTCGTCCGCCATCTGGAACGCGGTGTGGTTGCGTTTCCACTGCTTGCGCACGTCGCGCAGCGCGTCCTCGGCGCCGCGGCGGTCGTACTTGTTGAGTACGACGAGTTGCGCGAAATCCAGCATGTCGATCTTCTCGAGCTGGCTGGCCGCGCCGTAATCGCTGGTCATCACGTACATCGGGAAATCGACCAGGTCCACGATTTCTGTATCGGCTTGGCCGATGCCGGCGGTTTCGACGATCACCAGGTCGAACGGCAGCGATTTCAGGAACGCGATGCAGTCGTGCAGCACGGTGTTGGTGGCCGCGTGCGCACGGCGCGTCGCCATCGACCGCATGAACACCCGATGCGAACGCAGCGCGTTCATGCGGATGCGGTCGCCCAGCAACGCGCCACCGCCCTTGCGGCGGGTCGGGTCGACCGCTAGCACCGCGATGCGCATCTGCGGGAACGCGTGCAGGAAACGCAGCAGCAGTTCGTCGACCACGGACGACTTGCCGGCGCCGCCGGTGCCTGTAATGCCGACGATGGGGACCGGGGACCGGGGACCGGGGACCGGCAAGTGCGATGCGCCTTCCCACTGCTTGCGCAGCAGTTTCAGTTCGGATTCTGAGAACGCGCCGTCCTCGATCGCGCTCAATATCCGTCCGATGCTGATTTCGTCATCGATGTCCGCAACTGCGCGAGCTGCCGGTCCCCGGTCCCCTGTCCCCGGTCCCTGGTCCCGCGCGTGCTTCGCACGCGCCACCACATCCTCGATCATCTGCACCAGCCCCATGTGCATACCGTCGTTGGGGTGGTAGATGCGCTCGACGCCGTAATCCTGGAGCTGCTTGATCTCCTCGGGCGTGATGGTGCCGCCGCCGCCGCCGAACACGCGGATGTGGCCGGCGCCGCGTTCGCGCAGCATGTCGATCATGTATTTGAAGTATTCGACGTGGCCGCCCTGGTAGCTGGACAGCGCGATGCCGTCGGCGTCTTCCTGCAGCGCGGCGCGCACGACGTCTTCGACGCTGCGGTTGTGGCCGAGGTGGATCACTTCGGCGCCCTGCGACTGGATGATGCGCCGCATGATGTTAATGGCGGCGTCATGCCCGTCGAACAGGCTGGCGGCGGTGACGAAGCGCAGCGGCGTGGTGTCGGGCTTGGCTTCGCGGGAAGTAAGGTCGATGGCGGTCTGGCTCATTCCTTCATTCTAACGCGTGCTGAATGGCAAACCCGATCGGGTCTGAATGAACGCGCGGTAAAACTGGCGTTCGCTTGCAATCCTTGGTTACTCTCCGGGCCGAGGCCAGATCCGGCCGATCACGACGGAGGTGTTTCGTGCAGACACGCAACCTTGCATTGCTTGCCGCGCTCGCGATCGCAGTGGGCGCGACCACGGCGTTCGCGCCGCCGGCATCCGCGCAGGTCAGTTTCAGCCTGAGCGTCGGCACGCCGCCGCCACCGCCACGCTACGAAGTGGTGCCGGCACCGCGTCCGGGTTATGTCTGGGCGCCGGGTTACTGGAACTGGAACGGCGGAGGCTACGTGTGGGTCGGCGGCGTGTGGCAGCGCGCGCGTCCGGGCTACGTGTATTACCAGCCGCACTGGGAACGGGACGGCGATCATTGGCGGATGCGCCACGCCTACTGGGGTCAGGACCCGCATTACTACGGTCACCACGACAACGGCCGCCACAACGGCTGGTACAAGCACCACGGCGATCGTGATCACGACGATCACGACCACGATCATTGATCGTATGACTCGGATCGAGCCCGGCGCGCAGGCGCCGGGCTCGGTTTGCAAGGCGCGCTATGCAACCCCGAACGGCAGGTTGCGCGACAACACCACGCGTTCGCCGACCGCTTCGCCGCGCAGGAAGCGCAGGCCCGCGTCGATGGCGCCGGCATCGTTGACGATCCGGCTGTGCCCGAGCCCGCTGGTGCTGAGCAGGCGCGCACCCGGCCAGTGGCGCGCGTAACTCTCGCCCTCTTCCCACGGCACTTCGGCGTCGGCGAGGTCATGGATTATCAGCGCCGGCATCGCCAGCGACGGCGCGCGCAGGTGCGCGGTCAGGTCGCGCACGGTGACGCCGGTCTGCGCTTCGAGGTGGCGCTGGATGCGCGGCACGATGCCGCTGACCAGTCCGACCTTGCGCGCGAAGCGCGTGGTCGCGGCATCGGGATCGGCAGCCGGCGCGATCAGCACCGCGCGTCTGGCGGCGGCGCCGTCCGCCAGCGCCAGCATCGCGGCCGCGCCGCCCATCGAATGGCCGACGATGGCTTCGAACGTGCCGAAGCGATCCGCCACGCGGTGCAGCGTCCGCGCAAAGCGCGCCATCGTGCAGCGGCCTTCCTCGCTGCGGCCATGCCCGGGCTGGTCGAACGCGATCACCGCGTAGCCTGCGCCGCGCAGCACGCGCACCCACGGCAGGAAACGCAGCGCGTAACTCGACCAGCCGTGCGCGAGCAATACGCGCGGTTGCGCTTGCGCGTCGCCCCATTGGTACAACGCGACGCGGCGGCCTTCGATCTCGGTGTCGCTGCGCACCGCGCCGTCATCCTCGGCCGCACGCGCGCGCAGGCGTCCCGACGCGAACGGCGTGCACAACAAGCGCGCGGCGCGGCGCGCGGTCGCGTCGGGCGCGAATTGGCCGCCGATGCGGTTGCCGGCGCGCAGCATCGCGAGCGTCACCATGTTTCGAACGGTCGTGCTATTTTGTTTGACGGCAACGCGCATCGCGGGCTCCGGCGAAAGGACATCAGGTGGCGTGATCGGCCATCAGGCGATCGAACGCGTGGCTGGCGCGGACGATGGCATCGGTGCCGCGGAACAAGCGGGTGTCGTGGTGCAGCGCCAGCACGATGCCGAACATCTCGAAGGCAACTTGCGCCGCGTCGGTGTCGCGGCGCAGTTCGCCGGTTTCGATCGCGAGTTGCACCGCTTGCGTCAGCGCCTCGCGCAGCCGGCGCTGCCAGTGCACCACGCGGTCGCGGATCGCGCCGGGACGATCGTCGTATTCGATGACCGCCGCAATCATCGGGCAGCCCGCGCCGTGCGTCCAATCCATCCAGCCCGACAGGATCGCGCGCAGGCGCCGCACGCCACGCGGCTGGCGAAAAGCGGTCTGCAGCACCTTCCGCGAAAAATCCTCGGCCACCGCGTCCAGCACCGCCAGCTGCAGGTCCTCGCGCGAACCGAAATGCGCGAACACGCCGCTCTTGGACATCGCCGCGGCCTGCGCGAGTCCGCCGATCGACAAGCTTTCCAGGCCCTGCTTGCGGACCTGTTCAATCGCGCGCTCGACGATCGCGCTGCGGGTGGCGACGCCCTTGGCGGTGGCGGCTGCAAGGATCATGCACCGCAAATTAGCACGCCTGTTCTATTTTGGCAATCGTGCGGCCGGCGTGTGCACGTGTTCCTGCCGCAGGCCGTAACCGAGCAGGCGCGCGGGGATGTGCCGGATGGCGCGGAACCCGAGAAGGAAGCGCAACCACGCGGGCACGCGCGGCGGTTTGCCGGATTGTTCGAGCACGCGCGAGATCAAGCGTTTCTGGACCACGATCTGCACGTTCTGCACGACCTTCACCGGCCACGCGCGGCGCTGCTGGATCGGAGCGAGCAACGACTCGTCGATCGCGCCGCCGTCGAGCAGCGGTTGCGCCAGCGCATTCGCGGCGGCCACCGCATCCTGGATCGCGAGATTGATGCCGACGCCGCCGATCGGCGACATCGCGTGCGCGGCGTCGCCGATCAGCAGCAGGCCGGGCTTGTGCCAGCGTTCCAGCCGATCGACCTGCACCGACAGCGTGCTGACCTTGTCCCACGCCTCGATCGCTTCCTTTCGATCCGCCAGGAACGGCGCGAGCTGCGCCACGGTTTCGCGCAGTGCGTCGATCGAACGCGCGCGCAGCGCGGCGTCGCTGCCCTTCGGCACCAGGAACGCGACCTGCCAATAGTCGGTGCGGTTGAGCAGCACCATCATGTGGCCGCGGTCGATGATGCCGAACGTGTCCTGCGGGTCGGATTCGTTGCGCGGCATCCGGAACCACAGCACGTCCATCGGTGCGCCGTATTCGCGCGCCTTCAGCCCCGCCGCTTCGCGCAAGGTCGAATGGCGGCCGTCGCAGGCGACCACCAGGTCCGCGCGCAAGTCGTATTCGCCGTCTGGCGATTGCACGCGTACACCGGCGACGCGGCCGTTTTCCTCGATCAAACCGGTCGCCTGGTGCCGCATGCGCAGGTCGAACGTGGGCAGCTTGCGCCCGGCGTCGGCCAGCATGTCGAGGAAATCCCACTGCGGCACCAGCGCGAGGTAGTCGTAAGGCTTCAACCCACGGAAATCGACGAGTTGCTGTTCGCGCCCCGCCACGATGCCGGCGAGATGATCGACGCGGCGCTGCGGCAACTTGTCGAAGCGTTCGCGCAAGCCGATCTCGTCGAGGATCGCCAGCGTGGACGGATGCACCGTGTCGCCGCGGAAATCGCGCAGGAAGTCGCCGTGTTTTTCCAGCACCGTCACCGGCACGCCCGCGCGCGCCAGCAGCAGGCCCAGCATCATCCCGGCGGGGCCGCCGCCGACGATGCAGCAGCGGGTTGGCGTGTTCGGATCCGGCATGGTGCTTCCTCGGGACGAAGGCCGTGGATGCTGCCAAGCGCCGCGCGGCCGCGCAACCTGCATGCAGATCGGAACGCAAGCGTTTGATCCACCGGCCGTTCACCCCGGCTGGTGGTCGCGGTTACAATAGGCGGCTGCGAACGCGGGACCGGGCCATCGAGAAGCCTTGGCCGGCGCCCGCTTCCACAACCCGGCGCCATCGGCGCCTCGATGCCACCTCAGCGCCGTTCGTGCGCAACTGGAGCAATCCCGATGCTTTTCGAAACCATCGCCACCACCGGGCACGAGCAGGTCGTGTTCTGCCAGAGCAAGGATGCCGGCCTGAAGGCCATCATCGCGATCCACAACACCGTGCTGGGCCCCGCGCTTGGCGGCCTGCGGATGTGGCCGTACAGGACCGACGAGGAAGCATTGAACGACGTGCTGCGGCTGTCGCGCGGCATGACCTACAAGAACGCGGTCGCGGGGTTGAACCTCGGCGGCGGCAAGGCGGTGATCATCGGCGATCCGTCGAAGGACAAATCCGAGCCGCTGTTCCGCGCGTTCGGGCGTTTCCTCAATTCGCTGCACGGCCGCTACATCACGGCCGAGGACGTCGGCATCGACGTCAACGACATGGAATACGTCTACCGCGAAACCGAATTCGTGACCGGCGTGCACCAGGTGCACGGCGGTTCGGGCGATCCGTCGCCGTTCACGGCGTACGGCGCGCTGCAGGGCGTGATGGCGACGCTGAACTACAAGCACGGCAACGAGGACATCGGCAAGTACAGCTTCGCCGTGCAGGGCGCGGGCCACGTGGGCAGCGAGTTCATCAAGCTGCTGCGCGAACAAGGCGCCAAGGTGTTCGTCACCGACATCAACAAGGACGCGGTGCAGCGCTGCGTCGACGAACTCGGCTGCGAAGCGGTCGGCACCGAAGAGATCTACGACGTCGATTGCGACGTCTACAGCCCGTGCGCGCTGGGCGGCACGGTCAACGAGCAAACCATCGACCGCATCAAGGCGCCGATCATCTGCGGCATCGCCAACAACCAGCTTTCCACCGACCAGATCGGCGACGAGCTGATGAAGCGCGGCGTGGTGTACGCACCCGACTACGCGGTGAACGCCGGTGGCGTGATGAACGTGTCGCTGGAAATCGACGGCTACAACCGCGAACGCGCGATGCGGATGATGCGCAGCATCTACTACAACGTCGGCCGCATCTTCCAGATCGCCGACCGCGATGGCATCCCCACCTACAAGGCCGCCGACCGCATGGCCGAGGAACGCATCAACGCCGTCGGCAAGATCAAGCTGCCGACGATGGGCACCGACGGCACGCGGTTCAAGGGCAGGATGCGGGGGCAGTGATGAAGCAGGGACGAGGTGGGAGTAGCGAGGGCGCACGGATGCCATGTCTGCGCGAGTTTGCAACTTGCGAGACAATCCAGCCCTGCACCCTCACTACTCGTCCCTAGCCCCTCCATGCGACCCTTCCAACTCGGCGAAGACATCGACCTCCTGCGCGAAAGCGTGCACGCCTTCGCGGAGAAGGAAATCGCGCCGCGCGCGGACCAGATCGACCGCGACAACCTGTTTCCTTCCGACCTGTGGAAGAAGCTGGGCGAGATGGGGCTGCTCGGCATCACCGTGCCGGCCGAATACGGCGGCAGCGGGATGGGCTTTCTCGCGCACCTGGTCGCGATGGAAGAAATCTCGCGCGCGTCGGGTTCGGTCGGGTTGTCCTACGTGGCCCATTCCAACCTGTGCGTCTCCAACGTGTATGCCAATGGCAGCGAGGCGCAGCGGAAGAAATACATTCCGAAACTGTGCTCCGGCGAATTCGTCGGCGCGTTGGCGATGAGCGAACCCGGCGCCGGCTCGGACGTGGTGGGTTCGATGCAGTGCAAGGCCGAGAAGCGCGGCGACCACTGGATCGCCAACGGCAACAAGATGTGGATCACCAACGGCCCCGACGCCGACGTGGTGCTGGTGTACATGCGCACCGCCGACCGCACCGCAGGCAGCCGCTGCATCACCGCCTTCATCGTCGAGAAAGGCATGAAGGGCTTCCGCACCGCGCAGAAGCTCGACAAGCTCGGGATGCGCGGCTCAAACACCTGCGAACTGGTGTTCGAGGATTGCGAAATCCCGGACGCGAATCGCGTCGGCGAAGTCAACGAAGGCGTGCGCGTGCTGATGGGCGGCCTCGACACGGAGCGACTGGTGATTTCCGGCGGGCCGCTTGGCTTGATGCAGGCCGCGCTGGACATCGCCCTGCCCTACGTGCGCGAGCGCAAGCAGTTCAACGCGCCGATCGGCACGTTCGAGATCATGCAGGCCAAGATCGCCGACATGTACACCGCGCTGCAATCGGCACGCGCCTACGCGTACATGGTCGCGCAGCAGTTCGACGCGGGCGTGAAGTCGCGCATCGATCCGGCCTCGTGCCTGTTGCTGTCGTCGCGCAACGCCGTCGACGTCGCGCTCGAAGCCATCCAGTCGCTGGGCGGCAACGGCTACATCAACGAATTCCCCACCGGCCGCATCCTGCGCGACGCCAAGCTGTACGAGATCGGCGCCGGCACCAACGAAATCCGCCGCATGCTGATCGGGCGCGAATTGTTTTACGGTAATGCGTGACTCTTTTCTTCCCCCTTCGCGAGCGAAGCGCGTAAGGGGGATGGTGCTTGGGCGGCACCGTGGACATCCCCCCGATGCTTCGCATCGACCCCCTTCCTTCGGAAGGGGGTGACACACGTCAGAAAGCGAACGTTCCCTGCAACATCGCGCTGCTGGATTGTTGGCGCGATCCCTGCTCGCGGGTGAACCCGAGACGCAGACCGAACGCACGCGTCGGCCACAGCGATACGCCGGCGCGCAACACCGATTCGTCGCGCGACAAGCCGATGCCGTCGACGGGCATCCAGTCGTCGAAGCCGGTGAAGCTGGCGTCGAACGCATCGCCGTACTGGTGCAGCGCGTGCCACCACGCCGCGCTGCCATCGAACTGCATCCACATGCCATTGCCGAGGCGCAGGTTGCGCTGCGCACGCAAGCCGAGTCCCGTTTGCAGACGTCCGACCGTGCGGCTGTCCGCCTTCAGTCCGAACCCGTAACCGCCCGTTTCCGCGAACGCGCCCTGGCGCAATTGCTGGTAACGCGCGTCCACGAACGGCGTGATCTGTGTTGATCCGGCGCGCCACTGATAACCGCCTTCCAGCATTCCCGCCGTATAGCGGCCCGACATCGCGCTGCCGAGCGGCGCGTCGAGCGCACCGAGCAGCAGCAGGCGCTGCATGTCGGCGCGATACCAGCCGCCGCCGATGCGCGCGTTCGCGTACCACGGGCCATTGGAAAGTCCGCCGTACACCATCACGTGGTCGGACCAGGTCTGGTTGTGGTCCCACGCGCCGTCGAGTTGTCCGTAACCGCGGCTTTCACCCAGCGCATAACCCAGCAGCGCGTGCGTGCCGACGCGGAAATCCGCGCCGATGATGCTGCCGTCGCTCTGGAAGGTCGCGCCCGCGTAGCCGGCACGCTGCAGGTCGCCCTGCCAGCCGAGACTGCCGTACCAAGCGCCCGGTCGTAGCTGTCCGTCGAGCAGGTCGTCGAAGTGCCGCGACAATGCGCTGTCGGCGGCATCCATGCCATCGAACAGCATCGCCGCGCTGGCCGCGTGCAACTGGCCGGACAGGCTTTGCAGCGTCGCGCGCGCAGACGCCGGCGTCGCCGCGTGCTGGATCGCACCCGCGCCTTGCAGTACGCCGCTCGCCACGGAACCGCCCGCGGTGATGCGCGCATTGATCGCATCGAAACCGTTTTGCACACGCACGGCCGCCGCCGAAGAAGCCGCGTCGGTGATCGCCATCGCCTGCGCCGCCTGCGTGATGCTGAGGCTGGTGGTGTCGAGCCAGACGTCGTTCGCGGTGTACTGGATGGCGGTGTTGAGGAACACGCCGGGCGACGTCGTGAGTTGCGCGAACGTGCCGCTGATGCTGTTGGCCATCAGGACGTCCGTGTGGTTGTTGCTGATGTAGCCCGGGATCGCGCCGAGGATGTTCAAGGTGCCGCCAAGCTGGGCGGCACCCGTCACCTGCAGCATCGCGCCGAGATTGATCGAAAGCACGCCGGTGCTGGTCTGCGTGTAGTTGCCGCCGACCTCGGTCACGCTGCCCGGCACCACGACGGTGCCCGCGTTGGAAAGCGAACCGCCAACTCCGGGAACGGCATCCAGGGTTCCGGCGCTCCCGACGGTAACGTTGCCGGGCAGCGCGATGTTCGATTGCAGGGTGCCGCCCAAAACCTGGGTTCCACCCTGGTAGGTGTTGGAACCGGTCAGGACCAGCGTGCCGGTGCCGTTCTTGATCAGGCCGCCCGCGCCGCTGATGTTGTTGCTCCACGTCGACGTGATGCCGTCGAACGATACATTGACGTCGCCCCAGTTGAATTGCGCCGGCCCCTGCACCGCCTTGCCGACATCGAGTTCGCCGTAACCGAACGTGGGGTTCGGTTGCGAACCGCCCAGCGGATCGGCGGTGCCGAGCAGCGTCTGCCGAACCAGGTCGTTGGTGAAGTACGGGAACGCCTGCCACACCAGTGCGGCGGCGCCGGTCACCTGCGGCGCGGCCAGCGAAGTGCCTTCGACGATGTAGTACTTCGGATTGGTCGTGCTTGCTAGGGTGTCCTTGTCCAGCACGATGACGTCGCCGGGCGCGGCGAGGCAGTAATCCATCGCGATGCCGCACTTGTTCGAGTAGCTGTCGAGCTGGGTGGGATCGTTGCTGTTGACCGCGACCACCGTCAGCCAGCCTTTTTCGAGGTCGGGCGCGACGCTTGGCAATGCGGCGATGGTGCTGGGGTTGGCCTGCGAATCGTTGCCGGCGGCGAACACCACCAACCCGCCCTGCTGGTTGACGAACGGGCTGTAGGCGGCGTCGAACGCCTGGTTCACGCTGGCATTGGTGGTGTCCCAGGTGATGCCGCCCCAGGAATTGTTCATCACCTTGACGCCGGAGCTGATCAATTGCTGGTTGACCGACTGGAAGAACTGCGCGTCCGCGGCGGTGACGGTGGTCGGGGGCGTACTGCCGTTGTCGTCGGGCGCGTTGTCGTCGATGATGCGCGCCGACACCAGGTCCGCGCCCGGTGCGATGCCGCCGGGGAAGTTCGCAAACGGCGCACCGGCCGCGATTTCGGACACCCACGTTCCGTGGCCGACCACGTCGTCGATGCTGGTGTTGTTTTGCGTGGGGTCGACGTCGATGTATTCCTGCAGAACGCGCCCGGCCACCGTGGGATTGCTGCGCATGATGCCGCTGTCGACGATGCCGATGATGACGCCCGCGCCGGTGTAACCGGCGTCGTGCGCGGCATACGTGTTGGTGAGCGACAACTGCGCGTCGATCGGCGGCTGCGGCGTGGAGGGCGTCGTCGGTGGGGCCGTGCTGGTCGGCACGCTGCGAACGCCGCCGCCGCCGCCGCAAGCGCCCAGGGCAAGGACAAGCAACGCCGGAACGGTCCAGCCGATTCTTCCGAACTTGCGCATCGCCACGCCTCCCTCCACGGTGTTGTTTTCGCCCCGGTTGTGCACGACGCATTCTGCACCCATGTATTGCGGCGGGCCAGACGCGGCGTTTGCGGCAGCGCAGCATTCCCCCCATAATTGCGCAACGCGAAAACGGCTCATTCAAGCCGACGCTGTTTGGCAGCGCGGCTCAATTCGCAACGCAACAATTCACCAAGCCAAAGCCGCCGCTCGCACTGCTCAGCTCACCACTCGGCATCCTGGAGTCCTGCAATGTCCGACATCGTCATCGCCGCCGCCAAACGCACGCCCATCGGCGCGTTCCTCGGCCAGTTCACCGGTTTCCCGACACCGAAGCTCGGCGCCGCCGCGATCAGCGCGGCACTGCAGCAATCCGGGATTGCGCCGGCCGATATCGGCGAAGTGCTGATGGGCTGCGTGCTGCCAGCCAATCTTGGCCAGGCGCCCGCGCGCCAGGCGGCACTCGCGGCCGGCCTTCCGCCTTCGACGGGCTGCACCACCCTCAACAAGGTGTGCGGTTCCGGAATGAAGGCGATCATGCTGGGACACGACCTGATCAAGGCCGGCTCCGCCAGCGTGGTGGTCGCCGGCGGCATGGAGTCGATGACCAACGCGCCGCACATGGCGGCGGTGCGCACCGGCATCCGCTACGGCGACGGCGCGATGGTCGACCACATGGCGTGGGACGGCCTGACCAATCCTTACGACGGCAAGTCGATGGGTGTGTTCGCCGAGTCCTGTGCCGACAAGTATCACTTCACGCGCGAGGAACAGGATGCGTTCGCCGCCGAATCGGTGCGTCGCGCGCAGGAGGCGGTGAAGTCCGGCACGTTCGCCGACGAGATCGCGACGGTGACGGTGCCGGGCCGCAAGGGCGATGTTGCCGTGTCGGTCGACGAGACGCCCGGCAAGGTCGATCCCGCGAAGATCCCGACATTGAAACCGGCGTTCCGGAAGGAAAACGGCACGGTGACGGCGGCGAGTTCTTCCAGTATTTCGGACGGTGCCGCGGCGGTCGTGCTGCTTTCCGCGGACGACGCCAAGGCGCGCGGCGTGCAACCGTTGGCGCGCATCGTCGCGCACGCCACGCATTCGCAGGAACCGCAGTGGTTCACCACCGCACCGGTCGGCGCGATCGAAAAGGTTTTGCAGAAGGCCGGCTGGAAAGTCGGCGACGTCGACCTGTTCGAGGTCAACGAGGCTTTCGCGGTGGTCGCGATGGCCGCGATGAAAGACCTTTCGATTCCGCACGAGAAACTCAACGTGCACGGCGGCGCTTGCGCGCTCGGCCATCCGATCGGCTGCACCGGTGCGCGCATCGTGGTGACGCTGCTGCACGCGCTGAAACATGCGGGCAAGAAGCGCGGCGTGGCGTCGCTGTGCATCGGTGGCGGCGAAGCCACCGCGATCGCGATCGAACTGATTTGAGGTGTTGCGCGGCTGCGGGGTTGTACCCCCAAGGCCGTAAGCGGCGACTGAACGTTATTTGCCCGTAAAAAGCCGGATGCTGGCGTTATTCAGCCAGACGCGGTTTAATACGCGGGCCACTTCCGTGGCTTTCCACGGCCCAATCCAGGAGATCTCCAATGAAGTTGACTCGTACCGTACTCGTGGCTGCCGTCGCCACTGCAATGGCTCTGTCCTTGTCGGCCTGCGGCAACAATTCCGGCGACCAGTCGGCTGCCAATGAAGCGCAGCAGAACGCGGCCAGCGCCGCCTCGGCCGCCGCCAGCGCCGCGTCGCAGGCTGCCAGCGCGGCTTCCGAAGCCGCGGGTGCTGCGGCTTCAGCAGCGAGCGCAGCTTCGAGCGCGATGGAAGCCGCTCCGGCTTCGACCGCCGCGCCGGCCCCGAGCAGCACCGCACCCGCCCCGGCCTCCACCCAGGCCAGCGCGATGGACGCCATGAAGGACGCCGCCCACAAGGCGGGCCAGGCTGCCGACGCCGCGAAGGACGCCGCGAACAAGGCCAAGGACGCGATGAAGGGTCACTGATCCTTTCGCTCCACCGCCGTACCGAACCGGCCGCCTCGTGCGGCCGGTTTTTTTTGGCCTTGCGACAACCGATCGGTGGTTTCGGCCTTCGCGGCAACAACCGATAGAATGTCCGGTTGATGCGCCTGCGCCCGCCACGGAACCGACCATGACCGTCCTTTCCACCGCCGTCGACAGCAAAAGCGAAGCTTTCCGTGGCAACGCCGCGAACCTGCGCAAGCTCACCGACGAGTTGAAAGCCCAGCTGGCGCGCACCGCGGAGGGTGGCGGCGCGAAAGCGCGCGATAAGCACGTCGCGCGCGGCAAGCTGCTGCCGCGCGAACGCATTCGTGCCCTGCTCGATCCCGGTTCGCCATTCTTGGAACTGTCGCCACTGGCCGCCCACGGCATGTACGACGATGCGGCGCCCGCCGCGGGGCTCATCACCGGCATCGGCCGCATCAACGGCTGCGAAGTGATGGTGGTCGCCAACGACGCCACGGTGAAGGGTGGCACGTATTTCCCGATCACGGTGAAGAAGCACCTGCGCGCGCAGGAAGTCGCGCTGGAAAACCGCCTGCCCTGCATCTACCTGGTCGATTCCGGCGGCGCCTTCCTGCCGCTGCAGGACGAAGTGTTCCCCGACAAGGAACATTTCGGCCGCATCTTCTACAACCAGGCGCGCATGTCGGCGCTGAACATCCCGCAGATAGCGGTGGTGATGGGCTCGTGCACCGCGGGCGGCGCTTACGTGCCGGCGATGAGCGACGAGACCATCATCGTGAAGAACCAGGGCACGATCTTCCTCGGTGGTCCGCCGCTGGTGAAAGCCGCGACCGGCGAAGTGGTCGACGCGGAAACGCTGGGCGGTGCGGACGTCCATACGTCCATTTCCGGCGTCGCCGATCATTTCGCCGAGGATGACGCGCACGCGCTCTCGATCGCGCGCGACATCGTCGCCGTGCTGAACCGCAAGAAGAGCATGCCGCTGGCGCTGGCTGAACCGCGCGAGCCGAAATATGCCGCGGAAGAACTCTACGGCGTGATTCCTGAAGACACGCGCCGCCCGTTCGACATCCGCGAAGTGATCGCGCGCATCGTCGACGGCTCCGAGTTCCACGAGTTCAAGGCGCGCTACGGCAAGACGCTGGTCACCGGCTTCGCGCACATCCACGGCTACCCGGCCGGCGTCGTCGCCAACAACGGCATCCTGTTTTCCGAGAGCGCACTCAAGGGCACGCACTTCATCGAGCTGTGCAACCAGCGCAACGTGCCGCTGGTGTTCCTGCAGAACATCACCGGCTTCATGGTCGGCAAGAAATACGAGCAGGCCGGCATCGCCAAGGACGGTGCCAAGATGGTCACCGCGGTCGCCTGTTCGCATGTGCCGAAGTTCACCGTGGTGATCGGCGGCAGCTTCGGCGCCGGCAACTACGCGATGTGCGGCCGCGCCTACGGTGCAAGGTTTCTGTGGATGTGGCCGAATGCGCGCATCAGCGTGATGGGCGGCGAGCAGGCCGCGAGCGTGCTGGCAACGGTCAAGCGCGATGGCATCGAAGCCGTCGGCAAGTCCTGGTCGAAGGAAGAAGAAGACGCCTTCAAGGCCCCGATCCGCGAACAGTACGAACGCCAGGGTAGCCCGTACTATTCCAGTGCGCGGCTATGGGACGACGGCATCATCGACCCGGCCGACACGCGCCGCGTGCTCGGCCTTGCCATTTCCGCAGCGATGAACGCACCGATCGAACCCGAGCGCTACGGCGTGTTCCGGATGTAACGCCGCCGCGGCGTGCCGTACGCTGCGGCTTCACTCGAATGTCCCCATTCCACGATCGTGATTCGAGGCACGGGCCCAGATACCTGTTGCTTTCGATATAATTTAGATATATCTTAAATACGCTCTCAACAATATGGAATCCTGCTCATGCACCTGCACGACAAACTCCACCATACGCTCCACGCCATGCACCGGCTCCACGCATTTGACTGGGATGGCGATCCCGATGATCCGCGCACTCGTCACGCTGGCCGCGGTCCATTCGGCGGGGGGCGCCACCGCCATGATGATTTCGGATCCTTCGCGGAATGGGACGGCTTGCGCGGCGGCGGTCGTCGCGGCGGCGGCCGCATGTTCGGCCACGGCAACCTGAAGTTGCTGTTGCTGGCGCTGATCGAACAGGAGCCGCGCCACGGCTACGAATTGATCCGCACCATCGAGGACATGTTCCACGGCCAGTATTCGCCGAGTCCCGGCACGGTCTATCCCACGCTCACCCTGCTCGAAGAGATGGGCTACGTCGCCGCTCAAAGCGAAGAAGGCGGCCGCAAGCGCTACGCCATCACCAACGAAGGACGCGCATTTCTGGACGAAAACCGTGGCGTCGTCGAAGCCGTCATGGAAGACACCGAACGCAAGGCGCGTTTCGCGGCGAAGCTCGCCACACCGATGGCGATCCGCGACGCGGTGCACGCGCTGAAGCATGCGTTGGCCATGCGCGTTTCGAAATGGGACAAGGCCGAAGCCGAGCGCGTGGTCGCGATCCTCGAACGCGCCGCGCGCGAAATCGCCGCCGGCGGCAAGCACGATTGAATGCAGCGTCACGGAACCACGGCTGCAGGCAGTCGTGGTTTATACCCGCTGCACATCTGACACGGATACAACACATGCCGCTTCGTTCTTCAAGCAAGCAACTCCTGCTCATAGGCGCTTCGCGCGGCCTCGGCCTTGCGTTGGCCGAGGAATACCTGAAACGCGGGTGGCGGGTGGTTGCCACCGAGCGCGACAGCCGTCCTTCCAGCCTGCACGATCTCGCGCAAGCCCACGTTGGCCGGCTCGAAATCGAGCGCGTCGACATCAATCGCCAGGATCAGGTGGACGCATTGCGCGCGCGCCTGGCCGCGAGGCAGTTCGACATGCTGTTCGTCAATGCCGGCGTCACGACGGCCCATCACGAAACGGCCGCGGAGGTTTCGACCGAAGAGTTCGTGCGCGTGATGGTCACGAACGCCTTGAGCCCCTTGCGTGTCATCGAGGCGCTCCAAGACGTAGTACGACCAGACGGCACGATCGGCGTCATGTCATCCGGACGCGGCAGCATCGCCAACAACGAGAACGGCCACGAGGATGTCTACCGCGGCAGCAAGGCCGCGCTCAACATGTTCATGCGCAGCTTCGCCGCGCGCCACGCCCACCTTCCGCGAACGTTGCTGCTGATGGCTCCGGGCTGGGTGCGTACCGACATGGGCGGTCCGGATGCGCGGCTCACGATCGCCGACAGTATTCCCAACCTCGCGGACGTCATGGATGCGCAAACCGGAAGGCCGGGGTTGCGCTACCTCGATTATCTGGGACGACAGATCCCCTGGTAACGGAAAGCCGTGGCTCTTGACGGCGAATCAGGCCGCGCGCGTGGCGCCGGTCGAGACAGCAGACCGATTGGTCGACTTCGCGCGCCGCTTCTGCGCCGCCATCCGCATCGACATCAAGCGCATGCCGGCGACCAGCACCACGAAGGTGACGATCCAGAACACCAGCTGCATGCCGGCCGGGCGCGCTTCGTAACCGGTGAGCACGTGCACCGCCTGGCCGACGATCGACTGGTTGCTGAGCAGCCACGAGGTGTCCCAGAGCTGGTTGCCCCACGCGGGCAGCAGGTTGGCCTGGATCAGGAACCCGGCGGCCGACGCCGCGAGTCCGCTGGCGAGCACTACCAGCATCCAGTTGGTCGCGCTGAAGAAATAGCGGATCGGGATGCGCAGCAACCCGAAATACAACGCGAACCCGACAGCCGCGCCACCGGCGAGCCCCAGCGGCACGCCACCGATGAAGCCCAGCTTGCCGGCGCCGCCCGCGGCCATTCCGAACAGGAACAGCACCACTTCCGAACCTTCGCGCAACACGGCCAGCGCGACCACGGCCAGCAGGATCGCAATCGAACTCGAACCGGCCTTCACCGAGTCGGTGACGCGCTGCATCTGCTGCACCATTTCCTTGCCATGGCTGGACATCCAGGTGACATGCCAGCCGATCATCACCACCGCCGTCAGCAACACGGCGGCCTGGAACACTTCCTGTCCGATGCCGCCCAGCGAACCTTCGATGAAGCCCATGCACACGGCGACGACGACGGCGCCGATCACGCCCAGCGCGATGCCGCCGCCCACGAACACGCTGCGCCGCGGCACACCGCGGGTGGCCGCCGCGACCACGGTCACGATCAATGCAGCTTCCAGGACTTCGCGGAAGACCAGCAGTGCGATACCCAACATGGCTTACTCCGCCACCAGCGTGCCCGTGGCGGCATGGTTGAAATCATCGAAGAATCTGTAGGTGCCCTTGTCCAGCGGCCCGATGAACACGGTGATGGTGCTGTTCGGCAACACGATCTTCTCGCGGTTGAAATCGGCGCTTTCGAATTCGGAGGGCGTCGCGTTGCGATTGGTCACCAGCACCTTGAACTTGGTATTGGCCGGCACCTTCAGCGTCGCCGGTTCGAACTTGTGGTCCTGCAGGACGAGGTGGAATTCGGGCGTGCCCTCGGCCTGCGCTTGTGCCGCGAACGCGGCAGCGCACGCGAACATCAGGACCGGCAACCTTTTCGACCCGCGCATTCCTCGACTCCACAGGGCTTGCGCCCGCATTTGTCTTCGGCAAATGCTAATCGTTCGCATTTAGTAACGCAACCCGCGGCGTTCGCCGCCGTTCATTCCGCTGTCGCGCAAGCCGGTTTCCGGCGACCGGCTATCCTTGCGCTTTTGGCCGGTGCGATCCATGCCCGAAACGATCCGACTCGAACGGAATGGCGCGGTGGCGATCCTGTCGCTGGACCGTCCGCAGGTCCACAACGCCTTCGACGACACCCTGATCGCCGAGACCACGGCCGCGCTGGAATCGCTTGCGGCGGACGCGAGCCTGCGCGCGCTGGTGCTGACCGGCACCGGCGCGACCTTCTCGGCCGGCGCCGACCTCAACTGGATGCGGCGCATGGCGACGGCCAGTGCGGACGAAAACCGCGAGGACGCACTGCGCCTTGCGAAGCTCCTGCGCACGCTGCAATTCTTCCCGAAACCCACGCTCGCGCGCGTCAACGGCGCCGCTTACGGCGGCGGCGTCGGGCTGGTCGCATGCTGCGACCTCGCGATCGGCGTCGAGGGCGCGAAGTTTTCGCTGAGCGAAGTGAAGCTCGGTCTCGTTCCCGCCACCATCGCACCTTACGTGGTGCAGGCGATCGGGCCGCGGCAGGCGCGGCGCCTGTTCGTCAGCGCGGAAATCTTCGACGCCACCGAAGCTGCGCGCATCGGGCTGCTGCATCAATGCGTGCCGGCCGACAAGCTGGACGATGCCGTCGATCGTCAGTTGCATCATCTCGCCAAGGGCGGGCCGGTCGCGCAACACGAAGCCAAGCAACTCGCCCTGCGCACGGCCGGCATGACGAACGAATCGGCCGAACGCATCGACATCGAAAACGCGGCCTTGATCGCGCGCCTGCGCGTGTCGCCGGAAGGCCAGCAGGGCCTGTCAGCGTTTCTCGAAAAACATTCGCCGCCATGGCTGAAGGAGTAGCACCATGCTCGACCACATCGGGTTCGCGGTTTCCAATTTCCTCGCCAGCCGGAAGTTCTACGAGGCGGCGCTGGAGCCGCTCGGCATCGGCGTCGTGATGGAGGTGACCGCCGAGGAGACCGGCGGCAGCTCGCACGCGGGCTTCGGCGAGAACGGCAAGCCCTACTTCTGGATCGGCGACGGCGAAGGCATGCTGCGCGGGCGCTTCCATATCGCGTTCACCGCGAAGACACGCGCCGACGTGGACGCGTTCCACCGTGCCGCACTCGCGATGGGAGGCCGCGACAATGGCAAGCCAGGCCTGCGGCCGCACTACCACGAACATTATTACGGCGCGTTCGTGCTGGACCTGGACGGCCACAACGTCGAAGCGGTCTGCCACGCACCGGAATGAGCCGCTGCTGACATGACGCTGGCAACAGCGGTGGATCAGGCTGCACTCACTCACTTCGAGGGCGAACCATGAAACCCGTTCTGAACATCGCCGACGCGCAGTACACCGACCTCGCCGAAAACTCGCGCCGGATGGGCGCCGAAATGCCCGCCGAACGCTACGGAGGCCGGCGCGCGGAACTCGGCCGCGTGATGGGCGCGCGCAAGTTGGGCTACAACGTCACCGCGATCGCACCCGGAAAGCGCGCCTATCCCTTCCACAACCACCGCGTCAACGAGGAAATGTTCTTCGTGCTGGAAGGCACCGGCGAGATTCGCATCGGACAAGCGACGTTCGCGGTTCGCGCCGGCGACGTCATCGCCTGTCCGCCCGGCGGCCCGGAAACCGCGCACCAGTTGCACAACACGGGCGACGCGGAACTCAAGGTGCTGGCGGTCAGCACAGCCGAGTCGCCGGAAATCTGTGACTACCCCGACTCCGGAAAATTCGGCGTGCTGGGATTCTTCGGCGCGGGTCCGGACGGACGGCCGCAAATGTTCGCGCACATCGGACGTGCCGGCGATTCGCGCGATTACTGGGAAGGCGAGTAGCCGAGGAAGCGACATGCGGATCCCCGTCATCAATCTCGCCGATCTCGAAGTGCAGCCGATCAGCAAGGAGCGCGCGCCGCGCGGCCCGAATGCCGGCCAGTACGACATCCGCCGCGCCGCAATCGGCAGCCGCATCGGCGCGCGCAAGCTCGGCTACAACCTAAGCATCGTCGCGCCGGGCAAGCGCAACTGCCCGTTCCACAGCCATCGCGCGGAAGAAGAAATGTTCTTCATCCTCGCAGGCACCGGCGAATTGCGTTACGGCAATGAGCGCATGCCGCTGCGGGCGGGTGACGTCGTGGCCTGCCCCACCGGCGGCCCGGAAACCGCGCACCAGATCATCAACACCGGCGACACGGAAATGCGTTACCTCAGCGTCAGCACGATGGCGCAGGTCGAAGTCTGCGAATACCCCGATTCCGGCAAGTTCGGCGTCTACGAGGATTTGCCGGAAGACGGAAGCGGATTGCACACGCGCATGCGTCATCTTGCGCGGCACGAAGACGCGCGCGATTACTGGGAGGGCGAATAGCATCATGCGGCGCGCTTCGGCAGGGAAAATCATCGTTCGACACGGATAAACACGGATGAACGCGGATAAGGCATTAGCGGAAGCAGATTTGACGGAACGCGTGATTGGTGTTTTCTATGCCGTCTACAACGAACTCGGCCATGGATTTCTGGAAAGCGTTTACGAAAACGCACTCGCGCTGGCGCTTCGTGAAACCGACATTGTTGCCGTGCAACAGGCACCCTTGCGTGTGCAATTTCGTGGGCATACTGTCGGTGAGTTCCGTGCGGACCTGCTCGTGGAGAATCGGCTGATCGTGGAGATCAAGGCCGTCTCGCGATTGGCTCCGGCACATGAGGTCCAGCTCGTCAATTATCTGAAGGCGACCGGCATCCGGGTCGGGCTGTTGATGAACTTTGGCCTGCATCCCCAGTTCAAGCGCCGGATTTTCGGTACTGTTGCACCCCATCCGCTTTGATCCGCCCTTATCCGTGTCCAGAAATGTTTGAAAAAATCCTGATTGCCAACCGCGGCGAGATCGCATGCCGCGTGATCCGCACCTGCCGCCGGCTCGGCATTCACACCATCGCGGTGTATTCCGAAGCCGACCGCGACGCGCAGCACGTGCGGCTGGCCGACGAAGCCTGGCCGATCGGCGGGCCGCGTCCCGACGAGTCGTACCTGCGCGGCGACGCGATCATCGAAGCCGCGAAAAAATCCGGCGCACAGGCGATCCATCCCGGTTACGGTTTTCTTTCGGAGAACACGGGCTTCTCGCGCGCGTGCAGGGAAGCGGGAGTTGTGTTCATCGGCCCCGATCCCGAAAGCATCGAGGCGATGGGCTCGAAGGCCGCCGCCAAGCACCTGATGGCGAAACACGACGTGCCGCTGGTGCCGGGCTACGACGGCGACAACCAGGACTACGCATTCCTCGCCAAGCAAGCGCACGAGATCGGCTATCCGTTGATCATCAAACCGTCGGCGGGCGGCGGCGGCAAGGGCATGCAGATCGTTCGCAGCGACGCCGAGTTTCCCGACGCGCTGGCCACCGCACAGCGCGTCGCGAAAGCTTCGTTCGGCGACGCATCGATGCTGCTGGAACGCTACATCGAGCATCCGCGCCACATCGAGTTCCAGGTGTTCGGCGACCGCCACGGCAACATCATCCACATCGACGAACGCGAGTGTTCGGCGCAGCGCCGCTACCAGAAAGTGCTGGAGGAAACGCCCTCGCCTTTCCTCGATGCGGAGCGCCGTGCCGCGATGGGCGCGGCGGCGGTTGCGGCAGCGAAGGCCGTGAACTACGTCGGCGCCGGCACGGTGGAATTCATCGTCGGTCCCGAAGGCGACTTCCATTTCATGGAAATGAACACGCGCCTGCAGGTCGAACACCCGGTCACGGAAATGACCCACGGCATCGACCTGGTCGAGTGGCAACTGCGCGTAGCCGATGGCGAACCACTGCCATGGACTCAGGAGCAGGTGCGTTCGCGCGGCCATTCGATCGAAGTGCGCCTGTACGCGGAAGACCCCGACCACGGTTTCCTGCCAAGCTCGGGCAAGCTGACGCGGCTGGCGTTGCCCCAGCCCTCGACCCACGTGCGCCTCGACGGCGGCGTGGCCGAGGGCGACACGGTGACGATCTTCTACGACCCCATGATCGCCAAGCTGATCGTGTGGGACGTTGATCGTCCTTCGGCATTGCAACGCATGCGCGAAGCGCTGGCCGCATGCGAAATCGCCGGACCGAAATCGAACGTCGCCTTCCTGGAACGGCTGGTGCGGCATCCGAGCGTCGTCGAGCACACCATCGATACCGGCTATCTGGACCGGCATCTGGACGAATTCGTTGCGGGCGACACGCAACCAGAAACATCCACAGTATTCGCGGCGGCCGTCGCAGCGTTGTTGCAGGACGAACATTCAAGCAAAGCAGACGCATCCGATCCGCACTCGCCATGGAACACCTCCGATGCGTGGCGCATTGGCCATGCCGGCAAGCGCATTGTCGCGTTGGCGGTGGGCGGCCAGCGCCACGAAGTGGAGGCGCGCGGCCACGCGGGCCGCTACAAGCTGCAAGCCGGTGATGCGAAGTGCAGTGTTGAAGGCGCGCATTGGGACGGTGCAACCCTCAACGCGCGTTTCGATGGCGAAGCGCGCCGCTTTGGCGTTCGCGCGGATGCATCGCGCGTACTGCTGCATGATGCGAACGGAACCCGCTGGCGCTTCGAACGCGTACCGGCGTTCGCGTGGGAAGCGAGCGACGACGCCGGCGCCAACCAGATCACCGCGCCGATGCCCGGCCGCATCGTGCTGGTCAAGGCCAGGGCCGGCGACAAGGTGGAAGCCGGCCAGGAACTGCTGGTGATGGAAGCGATGAAGATGGAGTTGTCGCTGAAAGCGCCGCGCGCGGGCACGCTCGATGCGCTGTCGGCCAGCGCCGGCGATTTCGTGGAAGCCGACGCGGTGCTGGTGCGTTTCGCGAATTCGTAGGCTCAGTGGCTCCAGCTCGCGATGTCCACGAAACCCAGCGCATTCCTGAGCGGATCGAGCAACGCGCCATAGCGTGGCGCGCGCGCGGTGTCGCGGCGCAAAGGCTCGCGCACCTGCATCGCGCTGGGTGAGCGCACTTCGCGCGAACCTGTCCCGAACGCAAGGCAGGCATCCTCGAAACCGAGGCCGCAGAATGCCAGCAGCGCACGCACGCCGGTGTCCGGATCGGCCAGCAGGTTCTCGTGATCCTGCATGTACACGAACCCCGGGTAACGCGCCTGCCACTGCTGGACCACGCGATCGAAGCCATTCCGGTACGCGGCCAAATCCTCGAAGCGATGCGTCCAACCCTGCCCGTCCGCGCTCATGTACTGGCGATAGCAGGAGAAGCAGGTTTCCAGCGGATCGCGGCGGCACACGATCACCTTCGCACCCGGCAGCATCGCGCGGATCGCGCCGATGTGCAGCCAGTTGCCCGGCAGCTTGTCGGTGGAAAACGGCTTGCTGGCGCGCCAACGCGCGGTGCGTTCGAGATAGCGCTCGCCCAGCCGCCGCCAGTCGTCATCGCTCATCGAAGCGACCCAATCGGGGTAGTGACGCCCGCGCTGCCGCGACTCTTCCGCCAGCACCTGCGGTAGGTCGCGCAATTCGCCGGAGGCCTCGACCTGCGAATGCGCCGCCAGGACCTGCTCGGTCAGCGTCGAACCCGAACGCGGCAAGCTCGCGATGAAGATCGCGCCGCGTCCGCGTTCTGACGCAGTTGGTGCCGCCTTGGCGAACGCGGCCAGCACGGCGTCGAGTCCGCGTGCGAAACCGGCGGCGTCCCAGGGTTGCAGCTTGCGCGCGTGCGCATGGATTTCCTTCAGCACGCCCATCGCTTCGGCGCAGCGGTCGTTGCGGTCCAGCACGCGCGCGATCGCGAAGCCGAGCGCGATGCGATCGCGTTCGCCGGTGCGCGGATCGCGCATTGCCGCCTGCATCGCCGGAATGTCGTCGCCGCCAGCCTGCCCGAGATCGGCCAATCCCCACCAGGCATCGCCGCTCGCGGGATGCGCGGCCAGCACCTCGCGCCAAGTTGCGGCGGCGGCATCGACGCGCCCAGCCATCTTCAAAAGGTCGGCAAGTTGCAGTCGCGCCTGCGGGTTGTGCGGCGCAAGCTCCAGCGTTTTGCGCAAGGCCGTTTCGGCCTCCGCGAAACGCACCGCGCGCACCCGCAGCACGCCGAGGTTGTACCAGGCCATTGCGAGTCCCGGCTGCAACGCACACGCACGCTGCAGCGCATCGATCGCGGCATCGAGTTGCCCGAGGGCGGCGAACTGCTTGCCCAGGGTGCAGCAGAACGTGGCATCGTCCGGACGGGCGTGCAGCGCCTGCCGCGCGGCGTTCACGGCACCGGCATGATCGCCCAGCCGGCCGCGGATGCCCGCGAGCAGATGCAGGACATCCGGATGTGCAGGTGCCTGCTCGACCAGGGCCTTGACCAGCGTCGCGGCTTCGCGTGGCTTGCCTGCCGTGAGCGCTGCGGCGGCGGCCGCGTATTGCGCCTGCGCCTGCGCGTCCAGCCCTTGGATTCCACCCGTCATGGCATCATTACGTGGCCGAGGATGCCGCATCCTGACGCTGCCGCGGGTGCGCTGGCAAGACGCGGCGCGCGGCAGCCCTTCGCCTTTCGAACCGGATCACGCATGCTCCCCAATCATGTCCGCATCGTCGAGGTCGGCGCCCGCGACGGCTTGCAGAACGAGAAGACGGTGATTCCCACCGCGACCAAGATCGAACTGATCGATCGGCTTTCCGCGTGCGGACTTGAGACCATCGAAGCCACCAGTTTCGTCAGTCCAAAGTGGGTGCCGCAGCTCGCGGATGCCGAAGAAGTCTATGCGGGCATCGCGCGCAGGCCCGGCGTCGATTACCCCGCGCTGGTGCCGAACATGTTCGGCTACGACCGCGCACGCGCCGCGGGCGTCACCAGCATCGCGGTGTTCACGGCGGCCAGCGAGGCGTTCAACCAGAAGAACATCAACGCCTCGATCGACGAATCGATCGAACGTTTCCGTCCGGTGCTGGAACGCGCGCGCGCCGAAGGCGTGCGCGTGCGTGGCTACGTTTCCACGGTGCTCGGTTGTCCGTACCAGGGCGACGTGCCCGTAAGCGACGTGGTGCGCGTGTCGAAGCGGTTGTACGACCTCGGCTGCGACGAGATTTCGCTGGGCGACACCATCGGTGTCGGCACGCCGGTGAAGGCGCGCGCGATGCTGCACGCGGTCTCGCACGAAGTGCCGATGAAGGCGCTGGCCGTGCACTTCCACGACACCTACGACCAGGCGCTCGCGAACATCCTTGTCTGCCTCGAAGAAGGCGTGCGCGTGGTCGACAGTTCCGTTTCCGGCACCGGCGGCTGTCCGTATGCGAAGGGCGCAACTGGCAACGTCGCCAGCGAGGACGTCGCCTACATGCTGCAGGGCATGGGCATCGAAACCGGGGTCGACCTGGACAAGCTGGTCGAAACGGGTTGGTGGCTGGCGAAGCAATTGGGCAAGCCGACGTCGAGCCGCGTGACGCGCGCAAGGATGGGCGAGTGATGGATGCTTCGCGCACCTTTCTGATTCGTCCGATCGAGCCGCGCGACGATGCAGCCGTCGCCGCAATCATCCGCAGCGTGATGCCTGAATTCGGCGCGGGCGGCGCAGGTTTCGCGATCCACGACGCGGAAGTCGGCGCGATGTGCGCGGCGTACGCGAAACCGCGAAGCGCGTATTTCGTGCTGGAAGTCGATGGCAAAGTCGTGGGCGGCGGCGGCGTGGCGCCGCTGGAAAACGGCGATGCCGACGTTTGCGAGCTGCGCAAGATGTATTTTCTGCCCGAAGCGCGCGGGCTGGGCGCGGGTCAGGCGATGATCACGCGCTGCCTCGACGCCGCGCGCGGGTTCGGGTTCAAGCGCTGCTATCTCGAAACCCTGACCGGCATGGATGCGGCGCAGGCGCTGTATCGCAAGCACGGTTTCACGCCGCTGTGCGCGCCGATGGGCAGCACCGGCCACCACGGCTGCGACCGTTGGTTCATCCGCGAACTTTAGTCGCCGCTGGATCGCACCTCCCCTACAATCGCCTGTTTGCGATTGAAAGGAGCACCCCATGCAACTGGACAAGGTGAGGGCCATCGTCACTGGCGGCGCATCCGGGCTCGGCCACGCCGTCGCGCAACACATCGTCGCCCACGGCGGCAAGGTCGCGCTGTTCGACGTCAACGAAGAGAAAAGCCAGGCCGCTGCGCGGGAAATGGGCGGCGCCGCGAGCTTTTACAAGACCGACGTGACCAGCGAGGACGGCGTCACCGCCAACGTCGCCGCCGCGCGCGATGCCATGGGCGGCCTGAACGTGGTGATGAATTGCGCGGGCATCCTCGGCTCGGGCCGCGTGCTCGGCAAGGACGGCCCGATGCCGCTGAAGAATTTCGCCGGCACCGTGATGGTGAACCTGGTCGGCAGCTTCAATGTCGCCAAGGCTGGGGCCGCAGTGATGCAGTCGAACGAACCGGATGAAGACGGCGAGCGCGGCGTGATCGTCAACACCGCTTCGGTCGCAGCTTACGAAGGCCAGATCGGGCAGGCCGCGTATTCGGCCTCAAAGGGCGGCGTAGTCGGCATGACCTTGCCGATGGCGCGCGAACTGTCGCGCTTTGGCATCCGTGTGATGACCATCGCGCCGGGCATCTTCTGGACGCCGATGGTGGACGGCATGCCGGAAGCCGTGCAGCAATCACTGTCCGCGTCGATCCCCTTCCCTTCGCGACTGGGCAAACCGCAGGAGTTCGCGGAAACCGTCGCGTTCATCCTCGGCAACCGCTACCTCAACGGCAGCGTGATCCGGCTGGATGGCGCGGTGAGACTCGCGCCCAAATAACCGCCGTCATTCCGGCGCAGGCCGGAATCCATTTTGCCTTTCCTGGACGAACTCAAGAACAACATGGATTCCGGATCGCGGCTTCGCCGCGTCCGGAATGACGACAGAAGATGAAGTCCGTCCCCAGTCCCCAGTCCCCAGTCCCCAGTCCCGAGTCCCGCAAGCATGAAAGCTTCCGACGTCAAGAAAGGCAACGTAGTCGAACACGAAGGCACGGTGTACCAGGTGCGCGACCTCGAGCGTAGCGCGCCGACCGCGCGCGGTGGCAACGTCACGTTCCGCTTCACGCTGTACTCGATCCCCGGCGGGCGCAAATTCGACCTGAGCCTGCGCGCCGACGATGACTTGAAGGAAATGGAATTGACGCGCCGCGCCGCGAACTTTTCCTACAAGGACGGCGACGCCTTCGTGTTCCTCGACGCCGAGGATTACACGCCCTACACGCTCGATCCCGATGTGGTCGGCGACAGCGCGGCGTACATCGTCGAAGGGGTGGAAGGTTATTACGTGCAACTGATCGACGACGCACCGGTCGCGCTGCAGGTGCCGACCAGCGTCGCGCTGACCATCGTCGACACCGCGCCCGAATTGAAGGGTGCATCGGCCACCAAGCGCACCAAGCCCGCCAAGCTCGACACCGGCATCGAAATCCAGGTGCCCGAATACATCACGACCGGCGAGAAGGTGTGGGTGAACACGCTGACGGGTGAATTCGCGGGCAGGGCCTGACGCGCTTGCGCGGAGCCGGAAGCCGAACGGCTGCGCCCACCTCGCCAGCACCCGAAGCACAAACCGATTCCGGGTGCCACCCGCTGAAAACGCGGGCGGCCCCGGAATGGCGACCATTCTTTGCCGCGTTCACCTGCAGGGAAAGCGTGGACCCTGCCACTCGGCGCTTGTCGCCAAAGAAAAGGACGGGTAAGGTACGGCAGGCTTGCGCCCCCGTGCGCGGTCCCGCATCGCTTCGAGGGGAAGCGCCGGCGGTAATTCCAGGGCGCAGGGTGTGCCCAGCCACGGTTCCCCCGCCGCGGATCCGATCGATTGGGAGCACAAATGATCTTCTGGCGTGTAAAGCCGCTTGACCAGATTCTCGCCACCGCCGAAAAGAAATCGCTGAAGCGCCAGTTGGGTCCGATCCAGTTGACCTTGCTAGGCATCGGCGCGGTGATCGGCACCGGCATCTTCGTGTTGACTGCCGAAGCCGCGCAGAAGGCCGGCCCCGGCATGATGCTCTCGTTCGTGATCGCGGCGATCGTGTGCGGCCTCGCCGCCCTCGCCTACGCCGAACTCGCGGCAATGGTGCCGGTATCAGGCTCCGCTTATACCTATTCCTACGGTGTCATGGGCGAACTGATTGCTTGGATCGTCGGCTGGGCATTGGTGCTGGAGTACGCGATCGGTGCGACCGCCGTATGCGTGGGCTGGTCCGGCTACGTGAACGGATTGCTCAACAGCGGCGTGTTCGGGCTGGTCAAGCCCGGCACCTTGTCATTGCCGATGTGGCTCCAGGTGGGTCCGACCTTGGGCGGCGGCTTCAACCTGCTGGCCTTCCTGATCGGCATCGCGGTCACCGGCCTGCTGGTGATCGGCACGTCCAAGAGCGCGCGAGTGAATGCGGCACTGGTTGCCATCAAGATCATCGCGCTCACTGCGTTCATCGTGATTGCAGTTCCGGCGGTCAAGAACGCCAACCTGCACCCCTTCCTGCCGACCGGCTGGGGCAATCCGCTCGGCAGCAACGGGATCGGCGTGCTGGGCGCGGCGGCTTCCATCTTCTTCGCCTATGTCGGATTCGACGCGGTCTCCACGGCAGCGGAAGAAACCCGCAATCCCAACCGCAACATTCCGATCGGTTTGATCGGCGCGTTGCTGATCTGCACCATCTTCTACCTGCTGGTGGGCTACGGCGCCGCAGGCTCGGTGGGTGCACAACCGCTGAAGAGCGCGGCCGGCGCTTTCCTGGATCCGGGCACGCCGTCGTTCGCTGCGGCCTGCGGCAATTCGCAGGCGCTGGTGTGCAGCCGCGAACCGCTGGCGCAGGTGATGAGCACGCTCGGACACCCGAAGGTCGCCGTCATGATCGAACTCGCGGCGATCGTGGCGCTGCCTTCGGTGATCCTGGTGATGATGTTCGGACAGACCCGCATCTTCTTCACGATGTCCCGTGACGGGCTGCTGCCCAACGTGTTCTCGAAGGTCCACGCGCGCTTCTTCACGCCGCACGTGATCACCTACATCACGGGCACCGTGGTGTCGCTGTGCGCGGCGCTGTTCCCGGTCGGCAAGCTCGCCGACACGTCGAACGCCGGCACCTTGCTGGCTTTCGCGATGGTGTCGATCGGCGTGATGATCCTGCGCCGCACCGAGCCAGGCCGCAAGCGCCCGTTCCGTACGCCGCTGGTGTGGATCGTGTGCCCGCTGGCCGTGGCCGGCTGCCTGTTGCTGTTCGTCAACCTCAGCGGCATCGCCAAGGGCGTGTTCCTGGTATGGGCCGCGATCGGGCTGATCTTCTACCGCCTGTACGGCTACAAGCGCAGCCAGATGTCGCCGGAGCAAATCACGCACGCACTGGACGACGTGGTGTGAGGGCGCATACGGATGATCGCGCGGCGGTGCCGATGGCCCACCCGCATCGGACTGCAACAAATCCGGACGCGCAGCGGAGCACTCCATGACGATCCTGCAGCGGCTCCTTGCGCGCAAGCCGGTCGGTGATGCCGAAGCGGCGGACGACATCCACGGCGGCATCCAGTTGCGGCGCACGCTCGGCCCCTGGGGCCTGACCGCGCTGGGCATCGGCGCGGTGATCGGCGGCGGCATCTTCGTGATCACCGGCCAGGCCGCGGCTGAACATGCCGGACCCGCGGTGCTGCTGTCGTTCGTGATCGCGGCGGTTTGCTGCAGCTTCACCGCGCTGTGCTACGCCGAATTCGCGACGCTGATCCCGATGTCGGGCAGTTCGTATTCCTACGCCTACGCCACGCTGGGCGAATTCGCGGCCTGGTTCATCGGCTGGAACATGGTGCTGGAATACGGCGTCTCGGCCTCCGCGGTTGCGGTGAGCTGGACGGGTTATTTCAGAAGCCTGGTCCGGCACATGGGCTTCAACCTGCCCGACGCGCTGACCAACGCGCCCATCGCGTTCGTGGACAAGCACCTCGTAATCACCGGCGCGTTGTTCAACTTGCCGGCGGTGATCCTGGTGCTGTTGCTGACCTGGCTGTGCTACGTCGGCATCCGCGAATCCAGCGGCACCAACACCGCGATCGTGATCCTGAAAGTCACGCTGATCGTCATCGTGATCATCGCGGGCTGGCACTACGTCAACCCGGAGCTGTGGCACCCGTTCATTCCGCCGTCGAAGGGCCCGGAAACCTACGGCTGGGGCGGCATCATGCGCGCGGCCACGCTGGTGTTCTTTGCCTACATCGGCTTCGAGGCCACCTCGACCGCCGCGCAGGAAGCCAAGAATCCGCAGCGCGATCTTCCGATCGGCACGCTGGCCTCGCTGGCGATCTGCACCATCCTGTACGTCGCGATGGCGGCCGTGCTGACCGGACTGATCCCGTTTGCCAAGCTCGGCACCGCCGAACCCGTCGTCACCGCGGTGGCCGCGCACCCGCAGCTTAACTGGCTGCGCTGGCTGGTCGAGATCGGCGCGCTGCTGGGCTTGGCTTCGGTGGTGCTGGTGATGATCATCGCGCAGCCGCGCATCTTCATGATCATGGGCCGCGACGGCATGCTGCCGCCGGTGTTCTCGAAGCTGCATCCGCGCTATCGCACGCCGCACGTCAACACGCTGATCACCGGCGCGGGCATCGCGCTGCTGGCGGCGGTGTTCCCGCTGGACGTGCTGGGTGATCTCGTATCGATGGGCACGCTGCTGGCGTTCGTCGCGGTGTGCGCCGGCGTGCTAATCCTGCGCTACACCCGCCCCGACCTGCCGCGCACTTTCCGGGTGCCGTGGGCGGGGGTGACCTGCACGCTCGGGGTGCTGAGCTGCATTGGCCTGTTGTATTGGGAGAACTGGTACAACTGGACGCTGATGGGAATCTGGACGCTGCTGGGCTTCGTGATCTACTTCGGCTACGGCTACCGCCATAGCCTGTTGCGCGCGTCCAGATAGCGGCGGCGCCGCTTGCGCCGCGGCCTCTGGCGCAGGCCAAACCGTACGGTCGCGTACTGTGGATAAGTCTCGAAACAATGAAACATTAACGTTACAAGTTATTGTTTCGTAACAAGAAAAAAATTAGTTTCGAAATCCGGCTTGTCAACCTTGGCCCCCGCGAATCCGCGCGCTATGATGCGTGCTCCGAGGGATTTCCCATTGGCAGTGGACCCCGGACCGTTGCCCGGTGCGGCAGGCGTAGTCAGCTCCTCCGCTTGCCGTATCCGGGCAGCAACTTGTCTGCGCCGCCCCCTTTCTTGATCGATATTCGTTCGCGAGCAACGCGACCGTTGCGCCACGCGGATCGACGGCGCAACGGCCATGCGAGCCGCTCAGCTTTTCGCCTGGAATCCCGAGCACCAGCCCTTTGCACTGACGTCGAAGCCTGGGAAGATCATGCACGGCCCGTAGGCGTCGCCGGGCTTGCCCGAGTAATGCATGCACTTCGAGCAATCCTGGCCGGGTTTGTGGGGCGGACCCGCCTTGGTGTCATCCTCGACGTACTTGAGTGCCTTGGCCGTGGCGTTGGTGGCTGCATTCAAGTGCGGCAACGCCGCCCATGCGCGGCGCGGCAGCGAACCCAGCAGGGCCAACGCCGCGGCGGCGCCACCGGCAAGCTTCAGAAAGCGACGGCGTGGCGATGCAGTTTCTTCGACCATCTCCCTACTCCTTCTCGACGGATGAAATCCGGGCACTGCGTGCATGTTACGCCTGCGGCGCGCGGGCCGCACCGGTTTCGGAAATCGGACGCGTGATACATTCAGCCGCCTGATCGAATCGCACCGCGACATGTCCCTCACGCCCGCACAACTTGCCGAACGGCTGCATGCCTGCGGCGTGGAAATCGCACAGGCTGGCGCGGAATTGGCGGCGCGCGGCTGGACGCCCGCCACCAGCAGCAACTTCTCGATGCGCATCGACGGCGATACCGCCGCGGTCACGATTTCCGGCCGCGACAAAGGCGCGCTGACACCGGCCGACGTGATGGCGGTGAAGCTCGATGGCAAACCACTTGATCCGGCGCAGCGCCCGTCCGCGGAAACCGCCCTGCACCTCCAGATATATCGCCGCCAGTCCGACGCCGGCGCCGTGCTGCACACGCATTCGCACAACCAGACGGTTGCCTCGCGCCTGTTCGCGCCGCAAGGCATGCTGGCGCTGCGCGGCTGGGAGCTGCAGAAAGCGCTGACCGGCTACACCACGCACGAGAGTGAACTCGACGTGCCGGTGTTTCCGAACTCGCAGGACATGCGCGACATCGAAAACAAGGTCGATGCATGGATCGACTCGGGCCGCCCGCTGCACGCCTACCTCATCGAAGGCCACGGCCTTTACACTTGGGGTCGCAGCATGCCGGAGGCCAAGCGCCATATCGAGGCGCTGGAATTCCTGCTGGCCTGCGAACTCGATCTGATTCGTCTCGGAGGCATTCCATGAGCCGTCTGCGCGTATACGACCAGCGCGATCCAGCGCGCCCGCTGGTCACCGAATCGGATCACGCCGCGATCGCCCGCACGCTGGGGGGCGTCGGCGTGCGTTTCGAGCGCTGGCAAGCCAACAAACCGGTAGCACCCGGTGCGAGCCAGGAAGAAGTGATCGCCGCGTACGGCGACGACATCGAGCGCCTGAAGCTGGAAAAGGGTTACCAGGCGGTGGACGTGATCTCGCTGACGGCCGATCATCCGCAGAAAGACGCACTGCGGCAGAAATTCCTGTCCGAGCACACGCATTCCGAAGACGAGGTGCGCTTTTTCGTCGCCGGCCAGGGCCAGTTCACCCTGCACATCGGCGAGCGCGTCTACGACGTGCTGTGCGAACAGGGCGACCTGATCGGCGTGCCGGACGGTACCCGCCACTGGTTCGACATGGGCCCGAACCCGCATTTCGTCGCGATCCGCCTGTTCACCAATCCGGAAGGCTGGGTCGCGAACTTCACCGGCGAAGCCATCGCCGAACGTTTCCCGCGACTGGAGAATTGAAGCGTTTGCGGACTGAAGGTTTTTGCTGTTTGAACTAAGTACTTCGGGGATCGCATGTCCTACCTGCAAAAATCGCTGGCGCCGGGCGAAACCATCGTGGCGGTGTTCAGGCTGCACTGGTTCATGTGGATCCGCTTCTGGGTGGTGATCGCGCTGGGCATCATCGCGGTCGTTGCACTGGTCATTGCGCAAATCCCGTGGGCCGCGCTGGCCGCGGGCGTGCTCGCCGTCCTGATCGCGGGCCATCAATGGCTGTGGCTGCGCGCGATCGAGCAAGGCGTCACCAACCGCCGCGTGGTGCGCAAGACCGGCATCGTGTCGCGCACGACCACCGAACTGCGGCTGGCTTCGATCGAAACCGTGGACCTGCGCCAGAGCTTCTGGGGCCGCATCTTCGGCTACGGCAACGTCGAGGTCACGGGGCGCGGCGAGACCGCGATGGTGCTCGACCGGATCGCGCATCCGGTGGAAGTGAAACGCGACATCGAGAGCGCCTATTCCGCCCACATCGAAACGCAGCAACCCGGCGCCATGGCATGAACGCGGCACAGGCCACCGGCGTGCGCGCCGTGCTCACCGACATCGAAGGCACCACCAGTTCGATCGAGTTCGTCAAGGACGTGCTGTTTCCCTACGCGCGCGAGCACCTGCCCCACTTCGTCGAAACGCACCGCGACGATCCGGACGTCGCGCGCTGGCTCGATGCCACCGCGCGCGAGGCCGGCATCGACGATCCGCGTTCACGCCGCGTCATCGACACCTTGCGGCGCTGGATCGACGAGGACCGCAAGGCCACGCCGCTGAAGGCACTTCAGGGCATGGTCTGGAAAGCCGGCTACGAAGCCGGCGACTACAAGGCGCACATCTATCCCGAGGTGCCCGCGAAGTTGCGTGAATGGAAAGCGCGCGGACTGAAACTGTACGTGTACTCGTCCGGTTCGGTGCCTGCGCAGAAACTGTTCTTCGGCCACACCGAAGCGGGCGATCTCGCGTTATTGTTCGACGGCTGGTTCGACACCGAGGTCGGCAGCAAGCGCGAACGCGGCTCGTACCTGCGCATCGCCGAGGCGATCGGCCTGCCGCCGCCCGAGGTTCTGTTCCTGTCCGACATCCGCGTCGAGCTCGACGCAGCGCGCGGCGCGGGCATGCAGACCATCCAGTTGTGCCGTCCACCTGAAGACTGTCCGGCCATGGCCACGCACCCCTGCGTCGCGGATTTCGACGCCATCACGATCACATGAAAAGATTTGCGCTGATCCTGCTGCCCTTGTTTGCGTTCGCCGCAGGCGCGGCGGCCATGGCGGGCTGGCACGACGTGCACGCCCGGCGCGCGCCCGCCAGCCCGGCGCCCGCGCTCGACGGCGCGCGCATGTTCGCTTCGTCGCCCGAATCGCCCGCCCGCGCATCCAGCAGCGCGGACGACGACACGTCTTCGGGCCTGCTCTCCAGCGCGAACTGGCCCGATAAAGCGCCCTCGCCCGAACAGGTGATGTATGCGCAATCCGATTTGCTCGCGCACGAAACCGCGCGCCTTGAACCGCGCACGCCCGGCAAGGTGAACCTGTACGCGATCGTGTTCGCGGGCGATGGCGGCCAGAACGTGTTCCGCAACGAGGCCGAGTATTTCGACAAGCTGTTCTCGACGCGCCTCGGTGCCGCCGGGCATGTTCTCGTGCTCGAAAACAATCCGGCCTCGCTGAGCACGCGTCCGCTCGCGACCTGGAGCAATCTTGAAGACGCGCTCGATGCCGTCGCGGCGAAGATGGACCCGCAGCAGGACATCCTGCTGCTCTACTTCACCACCCACGGCAGCGAAGACCACACGCTGCTGGTCGACATGGATCCGCTGCCGCTGGACCAGATCGGCGCGAGCGACCTGCCCGGCATCCTCGCCGAGCATCCGTTCAAGTACAAAGTCGTGATCGTCAACGCCTGCTACTCCGGCGGTTTCATCCCGCCGCTGAAGAATCCGGACACCATGGTCATCACCGCCGCGCGCGCGGACCGTTCCTCGTTCGGCTGCGGCGAACAATCCGAACTGACCTGGTTCGGCCACGCATTCCTGGTCGATGCGCTGAACAAGACCGACGATTTCCAGCAGGCGTTCCGGCTCGCGAAAGCGCAAGTCGCGGCATGGGAAAAGCGCGACAACTACGAGCCTTCCGAACCGCAGATCTCCGCGGGCGACGGCGTGGTGGCGCAGCTCGCGAAGTGGCGCAAGGGTTTCACGCCCGGCGCAGCGGTGCCGTTCGCGCCTGCCGCCGCGAGTTCAACCGGCCCCACGCAATGAGCGAACCCGCTCTGGTCATCCTCGCCGCGGGCCTCGGCAGCCGCTACGGCGATTCCAAACAGATCGCGGGCGTCGGACCGGATGGCGAATGGCTGCTGGAGTACGCGATCCACGATGCGCTCGCAGCGGGCTTCACGCAGGTCGTGATGGTGATCCGCGGTGAACTGCGCGAGCCGCTGCATGCGCGCCTCGCGCCGCATCTGCAAGGACGCGCCGCGCTGCACTTCGTCGAACAAACCTTCGACAAGGTTCCCGCCGGATGCGATGTACCGGGGAATCGTTCCAAACCGCTCGGCACCGGCCACGCGCTATGGTGCTGCGCGCCGTTGCTGCACGGACCGTTCGCAGTGATCAATGCCGACGACTATTACGGGCGCGACGCGTTCCACCTGCTTGCCATGCATTTCAGCAACAGCACAAAACCCGCGATGGTCGGTTACCGGCTGGACGCGACGCTGTCCAGCCACGGCGGTGTCAACCGCGGCATCTGCCGCGTCGATGCCCATGGGCAACTCGAAGACGTCACGGAGATCATCGACATCGCCACCCGCAACGGCGTCCTCACCGGAATCGCGCCCAGCGGCGCGCGCACGACCCTGGCGCCCGATGCGGTGGTGTCGCTGAATTGCTGGGGTCTACTGCCCGACCTGCTTCCGGACCTGGAAGAGGGCCTGCGCGCGTTCCTGCCCCGCGCGGACGCGAATCACGAATACTTCCTGCCACACGCGATCGCGGCGCATCTCGCGAAGCACCGCCAGTCGCTCGCCGTCCTGCCATCGGACCACGCATGGATGGGCCTTACCTATCCCGACGATCGTTCGCACGTGGTCGCCGCCATCGCGGCGCTGCATACGCGTGGCGCGTATCCGACGCCGCTGTGGCCGCACGCATGAACGAAGTGCTCGACGCCGCCACCCGCAACGGCCTGGCCGAAGCCTGGGGACTGTCGCCGCGTGCGCGTTTCGCGCCGCTGGGCAATGGCCTGATCAACCGCACGCTGCTGGTCACTGACGACGGCCGCCGCCGCGTCCTGCAATGCCTCAATGTCCACGTGTTCCGCGATCCGGCGCTGGTGATGCGCAACTGCCACGCGGTGACCGCGCACCTCGGCCGCGAGCGCGCGGCGGGACGCTACGATTACTCGGTGCTGGAGCTGGTGCCGACGCTCGCGGGCGAGCCCGCCGCGGTGCTGGACGACGGCACGTGGTGGCGCATGTACGACCACGTGCCCGACACGCGCACCCACGACACCGCCGACGATCCGGCGTTGACGTTCGAGGCGGGACGCGGTTTCGGCGCCTTCGCCTCGGCGCTGGCCGGCCTTGGCGCCGACGCCGTGGGCGAAGTGATCCCGCACTTCCACGACCCGGTCAAGCGCTTCGATGCCTTTCGTGCCGCGCACGAAGCCGACCGCGTGGGACGCGTTTCGCAAGCGTCGGAAGAGTGCGACGCCGCGCAAGCCTTCACGGGCGTGCTGACGCACTGGCGAGCGTTGCTGGACGCGGGATTGCCGTGGCGCATCACCCACAACGATTGCAAGTTGAACAACCTGTTGTTCGACGCGGATGGCCATGCGATCTGCGTGGTCGACCTCGACACCGTGATGCCAGGCTCCCTGTTGTTCGACTTCGGCGACATGGGCCGCACGATGTTGAGCCCGGTGCCGGAAGATTCGACCGACATCGAGCGCGTCGGCGTGCGCCACGAACATTTCGCCGCGCTGGCGCGCGGCTACATCGAAGGCTGCGGCGACCTGCTGACGCCGCTCGAACGCGACAACCTGGTGTTCGCCGCGCGCATGGTCACCGGCGTGATCGGCCTGCGCTTCCTCACCGATTACCTCGACGGCGACCGCTACTTCCGCGTCGCGCATTCGCTGCACAACCTGGAGCGCGCGCGCAACCAGTTCGCGCTGTACGCATCGCTCACCACGCAACAGGATGCGTTGCAGGCGCTGGTGCCCGGCTCAGGTTGATTCGCCGCTCGCCGCGGGCGCGCGCCGCTGCGCCAGCACCGCCGCGACATCCGCGAGCGACAAGCCGCGTGCGCGCAGCAGCACGGCGAGGTGATAGACGAGATCGGCGGCTTCGCCTTTCAGCGCATCGTCGTCCTGCGTCACCGCTGCCAGCGCGGTTTCGACGCCTTCCTCGCCGACCTTCTGCGCGATGCGGCGGATGCCCGCTTCGAACAGCGTGGTGGTGTAGCTGCCCGCTGGACGCTCGGCATGACGCTGCGCGACCAGCGCATCCAGTTCCCCGAGGAACGCCAGCGGCGGACGCGCCGCATCGCCGAAGCAACTGGGCGTGCCGAGATGGCAGGTCGGGCCATGCGGTTCGGCTTCGATCAGCAAGGTGTCGCGGTCGCAATCCGCACGGATCGATGTCAGCGCCAATACATGGCCGGACGTTTCTCCCTTCTTCCACAGCCGCTGCTTGCTGCGGCTCCAGAACGTCACGAATCCCGAGGCGCGGGTTACGACCAGCGCTTCGGCGTTCATGTAACCGAGCATCAACACTTCGCCCGTCGCGCAATGTTGCACGATCGCGGGAATCAGGCCCGCACCTTTCGCCCAATCCAGCTCGTCGTCGATGCACTTGTTCATTGCAGGACTCCCGCGCTTTGCGGCCGCACGCACACGCCTTCCGCTTCCAGCCAGCGCTTGAGTGCAGCGATCCCAATATCGCCGGAATGGAACACGCTGGCCGCGAGCGCGCCGTCGACATCGGCTTCGGCAAACACGTCGCGAAAATGTTCGCGTGCACCCGCTCCGCCCGACGCCACCAGCGGCACCTTGCAGACGCTGCGTGCAGCCCGCAACTGCGCGATGTCGTAACCCGCGCGCACGCCGTCGCTGCCCATGCAGTTCAGCACGATTTCGCCCGCGCCGCGCCGCTGCACCTCATCGATCCATTCCAAAGTACGCCGCGCCGAGGAACGCATGCGCGCGGCATCGCCGGTGTACTGGCGCACCCGCCATTCGCCGTCGTCGTCGCGCAGCGAATCGATTCCAACCACCACGCACTGCAAGCCGAACCTGGCGGCCAGCTCGTCGATCAGGTCCGGCCGTTCCAGCGCGGGCGAGTTCACCGAAACCTTGTCCGCGCCCGCATGCAGCACCGCGCGCGCATCATCGACGCTGCGGATGCCGCCGGCGACACAGAACGGAATGTCGATCTCGCGCGCCACCCGTTCCACCCACGCCACGTCGACGGTGCGGTTCTGCGGGCTGGCGGCAATGTCGTAGAACACCAGCTCGTCGGCGCCCGCGTCGCGGTAGCGCAGCGCCAGTTCCACGATGTCGCCGGCGATCGCGTGGTCGCGGAAGCGCACGCCCTTGACCACCTTGCCGTCTTTCACGTCGAGGCAGGCGATGATGCGCCGGCTCAACATTTAAGCGCCTCCTTCAGCGTGAACTTGCGCTCCAGCAGTGCGCGGCCGAGGATCACCGCGCGCACGCCGGCCGCGCGTACCTTGCGCACGTCGTCCAGTGAACACGCGCCGCCCGACGCCTGGATTTCGAAATCGGGTGCGAAACGATGCAGGTCGCGATACAACTCCAGGTTGAAGCCGCCCAGCGTGCCGTCGCGCGCGATGTCGGTGCACAGCACGTGGCGCGCGCCGGCCCGCGCATAATGCGCGGCCAGCGTGTCGAGCTGGACGCAGGAATCCTCGGTCCAGCCGTGCACGGGCAGTCGCCACGCACCGGCCTGCCGGCGCACGTCCAGCGCCAGCACCAGCCGGTCGGGTTCGAACTGGGTGATCCAGATCGCGGTCGCGTACGGGTTCTGCACCGCAAGGCTGCCCACCACCACGCGCGTGACGCCCGCCGAATACAGGCGCCGCAAATCGTCGGTGGTGCGCACGCCGCCGCCGGCCTGCACCTTCAACGTGCCGGTCCGCGCGATCGCCTCGATCACCGCAAGGTTGGCGAACTTGCCCGAACGCGCGCCATCCAGATCGACCACGTGCAGCCACTGCGCACCTTCGTCGGCATAGCCACGCGCGAGTTCGACGGGATCGTCCGCGAACACCGTTTCGCGCGCGTAGTCGCCCTGCCGCAGCCGCACGACGCGGCCGCCACGCAGGTCGATGGCAGGAATCACCTGAAAGCTCATTGCAGGGCCAGGAAGTTCCGCAGGACCGCCATCCCCATTGCGGCGGACCGTTCGGGATGGTACTGCACGCCCATGAAGTTGCCCTGACCGATCGCTGCCGAGAACG
The DNA here is from genome assembly GCA_030167125.1 of Rhodanobacteraceae bacterium. Lineage (NCBI taxonomy): Bacteria > Pseudomonadati > Pseudomonadota > Gammaproteobacteria > Lysobacterales > Rhodanobacteraceae > Rhodanobacteraceae bacterium. The sequence goes on from CP126531.1 coordinate 1,437,976, forward strand.
TGATGCCGTATCCGCAAATTGCAAGCGTGGCGGCGCAGGCCGGCACCGCGTAGCCGTGCACGAAATAGGCCCAGCCTTCGCGCGCTTCGCCCGCGCACAGAAAATGATCCGTGCACGCATTGACCCGATTCCAGCCCATGTGCGGCACGCGCAAACCGTCGCCGCCGCGCAGGCGCCGTACCGGCGCATCGATCAGGCCCATGCATTCGACGCCGCCTTCTTCCGAATGCGCGCACAGGAGCTGCATGCCGAGACACACGCCGAGTACCGGCTGAGTGAGCCCGCGCAGGACGTCCACCAACCCGGTTTCGCGCAGCAATGCCATTGCCGGCGCCGCGGCGCCGACCCCCGGCAGGATCACGCGATCGGCGCGGCGGATCGTTTCGGCGTCGCGCGTCAGCGCCGCCTCCACCCCGAGGCGCTGCAGCGCATAGCGCACGGAGCCGATGTTGGCGCCGCCCGAATCGACCAGCGCCACGTTCACGCGAGCACGCCCTTGGTCGTCGGCAACGCATCGCCTTCCCGCCGGATCGCCTGGCGCAGGCTGCGCGCGACGACCTTGAAACACGCTTCGACCATGTGATGCGCGTTGTCGCCGCGCACCGACAAATGCAGGTTGGCGCCCAAAGCGTCGCACAGCGAGCGGAAAAAATGCGGCACCAGTTCGGTCGGCAGCTCGCCCACGCGCTCGCGTGGGAATGCGCCTTCGAAAACGAAATACGCGCGTCCGGAAAGATCCAGCCGAGCATCCGCCGCGGTCTCGTCCATGGGCAGCGCGAAACCATAGCGCGCGATGCCGCGCTTGTCGCCCAGCGCGCGGCGCAGCGCCTCGCCGATCGCGAGCGCGCAGTCCTCGACGGTGTGGTGCTCGTCCACGCGCGCGTCACCCATGCAGCGGACCGACAACGCGAGGCCGCCGTGCTTGCCGAGCTGTTCCAGCATGTGGTCGAAGAAACCGATCCCGGTCGCGATGTCGGGCTCGGCGGTCGCGTCGAGGTTAACGTGGACGGTGACGCGGGTCTCGCGCGTGACCCGCTCAAATTCCGCGATGCGCGGCTGATCGAGCAACCGATGCGCAACCTCGTTCCACACGATGCCGCCCGCGCCCACGCGGAACCCGCGCACGCCGAGGTTCGCCGCCAGTTGCATGTCGGTTTCCCGATCGCCCACCAGCGCCGACGCGGCGCGACTCCAGCCATCGTCGGCGAGCCAATGGCGCAGCAGGCCCGTGCCGGGTTTGCGCGTGTCCAGGCCCTCGTGATCGAAACTGCGATCGATCAGGATTTCGCGGAAGCGGATGCCTTGCGAGGCGAGGATACGCAGCAGCAACGCCTGCGGACCGTCGAAATTTGCCTGCGGGAAACTCGGAGTACCAAGTCCATCCTGGTTGGTCACCATCACGAGTTCGTAGCCCGCCGCGACGCAACGCTGCAACGCGGCGATCACACCCGGCATCAGGTCGAGTTTTTCGAAGCTGTCGATCTGCTCGTCCGGCGGTTCCACGATCAGGCAGCCGTCGCGATCGACGAATAGGACCTTGCGCATCATGCCGGCAGCTCCGCGCGTGCGCCCTCGCTTGCCATGCAGCGAAGTACGTCCAGCACGCGATCGTTTTCCGCCGGCGTGCCGAGGCTGATGCGCAACGCATCGCCGAGCCGCGGATAGCGGCGCACGTCGCGCACCACAACGCCCGCCGCCAGCAATGCGGCGTACGCAGCGCCCGCATCGGCAAAACGCACGGCGAGGAAATTGGCTTGCGACGGCAGCACTTCGCGAACGCACGCCAGCACGGCCAGCGCCTTCCGCATGCGCGTGCGTTCGCGGCGAATAACTGCGACGCGTTCGCGCATCGCGCCTTCGCCGGACAGTGCGCGCAGCGCGAGTTCCACGCACGGCACGGGCAACGGGTATGGCGGCATGATCCTGCGCAGCAGCGCGATCACGCGTGCATCCGCGAGCACGCTGCCGACGCGCACCCCGGCCAGCGCCCAGGCTTTCGACAAGGTGCGCAGCACCACCAGGTTGGCGAGCTTGCCGACGCAATCTGCCACGCTGCCGCTGTCGTCCCGCGGATCGGCGAATTCCACGTAGGCTTCGTCGACCACCAGCAACGCGCGGCCTTCGAGCGCAGCGGCCAAACGCAGGATGTCCACGCGCGACACGCTCGCGCCCGCCGGATTGCTGGGTGCGCACACGAATACCAGTTTCACCGCCGGCGTCATCGCTGCCAGCACTACATCGACGTCGACCTGGAAATCAGCGCCCAGCGGGGCTTCCACGACGGCCGCGCCCTGCACGCGCGCGCAGGCCGCGTACATTCCGAAGGTCGGCGGCGAGATCAGGATCGCGTCGCGTCCCGCCGCGCAAAACGCGCGCACCAACAAGTCGATGCCTTCGTCGCTGCCGCGTCCCACGAGCAGTTGCTCGTCGCGGACGCCATACAGTTTTGCAAGGCGCGCCATCAGCATCGCGGGTTGCGGATCCGGATAGCGGTTCCAGCCACCGTCGCCATCGAACGGCGGCCACGGCGATTCGTTGGCGTTCAACCACACCTCGCCGCCGGACGCTTCCATGCGTGCGGAGGAATACGGCTGCAGGCTCCGGATTTCCGGGCGTGCGAGTTCGACCGGATTCATGCCACTGACCTTACGCGCGTGGACGCTTGCGTATCGCGTTCCAGCGCAGCCATGCGCAAGGTGACCGCGCGCCGGTGCGCGTCCAGCCCTTCGGTCGCCGCCAGTGTCGCCGCGCAAGGCCCGATCGCACGCAGCCCTTCCGGGCTGCAGGTTTGTACCGTCACCTGTTTCTGGAAACTCGCGACCGACACGCCGCTGCAACTGCGCGCCCAGCCATACGTCGGCAGCACGTGGTTGCTGCCGCTGCAGTAGTCGCCCAGCGATTCGGGCGTCCATGCGCCGAGGAACACCGAACCCGCGTTTTCGATCGTGTTCAACCAGCGGCGCGGTTCACGCACCTGCACGATCAGATGCTCCGGCGCGTAACGGTTGCTGACGTCGAAGGCCTGCGCGATCGATTCGACACGAACAAAACGGCTGTGCGCCAGCGCCTGGCGCGCAATCCCGGCGCGCGGCAGCGTCGCGCATTGCGCGGCCAACTCGATTTCAACTGCAGTCAGCAGCGCATCCGAATCGCTGACCAGCAACACCTGCGAATCCGGCCCATGCTCGGCCTGCGACAGGAGGTCCGCCGCAACGAACACCGGATCGGCCGATCCATCGGCGATCACGAGCACTTCGGACGGCCCGGCCGGCATGTCGATCGCGGCGCCTTGCGGATCGGACGCGACCTGCAGCTTGGCTTCGGTGACGTACGCGTTGCCGGGACCGAACAACTTGTCGCAGCGCGGCACCGATTCGGTGCCGTAACCCAACGCGGCGATTGCCTGTGCGCCGCCGATCGCGAACACACGATGCACGCCGCAGGCACGCGCGGCATGCAGCACCGCCGGATCGCAGGTGCCGTCCGCGCGCGACGGCGAACACAACACGACCTCGCGGCAACCGGCGAGCCGCGCCGGGATCGCCAACATCAGGACCGTCGAAGGCAGCGGCGCGCTGCCTGCGGGCACGTACAAGCCCACGCGTCCGATCGGTCGCGACACGCGCTCCACCCGCACACCCGGCGCCGTCTCGATGGAAACATCATCGAACATGCAGGCGCGATGGAACGCTTCGATGCGCGATGCCGCTTCGGCGATGGCCTGCTTCACGGCCGGATCGAGCGACGCGTCGGCGGCTTCGAACGCGGCTGCATCGACTTCCAGACCTTCGATCACCACCTTGTCGAAACGCTCGGCGTATTCACGCAGTGCGGCGTCGCCGCCCTTCTGCACCTCGGCGATGATCTCCGCGACGGTCGCGCGAAGTGCAGCGTCGCGCGCAAGCTTCGGACGCGCGAGTGCTTCCTCGCGCGCTTCGGCGTCCAGCGTTCGCCAATCCATGCGCCTCATGCCAGCGCCCTCTCGACCGGCAACACGAACAGTTCGCGTGCGCCCGCGCGCTGGATCGCTTCGAGTTGCCGCCAGCCCAGCTCATCGGGACACAACGCCTGCAGCATCACCTGGTCCGGTTCACCTTCCATCTGCAGCACCGTCGGGCGCGGCGCACCTGGCAGCGCCGCGATGATCGCGTCCACGCTGGCACGCGCCGCTTGCAGCAGCAGCAATCGCGAGCCGCGCACGCGGGTAACACCGTCGACCCGGCGCAGCAGCAGCTCGATGGTGTCGCGGCGGTCATCGGCCGGCAGCGTGGCGGCGCCGACCAGCACCGCTTCGCTCTCCAGCACGCAGTCCACTTCGCGCAACTGGTTGGCCACGAGTGTCGCGCCGCTCTGCACCAGATCGCAGATCGCGTCGGCGGTGCCGAGCCGCGGCGCGATCTCGACCGAGCCCGCCAGCGTTACGACTTCGGCTTCGACACCTTGGCGATCCAGCCAGTCCCGCAGCAGTCCGGGATACGAGGTGGCGATGCGCATGCCGGCGAGCGAATCGGAGCCGGGGTACGCACGCTCCTGCGGCACCGCGATCGCGAGCCGGCAGCGCCCGAAGCCGAGGTCACGCAGGCCGCGCAACGCGCCGCCGCCGAATTCCGCCAGCACGTTGCGACCGACGATGCCTAGGTCGCACACGCCCTGCCCGATCAGGCCGGGGATGTCGTCGTCGCGTACCAGCAGCAGATCGATCGGTTCACCTTCGCCATAGCAGAACAAGCCGTCGCGGCTGCGCCGGAAGCGCAAGCCGCAACGATCCAGGAGATCGAAACACGGATCGCTGAGGCGCCCGGATTTCTGCACCGCGATGCGCAGGCGTTCGCGCGGCATCATGTGCGCCTCCGCTTCCTGGCGGTGCGTGCGGCGGCCTTCAGGTAGCCGCCGTTGCCCTGGTTCAAAAAACGCGCAACGCGCCCGATCGTGGTGATGCTGACGGCGGTGTGCTCGTGGATTTCGCGGTACGGCGTGCCTTTCAGCACGTGCGGCACCACCGTCCAGCGGTCGACCAGCGATTCCAGTTCGGCGGGCGTGCAGAGGTCGTGCAGGAACGCGCGCATTTCCTCGACATCACGCATCGCCAGCAAGGCCTTGCACAGGCTGGTTTCGGCCGAGTCAGCCGGGGTTTCCGGATGCAACATCCTGCGTTTCATTCGAGCATGTCCACGTCGGAATCGTCGCGCCACATCGTCATACGATGTATTAATGCGTTAATACATTGGAGCAAAGCATAACCGGACAGTGCCGGTGGCGCAAGCACGGCACGAACGAGCCTCAGGATTCGTTCAAGCGGGTCGTCAGACGGCGAAGGCCCGCTCGCGGACCAGCCGGCAGGCCGCGGCGATGTCTTGTTGCATCGCGCGATCGCGATGCATGAATGCGATCGACTCGCGCAGGCGCGCATGCGCCGCGGCCACCGCTCCGCCCGGCCGGAACTCGCCGGCCTCCGCCAGTTGCGCGGCCAACGCCTGCAGCTCGGACTCGAACTGTACCCGCTGCGCATCCGCCGCAGGCGGCGCATTGTGGATCTTGGCCGACAACGCCTGCCAACCGCCTTTCGCGGCCAGACGCCGCGCCGCATCGAGCATGTCGTTGCGGTAATCCAGCGCCTGCGCCGCGGTGTACAGCTCCAGCGCCAGCACGTCGGCGAGGTCGCGCGTCATGTCCAGCACCTGACGCGCTTCGTTGGCGCCCATCGACACGTGGTCTTCGGCGTTGGCGCTGGTCGGGATCGAATACACGCTGGCCGGGTGCGCGCGCGTGGCCAGATCGTTCACCAGCGCCGCCGCGGTGTACTGCACGATCATGAAACCGGAATCGGTGCCGTCCTCGTTGCCGGTAAGGAACGCGGGCAGCCCATCGTTGGTCGCGGGATCGACCAGCTTGTTGAGCCGGCGTTCGGAGATCGAAGCCAGCACCGGGATCGCCGCCTTCACGTAGCTCATTGCCAGCGCCAGCGGCATGCCGTGGAAATGACCCGCGGAGATGACCTGCTCTTCGATGTATTGCGCGTTCTCGGCATCCGGGAAGATCAGCGGATTGTCGGTGACCGCGTTCAGTTCGACGTCGATCACGCGGCACGCCTGCGCCCACGCGTCACGCACCGCGCCGTGCACCTGCGGCATGCAGCGCAGGCAGTAGGCGTCCTGCGGCTGGTGTTTCTTGCCACCCTTGAACGGCAGGAAGCGCTGGTAGAACGCCTCGCGTCCGTGGCGCTTGTCGGCCGGCACCCACTCCCAGCGGATGTCGAAAGACAGCGCCTGGTCTTCCGGCGCCGTCCAGGCCCGCGCGGTCCAGGTGCGGAAACGCGGAACCAGGTGATAGGGAATGTCGATGAGCGTCGAACCCTTGAGCAGTTGGCGTACGTGCTTCGCGGCGGCGACTTGTCCCGGATGCGGGCGCAACGCATGCACTTCTTCGCGCAGCGCGCCGCTGCGGCCCGCGAATGCATCCAGCGTCATCGCCGCGGCCAGGTCCGCGACCCCGAGCAGGTATTCCAGTTCGTCCAGCGCCAGCACCGCGCTCGCCAGCATCTGCGCGGTGCCGTTGTTGAGCGCCAGGCCTTCCTTGAAGGAAAGCTTCACCGGCTGCAGCCCCGCGAGGCGCAAGGCTTCGTCGCCGGCCATGCGCTCGCCTGCGTAGAACGTTTCGCCACCGCCCAGCAGTACGATCGCCAAGTGCGAAAGCGGTGCGAGGTCGCCGCTCGCACCCACCGATCCTTTTGCGGGCACCACCGGCACAATGCCTGCGTTCAACATCGCTGCCAATGCTTTCAATGTTTCGACGCGAATGCCCGAGTGCCCACGCATCAGCGTGTTGATGCGGATCGCCAGCATCGCGCGCACCACGTCGGGCGCCAGCGGTTCGCCCACACAAACTGCATGCGTGATGATGAGGTTGTGCTGCAATTCTTCGGGCAGGGTTTGGTCGCGCGGCTCGGGGTTCCCGCCCGGCAGTTCGTCGCGCGCGCGATGCGCGCCCAGCAACTTGTCGGCGTTACTGCCGAAACCAGTGGTGACGCCGTAGATCGGCTCGCCGCAGCGCACCTTGTCGGCGATGAAATCGGCCGCGCGCTGCACCTTATCGAGTTGCGCAGCATCCAGTTCGACCTTCGCACCGCCGCGCGCAATCGCGACCACGTCGGCGCGCGTGAGATGGCTGCCGTCCAGCAACACTGTGTGTTCGTTCATTACGACTCGCTTGAGAAAAGTGCCGTCATTCCCGCGAAAGCGGGAATCCAAATTCAACCGCTAGTCATCCAGCAACTCATCCCACAGGTCGCGCCATTCGGGATTGCGGTTCTCAATCAATTCCAGCTTCCATGCCCGATTCCACTTCTTGATCTGTGTCTCGCGCTGAATGGCGGATGGAAAGTCCGGCAACCATTCGTACCAAACCAGTCGCTTGATGCCATACCTTTTCGTGAAACCTTCAACCTGCCCTTCACGATGTTCCCAAACTCGCAACTTGAGGTTTCCAGTAACACCGACGTACAACGTGCCGCGCTCTCTACTCGCAAGAATGTAAACGGCTGGTTGTTTGCTCATCCGTGAACCTCTCGACAATGGATTCCCGCTTGCGCGGGAATGACGTCAAAAGAAGATTCGCCAAACTAGCGTGTCGGAGCCAGCACCTCTTCCTGCGCCAGTTCCACGCGCAATGATTTCACCAATTCCGCGCGCGGCACCTCGAACTGGTCGCAGCGACGCAAATCCTTCACCGCCACCGCGCCGCGCGCGATTTCATCTTCGCCCGCCACGACCGCGAAACGGATGCCGGCGCGGTCGGCATATTTCAATTGCTTGCCCAGCTTGCCGCCTTCCAAGGCGACTTCGGTGGCGATGCCCGCGTCGCGCAATTCCTTCGCGATCGCAAGGCACGCCGGCAGTTGCGCGGCATCCATCTGCGTCACCAGCACCTGCACGCTGCTGTCGGCGGTCTTCAGCAATCCGGCTTCGCGCAACTGCCAGAACAGGCGCGTCAGGCCGATCGAGATTCCGACGCCCGGCAGCGTGGACCTGGTGTAATTCGCCGCGAGGTTGTCGTAACGTCCGCCGGAACAGATCGAACCGATGTCGGGGTGATCGTTCAACGTCGTTTCATACACGGTGCCGGTGTAGTAATCGAGGCCGCGCGCGATGGAAAGATTCAACGCGAATGCCGATTCCGGCACGCCGAATGCGGCGACCGTATCCAGCACTTCACGCAGTTCCGCCCGGCCCTGTTCGAACGTTTCGCTGCCGCTGCCGAGTGCTTCGAGCTTCGCGTGCGCGTCGGCCAGCGATGTCGAACGCACCTCGACGAAGCGCATGACCCTGTCCGCGGCTTCGGCGGAAAGCCCGAACTGCTCACCGGTCAGCACGCCGCGCACGTGATCGGCGCCGCGCTTGTCCAGCTTGTCCACTTCGCGCAGCACCAGCATCTGCTTTTCGCCGTCGCCGATGCCGAGTCCTTCGAAGAAGCCGCGCATCAGCTTGCGGTTGTTGAGCTGGATCGTGAACGCGCCGATGTCGAGTGCGCGGAACACCGCGTGGATCACCGCCGGAATCTCGGCGTCGTAGCGGATCGACAAGCTGTCCTTGCCGATCACGTCGATGTCGCACTGGTAGAACTCGCGGAAACGCCCGCGCTGCGCGCGTTCGCCGCGGTACACGCGCTGCATCTGGTAGCGGCGGAACGGGAACGCCAGCTCTCGCTCGTGTTCGGCCACGTAGCGCGCCAGCGGCACCGTCAGGTCGAAGCGCAGCGCGTGTTCGGGCCGACCGGCCTGTTCCAGCGCGCCCGTCGATTGCACGAAATACACCTGCCGCTCGGTCTCGCCACCGCTCTTGGTCAAGAGGATGTCGGCGAACTCGATCGCCGGCGTTTCGATCGGCAGGAATCCGTACACCTCGAAACCGCGACGGATCGTGTCCAGCATGCGCTGGAACGCGATCTGCTCGCGCGGCAACAGTTCCAGCGTGCCGGGCATCGTGCGGGGCGTGGTCAGCGCCATGGCGAGGTCTCTTGCCAAAACCGCAAGATTACCAGCGCGCGGCGCCATCTTGCGCGGGCGAAGCGGCGCCAAGTATCATTTGCGGCTCGCTGCGGAGCGATCAGCCCCGCGCGGACCGTCGGGGTGTAGCTCAGCCTGGTAGAGCGCTACGTTCGGGACGTAGAAGTCGCAGGTTCAAATCCTGTCTCCCCGACCAATGACTGCAGAGGATCCACCTGCCTCAGCGCCCATTCGGCTGTTTGGTGTTGCTGGTGGATTCCTTCTCGAAGTGAGCCGTTGCCGCCGGCTTCCACAAGTCTCGAACAGCTGGCGAAACGAACGCGCCCTCACATCGTATGCGTAGGCTTGTCCCCGCCCTGCAGGCCGGCCAGCAAGGTTTCGATCTTGGTGCGCGCGTTGTCGCCGTCGGCGCTTTCGGCGAATTGCACGCCGATGCCGGCGGGACGGTTGCCCTGCGCCGCGATCGGGGTGATCCAGACGACGCGGCCGGTGGTGGCGACGCGTTCGGTTTCCTCGGGCAGGGTCATCAAGAGGAACACTTCGTCGCCGAGGTTGTAGCGCTTGTTGGTGGGCACGAACAGGCCGCCGCCCTTCACGAACGACATGTACGACTGGTACAGCGTGTGTTTGTCCTTGATGACGACCGGCAGGATGCCTTGACTGCCCATGCCGCCTGCACCACCTGACATTGCCATCGGCCGCTCCTCGAAACCCGAGCGCCAGCTTGCCGCCACTGCCCCGCCGCGGTCAAGCGAGCGGCGCGCCGAACCGGCACCAGCCCCAGCCGTCGAACACCCACGGCGAGGGCAACGGGCAATAAAGCTTGACGTAGTATGGGGGCCGCAACACGCGCGTGGTGCGCGCGGCCGGACTGCCATCGCGCCAGAACAGGTTGGCGCCGCCCCGCGGGTGCAGCGGTACGCGTTCGCCGCCGCCGGCGTCCACCGCAAGCAATGCCAGCCACGGACGCAACGCACGCGGCGGCTGCCACGGCAGGTTCGGGCCTGCGCGGTCGTGTGAATCGAGTCCCGCTACGAAGGTTTCGGTGGCGGTCGCGAAGCGCAGCATGCGCCCGCGGCTCAATGCGATCTGGCTGGCGTGCGCTTCGATGGCTTCGCGCTTGGCTTGCCGCTCCGTTTCATCCAGCGTGAAAACGGCGCGGCAGGGCACGCCGGGCTGCGAGCGGCCATGCAGCAGGTAACCGAGGCAGGCCGGCTTGGCCACGCCCGGCATCGACTGGAACACCATTTCCACCAGCACGTGGATGGCGCTGTGGTCGGGATGCCGATCGACCAGATCCGGCAGCACCAGCACGGTCGGCCGTTCGCGCTCGAGCAGCGCGCGTAACGCGGACAACATCGCGTCGGTGTCGTCCAGCAGCTTCCAGGTCACGCCGCCGTCGGGCCAGCCGAGGCGATGCACGCGCACGTCTTCCGCGCCGAGTTCGCGCAGCGCGGCGTCGGCTTCGCCGCGGCGGCGCGCAGCCCACGCGAGCCGTTGGCGCGGACCGATCCACACGCGGCGTTCCAGCACGCGTTGCGGCCACGGATTGTTCTCGCCGTCGGTGGCGAACACGACGCTCACGGGCGCGCCGCATGCCAGCGCGCGCTGGATCAGGCCGCCCGCCGCCAGCGATTCGTCGTCGGGGTGCGGCGCCAGCACCATCAGCCGGGCGCCGGGACGCCTCAGCAGTGCGTCGGGATCGAGCAGGTCTGAAGGCTTTTCCAGGCGCAAGCGGATGTTCCTTGGCCACCGCGACGGGCGGCGCAACCGGAGCGCGATTGTGCCCGCGCGCGCTTGACCATGCACTGACCGGTGTGCACGCGAATCCTCCTGGTGGGAGCGGACCACGCCGTGGCCGACGCGCAAAAGCCATTCGCAGCCGTGAGCCGCTCCTACACGCGCGGCACGCCATCCAGCCATTCGAACAACGCGAGGTCCGCGCGCAACGGACCATTGAGCAGCGCGCGCAGCCGGTTGGCACTGGCAAAGCGCTCGGCCAGCACCTCGTCGTTCCAGCCTGGATCGAAGCGCGCCTTGCCGCCCTTCGCGCGCGCGTGCAGCGCACTTTCCAGCAGGCGCGCGGCCTGGTCGAGGCGCTGGCCCGGTTCGTCGCCGGCCCAGGTCTTGCCGATTTCGCGCGCGTGCGCGCGGCCGGCGGCCAGCGCCAGCAGGTCGCGCGCGACTTCCTGGCGGCGCTGCATTCCACCCTGCTCCGCCAGCAGCCAGGCCTGGCCGGGATTGCCGCCCGCCGCGGCCAGCACGGATTCGGCCGACTCGACGCCGCGCGCGGACAACCAGGCCAAGGCTTCGTCGTGCGACGGCACCGCGAAATCGAGCCGCTGGCAGCGGCTGCGGATCGTGGCGCCGAGCCGCCACGGCTGGTCGGCGACCAGCACGATCAGGCTGGCGTCGCTAGGTTCTTCCAGTGTCTTCAGCAGCGCGTTCTGCGCGGGCGCGTTCATCGCGTCGGCGGGATCGATCACCGCGACCTGCCAGCCGTCGAGCTGGCTGGCCATCGCAAGCCGCGACGACAAATCGCGGATCTGGTCGATCAGGATTTCCTTGCGCAGCTTGCCGGTCTTTTCGTTGACTTCCAGCGTCACCAGCATGCGATCCGGATGCGTGCCGGCTGCAAGCAACTTGCAAGCCTTGCAGCTTCCGCAGGCGTTCCCGTCGCGCGTCGATTCGCACAGGCGCGCGCGCACGAAGGCTTCGGTCAGCGCGCGCTTGCCCAGACCCGATGGCCCGCACAGCAACAGCGCGTGCGGCAGCGTGCCGTTGGCGGCGCGCGCGGCCAGCACGTTCCACTGCGCGCGGCACCACGACGGCAACGGGTCGCCGGGCGCGATCGCGACGGCGGCGGCTTCTTCTTCCTCGCTCATGCGGTTGACCTCGCGCGCAAGTCTTCGATCGCGGCGATCGACGCGGCGAGCACGTCGGCGGCAGGTAACGACGCGTCGATCACCCGGAAACGCATCGGCTCCGCTTGCGCGCGTGCGCGATACACGGCGCGCACGCGTTCGAAGAAATCGTCGCGCTCGGCTTCGATGCGGTCGGCGCCGCCGCGCTGGCTTGCACGCGCACGCCCATCCGCGACCGGCAAATCCAGCAGCAAGGTCAGGTCGGGCTTCAGGCCCGCCGTCGCAATGCGCTCCAGCTCGGCAATGCGCGCCATGTCCACGCCGCGGCCGCCGCCCTGGTACGCGTAACTCGCGTCGGTGAAGCGGTCGCACAACACCCAGCGGCCGGACGTGAGCGCGGGCTGCAGCACGTCGCGCACCAGTTGCGCGCGCGCCGCGAACATCAGCAGCAATTCGGTTTCCGCGGCCAGGCCACGATGCGCGGGATCGAGCACCAGCGCGCGCACGGCTTCGCCCACCGGCGTGCCGCCGGGCTCGCGCGTGTACACCACGTCCAGGCCGGTGCGCGCCAGATGTTCGCGCAGGCCGGCCACGAGCGTGCTCTTGCCCGCGCCTTCGCCGCCTTCCAGCGTGACCAGCCGGCCGCGGGCGGTTTGCGCCGGAGTCATGCGCCACGCTCCGAAGGCATCCTCCCGCCGCTGCGCGGCGACCCCCTTCGTTCCGAAGGGGGTGATCGAATTTCGCCGCGATGATTTTTCACCCCCTTCCAGAGGAAGGGGGTCGATGCGAAGCATCGGGGGGATGAGGAGCGCCCGTTCACTGATTCTTCTTCCCGAGGATGTATTTCTTCACCGCCGCATTCTGTTCGGCCAGCGTCGCCGAGAACACATGCGTGCCGTCGCCCTTGGCCACGAAGTACAACGCATCGCCCGGCGCGGGATGCAGCACAGCGTGGATCGCCGCGCGGCCGGGCAGCGCGATCGGCGTGGGCGGCAGGCCGTAACGCGTGTAGGTGTTGTAGGGCGTGTCGGTTTGCAGATCGACCTTGTGGATCTTGCCGGCGTATGCCGCGCCCATGCCGTAGATCACGCTGGGATCGGTTTCGAGTTTCATGCCGAGCTTGAGGCGGCGTTCGAACACGCCCGCGATTTCGGGACGTTCGGCGGGCACCGCGGTTTCTTTTTCGACCAGCGACGCCAGGATCAGCGCCTGATACGGCTGCTGCGGCCAGCTGGCCTTGTCGCGCTGCGCCCATTGTGCAGCGAGGAACGTTTGCATCGCCTTGTGCGCGCGCGCCAGCACGTCGAGGTCGGACATGCCGAGCACGTAATCATACGTATCGGGCATGAACTCGCCCTCGGGCGATTGGCTGGCGTCGTCCAGCCGTGCCATCACCTGCGCGTCGCTCAGTCCGTCGATGTCGTGCGCGAGTTTCGGCGCCTTCTGCAGTGCCTGCCGCACCTGCGCGAACGACCAGCCGTCCACCAGCGTCACCCGATGATGCAGCACGCGGCCCGCCGCCATGTTCTCCAGCAACACCGTCGGCGTCATGCCCGGCGCCAGCGCGTATTCGCCGGCGTGCAAGCGGTTGGCGACGCCGAGCCGCCACGCCAGCGCGCGCCACAGCAGCGGCTGCGCGTCCGACAATTTTTCCTGGCGCAACTGCGCGACGATGCCGCTGAAGCCTTCGCCCTTGGCGATTTCAAGCGTTTGCCCGGTCGTACGGACGCTCAATGGCGTGCGCGTGAAATGCACGTAGCTGATGCCGCCCCACGCGATCGCGGCGACGATCGCCAGGACGATGACGATCGCCACGCTGCGCATCACGACGTTGCCCCGTGACCGCATCACGCGTCGCCTCCCGGGAATCCCAGCGCGTGCCATTGCGCCTGCGCGGCACGCGCGTGGCGGCCAACCCGCAGCGCGCGCTCGTCGAGCGCGCGCACCGGCAACACGCCGCGCACGCTGGAGGTGAGGAACAGTTCATCGGCCCGCATCAAGTCTTCCTTCGTCGTCGTCTGCACACGCACATCCGGCAGGGCTTCCAGCAACGCGCCGCGCAACACGCCCGCGACACCGCACGCATCGACCGGCGGCGTCCGCAGCACGCCGTCGATGGCGGCGAACACGTTGGCCGCCGTCGCCGACACCAGATTATCCGCGTGGTCGAACGTCAAGCCTTCGATCACGTCCGCGTCCGACCATTCCGCGCGCGCGAGCACCTGTTCGAGCCGATTCAGATGCTTGATGCCGGCGAGCCTCGGCTGTGCCGCAAGCCGCAATGCGCAACAGCGTACCCGGATTCCATCGCGGTACCAATCCGCCGGCAGCCGCGGCGCTGGAAACGCGGCGACGATGCGCGTTGCGTTCGCCGTCACCGACGGCGCGTAACCGCGCTCGCCGATGCCGCGCGTCAGGATGATCTTCACCACGGCGTCCGGCGATCCTTCGACGACGCGCGCGAATTCATCTGCAAGCGTTTCGATCTCCGGCGCGGGCAAGCCTAGTCGCGCGCAGCCATCATGCAGACGCGCCATGTGGCGCGCCCACAGCGGCGCCACGCCGTTGATCGCACGAATCGTCTCGAACAAACCGTCGCCGTAGGCCATGCCGCGATCCAGCGCGGACACGCGGTCTCCTTCGACACCATTGACCAGGATGCGTGCCGTCATGCCGCGGCGACTTCCAGCGCACGCAGCAGCCCGCGTGCTTTGGCGCGCGTCTCGGCGAGTTCGCGCCCGGCTTCGGAATTCACCACGATGCCGGCGCCGGCGCGAAAAACCAGGCGATCGCCTTCGAGAACCATGGTGCGGATCAGAATGTTCGAATCGAGATTGCCATTCCGCGAAAGATAACCCAGCGCGCCGGTGTACGCGCCGCGCGCCACCCCTTCCAGTTCGGCGATGATCTGCATGCAGCGAACCTTGGGGCAGCCGGTGATGGTGCCGCCGGGGAACAGCGCGGCCACCGCCTGCCCCGGCGTCACGCCCGCGCGCAAGCGTCCGCTGACATTCGAGACGATGTGGTGGACGTGCGCATAGCTCTCGACGGTCATCATCTCGTCGACGCGCACGCTGCCGGGCACGCAGACGCGGCCGAGGTCGTTGCGTTCGAGGTCCACCAGCATCACGTGCTCGGCGCGTTCCTTGGCGTGGCCCAGCAGTTCGGCGATACGCGCGGCATCGTCGTCTCCCGCGATGCGGGGACGCGTGCCTGCGATCGGGCGGGTCTGCGCGATGCCGTCGCGAACCTGCAGCAGGCGTTCGGGCGAGGAACTCGTAATCGCCCAACCCGGCTGTTGGAATAATCCCGCGAAGGGCGCGGGATTGGCCTTGCGCAGCGATGCGTAAAGCGCCGCCGGCGTCGGCGCCCTGTCGAAGTGCGCGCGCCACGCACGCGACAGGTTGACCTGGAACGTGTCGCCCGCGCGCAGGTATTCGTGGACGCGCGCGACGCCGTCGAGGAAATGTTGCGGACGGTCTTCCTGCAGGTCGCGCAGTGCGGGAAGCGGCGCATCGACGGCCGCGTGCGTGGCCGCATCGAGATCGTGCTGCATCGCATCCAGCAGATCCTCGCGACCCGATTCGGCGATCAGCCACGTGCAACGTTCCGCGCGGTCGACCAGGATCGCGGCGGGACAACGCAACGCCAGCGCGATGGGCACCTGTGTCCTCTGCGCTACTGGAAGCGCGAGCGAAGGTTCGACTTCGCCCGCGAGTTCGTAGCCCAGGTAAAACACCCAGCCGCCGACGAAGGGCAGTGCCGCGTCATCCACTGCGCCATCGCGTTGCCCCGACCAAGCCACGTCGAGCGCATCCAGGAAGCGCGCGCCGCGGTGCAAACCACGCACGTCAGTGACCACGTCCCGCGACAGCGCCAAGCTGTCTTCGGGAAACGCGAACAGGATGTCCCAACGCGCGCACGGCCCCGGCGCCGCGCTTTCGAGCAGCGCCGGATAGCGTTCGGGCTGCGCGGCGGTCAGCGGCAGCAGGTCGCAAAGACCCGCGATGCGGCGGCACGCGACCCCGCGTGCGACGCGAGTCAAACGCGCTTGAACAGCAGCGTGCCGTTGGTGCCGCCGAAACCGAACGAGTTGGAAATCGCCACGTCGATCCTGCCGTCGCGCGCGGTGTTCGGCACGAAGTCGAGGTCGCAGCCTTCGCCGGGTTCATCGAGGTTGATGGTCGGCGGAAGCACGTTGTCGCGCATCGCCAGCAAGGTGAAGATCGCCTCCACGCCGCCGGCCGCACCCAGAAGATGTCCCGTGACCGACTTGGTCGAACTCATCGCGAGTTTCTTGGCGTGATCGCCGAACACGCGCTTGGCCGCGTGCACTTCGCCGAGATCGCCGAGCGGCGTCGAGGTGCCGTGCGCGTTGATATATTGCACCGCGCTCGGATCGACGCCCGCATCCTTCACCGCCGCCGCCATGCAGCGCGCCGCGCCTTCTCCGCCCTCGCTGGGCGCGGTGATGTGGTACGCGTCGTCGCTCATGCCGAAGCCCGCAAGCTCCGCGTAAATCTTCGCGCCGCGCGACCTGGCGTGCTCGTATTCCTCCAGCACCAGCAGGC
Organism: Rhodanobacteraceae bacterium; assembly: GCA_030167125.1. Classification (NCBI taxonomy): domain Bacteria; kingdom Pseudomonadati; phylum Pseudomonadota; class Gammaproteobacteria; order Lysobacterales; family Rhodanobacteraceae; species Rhodanobacteraceae bacterium. The sequence goes on from CP126531.1 coordinate 1,454,412, forward strand.
CGGCGCCGTCGGACAGCACGAAGCCGTCGCGATCCTTGTCCCAGGGCCGGCTGGCGCGGGTCGGATCGTCGTTGCGCGTACTCATCGCGCGCGCCGAGCAGAAGCCGCCGACCGCGGTGGCGGTTACCGAAAACTCCGCGCCGCCGGTCAGCATTGCGTCGGCGTCGCCGTACTGGATCATGCGCGCGGCCAGGCCGATGTTGTGCGTCGCGGTGGTGCACGCGGTGACGCAGGCGATGTTCGGCCCCTTGAGGCCGTGGATGATCGCGAGGTTGCCGGACGCCATGTTGATGATGCAGCCGGGCACGAAGAACGGCGAGATCTTGCGCGGGCCGCCTTCGTAATAGGCCAGCGTGGTGCGCTCGATGCTGGCGATGCCGCCGATGCCGGCGCCGACCGCGACGCCGATCCGCTCTGCGTTGGCCTCGGTGATTTCGAGGCCGGAATCCTTCAGCGCCTCGGCGCCCGCGGCGATGCCGTAGTGGATGAAGGTGTCCATCTTCTTGACGTCCTTCGGCGCGATGAACTGCGCCGGATCGAAACCCTTCACCTCGCCCGCGATGCGGGTCGGGAACGCGCTGGCGTCGAAGTGCGTGATCGAGCCGATGCCGCTTTTGCCCGCGATCACGTTCTGCCACGCCGTCGCCACGTCGTTGCCGACGGGCGAAACCATGCCCATTCCGGTGACCACCACGCGTCGTTTGTTCATGGGAACTCCAGATTCAAAAATTTGACTCGTGCAAGCAACCATCCATGGTGCGTGGCACCGGTGCGGCCTTCCCTGGCCGCCCGTTCGAAGCGGCGCGCAATGCCACTGGCATTGCGCAAACGCCGCTTCTCACCCATACGCCGACGCATTGTCCATGGCCCAACAACGCGAAAGCTGCGCCGTTGAGGCGCAGCTTTCGGGTTGCCGCATGGCACGTCATTGCGCCGCCCGCAGGCATGCGCGGCCAAGTTCAGGACTTGACGTGCGCCTTGATGTAATCGACCGCCTGCTGGACGGTGGTGATCTTCTCGGCTTCCTCGTCGGGGATTTCGGTTTCGAATTCCTCTTCGAGTGCCATCACCAGTTCGACCGTATCCAGCGAGTCCGCGCCGAGGTCGTCGACGAACGAGGCGTTTGGCGTGACGTCCTCTTCCTTGACCCCCAACTGATCGACCACGATCTTCTTGACGCGCTCTTCGATGCTGCTCATGAGACAGTGCCTCCCGGGACAAATGCGTTCGAGGTCGGGCTGCAACCCTTCCCCACTTGACCCGCGCGCACCCGTTCGGGCCGCACGGTACAGATTTCCAATCAAGGCCCCGAAGGGCCGGTGCCGTGATCCTTGACCTGCGGATCACCACACGAAAGGCGCCATATTACCCGTTTCCGAGGGTCAATAGAACCAGCTATGCCATGTACATCCCGCCATTGACGTGCAGCGTCTCGCCGGTGATGTAGGCGGCGGCGGGTGACGCGAGGAACGCCACGGCGTGCGCGATGTCGGACGCCTCGCCCAGCCGGCCCAGCGCGATGGTGCCTTCCAGCGCCTTGCGTTGCTCTTCGGTGAGCGCGCGGGTCATGTCGGTATCGATGAAACCCGGCGCGACCACGTTGACGGTGATGCCGCGCGAACCGACTTCGCGCGCCAGTGATTTCGAGAACGCGATGATGCCGGCCTTGGCGGCGGCGTAATTGGTCTGGCCGGGATTGCCGGTAACGCCGACCACCGAAGCGATGTTGATGATGCGGCCCTTGCGTGCCTTCATCATCGTGCGCATCACAGCTTTCGACGTACGATAGACCGAGGTCAGGTTGGTGTCGAGGATGGCTTGCCAGTCCTCGTCCTTCATGCGCATCAGCAACTGGTCGCGGGTGATGCCGGCGTTGTTGACCAGGATCGAAAGGCCACCGTGCGTTTTCACGATCGACTCGATCAACCCGTCCACCTCCGCGCCGTCTGTGACGTCGAGCACGCGGCCTTCGCCGCCGTGTGCCGACAGCCGTTGCGCGATGGCCTGCGCGCCCGCTTCCGACGTCGCGGTGCCGATCACCTTCGCGCCCCGCGCCGCCAGTTCGTCCGCGATCGCGGCGCCGATGCCGCGCGTGGCGCCGGTAACCAGCGCGATTTCGCCTTGCAACGTGTTCGTCATGCCTGCACCTCCGCGAGGGCGGCGCGCAACTCCGCCGGCGTACCGAGCGCACGCGCGTCGATCGATTTGTCGATGCGCTTGCACAGCCCGTACAGCACCTTGCCGGGGCCGCATTCGAAGATTTTCGTGGCGCCGTTCTTCACCAGCGATTGCACGGTATCGGTCCACAACACCGGCATGTACAACTGGCGTTCCAGCGCCGCGCGGATGAATTCGATGCCGGCATGCGCCTTGGCGTCGGCGTTCTGCAGCACCGGGATCGCCGGCACCTGCCACGGCAATTCGGCCATCTTTGCGGCCAATTGCTGTGCGGCCTCGCGCATCAGCGGCGTGTGCGAGGGCACCGACACCTGCAGCTTGATGACCTTGCGTACGCCGAGTTCGCCCAGCCGCTGCACGGCGCGATCGACCGCGCCCGCGTGGCCCGCGATCACCAGCTGGCCCGGACTGTTGTAGTTGGCCGGCGTGACGATTTCACCGTTGGAGATTTCCTTGCAGACGCTGCGGATGACGTCATCGTCCGCGCCCAGCACCGCCGCCATCGAGCCGGCACCCGCGGGCACCGCGGCCTGCATCAGGCGGCCGCGTTCCGCGACCAGCGCGGCGGCCTCGCGCAGCGGCAGCGCGCCCGCGCAAACCAGCGCCGAGTATTCGCCGAGGCTGTGGCCCGCGACCTGCGCAGGCAGCGGACCGCCCTGCGCGCGCCACACGTTCCAGACGGCGACGCTCGCCGCGAGCAGCGCGGGCTGCGTGTTCTCGGTCTTGCCGAGCTCTGCTTCCGGCCCGCTCTGCGAGAGCGCCCACAGGTCGATGCCGGCGCCTTCCGACGCCTCGTCGAACGCCTTGCGCACTTCCGTGAATTCCGCCGCGAGTTCGGCCAGCATGCCGACAGACTGTGAGCCTTGGCCGGGGAACACGAAGGCGAGTTGCGGGACCGGGGACCGGGGACCGGGGACCGGGTTACTGGAAATGTTGTCGCTCATTGGAATCAGTCGAATGCTGTTGCGAAGATCGCATAACGGCGAGGGTCAACGACGCGCTGCTTTTCTGGTCCCCGGTCCCCGGTCCCGCTTCAATAACGAACCATCGCCGACGCCCACGTGAAGCCGCCGCCGAAGGCTTCCAGCAACAGGTTCTGCCCGCGCTTGATGTGCCCCGAGCGCACCGCGACGTCCAGAGCCAGCGGCACCGAACCCGAAGACGTGTTGGCGTGCTTGTCGACGGTGACGATCACCTGCTCCATCGACATGCCGAGCCGCTTGGCGGTGGCTTCGATGATGCGCAGGTTGGCCTGGTGCGGGATCAGCCAGTCGATCTCGTCGGCATGCATGTGCGCGGCCTGCAAGGTTTCGTCGACCAGCGCATCGAGCGTCTTGACCGCGACTTTGAACACTTCGCGTCCGCGCATCGCGATACGCACGCCATGGTTCTTCTCGTCCTTGAAACCCACCGACACGCCGACCGGGTTGTACAGCAGATCCTTGTAGCCGCCATCGGCGTGCAGGCAGGTCGCGATGATGCCGGGATCGTCCGACGCTTCCAGCACCACCGCACCGGCGCCGTCGCCGAACAGCACGCACGATTCGCGCTCGCTCCAGTCGACCATGCGGGTGAGCGTCTCGGCGCCGATCACCAGCGCCTTCTTCACCTGCCCGGTGCGCACGAAATTGTTGGCGACACCCAGCGCGTACACGAAACCCGAACACGCGGCATTGACGTCGAACGCCATGCAGCCGTTCGCGCCCAGCCGGTGCTGGATGAGGCAGGCGGTTGCGGGAAACACGAGGTCGGGCGTGGTGGTGCCCAGCACCACCATGTCGAGCTCGCCAGCCTTGACGCCGGCGTCCTGCAGCGCCTGCTGCGCGGCTCGCAGCGCGAGGTCACCCGTGGTTTCGCCGTCGGCCGCGACGCGGCGCTCGCGGATGCCGGTGCGGCTGCGGATCCATTCGTCGCTGGTGTCGACCATCTTTTCGAGGTCGGCGTTGGTGACGATGCGTTCCGGCAGCGCGCTGCCGGTGGCGAGGATGCGTGCGTAGGTCAACGTGCAATTCCCCAGTCTGGCGCACAAAAAAACGCGGCGGCGTCCTCACGGCGCCGCGCGCGGATTTGCAGCTTCGTGGCCAACGAGGTCAATCCTCGTCGACGACCGCCTGCTTGTCCTCGATCACCTTGCGGCCGCGGTAGTAGCCGTCCTTGGTGATGTGGTGGCGACGATGGATCTCGCCCGACGTCGGGTCGGTGGCGAGCTGGACCTTGTCCAGTGCGTCGTGCGCGCGGCGCATGCCGCGACGCGAAGGGGATTTGCGACTCTTTGCAACGGCCATGACGGCTCTCCTGGCGAATACTTCTATTGCTTCTGCTTCAACGGTGTTTCTCGCGGTCTTCCAGCAATTGGCGCAAGTCCGCGAACGGACGCGTCACTGTTTCCCCGCGCTCCGCATCCCGTGGCGCCTGCCCGGGCGTGGTCCAGTCGCCCTGCAGGATTTCGCTGCCGGGCTTGACGGGCACCAGCGGCAGCGCCAACAACAATTCGTCCTCGATCACCTTGCGCGGCTGCAGCGTTCCATGCTCCAGCAACAGCGGCTCGCACTGCTCGGGCAATGCCGCCGCGTCGTCTTCGCTGTCCAGCAATCCCAGCCGCGAATCGATCTCGACCGGCCATTCGAATGGCTGCAGCGTACGCTGGCATTCCAGCGTCAGCCGCGCAGCCAGGCGAACGTGCAACTCGGGACCGCCGAGTTCGCCCTGCCCGAAATCGAGATCGTAGGCAATCTCGCCGGAGTCCCCGGCCAGCGCCTCGACCAGCCGCGGCAATTCCGCGACCGGCAGGACACCGTGGAACGACCGCCGCCCTGACACCATGCGTTCGGCGTCCACGGAAGCTGGCAGCGACGCGGACATAAGCGCGGAATGCTAGATTCCGCACTGCACAAAGTCAACCGCCGGGCACGCGGGACGATTGGCCCGTATCATGCTTGCCATACCCCGTACCACACAAGCAAGGTCCGCGCTTGCCTTCCCCCTCCGCCACCCTGCTCGCCGTCTTGCTGCCCGCGCTCGTGGCGATCGCTGCCTGCGCGTTCGTCGTGTGGCTGCTGTTGCGGCGGATGCGGCACCAGCGCACCCTGCGCACGTTGTATCTCGAAGCCGACGGCATCGAGCACGACCTGAAGGAATGCCGCCAGCGCCTGCGGCGCGCGCACGCCTCGATGTCGCTCGGGCCCAGCCAGCCCGCGGCCGGCGAAGCGCACGCCAAGCTCGCCATCGACGCCGCGCTGCGCGAATTGCTGGCGCACCGTTTGTGGTTGCGCGACGAAGCCGAAAACGCCAGCCAACGCGAACTGGATGCCGCGGTCACCGCGATGGGCAAGGCACGCGGTGCGCTGGGCCAGCAGCTGCGCGAGCTGGATTCCGCGCAGCGCGCCTTGGAAACCGCGGTGCGCGAAAAGATCGAAGACCTGTCGCAGCAGCCATGAGCGTGCCGCGGATCGTGCTCGGCTCGACCTCGCGCTACCGGGCCGGATTGTTGCGTCGCATCATCGACGATTTCGGGCAGGTCGCACCGGATGTCGATGAAACGCCATTGGCGGACGAAACACCCCGTGCGCGCGCCGCGAGGCTGGGCGAAGCCAAGGCGCGCGCCACCGCCGCGAATCTCCGCGAGGCGCTGGTGATCGGTTCCGACCAGGTCGCCGCGCTCGGCAACACCGTGCTGCGCAAACCCGGCAGCATCGAGGTTGCACGCGAACAACTGCGCGCAAGCAGCGGAAAGCACGTCGATTTCTTCACCGGGCTCTGCGTGTTCGACACGCGCACCGGGCAAGCCCGCTCGGCGCTCGACCACACCCGCGTTTTCTTCCGCGAACTCGGTGACGCGGAGATTGACCGCTACCTCGAACGCGAGCGCCCGCTCGATTGCGCAGGCAGCTTCAAGTCCGAAGCCGCTGGCATCACCCTGTTCGAACGCATTGAAAGCACTGATCCAACCGCACTGGTGGGACTGCCGCTGATCGCGCTGGCCGGGCTCCTGCGCGAAGCGGGCTTTCCGCTGCCCTGACGCGGCCGCGACGCACGCCGTCGTACACTGATCCGCGCGCCATCATCCGGCACACCCAAGGTCACCAGGCATGGACCAGAACTTCGCCACCGCCACCAAGGCCGACAACCTGACGCGGCAACGCCTCGACGCGGCGATCGCGCAGGTCAACGACGTGCTGGTCGGCAAGAACCGCGCGATCCGCATGGCCTTCGCCTGCCTGCTGGCCGGCGGCCACCTGCTGGTGGAAGACGTGCCGGGCGTCGGCAAGACCACGCTGGCGCACGCACTGGCGACCACGCTGGGGCTGACGTTCCGGCGCATCCAGTTCACTTCGGACCTGCTGCCCACCGACATCATGGGCGTCAGCGTGTTCGACCGCGACAGCGGCGCGTTCCGCTTCCAGCCGGGGCCGATCTTCGCGCAACTGCTGCTGGCCGACGAAATCAACCGCGCGACGCCGAAGACGCAGAGTGCGTTGCTGGAAGCGATGGCGGAAGGCCAGGTCACGGTGGATGGCGCCAGCCGCGCGTTGCCGGAACCCTTCTTCGTGGTCGCGACCCAGAATCCGCTGGACATGGCCGGCACCTATCCACTGCCGGATTCGCAACTCGATCGCTTCATGCTGCGGATCTCGCTGGATTATCCCGACGCCGACGCCGAGCGCCGCCTGCTGACCGGCGAGGATCGCGGCGCGATGCTGGAGCGCATGACCGCGCGCCTGTCCGGCCCCGACATCATGACGCTGCGCCAGCAGGCACGCGCCGTCACCGCGAGCCCGGCGTTGCTCGATTACGTGCAGGCACTGGTCACGGCCAGCCGCAAGCATCCCGACATCCGCACCGGCTTGTCACCGCGCGCGGGACTGGCGCTGCTCGCCTGCGCGCGCGCGTGGGCATTGCTGGGCGATCGCGACTACACGCTGCCCGAGGACGTGCAGGCGGTGTTCGTCGCCATCGCCGGCCATCGCCTGATCCCCGCCCGTACGCTCGCGCGCGACGCGCTGGCACAGTCGCTGCTGGGAACCGTCGCGGTCGAGTGACGGCAGCGACGATGGACGCCGCGATGCGGGAACGCGAGGGCCTGGCGGCACGCATCCGGCGCTGGCTGCCCGCGTTGGCACGCGGACGCCAGCCGGAAGCGCTGCCGGTCACGCTAGACCGCAATCGCGTCTACATCGTGCCGACCCGCGCCGGACTCGGCTTCGGCGTGCTGCTGGCCACCATGCTGATCGGCGCGCTCAACTACCAGAACAACGCCGCGCTGCTGCTGACCTGCATGTTGGGCGCCGCGCTCGCCAGCAGCATGTTGCTGACCTGGCGCGAACTGCACGACCTCACGTTGCGTTCGCTGCACGCCGACCACGGCTTCTGCGACGCACGCCTGCCGATCTACCTTGCATTCGCCGATGACGGCCGCGCGCGGCCCGGCCTGCACGTTGCGTTCGACGATATCGAGCAGCCCTGCCCGCTGCGCGCCGGCGTCAGCCGCGCCACCGCGACCGTGCCCACCGAGTCACGCGGCTGGATGCCGATCCCGCGCCTGCGGTTTTCCAGCACGCTGCCGTTCGGCCTGTTCCGCGCGTGGAGCTGGATCACGCCGGACCAATACGTGCTGGTTTATCCGCGCATCCTGCGTGACGGCCGCCCGCCCGCGCGCCACGACGATCCGCGCGAACGCACCACCGGCGGCGACGAATTCGCGGGACTGCGCGAATACCACGCGGGCGATCCGATCCGGCACGTCGCGTGGAAGGCCAGCGCGCGCCACGATCACCTGCTGGTTCGCGAGTTCGACCGCGCCGCACCGGGGCAACCGCTGCGCTTCGACTGGCACGACCTGTCGGGCCTCGATCGGGAAACGCGCATCTCGCGCCTCGCCGGCTGGGTGTGCGATGCGTACGCGGTCGCGCGTCCGTGGACCTTGATCCTCGAGGACCGCCGCACGCTCGGCCCCGGCAGCGACGCCGCGCACTACCACCACTGCCTCACCGCGCTGGCGGAGTTGCCGTGAAGGCGCCGTCCATTCCGTTGGGCACGCATGGCGCGACCGAAGCACTCGCGCCGCTCGCCTTCGACTTGTTGTGCCTCACCGTGCTCTGCGTGCTCGCGTCGCACGCGCCGCACATGCCCGCGTGGTACACCGCCGTCCTCGCCGCGATCGTCGCCGCGCGCTGGCTGCAACGGCGGCGCCAGCGCGGACGCATCTCGGCGTGGTTGCGCATCGCGCTGCTGGTCGCCGTCCCGGCTTCCGTGATCGCGGTGTACGGCACGCCGTTCGGACGCGAACCGGGCGCGGCGATCGTATGCGGCCTGGTGGTCGTGAAGCTGCTGGAAAGCGAACGCGTGCGCGACGCGCGCATGGCGGTAGGCTTCGCCTGTTTCATCCTGATGAGCGCGCTGCTGTTCGATCAGGGATTGGTTTTCACGATCGTGGTGGGACTGATGTTGTTGCCCGCGCTGGCGACCTTGCGCGCGCTGGAACCCGGCGTGCCGGAAACGGGGTGGTGGCCTGCGTTCAAGACCGGCGCCGTGTTGCTGGGCGCCAGCCTGCCCGCCGCGCTGCTCGGCTTCCTGCTGATCCCGCGCCTGGCGACCCCGCTGTGGGGGGCGCAAGGCAACGGCGAAGCGCGCACCGGCATGACCGATCGCATGGCACCAGGCGACCTGCATTCGTTGTTGACCGACAACGCGGTGGCGATGCGCATCGGTTTCGACGACGGCGTGCCGCCGCCGGAGAGCCAACGCTATTTCCGCGGCATGGTGCTGTGGTCGTTCGATGGCCGTGCGTGGGTGCCCGGCGAGGCCACGCGACGGCCGTGGCCGCCGGCGCCGTTGGGCGTGCATGATCCGCTCACGCGCTACGACGTCACGCTGTTGCCCAGCCACCAGCACTGGATGTTCGCGCTGGACATGCCGGTCGGTGCGCCGGAAGGCGCGGTGATGGGACCCGACCACACGCTGTGGTCGAACAAACAGGTCGACCAGACCGTGCACTATCGCGTCGCTTCCGCCATCGATTACCGGCTCGCGCCGGAACGCCTCGACCCGCGGTTGCGCGCGGCCGCGCTCGAATTGCCCGACGGCTTCGACCCCGGCGCACGCGCGCTCGCGCAACGCTGGCGCAACGATGCGGGCGCGAACGACGACACGGTGATTCGCGACGCGCTGGCGCTGTTCCACGACGGCGGTTTCGTGTACGACCTCGACGCCCCGCCGCTGGACCGCAACAGCATCGACGATTTCCTGTTCAACACCAGGACCGGTCTCTGCGAACACTACGCCAGCGCCTTCACCTTCCTGATGCGCGCCGCGGGCATTCCCGCGCGCGTGGTGGTGGGTTACCAGGGCGGTTACTGGAACGCGTTCGCGCATTACCTGCTGATCCGCCAGTCCGATGCACACGCGTGGTCGGAAGTGTGGCTCACCGGACGCGGCTGGGTGCGCGTCGATCCCACCGCCGCGGTGAGCCGCGTGGTGCTGGCCGATACCGGCGGCGCGGCGGGCGACGTCGGCGGCGGCAACCGCAGCTGGTGGATGCCGTGGCAAAACCGCTTCGACGTGATCAACCGCTGGTGGGGTCAAACCGTGGTCGGTTTCGATGCGCTCTCGCAGGAGCGCCTGTTCCACCCCTTCGGCATCGAACGCGCCACCGCGCAGATGCTGGGCATTGCCTTGGCGGTTGCCGTGTTGCTCGCGCTGGGCTTCGGCGCGCTGCTCGCATCGTTGCGCCCGCGCCGCAAACCGCGCGACGCGCTGGCCGCGGCGCAATTGCGCCTGCAAAAACGCCTCGCGCGCATCGGCATCGTGCGCGGCATCGGCGAAGGCCCGCGCGATTTTTATCGGCGCACCGCAACCGAACTGCCCGATTCGGCACCCACGGTAAACAGCTTGGCCGTCGAATACCTGGCCCTGCGCTACGCCCTTGCCGAACCGCCGCCTGAACGAATCAGCGCGTTCCTGCGAGCCGTTCGCAATTTCCATCCCCGCCGTGTGGTCAAATAACGGCAGAAGGGATCACCGATTTTCGGAAGCTTGTTCCCGGAGGCTTGCCATGTCACGTCGTGTCTTGTTTGTTTCGGTCCTGGGCGCGTTGGCCCTGGGCGGTTGCGCCACGATTCCGCAACCGCTGCAAGGCAACTACGCGCCGGTGTCGCTCGATTCGGCGCGCAACGGCACCGCCAGTTCGGCGCCCGTGCGCTGGGGTGGGCAGATCATCCAGACCGAACCGCGCGAGCAGCAGACTTGTTTCTACATACTCGCCGAGCAGCTGGATTCGCAGGCGCGGCCGGAGCGCGGCGACGAGCAGGGCCTCGGCCGCTTCGTCGCGTGCAAGCAGGGTTTCTATGATCCCGAAGTATTCGCCAAGGGCCGCGAGGTCACGGTGACCGGCACGCTCGACGGCACCGTCCAGCACAAGATCGGCGAATACGACTACACCTATCCGCGCGTCGCGGCCAACACGGTTTACTTGTGGCCGAAGCGCCCGATATACGTGGAACGTCCGGATCCATGGGGTCCGTGGGGTCCTTGCGATCCGTTCTGGTCGGGATGGGGCTGCGGCTGGGGTTACGGCCCGTGGTACTACCCGCCCCGCGTGATCGTGGTGCCGCGCCCACCGCCGCCGCCACCGCCGAAGCAAGGTTGAGTGCCTGGCTCAATGGCACGACGCCCGCGCAAGCGGGCGTCGTCGCGTCAGGACATGCGCTCCGGCATTTGCCGGCCCGCCAGCAAATGCACGTGCAGGTAGAACACCGTCTGGCCGCCGCCGCGATTGCAGTTGATCACGCAGCGGTAGCCGTTGTCCGCGAAGCCTTCGCGCTTGGCATACGCAGAAGCCGCCAGCAGCAATTTGCCGAGCAGCGGCGCGTCCGCCTCGCTGCAATCGTTCAAGGTCGCGAAGGATTTTTTCTTCGGGATGAACAGCACGTGCACCGGTGCCTGCGGATGGATGTCGCGGAACGCGAGGACGTCGTCGTCCTCGTACACGACGTCGGCGGGAATCTCGCGGCGGATGATCTTGTCGAAGATGGTGTCGGGCATGTTGGGATTGGGAATTGGGAATTGGGAATTGGGAATTGGGAATTGGGAATCGGGACTCGGGACTCGGGACTCGGGACTCGGGACAGCGTAAACGACGGTGACTCGCAAATCACCCCCTTCCAGAGGAAGGGGGTCGAAGCCGCCGAAAGGCGGCTTCGGAGGGATGCCGCGCCATATCAATCGTCGAGAGAATGACGGCTGCCGAACGCGTGCGCCAGCGTGCCGCGATCGACGTATTCCAGTTCGCCGCCCAGCGGCACGCCATGCGCGAGGCGCGTCGCGCGCACGCCCGCGGCACGCGCGAGCTGACCGAGCCAATGCGCGGTCGCCTCACCTTCGACGGTGGGATTGGTCGCGATCACAAGTTCGCGCACTTCGCCGTCGCCGAGCCGGCGCGTAAACAACTCCACGCCGAGTTCGGACGGCCCCAGGCCATCCAGCGGCGACAGGCGTCCCAACAGCACGAAGTAGCGCCCGCGGTAGCCGGTCGCCTGTTCGATCGCCAGCAGGTCGGCCGGCGTTTCCACCACGCACAGCACCGTCGCATCGCGCGACGCGTTCGCGCAGATCGGGCAAAGTTCCGATTCGCTGAAATTGCGGCACGACTTGCAATGGCCGATGCGCTGCATCGCCTGCCGCAACGTTTCGGACAGACGCACGCCGCCTTCGCGATCGCGCTCCAGCAGATGGAAGGCCATGCGCTGCGCGCTCTTGGCGCCGACGCCGGGCAGGCAGCGCAAGGCGTCGATCAACTCGGCAAGAAGGTTCGATTCCGAAGGCATTCGCAGGCAACTTTCTGCTTGACTGACAGGGACGAGGGATGAGTAGCGAGGGCGCGGCAACCGAGCCGAGTTGCTGGACGAGGCGCCCTCGCCACTCGCCCCTCATCCCTGACGTTTCAGAACGGCAACTTGAAGCCCGGCGGCAGGCTCATACCCGAACTGACGCTGCCGAGTTTCTGCTGGCTGGCTTCCGCGACCTTGTTGACGGCGTCGTTGACCGCTGCGGCCACCATGTCTTCGGCCATCTCCGGATCGTCCGCCATCAGCTTGCGGTCGATGCGCACGCGGCGCACTTCGTGGCGGCCGCTCATCGTGACCTCGACCATGCCGCCGCCCGCGCTGCCGGTGACCTCCAGCTTCGCGATTTCTTCCTGCGCGCGCTTCAGGTTCTCCTGCATCTGCTGCGCCTGTTGCATCAGTTGTCCGAGTTGTCCTTTCATGCTTGCCTGCCTGCGGGTCGAATGCTTTCGGGAATGATCTGCGCGCCGAACTCGCGCTGCATGTCCTGGATGACAGGATCGTCCGCGATCGCGCGTTCGGCCGCAGCCTGCTCGTCGGAGCGCGCCTTGGCGGCGCGCGTCGCCGGTGTTTCGGTGACGGCTTCGTGCACGATGCGCACGCGCAACTTGTGGCCGATCGCGGCACCGAGCCGGTCCTGCAGCTGCCGGTTGGCCGAATCGGTGCAGAAGATCATGTGTTCGGGCGTCACCGCCAGCGTCAGCACTTCGCCATCCAGCGATTTCGGAACCGCATGCCGCGCGAGCAAGCCGGCGGGACCGCCCAGTTCCGCCTGCTCGATCCAGCGCTCCCAATCGGCGATGCCTTCGATGCGCGGCGCGGCGGCGCGGGGTTGCGCGGGTGCGGGTTGATCGGCGACTCGCGTTTCCGCGCGCGGCGCGGGCGGCGCCGAAGCAACCGTCGCCGGCCGGCACGGCGTTGCACTTTCATGCGCGGGTTGCGGGACGCGCTTTGCCGCAGCGCCGTCACCGCCCGCTTCGGCGCCGCGGAACGCCAGCATGCGCAGCAACGTCATCTCGAAACCCGAACGCACGTCCGGCGCGAGCGGCAGGTCGCGCCGGCCGTTCAACGCGAACTGGTACCAGACCTGCACGTCTTCGGCACCGACCTTGCCCGCGAGTTCGTCCAGCACCTCGCGTTCGGCTTCGTCGCCTTCGAACCCCGCCACCAGTTGCCGCAACTGGATGCGGTGCAGCGCGGTCGCGAGCTGTTCCAGCACCACCGCAAAATCCGGCGACAAACCCGCGATGCGCTCGGCCTCGTCCATCAACGCCTTGCCGTCGCCGTCGGCCAGCGCGCGCAACAGCGCGCCGACGTCGTTGTCGGCGATCGTTCCCAGCATCGCGCGCACGTCGTCCGCGCGCAGCGCGCCGCCGCCGTGCGCGATCGCCTGGTCGAGCAAAGACAAGCCATCGCGCAGTGAACCATCCGCACCGCGCGCCAGCGCCTCGATCGCGCCGTCGTCGAAGCCGACGTTTTCCTGGCCCAGGATCATCCGCATCTGTGCGGCGATCTGGTCGGGCAGCAAGCGCTTCAAGCCGAACTTCAGGCAGCGCGACAGCACCGTCACCGGCAGCTTCTGCGGATCGGTGGTGGCGAGCAGGAACTTCACGTGCTCGGGCGGTTCCTCCAGCGTCTTCAACAGCGCGTTGAAGGCGCTCTTCGAGAGCATGTGCACCTCGTCCACCAGGTACACCTTGTAGCGGCCCTGCGCCGGCGCGTACTGCGCGTTCTCGATCACCTCGCGCACGTCGTCGACGCCGGTGTTGCTGGCGGCGTCGATCTCGATCAGGTCCACGAAACGGCCGGCATCGACGGCCTTGCAGATCGCGCACTCGCCGCAGGGATGCGCGGACATGCCGCGCTCGCAGTTCAGCGACTTCGCGAAGATGCGCGCGATGGTGGTCTTGCCCACGCCGCGCGTGCCGGTAAAGAGATACGCGTGATGCACGCGCCCGGAATCCAGTGCGTGCGTCAGCGCCTTGACGACGTGTTCCTGCCCGACCAGTTCATTGAACTGCCTCGGACGCCATTTGCGGGCGAGAACCTGATAGCTCATTCACCCATTGTGCCAAGTCGGGGCGGCGAGACCAAGCGTGTGGGCCGGTTTATCTTGTGCGCATTCCCCATGCCCGTTATCCTGCGCAGTCCGCCGCGGGCAACAGCGCGGTTCGGAGAGGTGTCCGAGCGGTCGAAGGAGCACGCCTGGAAAGTGTGTAAGCGGCTAAACCCCGCTTCGCGGGTTCGAATCCCGCCCTCTCCGCCAGCTTTCAGGAAAATCAGAAGATGATGGATGGGCGGGTGAGAACCCGCGGGTTCGACAAATTCGTCTGGAACGAATTTGGACAACCGAAGGTTGACCCCGAGCGCAGCGAGGGGTGAGCATCAGGATGATGCGAACAATCCCGCCCTCTCCGCCAGCTTTCAGTTCATGGTGGCCCCGTCGGTGCCTCCGCGACGATAGATCGAAAACTCCGCCAGGGCCGGAAGGCAGCAACGGTATCGGTCGACTCGTGCGCCGGAGATTCGCTGGCGGGGCCGCCGCCTATTCAGCGTCAGGATGCAGCCACTCCGACGCGCCCTCGACGTAGTGTTCGCGCTTCCAGATCGGCACGCGCGCCTTGACCTGGTCGATCACGTAACGGCAGGCGTCGAACGCGGCGGCACGATGGCCCGCAGAAACGCCGGCCCACACCGCGACTTCGCCCAATGCGAGATCGCCCACGCGATGCACGCAAACGATGCGTTCGACCGCAAACTCGGCGCGTGCTTCTTCGACGACCCTGCGTCCTTCGGCTTCGGCCAGTTCGGTGTAAGCCTGGTACGACAGCCCATCGACCGCGCGGCCATCGTTGCGATCGCGCACGCGGCCTTCGAAACAGACCACGGCGCCGGCGCCCGCCGCTTCCAGTTCGCCTCGCAAACCTGCGATGTCGATCGGCATGGCGCTGATCGCGAACATCTCAGCCGCCACTCACCGGCGGCAGGAACACCACTTCGTCGTTGTCGGCGAGCGGATGATTCCAGTCGGTGAAGTCGCCGTTGACCGCGACGCGCAAACGATCGGGCGTGAAGGTGAAGCCATGGCGCGCCGCGAGCTCTGCATACAGGGTGCGCGGGTCGGCGGCGTCGCTCGAGACACGCTCTTCGGAGCAACCCGCGGCATCGCTCAGCGATGCGAAATACAGCAGCCGGAAATTCATCACGCCTTGGCCTGCTTGCGTGAAGCGGCCTTCCCAGCCTTCACATCCCGCTTGCCGCCGGATTTCTCCAGCAGCCGCACGCGCTCGATCACGATTTCGTGCGACAGCGCCTTGCACATGTCGTACACCGTCAAGGCGGCGACGCTGGCACCGGTCAGCGCTTCCATCTCGACGCCGGTCTTGTGCGTGACCGCCACTTCGCAACGGATCGCGAGATCGGTGTCTGACAAGAAATCCGCTTCGATGCGGCAGCGCTCGATCGCCAGCGGATGGCAGAACGGAATCCATTCGTGGGTGCGCTTGGCGGCCATGGTGCCGGCCACGATCGCGGTATCGATCACCGGTCCTTTCTTGCTGCGCACGCCGCCTTCGCGCAATGCATCGGCGACGGATTTCGGAAAGCGTACCACCGCTTCGGCCACCGCGATGCGCGCCGTGACGGCCTTGGCGCCCACGTCGACCATGCGGGGACGGTTCGAAGCGTCTACGTGGGATAGTTTCGTGCGGCTCATTTCCAGTTCTCTTCCTGCGCAAACCATCCATGGTGCGTGGCGCCTGCCCAGACATCCATGTCCGTGCGTTCGGACGCGCAGCCGATGCCCCCGGCATCGGCTAGACGCGCGCCCTCACCCTCCAATCCGATACATCTCGACATGTTCCAGCACACCGGCCGCGCGCAACTCTGCACGGCGTTCGCTGTAACGGTCGCCGCGATGGCTCCAGATGCCGGCGACGGTCGCGCGCAACGCGACGTCGGATTCGCCCGCGCGCAATGCCGCGCGCAAGTCGTGTCCGGCGCGCGCGAACAGGCAGGTGTACAGTTTGCCGTCGGCCGAGAGCCGCGCGCGCGTGCAGCCGCCGCAGAACGGTTCGGTCACGGAGTTGATGAAGCCCACCTCGCCCGCGCCATCGCGGAAGCGCCAGCGCCGCGACGTCGAACTCGCGTTGCGCGGCAGCGCCTCCAGCGGCCAGCGTGCATCGATGCGCGCGGCCAGTTCCGCACCGGGCACGACGCGGTCGCTGCGCCAACCGTTGACGGTACCGACATCCATGTACTCGATGAAGCGCAACACATGACCCGCGCCACGAAAACGCGCGACCAGATCCATAATGCCGTCGTCGTTCACGCCGCGCATCACCACGCAGTTGATCTTGAGCGGTGCGAAACCCGCCTGCTCCGCCGCCGCGATGCCCGCTTCGACCTGCGCCAGCTCGCCGCGTCCGCCCGACATCCTGCGGAAAGTTTCAGGATCGGCACTGTCCATGCTGACGGTGATGCGCCGCAGGCCGGCATCACGCAACGGCTGCGCGAACTTCTGCAAAAGCACGCCGTTGGTGGTGAGCGCGAGATCGTCGATGTCCTCGATCGAAGCCAGCCGCGCCACCAGTTGCGGCAGGTCGCGGCGCAGCAGCGGTTCGCCGCCGGTCAGGCGCAGCTTGCGCACGCCCAGCGACACGAACACCCGCGCGAGGCGTTCGATCTCGTCGAAGTCGAGCCGCTCGCGCGCGCGCAGGAACGCGTGGTCGGCGGGATACGCTTCCTCGGGCATGCAATACGGGCAACGAAAATTGCAGCGGTCGATCACCGAGATGCGCAAATCGGCGAGCGTGCGCCCGAGCGCGTCCGGCGGCGCCGGCGCGGCCTGCAACGCGACGGGTGGCTGCGGCCGCATCAGCCCGCCTCGGCGCGCGGCGGATGCGGCGCGTGCAGCGGATAACGTCCGTCGGGCGCCGCCACGCGGAAACCGCGCGCGCGCAACGCCTCGGCTTCGGCCGCGCTGTTGTAGTGGTACAGCAGCAACTGGTCGCGCAGTGCGCGCGGGTATTCGCGCTCGATGTCATCGACACCGGTATGAGACGGGTTGCCGGTCAGCGCGCAATCGTGGGCGATCAGCGTGTGCTCGTCGGCCAGCGCCGACAACGCTTCGGGAATCGGCCGCGTGTCGCCGGTCCAGGCGAAGCAACCCTGCAGCGCGACGCCGAACGAGGTTCCGGGCACGTGGTGGCGCGTCGCGAACACGTCGAACCAGCAACCCTCCAGCCAGAAGCCGCGCGACAGCGCGACCAGCCGGAAACCTTCCCAGAAATTCGCGCCGCCTTCGGCAACCGTGCCGGGATAATCGGCGACGCGCGCCTGCAGCACCGGCACCAGGTTGGCGTGCAGGAACAACTTGACGCTGCCGCGAAGCGCCGGCTTGAACCACGAGGCATGGAACAGGCGTTCCAGTCCGGCCACGTGGTCCATGTGGCCGTGGGTAATGAACACCGCAGGCGGCAGCGCGCCGTAGCTGCGCAAGTAATGTTCAAGCGTGCCCGGTCCGCAATCGATCAGCAGCAGCGGTTTGCCGTCGCGTTCCAGCACCGCGCCCGACGCGCCGAGGTCCACCGCGCTGGCCGCGCCCGTGCCCAGCACGTGCAACGACCAGATATCCGCGCCGGCCGTTTTGGCGGCGGCGATTCCACCTCGTTTTTGCGTTGCTGCTTTCTTCATCGTCAAACTTCGAGGTGATGTTGGTAACCGCGCATCAGGGGCGTCCAGATCTCGCGATCCAGCTTCGCCTCGTCATGATCGCACGCGCCCACTTTCAGCAGGGAACGCTTGAGCCGCGCAAGATTGGCCAGCTTCCAGGCCGTGCCGGTGCCACGGATTTCGCCGCGGTCGAAATCGACCAGCCACAGCTTTCCGTCCGCGAGCAGGATATTGTGCGCGTTCAAGTCGGCGTGATCCACTCCGGCGGCATGGAAGCGCGCGACCAACGCGCCCACTTCGCGGGCGAGCGCCGAATCGAAACTCCGCGCGGTGATGACGTCGGTCAACGTGCGCGCATTTTCGATCGTGCGCGTGATCAGGTCCGCGTTGTAGTACAAGCCGTGCCGCACGCAGCGCGCCGCGACCGGCGCCGGCACCGGCAAGCCGCGCGCACGCAGCGCCGCGAGCAGCGCGAACTCCGCAAATCCGCGGCTGCGGTTGCGGCCGTTCCACAGATATCGGTCGCCCAGCAGCGGCGCGACCAAGCCGCCGCGGCGGTAGTGCCGCAGCACGCATGGTCCGACCGGCGTTTCGAGGAACGCGACGCCGCCGCGTCCACCGCCGCCCGCGTCCAGCGCGCCTTTCCCAGCCCACCACGCGGGATCGAACCAGTCGCGCGTCGGTGCTTCGGCCAACCCGGCATCGAACACCATGGCCTCGTCGCCGGATGCGACAATGCGCGCGTCAATCGCACGACGTTCGGCGTCTGGATGCGTCGCTGCATTCATCTTCCAAGTCTAGCAAGCCGATGCCACATCCCCTTCAATCGCTGTGCTTGCTGCGCACTTCTGCCCTTGGCGACGTCACCCACGTGGTGCCGCTGGTACGCACGCTGCAAACGGCATGGCCGCAGACGCGGCTGACCTGGATCATCGGCAAGCTGGAGCACAGGCTGGTCGGCGATGTCCCCGGTGTCGAATTCGTCGTGTTCGACAAGGGCGCCGGCCTCGATGGTTATCGCGCAATTCGTCGTGTGCTCGCGGGACGCCGCTTCGATGCGCTGCTGCACATGCAGGTAGCTCTGCGCGCGAATCTCCTGAGCATGGCCGTGCACGCCGATCGCCGCATCGGCTACGACCCTGCGCGCGCGAAGGACCTGCACGGTTTGTTCGTGCGCGAACGCATTCCCGCGCGCACCGGCGAGCACGTGCTGGACGCGATCGGCAGTTTCGTCGAACCGCTGGACCTCAAGCAAATCCAGGTGCGCTGGGACATTCCGATTCCGGACGAGGCGCAAGCATGGGCCGCGCAGCAGTGGCCGGGCGATGGCCAGCCGACCCTGTTGATCAGCGCGGCATCGAGCCATGCCCTGCGCAACTGGCGCGCGGAGCGCTACGCGGCGGTCGCCGATCACGCCGCCAACGCCTTGCACATGCGCGTCGTTTTGACGGGCGGTCCGTCGGCGAACGAGCGTGCGCTGGGCGATGCGATCCTCACGCACATGAAAACCCGCCCGCTGGATCTGATCGGCAAGGACACCTTGAAGCGCGCGCTTGCGCTGTACCGCCGCGCGTCCATCGTGCTGACGCCGGATGCCGGTCCCATGCACATGGCCAACGCGGTCGGTGCGCGCGTGCTGGGCCTGCACGCCGCCAGCAATCCCGCGCGTTCGGGTCCGTACTCCGACCGCCGCTGGTGCGTGGATCGTTACGACGATGCCGCGCGCAAGTTCCTGCACAAGCCGGCGGCGGACATTCCCTGGGGCACCAAGATCGAATATCCCGGCGTGATGGATCTCGTCAGCGTGGACGACGTGATCGAAAAACTGGAAGGCGCGCTTCAGGCGGAGCCGTAATCCTGGTACGACTTCTCTTCCACCAGCCGCGATCCCAATTTCAAATTGATCGCGCGCTTCACCGCCGCGCGCTTGTCGTTGGTGTGGTACACGGCGCGCGCCAGTTCGATGAAGCGCGCATCGAACGCCTGCTCGCGTTCCTTCACGCGGATTTCATCCTCGATTTCCCAAAGCGCTTCGTTGATGCGCTTCAGCTCGGCGCGCTCGGCTGCGATGTCGGTGCGCGAGGCCGCGTCGCCCGTCCACAACGCATTCAGCAACTGCAACTCGTCACGCACGTTGGCCAGCTTGGCCGCGTCGGACATGCGTTCGGACTTGATTTCCAGGATGGTGATCTTGTCGATCAGTTCGCCGTAGGAAACGGGTGCGGAGATCAGGCTCATTCGGGTTTCACTCAGAAAAATGATGCGCAGCGTAACAACTCCTGGCGCTTCGCACACCTTCCCTTGCATTTGCCGCAACCTCCCCCAGTGTGGAAGGTGTGCCTTGGCGCGGCACGTCGATCACGTGGAGTGAAGCAATGAAAATCCTGATGGTGCTGACCTCGCACGGCCAGCTTGGCAACACGGGCAAGGCAACGGGTTTGTGGCTGGAGGAACTGGCCGCGCCGTACTACGTGTTCAGGGATGCGAACGCCGAAATCACGCTGGCGTCACCCGCCGGCGGCAAGCCTCCGATCGATCCGAACAGTGAAGCGCCCGGCGGCCAGACGGATGCGACGCGGCGATTCCTCGCCGACGGCGAAGCGATGCAGGCGCTCGCACGCACCCACAAGCTGGCGGACATGGATCCCGGATCGTTCGACGCCGTGTTCTACGCGGGCGGCCATGGCCCGCTGTGGGATCTGGCTGAAGACGACGCATCCCGCCGCCTGATCGAGGTGATGTACGCGCAAGGCAAACCGGTCGCCGCGGTATGTCACGGCGTCGCCGCGCTGCGTGACGCGCGCGGCCCGTTCGGCTTGCCGCTGGTGCGCGGCAAGGCCGTCACCGGATTTGCCGATTCCGAAGAACGCGCCGCGGGGCACGCCGACGCCGTGCCGTTCCTCGTCGAAGACATGCTGAAGGAAGCCGGCGGGCTCTATTCCAAGGCCGCCGATTGGCAGGCGCACGTGGTCACGTCCGGCAACCTGATCACCGGACAGAATCCCGCATCGTCCGCAGGCGCTGCGAAGGCCGTGCTGCAACAGCTGCGCCAACCGGCGCAAGCGGCGGCCTGAAGCGATTCAGTGTTTGCCTGACACGTGCGCCGAAGCGGCGGATTTCTGGGTGTACGGATCGATGCCCGCCGGCGCCGGCAACGTGGTCAGGAACTGCGGATCGCGCCGCGCGTGCGTGGCTCGTTCGAACGCATACGCCATTCCGATCAACGTCGGCTCGCTCCACTTGCGTCCGAAGAACAGCATGCCGACGGGTAATCCGTGCACGAATCCGGCCGGCACCGTGATCGACGGATAACCCGCCATCGCCGCGGGTCCGTAGGCACTGGCCGTGCCGCCCGGATCGCCCGTGACTAGGTCGATGCGCCACGCGGGATCCTGCGCCGGCGCGAACAGCGCATCCAGGTGATCGGCGCTCATCGCCGCGTCGATGCCTTCGGGCCCGGCCAGCTTCTTCAGTTTCGCCAGCGCACTTCGATAAGCCTTGTCGGTCAGCGGCCCTCTGGCTTCGGCCTGCTCGAACAGTTCCTGCCCGAACCACGGCATTTCTTCCGCCGCGTGCGCCTTGTCGAACGCGATCAGACCGGCCAACGAGTGGACCTCGAGACCCTTGCGCGTCGCGAGGTAGGCGTCGACGCCGTGCTTGAATTCGTACGACAGCACCGTCGATTCCGCATGTCCGTAATCATCGACGTGCGGAATCTTCACGTTGTCGATCACGCTGGCGCCGTGCGCACGCAACACCGCGATCGCCTGATCGAGCAACGCTTTGATCTGCGGATCGCCGCCCGCGAGTTCGCGCACCACGCCGATGCGCTTGCCTTTCAGCGCGCCCGCGTCGAGGAATTTCGTGTAGTCGGTCGCGTGCTGGTCGGCGTCGACCGTGGCCGGATCGCGCGGATCGCTGCCCGCGATCGCCGACAGCACGATCGCCGCATCGCGCACGTCGCGCGCGATCGGACCCGCGGTGTCCTGCGTCGCGCTGATCGGAATGATGCCCGCTCGGCTGACCAGGCCTACCGTGGGCTTGATGCCCACCACGCCGTTCGCGGCGGCCGGACAGATGATCGAACCGTTCGTTTCGGTGCCGATCGCGACCGTCACGAAACCCGCCGCGACCGCGGCCGCGGAACCCGAACTCGAACCGCACGCGCTGCGATCCAGCACGTAGGGATTGCGCGTCAAGCCGCCGCGGCCGCTCCAGCCACTGCTCGCACGCGTCGAACGGAAATTCGCCCACTCACTCAAGTTGGTCTTGCCCAGGATCACGGCACCCGCTTCGCGCAATTTCGCGGCCACCGTCGCATCGCGCGGTGCGGGTTCGCCCAGCAACGCCAGCGAACCCGCCGTCGTCGGCATCCTGTCGCCGGTGTCGATGTTGGCCTTCAACAGGATGGGAATGCCCCACAATCCATCATGTTTGCTGGACTTGTGCTCGTCACGCTGTTTGGCGATGGACGGCGCGTCGGGATTCAGTTGCAGCACCGCATTGACCCGCGGCCCGGCCTGATCCAGAGCCTCGATACGCTGGATGAAATCGCGAACGAGCTGCTGCGAATCCAGCTTGCCGGCTGCCATCCGTTGCTGCAGTTCCGGGATGCCGGCGTAGTCGGTCGACGACGCGCCGGCCGGCGCCTGACCGGCATCCTGCGCCCAACCCACCATCGACATTGCAATCCCCAGCACCAGGACAACGACCCGCGATCGGTTGCGCATGGTGTTCCCTCCGTCTGCCTGTCACGCAAACTACGGCATCATGGATGGAGGCTCAAGCGGCGGATCGATCGGTCCAAATATTGTCTGCGCATCTGACCCGAATGGACTTCGTCATTCGGTCCTGCCCCAAACGCAAAACGCCCCACGAGGGGCGTTTGCATTTCTGGCGGAGAGGGTGGGATTGTTCGGCGCATCCCTGCGCCTAACCCCTCGCTGCGCTCGCGGCCAGCCTGCGGCTGTCCAAATTTGTTCCAGACAAATTTGTCGAACCAGAGTTGATTCGTCCACACCACCCCCTTCCCCAGAAACGCAAAACGCCCACAAGGGGCGTTTTGCGTTTCTGGCGGAGAGGGTGGGATTCGAACCCACGTTACGGCAATACCGTAAACCGGATTTCGAATCCGGCGCATTCGACCACTCTGCCACCTCTCCGGCTAGCCGTACATGATAGCGGGGTCGCAACCAGCGTGCCAAGCCATGAATGCGTGTCAGCGCTTGCACCCCACCAGCTGCAATCGCTTGCCGGGCTGCAGATCCGTGGCGGAACGCAGCCGGTTGCTGCGCACGAGCTCGCCCACGTCGTCGCAATGGAAGCGGCGCGCGATGGCGTACAGGGTGTCGCCGCTGCGCACGGTGTAGTGTCCAGCGGATTCATGCCTGGACTTGCGTGGTGGCGGCGGATCGGCCGCGGCGACCTGCACGGGCGGCGTCGGCAGTTGCGCGGCTTGCAACTGGGCGGCGAGCGCGACCCACTTCCCCTCGACGCAGGATTGCTTGTACGCATCCTGCAGGAACCGCGGCAGGTTGATGCGCGTGCCCTGTGGCTGCACCTGCGATGGATCCATCTGCGGGTTGAGGTTGCGCAGCGTGCGGTACCAACCGTAGCGTCCGTCATCATCGTTGCCGAGGCACACCGACAATTCGTTGAGCGAAGCCGCGTTCACCAGGTTCACGTAGCCAGGCGTGCCGTCGATGCGGGGAAACCGCAGGTTGTAGCGCGCGGGGTGCAGGAACAGCCACGCGGCAGCCAGCACCATCGGCACGTATTCGCGCGTCTCCGGCGAAAGCGAGAAGTACACGTTCGGGTCCCAGAAGCTCGCATCCGGCGTGCTCGCGAGCAGCCGTCCCATCCGCCCCTCGCCGCCGTTGTACGCGGCCAGCACCAGCGCAAGGTTGTCGTTGAGCTGGCCCAGTTGTTCGTTGAGATACGCCGCAGTCGCTTGCGCGGACATGGTCGGATCGAAGCGCTGGTCGAAACCGTTGATCGTGTTCAGCCCGAAGCGCGCGCCGGTGGCCGGCATGAACTGCAGCGGCCCCGCCGCACCCGAGCGCGACACAGCATGCACGCGGCCGCCGGATTCCTTGGCGATCAGCCCGAACAGGATCGCTTCCGGCAGTCCTGCCTGCTGGAATGCGGGTTCCATCTGGTAACGCAGGTATTGGTAGTCGACATAGGCGCGGATCAGTTCCGGACGCAGCCGCGTCAGCCACACCTGCAGCGCCGCCTGCACGGTGCCGTTGGTCGCGACCAGGTCCGACAGCTTGTGGTCGTGCAGCAACTCCACCGTGCGCTGCGCCTGTGGCAACGCGGTGAGCACGCCGGAGTCGGCGGGCGTCGTGGCCTGGTCGTCGGTGCCGGGCGATTGATCGTCGCCCTCGGTGCCGAGGAAGCTGCCATCCTTCAGGCGCAAGGCGCGGTCATATGCCGACAGGAAGCGTGCGGTGTCGCAACCGGAGGTGTTGACGCAACGGTCGGATGCACTGCGCAATGCATCCAGCGCGGCCTGCAACGTCTTCTGCGACTGCGCGTTGTCGCCGTGCCGCGCCTGCTGCAAGGCCTGGTCGTACTGTGCGCTGGCCTGGTTCAACTGCGCATACAGCGCGTTCAAATCCGAAGACGTGCCCTTGGTCGGCGCCTGCGCACAGCCCGCCAACCACCCCAGCGCGCCGACGCACGCCATCCAACCCAATCGCCGCAACATTCAACGTTCACCCGAACCCGAGACAACGCCCGCACCCTAACGCGAAGCCGCGGGCGACTCAAGCCGCAATTTGCGAAAGTGCTGTCCTGCACTTGACTCGCGCCATCCTTGGCGCTCGCCCTTCGGGCCAGCTTCGCTGTTCGCGTCCGCTCCTGTGGACGCAGTCGCAACACGCCGAGTCCGGTACACGCCCGGACTCGGCTTCGACGGATCAAGCGCCTTCAGCGCATGATCCGCGGCAGGCCATCCGTGGCCCGCGCTGGCAGGTTGTTTCTCAACAGCCTGCCAGCGTTTCGCACGTACAATCGCGAATCAACGCATGCATTCAGCGACCGGGGAGGCCGCGTGAACGACATCCTGATCGGAACGAACGACACCGCCGCGGTCGAACTCGACCCGCACTTCGGCAACCGGCAGCCGGCAAGGCGGCAGCAATGAGTCGCAGGAACGGAATACCCGGCCTATCATTTTCGTGGAAGCGGGCGCTCGGAATTTCCGGTGCGAAGGCCAGCTTGTCTCGCAAGATCGGAATTCCCCTCACCGAGTCCGGCCTCGAACGCAAGCTTGGAAGATCACTCCTGCGTACGTTCTTCGGCGCCCTCTTTGGCGGCCGTCGATAAGTGCAGGCAGGCCAACACCGAAATGTGCGAATTCGCTTCATCAGTCATTCCCGCATGACCGGGAGTCTTTTGAGATCCCCGATGTCACGCTGGCGTCCACTCCCGCCCCGCTCCACCGCGATCATCACGCGCGCGGGTTTCGACGCGCTGAAGGCCGAACTCGACCACCTGTGGCGCGTGTCGCGTCCCGAAGTCGTCAAGGCGCTGGCCGCTGCGGCCGCCGAAGGCGATCGCTCCGAAAACGCCGAGTACACCTACCGCAAGAAACAACTCGGCGAAATCGACCGGCGCGTGCGCTACCTGTCCAGGCGCATTCCGTCGCTGAAGGTCGCCGAAGGCACGCCCGCCGATCGCGATGCGGTGTTCTTCGGCGCCACGATCGAAATCGAAAACGTCGACAGCGGCGAGACGCACGCGTATCGCATCGTCGGCCCCGACGAGACCGACGCGAAGAAGGGCTGGATCAGCGTCGACTCTCCGCTGGCGCGCGCGGTGCTGAAGAAACGTGTGGACGAGGAATTCGAGGCCGAATTGCCGGGTGGCAAGGCGCGCTTCGTGGTGGTGTCGGTGGATTATCCGCGAGGCGCCTGACTGCTTCAGCCGAACGCCACCACCTCGCGCCCGACGTAGGCGACCAGGAACAGCGCCATCAGCACCATGATCGCGGCGAGCAGTTTTTCGCTGAGCATGCCGGCGTAGGGCACGTTGCGGTCCTCCTCGATGTTGCGCCGGCAACGCAGGAAACGCAGCGTGGCCAGCAGGATCATCAGTGCGCCGAAGATGATGAGCAGCAAGCCGGCCCACTCGGTGCCGCGCAGGTGCAACTTCGTGACGGCGTGCGCGGCAACGTGCGACAGCGATGCGAGGAACAGATCGAAGCGCTCGATCAGGAATCCGAACGCCATCACCGCGATCGCGGTGCGCACCCACGCGAGGTAGGTGCGCTCGTTCGCCGCATGATCGCTGAAATGGGGAATCACGGGATCATCCTGCCAGGCGTGCCTGCAGGTCGTGCTCATTCGCGGCTTCGACAAGCACTTCCGCAAATTGTCCCGGCTTCAGGGTCGTGCCGTCGGCGATCCGCACCACGCCATCTATTTCGGGCGCATCGGCCATCGAGCGCGCGATCGCGCCATCAGCGTTCACTTCGTCCACCAGCACCGTCAGCGTGCGGCCGATCTTGTTCTGCAACTTCGCGGCGGAAATCGCGGCCTGCGTTTGCATGAAGCGTTCGAGGCGATCTTCCTTCAACTCCTCCGGAACCGGATCGGGCAGTTCGTTGGCCCTGGCGCCGCCGACCGGCGAATACGCGAATGCGCCCACGCGGTCGAGCTGCGCTTCGCACAGGAAATCCAGCAACTCCTCGAACTCGGCGTCGGTTTCGCCGGGGAAACCGACGATGAAAGTGCTGCGGATGGTCAGGTCCGGGCACGCGCGGCGCCACGCGTGGATGCGATCCAAGGTTTTTTCGATGTTGCCGGGGCGCTTCATCAGCTTGAGGATGCGCGGGCTTGCGTGCTGGAACGGAATGTCGAGGTACGGAAGGATCTTGCCTTCCGCCATCAACGGGATCACGTCGTCCACGTGCGGATAGGGATACACGTAGTGCAGCCGCACCCACGCGCCGAGCTCGCCAAGCCCGCGGCACAAATCGGTCATGCGCGTCTGGTACGGGTGGCCGCGCCACGTGCGTTCGGAGTAGCGCACATCCACGCCATACGCGCTGGTGTCCTGCGAAATCACCAGCAATTCCTTGACGCCGGAGCGCACCAGCTTCTCGGCTTCGACCAGCACCTCGTCGACCGGTCGCGAAACCAGGTTCCCGCGCATCGACGGGATGATGCAGAACGTGCAACGGTGGTTGCAGCCTTCGGAAATCTTCAGGTACGCGTAGTGCTTTGGCGTCAGCTTGATCCCCGTGTCGGGCACCAGGTCCACGAACGGATCGTGCGGTTTCGGCAACGCCGCGTGCACCGCGCCCATCACGTTGGCGTAGTCCTGCGGCCCGGTGATCGCCAGCACGTCCGGATATGCCTCGCGGATCAGCGCGTCGCGCTTGCCGAGGCAGCCGGTCACGATCACCTTGCCGTTCTCGTGCAGCGCCTCGCCGATCGCGTCCAGCGATTCCTGCACCGCCGCGTCGATGAAACCGCAGGTGTTGACGATCACCGCGTTGGCCTTGTCGTAGCGCGGCACGATCTCGTAGCCCTCGGCCTTCAACTGGGTCAGGATGCGCTCGGAATCGACCAGCGCCTTGGGGCAACCGAGGCTGACGAAACCGACTTTGGGATTGGGTGCGGGCATGGCTGTGTCGAAACCGGGTGACGCGCGATTTTACCGGGACTCGAGACCCGGACATCATCCCGCATGCGGGTCCCGGTAGTAGGCTGTACTGATTGCAACCCAAGGAGAACCACGATGGGCGAACGCATCAACCTCAACACGGCCGGCACCCATTGCATCGGCGCCTATCTCGCGAAACCGACCGGCAAGCCGAAGGGCGGCATCGTGGTGGTGCAGGAAATCTTCGGTGTCACGCCGCACATCCGCAGCGTCGCCGATGGCTACGCGCGCGACGGCTATACCGCCATCGCACCGGCGTTCTTCGATTTCGTGGAGAACGACGTCGAGCTTGGCTACGACAAGCCCGGCATGGAACGCGGCAAGGAACTCGCCATGGAAGTGGGGCTCGACCGCGCAGTGGAAGCGGTCGCCAGCGCGGCGGATTCGATCAAGTCATCAGGCAGGATCGGCGTGGTCGGCTACTGCTGGGGCGGCACGGTCGCGCTGCTCGCTGCGCAGCGCCTCGGGCTGCCCGCGGCGAGCTACTACGGTGCGCGCAACGTCGCGTACCTGGATCAACCGCTGAAGGCGCCGGTGATCTTCCACTTCGGCGCCAACGACCGCTCGATCACCGCCGAAGCGGTGGAGAAACATCGCAAGGCCTGGCCCGACGCGCCGGTGTACGTGTACGAACACTGCGGGCACGCGTTCAACCGCGACGTGGACAAGAGCGTCTACAACGCGGATGCAGCGCGCCTCGCACGCGAGCGCACACTCGCATTCTTCGACCGGGAACTCTCGGGCGGCGCATGAGCGACGGCTTCGAACTTGACGCGCGGCTCGCCGCGGACACGGCGTTCGTGGCCGACTGGACGCTTTGCCGCGTGCTGCTGATGGACGACGCGCAATTTCCGTGGCTGGTGCTCGTGCCGCGTCGTACCGGACTCGCCGAACTCGACGACCTGGACGAGCGTGATCGCACGCAGTTGCTGCGCGAAATCACGCGCGCGATGCAATTGCTGCGCGGCGTGGTCGAATGCGACAAGCTCAACGTCGGCGCGCTCGGCAACATCGTGCGGCAGTTGCACGTGCACGTAGTCGCCCGCCGCGAAGGCGATGCCGCATGGCCGGGGCCGGTGTGGGGCCACGGTCCCGCGCATCATTACGTGCCCGAGGCGCGCGACAGGTTACTAGCGGATTTGCGGCATGAAAGCGCAGCGCAAACCACCCGGCAGCGCAGGCGCGATGGCTGAGTTTTCCATCGAACCGTTGGCCGAGGATGCGCTGCTGTTGCGCTTCGGCGATGGCATCGACATCGCGACGAACGCGCGTGTGCATGCCGCCGCAAGCGCTCTGCGAGATGCTGGCTTGACGGGCATCATCGATATCGCACCGGCGTATGCGACGGTGTTGCTGCGGTTCGAACCCTTGGCGTGGAGCGAAGACGAAAGCGAGCGACCGTTCGAGCGCATTGCAGCACGCTTGGAACAAGCCCTCTCCCCCGAACGGCTTCTGGTTCGGGGGAGAGGGTTGGGTGAGGGGGTAAACGTTCCACAAACGACGGACACCGAGAGTTCCCGACGCGCCAGCCCCCTCACCCTTCCCTCTCCCCCATCGTTGACGATGGGGGAGAGGGTAGTCGTGGCAATCCCGGTGTGCTACGGCGGCGACTGCGGTCCGGATATAGACGCGATCGCGGAACACGCGGGACTTGTGCGCGACGAAGTCATCGCACGCCATGCGGCGGCGGAATACACCGTGGCGATGCTGGGCTTCGCGCCGGGGTTTCCCTACCTGCTCGGCCTCGATGCCGCGCTGCACGTCCCGCGCCGCGCGACGCCGCGCACGCGCGTGCCGGCCGGTTCGGTCGCGATCGGCGGCGCGCAGACGGGCATCTATCCGTGCGAGCTGCCGGGCGGCTGGCACCTGATCGGGCGCACGCCGCTGGCGCTGTTCGATCCGCGGCGCGATCCGCCTTGCCTGCTGGCGCCCGGCGATCGCGTGCGCTTCCGCGCGATCGATGCGGGCGAGTTCGCGCGGCTCGTGGAACGCGATGCATGACGATCGAGGTCATCAAACCGGGTTTGCTGACGACATTGCAGGACGCCGGCCGTCCGGGATTCGCGCATCTCGGCGTCGGCCGCGCGGGCGCGTTCGATGCACCCGCATTGCGGATCGCCAACGCGCTGTGCGGCAATCCATCCGATGCGTGCGCGCTGGAAATCACCCTGCTCGGTCCGGCCCTGCGCTTCCACGCCGATGCATGGATCGCCGCTACCGGCGCGCCGGTTCCGTTGCGCGTCGATGGCGTCGAGCGGCCGATGCGGTCGCCCGTGTGCGTGGCAAGCGGGGCAACGGTCGAACTGGGCGCGATGCGCACGGGCTGCCGCAGTTACCTCGCCGTGCGCGGCGGATTCGATCTCGCGCCGGTGCTCGGCAGCCGCAGCACGGATGTCAACGCACGGCTTGGACCATTCGACGGCAGACCCCTGCACGCAGGTGATGTTTTGAAGACGCGGCCCGCAGCGCGCACCGCAGCAGCGCCGGTGAACTGGCGGCTCGACCCGCAGCCATGGTTTTCGGAAGCACCCCTCGCGACCCTGCGGCTGCTGCCGGTCAGCCATTTCGACAGGCTCAAAGAAACCTCGCGCAAACTGCTGTTTTCAGAACCCTTCATGGTGCAAGCGGATTCCAATCGCGTGGGCCTGCGCCTGTCCGGGCCGAAACTGGAATTCGACGCGCCCGTCGAAATGGTCAGCGAAGGTTGCGTGCCCGGCTTGCTGCAACTGCCGCCCTCGGGACAACCCATCGCGTTCGGCCCGGAGTGCCCGGTCAGCGGCGGCTATCCGCGCATCGGCCAGGTCGCGGCCGTGGACATCCCGCGCCTCGCGCAACGCCGGCCGGGCGATGCGCTACGCTTCGCGGCGTGCACGTTCGATGATGCACTGCGCGCGCTGCGCGAACGCGAACGTGCACTGGCCCGGCTGGAAGCCGGCATCGCTGCACGGCTGAACGCATGAACACGATCGACCTCAACGCGGACATCGGCGAATCGTTCGGCGCCTGGCGCATGGGCGACGATGCTGGCGTGATGCCGTGGATCACTTCGGCCAACGTCGCGTGCGGATTCCACGCGGGCGATCCCGCGATCATGCGCGCGACGGTGGCGTTGTGCATCGAACACGGCGTCGCGATCGGCGCGCACGTCTCGCTGCCGGATCTGCAAGGCTTCGGGCGGCGCGAAATGAAGATTTCGCCCAACGACGTTTACGCGCAGACGCTGTACCAGCTCGGCGCGCTGCACGCGTTCGTGCGCGCGGCCGGCACGCACCTGCACCACGTCAAGCCGCACGGCGCGCTGTACAACATGGCCGCGCGCGACCGCGCGCTGGCCTACGCCATTGCTGCCGCGGTGCGCGATTTCAATTCGACGCTCATCCTGATGGGACTCGCCGGCAGCGCACTGGTGGATGCCGGGCGCGCGGCGGGTCTGCGCGTGCAACGCGAAGGTTTCTGCGACCGCCGCTATCGCGCGGACGGTTCGCTCACCGCCCGCTCGGAAGCGGGCGCGTTGATCGAGGACATCGACGCGGCGGTCGCGCAAGCCGTATCCATCGCGACCGCACGCGAAGCCGCGGCCGGAGACGGCAGTGCGGTGCACATCGACGCGGACAGCTTGTGCGTACACGGCGACCGCGCGAATGCCGCGGCGTTCGCCGAACGCCTGCACCGCGCGCTCGCAAATGCAGACGTGCGTATCGCGGCGGCACGTCCGGCGTGAGGCACTGGTCGTCATGCTTCTTCTCACCCCCTTCCGCGGGAAGGGGGTCGGCGCACAAGCGCCGGGGGGATGCCGTCGCGAACACGCGAGCCATCCCCCTCGGCCGCGCTACGCGCGCGTTCGCTTCGCTCCGCCCTTCGCAAGCGAAGGGGGAAGACAAGCCCATCGCGGCGGCACGTCCCGCATGACCACCCTGCTCCACTACGTGCCGCTGCTCGGCGTGCTGGTCGTCGTCGCGGGTTTCGCGCTGCGCTTCAATCCGGTGCCGGTGGTGGTTGTCGCCGGCATCGTCAGCGGGCTCGCGGCCGGAAAATCGATCGGCGAAATCCTGGCCTTGCTCGGCACCAGCTTCGTGTCGGAACGCGCGCTGCTGCTGTTCGTGCTGACGCTGCCCGCGATCGGCGTGCTGGAACGCGCCGGCCTGCGCGAACACGCGCGCAACTGGATCGCTTCGCTGCGCAGCCTCACCTTTCCGCGTTTGCTGATCGCGTACCTGGGCTTGCGCCAGATCCTTTCCATGCTGGGCCTCACCGGTGTCGCCGGCCAGGCGCAAACCGTGCGCCCGTTGCTGGCGCCGATGGCGGAAGCCGCGGCGGGGAAACGCGGCGCGCCACTGACGCCGGAAGAGCGCAACGAGGTGCGCGCGTTCAGCGCGGCCACCGACAACGTCGGATTGTTCTTCGGCGAAGACGTTTTCATCGCGCTGGGCGCGGTGCTGCTGATCCAGGGTTTCTATTCGCAGCACGGCATCGAATTGCAGCCGCTGCAGATCGCGCTGTGGGCGCTGCCGACCGCTATCGCCGCGTTCGTGATCCACGCGATCCGCACGGTGCTGTTCGGGCGGCGCGTCGCGCGCGTGGACACGCGCGCTCTGCGCGAAGAACAGGCAGCCGATCGATGCTGACGATCGAACAAGCCTATTGGCTGATCGCGCTGTTCCTCGCCGGCGCCGCGATCCTCAACCTGCGCGGTCGGCGCGGGTGGCACGCGGCGTTCTGGGGCGTGCTGGCCGCGCTCATCGCTGGCGGCAAGTTCGTGCTGTCCGAGGCCGCCGTGCACAACCCGTTTCCCGCACAACTGGCCGGCGTCGGCGTGATCGCACTGGCCATCCTGTCGCCGCGCATGACGCGCGGAAACCTGCGCGAACGCGACGCGGCCGAACGCGAGGCCGACGCCTTGCGCCTGCGCCACAAACTGTTCGGCCCCGCGTTGCTGATCCCGCTGGTGACGCTGCTGGTCGCGTTGTTCGGCGCGTACATCGCCGTCGATGGCGTGCCGCTGTTCGACAAGACGCGCATGACCTTGACCGGGCTCGCACTGGCCTGCGTGGTCGCGCTGATCGCGGCGCTGTGGGTGACGCGCGCGCGGCCGATGGCTGGACTCTCCGAAGGCCGTCGCCTGCTGGACACGCTGGGCTGGGCCGCGCTGCTGCCGTTGACGCTCGCCGCACTCGGTGGCGTGTTCGCCGCGACCGGCGTCGGTACGGCAATCGCCGATCTGGTGCGCCTGCTGATTCCCGTCGACAACGCGCTGGCCTGCGTGATCGCGTTCGGCCTCGGGATGGTGCTGTTCACCGTGATCATGGGCAACGCCTTCGCGGCGTTCCCGGTGCTGATGGCGGGCATCGGCCTGCCGCTCTTGATCCACCGGCACGGCGCAGACCCGGCGATTCTGGGCGCGCTCGGCATGGTCACGGGTTATTGCGGCACGCTGTTCACGCCGATGGCGGCCAACTTCAACATCGTGCCGGTCGCGCTGCTGGAATTGCCGAACCAGTACGACGTGATCCGTGCGCAATGGAAAACCGGCGCGCTGCTGCTGGTCGTAAACTTGACGCTGATGTACCTCGTGGTCTTCCGCTTTTGATCCGGGAACGTCGTCACTTGCCTGCCGACGCGGCCGCGGAATAAACGACGGCGGGTTTGTACCGGGCGTAGTGCGCCAGCAACGCCCGAAAGCGCGCGTCGTGGCGGATGGGATCGAGTTCGGGGTCCAGCCACAGCATCACCGGCGAGTAGCCGATGCCGATGCCGGGCGTGGCGAGTGACTTGGCGAGCCGCGGCACGGCAAGATCGGCGCGCCCGGCCTTGGCGTACAGGATCGCGCTTGTCAGCGTGTAACCCATGTGGGAGAACGGTTCCGCGATCCTGGCATCGATCGCTTGCGCCTTGGCCAATGCATCGAGTGCCTGCGCGGTGTGACCCAGACCCAGCTCGGCGCCGGCAACGTTCGCCCATTCATCCATTTGCTCCGCGCCCTGCTTCGCGGCGATTTCGGCGCGAAGCCTGGAAAGCGCCTGCTCGTACAGCGGCCGCGCGCGCGCGTTGTCGCCCATCAGCCAATAGCAATCGGCCTGCTGCTGCGTCTTGGACTCCTCGTTGCCTGGCGCGAAGTTGTCGGGCGTGTCCGGAATGCTGCCGAGCAAATCCAGTGCCTCGTGATAGTGGCGCTGATCGACCAGCAAACGGACACGGAACCACTCCAGGAACGGATCGTTGCCTTGCACCACGGCCAGCGCACGCGGGATGTCGCCGCTATCGAGCAGGATCGAGTACGCGTCATTGATTTTGGCGACCAGATTGCCGGGGTCCAGTGCCAGCGCGCGCTGGAAGACGCGTTCGGCATTGGGGTAGCGGCTGGTCATCATGTAGATGTGGCCCAGTTCGCGAACGCGCGAGGCATTGCGCGGATCGAGCGTCAGCGCTTTCTGCAACGCCGCGGTCGCCTTGTCGAAGTGGCCGAGATGGCTCTGGATGTAGCCTTGCGCCGCGAACGCGTCGGCATTGTCAGGCTCGATTTCGAGTGCCGCGGAGAAAGCCTTCAATGCTGCGCCGTAGTTGGCGTGCCCCCAGTACTCGCTGTAGCCGATGGCCAGATGCGAGGCGGCCAGATCGGGCTGCAGTTGCAGGGCACGTTCGGCATCGGCATGCGCCTGCTGGCGGAGTGCGGCAACGTCCTCGCCGCCGCCTCCCCACCACGCGAGCCGGCTCTCACCGAAAGACAGGCGCGCATGCGCCAGCGCGAAACCTGGATCCTGTTCGACCGCCTGCCGATACAGCGCAATCGCCGCTTTCATGCTGGCGGTATCGCCGTGGCTGTAACCCATGTAGGCCTGATACTCGGCGCGCAGGAACAGATCCCAGGCCGTCCGATTTGCGGTCGGTACCGTGGTCAATCTCGCCGCCTGCGTCGGCGACAACTTCGCATCGAGCGCCGCGGCGACCTGGCGGGCGACCTCGCCTTCCACGCCGATCACGTCGTCCAGCCTGCGCGTGTACGCCTGCGCCCAGACGTGGCTTTGGGTTCGGGCATCGATCAACTGCACGTTGATCAACACCCGATTGCCAGCCTTCTGCACGCTGCCCTCCAGCACGGCCGCGACGCCCAGTTGCTGGCCAATGGTCCTGAGGTCTGCCGGGTGGCTGGCGTATTGCTGGGTAGATGTGCGCGCGATGACTTTCAGGTTGCCGATGTCGGCAAGCCTCGTCAGGATCAGTTCCTGCATGCCGGCGGTAAAGTATTCGTTGTTCCTGTCGCTGGACAGGTTCTCGAACGGCAGCACCGCGATCGATGCGCGGTTTGGCGGTGCCGCAGCGAAACGCGTCACCGCGAAGTATGCAAGCGCGCCCGCCAGCGGAAGCAGCAGCGCGGCGGCCCAGGCCACGCGCCGCCATCGTGGCGGCGATGCGACCGGTCTTGCACCGTTCCCGTCATTCTCCCGGAAAGCCGTGACGCCGGTGGCCGTTGCGGCCCCGCCCGGGTACGCCGTTCTGGGCACCCGCTGCGGTGTCGCGGTGAAGCGGTAGCTGCGTCCGGGCGAAGTAATGATGCAGCGATCCAGCGCGCCGTCGCCGTTCAGCGCCTTGCGCAGCAGCGAAATGTTGTGGCTGAGATTGTTTTCCTCGACGACCCGGCCCGGCCATACGGCTTCGAGCAACTCGTCCTTGTCGAGCAGGCGGTCCGGGTGTTCGACCAGGTACAGCAACGTGTCGAACACCTTCGGCGACAACGGAACCGGCACGCCATCGCGCAACAGCGTGCGCTTCAGCGGATCCAGGACGAAGGAGCCGAAGACGTACAAGCCCTTGTCTGACGACGAGATGTCCATGACATCCATGAACTTCCCGAAACTTTCACAACGGCCGCAAGGATTTTCCAGGCGCTCCAGCATACACCGGGCCTGCTTGCCCGGCGGCGTGCAACGACCGGCTGCCGGTGCGTCCCATCAGGTCGTACGAAGGAGGGTCGTCATGCGTATCCCGAAATCATCCGGTTTCCTATCGCCCCGATTGGCGGCACTGGCCGCAGCGTGCCTGGCCGCCGCATTCGTCGCGCCGGGCTCGGCCGCCGCGCAGGGTGCTTCTCCCGGCTGGCGCCAACCTCGCCTCGTCGAATTCGATGCGCCCGGCGCGGCCACCACGGTTTCTCCCGTCTGCGGCGCGTACTGCGGAACCGTCGCATACGGCAATGACGATTGGGGCGACAGCGTCGGCTTCTACACCGATGCCAAAGTCGTCCCGCACGGCTTCCTGCGCACGCCCGACGGGCGTTTCGTTTCGTTCGATGCGCCCGGCGCCGGTCTCGGTGCCGGCCTGAACCAGGGAACCGCCGCGTACGCCATCAACGACTTCGGCGCGATCGTCGGCACCTATCAGGATTCCGCCTATGTCTATCACGGCTTCATCCGCAGCCCGGATGGCTCCTTCGCCACCTTTGATGCGCCGGGCGCCGGCACCGGCGCGTTTCAGGGCACACTCGCATGGGACATCAATCTGTTGGGCGAAACCGCAGGCGTGTATGTCGATGACAGCAACGTTTATCACGGCTTCGTGCGGTCGCGATCCGGCACGATCACTACATTCGATTCGCCCGGTTCGGTTTTCACCTTTATCTGCGAGGAGACATGCCTGAACCCCGCAGGGGCGGTCGTCGGTGCTTATGTGGATGCGACCGGCAATGAGCACGGTTTCACGCGCGATCGGCGCGGAAAGATCACCTCATTCGATGCACCCGGCGCAATCAACGGGACGTCGGCGGCGAGCATCAATCCTCAAGGCGCGATTACCGGCACCTTCCTGGACACGAACTATGCCGGCTACGGCTTCGTGCGCCAACCGAACGGCCGCTTCAGCACTTTCAGCCTGCCTCAGGGAGGCCGCGCCCAATACCAAGGCACTTTCCCGGTCTCGATCAACGCCTTCGGCGCCTTGGCCGGATTGGTTTTCGATGGCAACTACGTGATGCACGGCTTCGAGCGCTTCGGAGGCAATTACACCGCGACCTTCGATGCCCCCGGTGCGGGCACCGGTATCAACCAGGGAACGCGCACCTCGACAAACAACGCAGAAGGCGAGGTCACCGGTTGGTGGGTCGATGCAGCGGGTTTGAACCACGGGTTCGTGTGGAGTCCATACTGACGGAAGCGGGGAGAACGTGGCACCATGATCGGCGCCCATGCGCGGGTATCCTCCGGGCGCAAGCATCGGTGCAGACGTCTTTCCCTGTCTTCCGCTTTTGAACCACATCGCGCGCCAGCACGAACGCACCGTGTTGCTGACCGGCTTCACGCCGTTCGGCGGCGAGGCGATCAATCCGTCATGGCAGGCGGTGCGCGCGCTCGGCGGCGCCACCATCGAAGGCCACAAGATGGCGGTCGCGGAACTGCCCTGCGAGTTCGATGGCTCGCTGCCGGCCTTGTGGCGCGCGGTGCGCCGGCACGAACCGCGCGTGGCGATCGCGGTGGGCCTGGCGGGTGGGCGCGACGGCATTTCGCTGGAGCGCGTCGCGATCAACGTGATCGACGCGCGCATCCCGGACAACGCGGGCGTGCAGCCGGTGGACGAACCGGTGCTGGGCAGCGGCGCGGCGGCGTTCTTCTCGACGCTGCCCATCAAGGCGGCGCTGCTGGAACTGCAGCGCGCCGGCATCCCCGCGCACATCTCGCAAACCGCGGGCACCTACGTGTGCAACCAGGTGTTCTATGCGCTGATGCACGCGCTGCGGCGGCGGCGCAACGTCCGCGCGGGCTTCGTGCACGTCCCGTGGCTGCCGGAACAAGCTGCCGCGCACGCACAACCCGGCATGCCGCTGGAACAGATGACGCGGGCGCTGGAAATCATCGTGCGCACGACGCTCACCGCGCGCGGCGACACGCGTGTCGCCGCCGGGTCGGAATCCTGAAACCTATTTCTTGTCCTTGTCCTTCGCTTCCACCGCGCTCATCAGGGTCAGCTTGCCCTTGTGCATCACGTAGCCGGTGAACTTGAAGCTCAGTTGCAGGCTGGCGAACTCTTCCAGGTCGGCGTCGTTGACCTTGGCGTCGTCGGTATCCGTCAACAGCACGGTGTTCGGCAGCTGCTTCTGGTCCTGCAGGTAACGGAAGTGCGCTTCGAGGTCGGGCGCGCTCAGCACGGCGCCATCCAGCATGAACTGGTTGTCCTTGTACGCGCCGATGGTCATGTCGTATTGCTGCGGCACGTTCGCGACGGCTTCGCCGCCACGACGGACTTTGGCATTGCACCCCGCCAGCACGATCATCGCCGTCAACAGGGCCGCGCCGCCGAGGCGCACAACAAACGAACGCAGGTTCATGGATTCGAGTCTCCGTTGCTGATCGCGGATGCAGGCCCGAAGGCCGCAGCCGGGAAAGTGTGCCACAAGCTTGCTGAACAGGTGGGCCTTGGCGTTCAAGTCCTCGGAAGGGTCACGCCCTTTTGCCCCTGGTACTTGCCGCCGCGGTCCTTGTAGCTGGTCGCGCAGACTTCGTCGGATTCCAGGAACAGCATCTGCGCCACGCCTTCGTTGGCGTAGATCTTCGCCGGCAGCGGCGTGGTGTTGGAAAACTCCAGCGTCACGTGGCCTTCCCATTCGGGTTCCAACGGCGTCACGTTGACGATGATGCCGCAGCGCGCGTAGGTGCTCTTGCCGAGGCAGATCGTCAGCACGTTGCGCGGGATGCGGAAGTATTCGACGGTGCGCGCCAGCGCGAACGAGTTGGGTGGGATGATGCAGCAGTCGCCGTTGAAGTCCACGAAGTTGCGCGAATCGAAATCCTTGGGATCGACGATGGTCGAATTGATATTGGTGAAGATCTTGAACTCGCCGGCGCAACGCACGTCGTAGCCGTAGCTCGACGTGCCGTACGACACGATGCGGTCGCCGCCGTTGTGCTTGATCTGGCCGGGCTCGAACGGCTCGATCATGCCGTGCTGCTCGGCCATGCGGCGGATCCAGTTGTCGCTTTTGATGCTCATGGGAAGGGGCGAGGGATTGGAGATTGGGGATGGATGACCGGCAATCCTAGCAGGCTGTTTCCTCGCCCCTCACCCCTCGCTACTGCTTTTTGCTCAGTCATCGACGACGCGGATGTTCGGCACGCCGGTCATGTCGCGCTCGGCCCGCAGCGACAGGCGCGCGGCCGTGTTGCGCGCGATCTCGCGGTAACGCAGCGCCAGATCGGAATCGGGCATGGCGGAAACCGTCGGGTTGCCGCCGTCGGCCTGTTCGCGGATGCGGATGTCCAGCGGCAGCGAACCCAGCAGCGGCACGCCGTATTGTTCCGCCATGCGCGCACCGCCGCCTTCGCCGAACACGTATTCCTCGTGGCCGCAGTTCGAGCACACGTGCGTCGCCATGTTCTCGATGATGCCGAGCACCGGCACCTGCACCTTTTCGAACGCCTTCAATCCCTTCTTCGCATCCAGCAGCGCGATGTCCTGCGGCGTGGTGACGATCACCGCGCCCGCCACCGGCACCCGCTGCGTGAGCGTCAACTGGATGTCGCCGGTGCCGGGCGGCATGTCCACGACGAGGTAATCGAGATCGCGCCAACGGGTCGCGGTCAGCAGCTGCGTCAGCGCCTGCGTCACCATTGGTCCGCGCCACACCATCGGCGTGTCGTCGCCGACCAGGAAACCGATCGACATCACCTGCAGGCCGTGATTGGTCATCGGGATGATGATCTTGCCGTCTGGCGATTCCGGCCGGCCCTCGATGCCCAGCATCAGCGGCTGGCTGGGACCGTAGATGTCCGCATCCAGCACGCCCACGTTGGCGCCTTCCGCGGCCAGCGCCAGCGCAAGATTCACCGCAACGGTGGACTTGCCGACGCCGCCCTTGCCCGACGCGACCGCGATGATGTTCTTGACGCCCGGCAGCGGCAGCAGGTTGCCCTGCACCTTGTGCGTCGCGATGCGCGTGGTCACCGACACCGCAGCCTGCGAAATCGCGGGGTCGTTTTCCAGCGCCGCCTTGATCTGCGCGGCAAAAGCGTTGCGCCATTCCTGCGCGGGATAACCCAGCGCGATTTCGACCGCGGCCTTGTCGCCATCGACGCCCACCGCGCGGATCGCGCCGCCGTCGCCCAGCGAGGCGCCGGTGTGCGGATCGACGATTTCGCTGAGGATCTCGCGGACGCGGACTTCGGTGACGTCGGTCATGCTGCATCACATCGCAAAAAGACAGCGTTTCATTATGCCAGACGGGTTCGCGCGCCCGCTGATCCACGTCGTTCGCATCGCATCGGCGCAGTTGACGCGCAACCCGGCGACGCGCAGGCTAGCGCCATCATCCGCCCTGGAGTCGACGCCATGCACACCGCTCTTCGTTCGGCCCTGATTGCCTTCGCCCTGCTGCTGGCCACCGCCGCGTACGCCGCCGGCGACACGCCCGTCGGCACCTGGACGCAGGTCGACGACGCCACCGGCAAGCCGAAGTCGATCATCGAAATCACGCAGCAACCCGACGGCACGCTGCAAGGCGCGGTCAGGCAGGTGCTGTTCTCCGAACAGGGCACGCATCCCATCTGTGACAAGTGCGAAGGCGAGCGCCACGACAAGCCGGTCGACGGCATGGTGATCATGTGGGACGTGAAGAAGGACGGCGACGTGTGGGATGGCGGCCAGATCCTCGATCCGCATAACGGCAAGGTCTACAAGGTCAAGCTGTCGCTCGAGGACGGCGGACAGAAGCTCGACGTGCGCGGCTACATCGGCATGCCGATGCTGGGGCGCACGCAGACGTGGATTCGCAAGGCGGATTGAAAGGCCATCCCCCTCGGTCCCCCTTCGCAAGCGAAGGGGGAAGACGATCAGATGTCCGCCATCGCCTACCCCCTTCCGCAGGAAGGCCGGAGCGGAGCGAACGCGCGCGCAGCGCGGGATGCGCAGCATCGGGGGGATGCGCTGCGGGATTCGCCGCGCATGATCGTCTCGATGAGCGTACCCTGACGAACGGCGGTTTCCTTGCCGCGCGGTTCGGCATAAGGTTGCGCATCGTCCGATCGCGGAGTGGACAGCCGATGTCATTGCATTTCACCAAGCCCGGTTGCGCCTGCATGGGCGTGCTGCTCGCGGCGTTGCTGACCGTTGCACCCGTCGCTTCCGCGCAAAATGCAACACCGTTCCCGGCATGGCAGGCGCCCGTCGCGAAAAACAGCGCCGAATACGCGCGCCTGCAAAAGGAAGCGCAAGCCGTCACCATCACCCGCGACGACTGGGGCATTCCGCACATCCACGGCAAGACCGACGCCGACGCGGTGTTCGGGATGATCTACGCACAGTGCGAGGACGACTTCAACCGCGTCGAAATGAATTACCTCACCGCGCTGGGCTGGAGCGCGCAAGCCGAAGGCGAATCCGCGATCTGGGACAACCTGCGCTATCAGCTTTTCATCGACCCCGCGATGTTGAAGCAGGATTATGCGAAAAGTCCCGCGTGGCTGAAGCAGCTGATGAATGCGTGGGCCGACGGGATGAACTGGTATCTCGCCACGCATCCGGACGTGCATCTCAAGGTGATCCAGCATTACGAACCGTGGATGGCGTTGTCGTTCACCGAAGGCAGCATCGGCGGCGACATCGAGGATGTCGATCTGGCCAAGCTCGCGAAATTCTATGGCGCCGACCACGCCACGACCGTCGCGCTGGCGCAGGTCGTGCCGCCGACTTGGATCGAACCGACCGGCTCCAACGGCATCGCGATCGCGCCCAAACTCACCGCTGACGGCCACGCGCTGCTGCTGATCAATCCGCACGTCACCTTCAATTTCCGCAGCGAATCGCAGATCTCCAGCAACGAGGGCCTGGACGCCTACGGCGCATCGACGTGGGGCCAGTTCTTCATCTACCAAGGCTTCAATCAGCACATCGGCTGGATGCATACATCCACCGGCGTCGATGCGGTCGATGAGTTCGCCGAAACCATTTCGAAGAAGGACGGCAAATACTTCTACAAGTTCGGCAACAAGGAACTGCCGGTCGCCAGCCGCGAGATCACCATCCGCTATCGCGCCGGCGACGGTTCGATCAAGGCACGCACGTTCACCGCGTATTTCACGGCAGCCGGCCCGATCGTTGCGGAAGAAAACGGCAAGTGGATCGCCGAGGCGCTGATGAATCGCCCGATTGCCGCGCTGGAACAGAGCTGGCTGCGCACCAAGGCGACCGACCTCGCCAGCTACATGAAAGTGGCCGAGCTCAAGGCCAATTCGTCCAACAACACCTTGTTCGCCGACGACAAGGGCGAGATCGCCTTTCTCGCGCCGCAGTTCATCCCGAAGCGCGACAACGCCTTCGATTACACCAAGCCTGTCGATGGCAGCAATCCTGCCACCGCATGGCAAGGCATGACGCCCATCAAGGACATGCCGAACGTCATCAACCCGGATACCGGCTGGGTGTTCAACACCAACGACTGGCCCTACTCCGCGGCCGGCAAGGACAGTCCGAAGCGCGCGGATTTTCCGCAGTACATGGATTCGTTCGGCCCGAACGCGCGCGGCGAACACGCCACGCAAATGCTGACCGACGCCAGCGATTTCACCAAGGCCAAGCTGATCACCGACGCATTCGATTCCTACCTGCCGGCGTTCGCGCGACTGATCCCGATCCTGGTGAAAGACTACGACAGCCTGCCCGCGAGAGATCCGTTGAAGACAAAACTCGCCGGCCCGATCGGCGTGCTGCGCAGCTGGGACGATCGCTGGGGCACCGCGTCGATCCCGACCACGCTGGCCGTGTGGTGGGGCGACACCATGTGGAACGCGGTGTCCGCGAAAGCGCGAGCGAGCGGCCTCGATGCG
Source organism: Rhodanobacteraceae bacterium (assembly GCA_030167125.1). NCBI lineage: Bacteria > Pseudomonadati > Pseudomonadota > Gammaproteobacteria > Lysobacterales > Rhodanobacteraceae > Rhodanobacteraceae bacterium. The sequence goes on from CP126531.1 coordinate 1,496,578, forward strand.
CATGAAACCGACATGCGCGAAATCGACTACATCGCCGAAAAGGCCGATTCGAAGACCCGCCTCGACGCTCTTGCCGATGTGATCGATCGCCTGGAAAAGGACTTCGGCTATTGGGGCGTGCCGTGGGGCGCGGTCAACCGCTACCAGCGGCTGGACGATTCCGTGCATCCGCATTTCGACGATGCCAAGCCCAGCATCGCGGTGCCGTTCACCTCGTCGCGCTGGGGCTCGCTGGCGGCGTCCAACACCCACCAGTGGCCCGGCACGAAAAAATATTACGGCCGCAGCGGCAACAGCTTCGTCGCCGTGGTCGAGTTCGGGCCGAAGGTCAGCGCGCGCGCGGTCCACGTCGGCGGCCAGAGCGGCGATCCGAAATCACCGCACTTCATCGACCAGCAACACCGCTGGGCCTCGGGCGATCTGCGCACCGTGTATTTCTGGCCGGAACAACTCACAGGCCACGTCGCGAAGACGTACCACCCCGGCATATAGAGATGCTTGGTCATTCCGGGGCTGCCCGCGATTCTTGCGGGCAGAACCCGGAATCGGTCTTCTTTACCCCAAAACCGATTCCGGGTTCCGGCCTGCGGTCGGTCCCGAAATGACCGCCGTTACCACGCGCGCGCGTATTGCTCCGGCACGCGGACGTTCGCGTCGAGTTCCTTCGCCGCGCGGCGCGGGAAATACGGATCGCGCAGGAACTCGCGGGCCATTTCGATCAGGTCGGCGTCGCCGCGCCGCAGGATGTCCTCGGCCTGGTGCGCGTCGGTGATCAGGCCGACCGTCGCGGTGTGGATGCCGGCTTCGCGGCGGATGCGTGCGGCGCACGGCACCTGATAGCCGGGGCCGATCGGAATCTTCGAATGCGGCACGGTGCCGCCGGACGACACGTCGATCACGTCGATGCCATCGTCGCGCAGCACGCGCGCGAGCTGCACGCATTCATCGATGTCCCAGCCGCCTTCCGCCCAATCCGTCGCGGACAGCCGCACCCACAGCGGCATCGGCGCGGGCCAGCTTTTGCGCACCGCCGCGATGATGTCGCGCAACAGGCGCGCGCGGTTTTCCAGCGGGCCGCCGTGTTCGTCGGTGCGCGTGTTCGACAGCGGCGACAGGAATTGGTGGATCAGGTAACCGTGCGCACCGTGGATTTCGATCACCTCGAAACCGGCGTCACGCGCGCGTTGCGCGGCTGCCCGGAAATCCGCGACCACCTTGGCGACGCCCGTCGCATCCAGTACAGCGGGCAACGGATAGCCTTGGTCGAACGGAACCGCGCTGGGCGCGACGGGCGTCCAGCCTCCATGATTTGCGTCCAGCGGACCGCCGCCACGCCACGGCGCGTCGGTGCTGGCTTTGCGTCCGGCGTGCGCGAGTTGCACGCCTGCGGCCGCGCCCTGCCCGTGGATGAATTGCACGATGCGCGACCACGCCTTGGCTTGCGCGTCGTTCCAGATGCCGGCATCGTCCGGTGAAATGCGTCCTTCGGGTGAAACCGAGCTCGCCTCGGTGAACACCAGCCCCGCACCGCCCACCGCGCGGCTGCCGAGGTGCACCAGGTGCCAGTCGGTCGGCACGCCATCGGGCGAGGAATACTGGCACATCGGCGACACCACGATGCGGTTGCGCAATGCCAGCGCGCCCAGCTTGATCGGATCCAGCAACATTGGGGCTCCCGGGAACAGTTGTCCAGCCTTCATGTGGGCGGCGCGCGGCCGTTCAATGGCGCAGGCGATGTCCGATCCTGACAGATCATCCGTACTGCCGATTCGTGGTACGTTGCCGCGTATTGTCCCGCATCGCCGTTCGCACCAAGGCACCCACGTTGAACAGCGCCGACCTCTATCGCAATGCCTTCGTGCTCGATTGCAACGCGCTCGAATCCATTGGATTCCAGTTCGACGACGCGTCGCGATTCGAGGCGCTCGCCGGTTCCGGCGTCACCGCATTGAAGACCACGCTGGGCGGCGCCAACGGCACGTTCGAGGAAGCGGTTGCCGACATCGCCGCCGCGCAAGCGTTGATCGAAGCGCATCCGGAAAGCTTCATCAAGGTCCGCAGGCACGCCGATCTCGAACGCGCCAAGGCGGAGAACAAACTCGCGGTGATCTTCTCGTTCGAGGCGGCTTCGATGCTGGCCGACCAACTCGAACGCATCGACCTGTTCCGCAAGTTCGACGTGCTGGTCATGCAGCTGAGCTACAACCACGACACGCCGCTGGGCCACGGCTGCCTCGACGGCGAAACCGGCGGCCTCACCGAGCTCGGCCGCCAGGCCGTCGCGCGCATGAACGAACTCGGCGTGGCGCTAGACCTGAGTCACTCCAACACCCGCACCACCGCCGAAGCCATCGCGCTTTCGCGCAAGCCACCGCTGGTCACACACGCCGGCTGCCGCGCGGTGTTCATGCATCCGCGCAACAAGCGCGACGAGGACATGAAAGCGCTGGCCGACAAGGGCGGCGTGATGGGCATCTACATGCTGCCGTTCCTCACGCCGGAAAACCGCCAGCCGATGCTGGCCGACTACATGCAGCACATGGTCCATGCGCTGAAGGTATGCGGCGAAGATCACGTCGGCATCGGCACCGACACGGCGTTCTTCGCCGTCGGCCATGCCGAACTGAAAGCGATGGCGGAGGAAGCGCAGACCCGGCGCAAGCAAGGCGTCTGCGCGCCGGGCGAAAATCGTCCGCCGTACATCCCCGACATCAATACGCCGCGCAAGCTCGAACGCGTCACCGACGCGCTGCTGAAACACGGCTATTCCGCGCGCGTGGCTGAGAAGGTGCTCGGCCTGAACTTCAGCCGCGCATTGAAAGCAATCTGGAAAACTTGAGATTCGGAGGACCCCGTGAGCAAAGGCACACACGATTACACGCCCGACCAACGCAACGCCGCCATCAAGATCAACTTGAACGGCGAACTGGTCGCGCGCGAGGAAGCCAGGGTTTCCGTGTTCGATGCGGGCTACGTGCTGGGCGACGGCGTGTGGGAAGGCTTGCGTGTGCACGACGGTGGATTGCCCTTCCTCGGCCTGCACCTCGACCGTCTGTACGAAGGCGCGAAGGCGATCGACATGGACATTGGACTCACGCGCGAGCAGTTGACGGAGCGCATCGTCGAAACCCTGCGCGCCAACGGCATGCGCGACCACGTGCACATCCGTTTGATGGTGACGCGCGGCGTCAAGGCCACGCCGCATCAGGATCCGCGTTTCGTGATCGGTCCACCGACCACCGTGATCGTGCCCGAATACAAGGAGCCGCTGCCGGAAACCGTCGAGCGCGGCATCCGCCTGTTCACCGTGCACGTGCGCCGCGGCGCGCCCGACGTGCAGGACCCGAAACTCAACAGCCATTCGAAATTGAACTGCATCCTCGCCTGCATCCAGGCACAGAAAGCCGGCTACGACGAAGCGCTGATGCTCGATCCGCACGGCTTCGTCAGCACTTGCAATTCCACGCACTTCTTCATCGTGCGCAAGGGCGAGGTGTGGACGTCCACCGGCAAGTATTGCCTCGGCGGAATCACGCGCGGCAACGTGGTGCGCCTGTGCCGCGATCATTCGATTCCGGTGTTCGAAAAGGATTTCAGCCTGACCGACGTGTACGGCGCCGACGAAGCGTTCGTCACCGGCACCTTCGCGGGACTTACGCCGGTGCACGAAATCGACGGCCGCACCATCGGCGACGGCAAGCGCGGCCCGATGTGCAAGCACCTGCAGGAACTCTACAAGCGGCTCGTCGAAACCGAAAGCCGCGCGGGCGTGCAGGTGTGACGATGCGCGACGGCTTGCGCATCGCGATGTGGTCGGGGCCGCGCAATATTTCCACCGCGATGATGCGCGCGTGGGAGAACCGCGGGGACACGGCCGTCATCGACGAACCGTTCTACGCGCATTACCTCGTCGCAACCGGCGTGAGCCATCCGGGACGCAACGAGGTGATCGCCGCGCAGGAAAACGATGCCTCGAAGGTCGCGGCCGTGCTGACCGGCCCGGTTCCGGATGGCAAACCCATCTGGTACCAGAAGCACATGACCCAGCACATGCTGCCGGACATGCCGCTGGGCTGGCTCGGTCAGGTCACCAACTGCTTCCTCATCCGCGATCCGGAACAGGTGGTCGCGTCGTTCACCATCCAGCGTCCCGATGCCGCGGCATGGGAGCTCGGCTTCGAACAGCAGGCACGACTGTTCGATTACGTCTGCGACCGACTCGGCCATGCACCGCCCGTGATCGATGCCGCCGACGTGCTGAAGGATCCGCGCGGCACGCTCGGCGCGCTGTGCGCCAAACTCGGCATTTCCTTCAGCGAGCGTATGCTCTCGTGGCCGCCCGGCCCACGTGCTTCCGACGGCGTATGGGCGCCGCACTGGTATGCCGCGGTCGAACGCTCGACCGGCTTCGCGCCGTACCGGCCGCGCGCCGGCAGGCTCACCGCGTTCCAGCAGCGCCTCGCCGACGTGTGCAGGCCGCATTACGAACGGCTTGCTGCACGTCGGTTGGACAAATCCGCACGAGCCACGCACCGTGTGTAGGTTGGTGGTGAGCGCAGCGAACCCCAACATGGATCATGGGACGAAGTGTTGGGTTCGCTGCGCTCACCCACAACCTACGCGATCCAATGGAGGAAGTCAGCTTCCCGATGCCGCCCGGGAAGGCACGTGCGTGAGCCGGACCTTGAGTCTCGGTTTCGAAATCATGCTGGACGTTGAAACGGTGCCCGTGGAAAGGCCATTGGAACTGTTGAGCATGTAATCGGCCCCGCCGCCATCCTCGACGAAATACCCGTCGGGATCGTAGGCATAGAACCCTTCATTGCCGAAGGTCACCGTCACGTATCCATTGTCATCCGTCGTGATCGAAGACACGTTGGCGGGCGGGGAGAAACCACCGATCTCACCGAAGGACAGGTTCGTCTTGTCCACTTGCACGGCGAACGGGCTTTGATCGGTTCCGATGAAGAGATAGCCGTTGTCGGCCGCCATGTATGTGTTCGCGCCCGTGCCGCCCTTCAGGGGCAGGGCAATCGTGTTTGTCGGAGTCACGCTCAGCGTGACGTCCGGCGAATTCACGGTGACGGTCTCCTGGTAGACGTCCAGGACTACATTGGTTCCTTCGCCTGCGGCTTCATCCACGATATACAGATTGCGAGTGGTGACCCCACGGGAGAGCGCCTCCGGTGCGCCCTCGATCAATGCACCGATATGGCCGAATGGCCCCAACTGCGCACTGCCGTAGCATCCCGACGAACCGCTGGTGGCGCCGCACACGACCATGTCCAGGCGCGTATATCCGGTCCAGAAGGAATACGTCGTATAAAGGTCGGCGCGATGAGGGCCGGCTATCGACCTGAGTAGAGGGACACTTGCGCCCGCAAGCTGAGCACTTGCAGGGAAAGCGGTGATGGCAACCAGCACAGCGGCGGCGGCAATCGGACAGCAGCGATGAATCCCGGACATTGCACTTCACCCCCATGGATAAGGCCCGCGGCCATGATTCGTCGACCACGGGCAGGTGTCAGGAACTTTCAGTCAATGGCGTGAGGCTCCCCAGCCTCGATGCTCGCGCGCGCATCCCCGTTTGAATCGGTGCCGAATATGGCAAACGCCGCGTGATTATTCAAGCGCCGACGCATCCGGCCCGTGGATTGCCACTTCCGCTTCGATCTCCACCGGAATGCCGAATGGCAGTTCGGCCATCCCGACCGCGCTGCGCGCGTGCGCGCCGGCGTCGTCGCCCCACAGTTGCAGGATCAGGTCCGAACACCCGTTGATCACCGCGGGTTGCCTGTCGAAACCCGGCGCGGAATTGACCATGCCGAACAAGCGCACCCAATGCTTCACGCGATCGAGGTCGCCGAGTTCGCGCTGCAGGCTGCCGAGCATCGACAGCGCGGTGAGTCTTGCTGCGGCGTAACCCTGCTCCACCGTCAGCTCGCGGCCCAGCTTGCCGAACGGCCCGGCAACAGAACCGTCCGCAGTTTGGGGGCTGTGTCCCGATACCAATGCGCGATCACCGATCACGCGCACGAAGCGGAACGGCAACACGACGCCGGGCGGCGCCTTGATCGCAGGTGGCAGCGACAAGCCGAGTTCCGCGAGACGCGCTTCGATCCGGGCCATTTCGGTTTCCCCAATTACATCGACGCAACGATGCGCCCGACTTCCGCCAGCACCGCCTTGCGGGCGGACGGCTCGACGGTGTGATTCATGTAATACGCGCTCACCAGGATCGGCTTCCGCTGCGGCGGCCAGGCGATTGCGATGTCGTTGTTGGCGCCGGTTCCGTCCCCGTCCCACTGGCCGGTCTTGTCGCCGACCCGCCAATCCCCGGGCATCCCCGCGCGCAAGGATTGAAGCCCGGTCTGGCAAGCGACCATCCAGCCAATCAGCGATTCGCGCGACGATTGCGAAAGCCGGTCGCCCAGCAACAGCTGCTGCATGTTGCCGAGCATCGACTTCGGCGTGGTGGTGTCGACGGGATTCAACGCAGGCTCGTAACGATCGAGCACCGTGGCTCGATCACCGAGGCTGCGCGCATACGCGGTGACCGCCTGCGGTCCACCGATTTCCTTCAGCAGGAGGTTGGCAGCGGTGTTGTCGCTCCACGTGACCGCCGCCTCGCACAAGGCCGCGATGGTCATGCCGGGCGGGCCGACGTGCTGCTTCGCGGTGGGCGCGTAATCGAGCAGCGCTTCCTTGCCGAACACGATGCGGCGGTCGGGCTTTTCTTCGCCGCGATCCACGCGCTGCAGCACCGCCGCCGCGAGCAGCAGTTTGAAGGTGCTGCACATCAGGAAACGTTCATCGTCGCGATGACCTTCGCGCCGTCCGCTGCCGGTATCCAGGATCGCCACGCCGAGACGCCCGCCGTACCGGCGTTCCAGCATCGCCAGCTGTGCCTCCACGCTATCGAGTGCCGGTTTTGCCAAGCCGGGCGCCATGCGCGCCATCGCGATGGCCGCACCACCCAGCGTCATTCCCTTCAACACGTCACGACGCCGCATGCACTTTCTCCGATGTCCGGCCATGCGCCAGCGTACGCGAAAAATCGGACGGCGGGATGTCCGCGCAATGGCATGCCGCAACCTTGAGGCGGCTCGACCAAGCCTCCATGTGGGAAAGAACCCCGCTTCGCCTGCGCCGGAGACCGCTATGCCCGATTACCGCAAGACACCCGAAGCCCTGGCCAGGCTCACGCCGACGCAATATCGCGTAACCCAGGAATCGGCCACCGAGCGGCCGTTCGACAACGAATTCAACGATCACGACGAGCCCGGCTTGTACGTGGACATCGTGTCGGGCGAACCGCTGTTCACCTCGCTGGACAAATTCCAGAGCCATTGCGGCTGGCCCAGCTTCAGCAAGCCGGTCGAAGCCGCGAACGTGGTCGAGAAACACGACGCCAGCCACGGCATGCAACGCACCGAAGTACGTTCAATGCACGGCGACAGCCACCTGGGTCACGTGTTCGATGACGGCCCGCGCGACCGCGGCGGCTTGCGCTACTGCATCAACTCCGCGTCGCTGCGCTTCATTCCCGTCGCCGATCTGGAAAAGGAAGGCTACGGGGAGTACCGTAAATTGTTCGAGGCATGACTCCTCCCCCTTCCGAAGGAAGGGGGAACGAGGGGGATGGCTTTTGACTCGCAAGAAGCACATTCCCCCGATGCTTCGCATCGACCTCCTTCGTTCCGAAGGAGGTAAACATCTCGCAATCATCGGCATCTCAACTCGAAGGCAAACACCATGACCAACCAACGCGCCATCCTTGCCGGCGGCTGCTTCTGGGGCATGCAGGACCTGATCCGCAAGCAGCCCGGCGTCGTCTCGACGCGCGTCGGCTATTCCGGCGGCGACGTCCCGAATGCCACGTATCGCAACCACGGCACGCACGCCGAATCGATCGAGATCATCTTCGATCCCGCGTGCATGAGTTACCGCAAGCTGCTGGAATTCTTCTTCCAGATCCACGACCCGACCACGGTCAATCGGCAGGGCAACGACATCGGCACCAGCTACCGTTCGGCGATCTTCTACACGAACGACGAGCAGAAACGCATCGCCGAGGACACCATCGAGGACGTGAACGCATCCGGCCTGTGGCCCGGCAAGGTCGTCACCGAAGTCGCGCCCGCCGGCGACTTCTGGGAAGCCGAACCGGAGCACCAGGATTACCTCGAACGCATTCCCGATGGTTACACCTGCCACTTCGTTCGACCGGATTGGAAACTGCCGGTGCGCGAGAAGGCCGCGGGCTGAACTGAACTTTTTGCCCGTTCGCGTTGAGCGTAGCTCGCGCAGCGAGCGAAGTCGAAACGCCCTTCGACTTCGGCCTGCGGCCTACGCTCAGGGCGAACGGAATCTATTATTCGCAGGAGATCGTCATGACCCAAACCCCCGCCTATGCCGCACAAGCCGCCGACAAGCCGCTCGGTCCGCACACCATCGAACGCCGCACGCCCGGCGCACACGACGTCGCCATCGACATTCTCTATTGCGGTGTGTGCCATTCCGACCTGCACACCGCGCGCAACGAATGGGGCGGCACGCGCTATCCCTCGGTGCCGGGCCACGAAATCGTCGGCACCGTCACTGCGGTCGGCAAGGACGTGAAAGGCTTCAAGGCCGGCGACACCGTCGGCGTCGGTTGCATGGTGGACAGTTGCCAGCATTGCGCGGCGTGCGCTGCCGGTGAAGAACAGTATTGCGAGAACGGATTCACCGGCACCTACAACGGGCCGGCGCAGGAAGACGGCGGGAACACCTACGGCGGCTATTCCGCGAGCATCGTCGTCGACGAAAAATTCGTATTGCATATCACCCACAAGAACGATCTCGCCGCGGTCGCGCCGCTGCTGTGCGCGGGCATCACCACGTATTCACCGCTGCGCCACTGGAATGTCGGGCCCGGCAAGAAGGTCGGCATCGTGGGTCTGGGTGGTCTCGGCCACATGGGCGTCAAGCTGGCACATGCGCTGGGCGCGCACGTGGTGCTGTTCACGACTTCGCCGAACAAGATCGAGGACGGCAAGCGCCTCGGCGCGGACGAAGTGGTGATCTCGAAAGACGCCGCGCAGATGACGAAGCACGCGGGCAGCTTCGACTTCATCCTCAATACCGTCGCCGCGCCGCACAATCTCGACGCTTACCTCAACCTGCTGAAACGCGACGGCACGATGTGCCTGGTCGGCGCGCCGCCGATCGATTCGCCACACCCCTCGCCCACCGTGTTCAACCTGATCATGAAACGCCGCGGCATCGCGGGTTCGCTGATCGGCGGCATCCGCGAGACGCAGGAGATGCTGGATTTCTGCGCGAAGCACGGCATCGTCAGCGACGTCGAGATGATCGCGATGCGCGACATCAACAAGGCCTACGAGCGCATGCTGAAGAGCGACGTGAAATACCGCTTCGTGATCGACATGCAGACGCTGAGGGACGAAGCGAAAGCTGCGTGAACCTGGCGCAGATCAACACTCCCTCTCCCCCAAGCGTTTTCTGCTTGGGGGAGAGGGTTGGGGTGAGGGGGCTGGCGTTCCGCATTGCCGAAAACGCCTTGGCGAATCGACGATCTTCCTTTCACCCCGGCCAAACGATGAAGCCATTGGGGAAGAGGGAGCCGTCGGCTTTATCTCTTCCGAAGCTTTATTGGATTGAGAAGAGGAACTGGTGTCCTACAATCGCTTCATGAGTTACCCGAAACTTCCGATGGTCTGCATGGCGGTGTCGCTCGTTCTTGCCGGTTGCTCGAACCACAACGAACCGCACCATGCGTCATCGGCTGCGGCATCCACAAGCGCGGCATCCAGCGCAACGTCCAACGATGCCCGCAAGGCGGCGCGCTCCGTGGTCGAACGCTTCGGCAAGCGCATGCAGGAAATTTCCGTGCTTGCGCCGCCCGATGCGGTGCGCGCGGAACTGCCGAAGGCCTACGGCGGCCTGCTGTCGCCGGCCCTGGAGAAAACCTGGCAGGCGCATCCCGACCAGGTCATCGGCCGCGAAGGCTCCAGTCCGTGGCCCGACCGCATCGAGATCAGGCAGCTCGATTGCACCGCGAATGATTGCCGCGTCACCGGCGACGTCGACTACATCACCAGCAATGAAGTCGCACACGGCGGCGTGTTCATGCGCCGTGCGATCACGCTGGGAATGACCCATACGTCACAAGGCTGGCGCATCGCGGCCGTACGTCTGGAATCCGCCCGCAATTGATCGCCGGCGCAATCCGATCAGCTTTCGCCCGCGGGCAGCTCTTCTCCGTTTTTGTCGTAGGCCGGCGGCGAATAGAAGTTGACGGTACGCAGCGGCTCGTCGCCGGTGCAGCGTATCTCGTGCGCCTCGTCGTGTTCAATCACCAACAGGCTGCCGGCCTGCAACGGCTGCTGTACGCCATCGACGATGGCCATGCCGGCTCCGGAAACCACGTACATCCACTGGTCGGCGCCGCGGTGGCGATTGCCCGGGCCGCCGGTCTTGGAACCAGGCGCCAGCGTCATCTCCGCCGCCTGCACCTTGCGCACTACGAACGCGACATCGAAATCGGACTTCAGCGACAAGAGCCTGTGTTTCATCGCGGTTCTTCCTTGAAGGACGCAGGAACGTCACATAGAAGCCTATGCACCGCCGCTTGAAAGCGGCGTGAAACGCCAGCGGGAGAGACGCCGCCGTGGCCGCGTGGCATGATGTCCGTATTCTTTCCGGGTCACTTCGAAATGAGCGAACGCCTGATCGCCTGCGTGCTCGGCGGCACCGCGCCCCGCGCGAAAACCGAACTGCACGACGTCGCATTCGCGGTCGGCGATTCGCTGGAAGCCGTGCACGACCAGTTGCTCGACGGCTGGTTCGGCGAGCCGCGCGGCCTGCACGTCGATGCGTGGTGTTTTCTCGACAGCGTCGCCGGTTATCGCGTGCAGTTGTCACGCACGCCGCCCGACAACGGGCTGCACCTCTACTTCATCAACATCGGCGGCTACCGGCCGGGCGTGTTCGCCGAACACCACGCGTGGGGATTCTTCGGCGCGCCGAACAAGACCGAGGCGAAGGACCGCGCGAGGCAAACGTTGCTGCAAAACCATGTCGAAACCCACAAGGACGACCTGCACGAAATCGATGACTGCCTGCAGGTCGCGCGCATCGGCGCGTGGCACGTGCGCCTGACGCCGGATGCCGATGCCAACGACCCGGAAGTCAGCAACGGTTATTTCCCGCTGCCGAAATCCGCCATCGACAACTGGATCGCACGGCACGATCCACGCTGAGCTGGCAACCGGCTGCGCAAGCTCAACCCGCCGCTTCCTCCGGCGGCGGCTGCAGCTTCTGCTGCAATGCTTCGAGATCGGTGATGACTTTTTCCAACGCGTCGTGCAACTGGCCCTGCCGATTCATCAGGTCGTCGATCTTGTCGGTCTGCTTCAGCTTCGACAGCTCGCCGTCGAACAACAGCCAGATCGCGGTCAGCCGCTCGACGTTGTTCTTCGCGTAGTGGTGCATCTCCTTGAGCTGCGTCAGCGTGTCGGTGACGTGCGCGAGTTGCTTGTTGGCATTTTCTTCGGCCATGGCGTGCTCCTCCGGAGGGCGGTGCCATGCTACGACCGCAAACCCAACGGCAACGAAACGCCGGCGCCCTGCCGCCTTTGCGCCTGGTGCATACTGGCGTGACGCCATAACGCGGAGCCATCATGCACGAGCTGCCACCCTTCCATCTCGCCTTTCCCGTCGCATCGCTCGGCGAAGCCCGCGGCTTCTACGGCGGCCTGCTCGGCTGCCTGGAAGGACGCTCAAGCGACACCTGGGTGGACTTCGATTTCTTCGGCCACCAGATCGTCGCGCACGTCGCACCGGAAGAATTGCGCGCAGCGGCCACGCACGACGTGGACGGCGACGACGTGCCGGTGCGCCACTTCGGCGTGGTGCTGGACATGGATCGATGGCACGCGCTCGCCGAAAAACTGCACGAAGCCGGCACCCACTTCGTGATCGAACCACACGTGCGCTTCAAGGGCCAGCCCGGCGAACAGGCCACGATGTTCCTGCTCGACCCATCCGGCAACGCGCTGGAGTTCAAGGCGTTCGCGGATCGGTCGAAGTTGTTCGCGAAATAACGCGGAAAGCAAAATCAAAGGATGCCCGCACAGACTTCGAACATAGCTCACAGCCATCTTCCATGCTTGACTGCTTTGGCATGACCGTGCGATGGGCGTAAGATGATTTCACGAGACCGGCAGCCTGCCGCACTGCCGGCCTCCTTCACGGATACGGAAGGAGGTTCGTCATGAAGCCTTTGCGTGCATCACTGATCGCCTGCGCCATCGCCGCATTCTCGGGAACCGCGATGGCATCGTCCGGATCACTCGTCGAGTTCAAGCCCGCGGTCATGCCCGTGGTGGTGCAGGTCGACGCCCAGGGACAGGTCACCGACGTCCTGCCGAGCGAGCAACTTGCGCCGTGGCTACAAAAGATGCTGGTCAAGCAGCTCGACGCCTGGATCATCAAGCCGGCAACCGTGAAGGGCCATCCGGTGGGCAGCCGGTTCATCGTCGAAGTCGCGATGCAGGCGAAGCCGCGCACAGATGGCAATTACGATGCCCAGTTCGTTTACGTGAAGAGCATGGCTATGCCGTTCGCGGGCGGAGTGCACTGGAACGTGATCAACGGCGGCCTCGAACTGGCGCTGGTCTCCGACGTGGGCGGCCACGAGCGCCGGGTGTTCGACGCCACGGACCGTTGGCAGGAAAATTACCAGCGAGGGCACGCGTGGCAGCCGGCGACCCGTGAAGCAGCGTCGCGCCCCGCGTCGTCCCATGCCAGCGCCCGGGCGTCCTCCATGCCCATGCCGAGCATGGCTGTCGCGCCGCAAGCCGCTCCCCGCAGTGCAGCCGCGAATTCAAACGGCGCGCCGCGAGAGGCAAGACAATAAGCAAGGTCGTCATTGCTGGTACCTGACAAGACTTGCCGCGACCGGACCCACCTGCGCGTCCGGCTGCAAGCCTTGTCGCTGATATCCGACGTTCGTCGCGCTGGCAGCGCCGGCATCATTTCGCCGGCGAACGCATCCGGGCCAGCCGCAGGTCATTGAACTTGCGACGCTCGATCAGCGCGTCGACGCGGCCTTGGCTGTCGCGGCGGAAAATGATCAGGTTGCGCTCGTCGTCGCTGCCCATGAACACGTCTTTCGCAATCGGTTGCAGCACGTTGACGGGGCCACCCGCGTGCGTGGTGTAACGGAGCGCGCCATTGCGGTCGCTGACGGTCCAGGCGCGCCCCGGCGCGTATCGATACGTGCCCACGTAGTCGGAGGGCACCAATCCCGGCACCTTCAGAACTGGCGGCGCGGTCGGAATGGTGACGTCTTCGTATCCGGCGAGTTTCCACGCACCATCCTGCCGCACGAACGTCAGCAAGGTCTGGTAACGCGTGACCAGCTTCTGACCGAACACCGTTTCGCGTTCGTATTGTTCGACCTGCATCAGCGCGGTGTCGCCGTAGCGCTGCACGTGCGCGTCGCGCAGTTCGATGCTGCCGGACAGGCCCTTCGGGAACGGATGCAGCGAAGCCACGGCGTCGGCCTTGTGCTGGATCCGGCCGAACTCGTCGATCACCACGGCATCGTCGGTCAGCGATTGCTGCCATGGCGCGCGATCACCGAGCGGGATGGCATCGACGAGTCGTTGCGTGATCCCAAGCAGTTCGCCGCGCAATGCGTCAGCCGCGGCGGGCGCGGCCCGCGCGCTTCCGCCCGCCACGAACACGGCGAAAGCTGCGAGCCACCAAGAGCACCGGATATGCATTGAGCTGACTCCGATCGGGGGCTCCAGCCTGCCCGTGGCACATGCGCGGAGCATGTGCATGAAGTCATCGGCTCCGAACGCACGTACCCGTCAGAGATGCCGCCAGGCTCAACCCCGCGCACGGCCTCCGCGCTTGCCCCGACCGGCAGCGTTGCCGGATTGGCGGCAGTAGGCGCCGATCACCGCATCCAGCAAGCCGGGGAAACGCTTGTCGATTTCGGATCGCCGCGGCGTGTTGAGCATCTCCACGCCCTGCCGCTCGCTGTGGACCAAGCCCGCCTCACGCAACACCCGGAAATGCTGCGAAAGCGTGGACTTGGGCACGGTGCGGTCGTTGACCTGCTGGAAATTCGTGCAGGTCTGCGCCGCATCCGCCTTGAGCAATGAAGCGAATATCGCCATGCGTTCGGGATCGGACAGCGCGTGCAGGATGCCTTCCACGGTCACGCTGTCGGCGGAGGGATGGGCAAAGGGGCGCATGCCGTGATCCTAGCAGCCCTTGAAAGATCGTCCATTAGTTCATAATTCGCGAACTACGGGACTAAAGAACCCGTACCCCATTCCCCAAAATCAGGACGTGTCATGAACAAACTCGAAGGCAAGGTTGCAGTGGTCACCGGCGCTTCCAAGGGCATCGGCGCTGCCATCGCCAAGGCCCTCGCGGCCGAAGGCGCCGCGGTGGTCGTCAATTACGCTTCCAGCAAACAGGGCGCCGACGCCGTGGTGGCCGAGATCGACAAAGCCGGCGGCAAGGCCGTCGCCGTCAAGGGCGACGTTTCTAAAGCCGCCGAGGCCAAGGCCATCGTCGATGCGGCCGTACAGCATTTCGGACGCCTCGACGTGCTGGTCAACAACTCCGGCGTCTACGAGTTCAAACCGCTCGAGGACATCACCGAAGAACACTTCCGCCAGGAATTCGATGTCAACGTGCTCGGCCTGCTGCTGACTACGCAGGCAGCGGCGAAACATCTTGGCGAAGGCGGCAGCATCGTCAACATCGGCTCCCTGGTCACCCGCATTTCCCCGCCCGCCAGCGCCGTGTACACCGGCACCAAGGGTGCGGTCGATGCCATCACAGGCGTATTGGCACGCGAACTCGGCCCGCGCAAAATCCGCGTCAACACCGTCAGCCCGGGAATGGTCGAAACCGAAGGTACGCATGCAGCGGGTTTCATCGGCTCCGAATTCGCCGCCAACGCCGCGGCACAAACCCCGCTTGGCCGCATCGGCCAGCCGCAGGACATCGCCTCGATCGTCACCTTCCTGGCGTCCGACGATTCGCATTGGTTGACCGGCGAACAGCTCTACGCCAGCGGCGGCATGCGCTGAAATCCTGGTCAGCCGGCACGGAGGTTGGGGCGAGCGTTTGTGCGAACCCCGGCCTCTGCTGCCGGTTTTCAGGAAATACCGGGGTTGGGTGAGCGCCCTTTGAACCTCAACGCCCTTCGCCGAAACATGATCCAGGCTCGACCCATCTGCAACTGGGGGGGGGCAACCACGGCTACTCGCACATCACCCGATTGCCGCCACGCGATCCAGCGCCTTGCGATCCCAATGCGCGAGATCCGCGGCGCGATCGTAGGTGCTGTCGATGAAGGCGCGGATCACGTCGTCTGGTGCATTGGCTTGCCGCACCGCTTCGTAAGGCAGGATGAACTCGCCGAGCTCGCGGTGGTAGTAGGCCTGCTCCGGCAACACGCGCGCGTCCTTCAGTCCATCCGGTTCCGGCGCGGCGTACGCATAAAACGCAGGCTCCAGCACCGGACCGCTGCCGGGCCAGAAGCCGTGGCTGATCACTTCGTGCGAATACGCGTCCTGCTGGAATGCCGGACCGTCGCGCGGCGGCGCCCGCCGGCCGGAGAACCGCGTCACCGCGAGGTCGAAGCTGCCCCAGAAGAAATTCACCGGGCTGCATTTGCCGACAAACGCACACTGCGAATCGGCGAACACGCGATCCACCTGCACCAGGATGCGACGCAGGCGGTCGACGTATTCGCGATCGTAACCGTGATGTTGCGTGTCGCGATCCAGCCGAACGGGTTCCGGCAATTCCGTCGACGTCGGATGAATCTTCACCGGCAATCCCATGCCATCCAGCGTGTCCAGCAATTCACGATAGAACTCGGCGACGCTGCGCGGACGCAGTTCCAGCGTGCGCGTCTCGCCATCCGATGCGAGTACCCGTAACACGTGATCGATGAAATCGAACTGGATGGTGAAGGTACGACTGCCGTGCGGCAGCGGACGCGTGGTCAGGCCGCGCGGCGTGACATACAGCGCGACGGCCCAGCAGTGGTTGATCGGCGGCGCCTGCGCCAGCGCGATCTTGCCGACCACCTGCGACCACAGGTGCAGCGTGTCGTAGGTGTCTTTCCACGCGTCATAAGGCAGTGCGGGCCAGCAGGCGTCGTTGTCCGTTCTCATGTGGGCCGCCCTTCGTTCCGTGGCACCAAACCATCATAGTCGCATGGACGGAATCCATCCCGCAGGCCGGGCCGGGCGTTTTCTCCCACGTTGACTCCGCCATTCCCGCGTTCCACACCGGCAGCCGGAGTGCTCGTCGCATGCCGCTTCCGTTGCCATTGCAGGCCGTTATGCTCCGGCTCGACGCTTCGGGAGCAACCCGCCATGTTCAAGGGCATCTTTTTCGTCTTGCGCATCGCCATCGCCTGGGCGCTGCTGTTCATCGCGCTGTTGATCATCCTGCTCAACGCGATCCACGCCGGCGGCGATGCCGGGCCGTTCGTGCTGGCGGCGTTCATCCTCGGCGCGCTGGTCATCGCTGGTGCGGTGTCGCACGTGCGCCGGGTCCGCCTGATCGCGGGTCGCGTCGACGAGGGCACCCTGCGCAGCCGCCAGCGTCGGCAGATCGAGATCCCGTTCGAGGCCGGCGAAGCCTTCGACATGCTCGACGCAGCCGTGCGCGAACTGCCGCGCAGCCAGGAAATCGAAAGCGCACGCGACAGCCTGCAATTGCGCGCCAAGGTCGGGCGGCCGAACGTGTACGGGCGCAGCCGCCTCGCGCGCGTGAATCCCGCCAACTGGTTCGGCAACCTGCGCAACCAGGTGGCCGCCACCATCGCGCCCGGCGACGGCACCGGCAGCGTCACCCTGATCTGCGAGCCGGAAGCCGGCGCGTGGTCCGACTGGTTCCGGGTCGATGACGGCACCAATTACGAGAATGCCGAGGCGATCACCCGCGCGATCACGCGGCGCATCGCCGAGCGACGCCGCAACGAACAACGCGCCGCCGAGCAGACCGCGACGGAAAAGGAACTCTCCGTCGCGCGGCTCAACCTGCTGCACGCGCAGATCGAGCCGCACTTCCTGTACAACACCCTGGCCAACGCGCAGGTGCTGACGCGCAGCGAACCGCAACAAGCCGATCGCATGCTCGGGCATTTGATCCAGTACCTGCGGCATTCGCTGCCCAACACGGACGGCGCGATGTCCACGCTCGGCGACGAACTGGAACGCACGCGCGCCTACCTCGAGATCCTGCGCATCCGCATGGGACCGCGGCTGGCGCTGGAAGTGGACGTGCCGGACGCGCTGCGCGCGATCCAGATGCCGTCGATGATGCTGCAGACGCTGGTCGAGAACGCGATCAAACACGGCCTGGAACCCAAGCCCGGCGGCGGCACGGTGTGGCTGATCGCGCGCCGCGACGACGATCGCGTCACGGTCACCGTCGCCGACGACGGACTCGGCTTCGGCGTGGCGGGCGGCGGCACCGGCATCGGCCTGAAGAACGTGCGCGAACGCCTGCGCCTGATCTACGGCGAACGCGCCACGCTGTCGGTGGTCGCCAACGCGCCGCAAGGCGTGGCCGCCACCATCACCGTGCCCGCGGTGCCGGCTGCGACGACCGTCGAACCCGAGGCGGTGACGCCATGATCAAGGCCGTCATCGCCGAAGACGAAGACTTGCTGCGGCGCGAGCTCAACCGCCAGCTCGCCACGGCGTGGCCGGAACTCGAAATGGTCGTCGAATGCCAGGACGGCGCCGCGGCGATCGAAGCGATCGCCGAGCATCGCCCCGACGCCGCCTTCCTCGACATCCGCATGCCCGGTTTGAGCGGCCTCGACGTCGCGGCCGCCGCCGCGGAGTGCAGCCCCGAAACCCAGGTCGTGTTCACCACCGCCTACGACCAGTACGCCATCGCCGCCTTCGAGCGCGGCGCGATCGACTACCTGCTGAAACCGATCCAGCCGGAACGCCTCGCCGCGGCGGTGCAGCGTCTCAAAGCCCGCGCATCGCAAAACCATTTCGACGCCGCCGCGCTCGCCGAACTGGTGCGCGAACTCGCCCGCGTACGCCACGGCCAGGACGCCCCGCCGCTGACCTGGATCACCGCCAGCAGCGGACGCGAAACGCGCCTGGTGATGGTCGACGACGTGCTGTACTTCCGCGCCGACAACAAATACACCGTGGCCGTCACCGCCGATGGCGAAGCCGTGCTGCGCAAACCGCTGCGCGAGCTGGTGGCCGCGCTGGACCCGCAGGCATTCCGCCAGATCCACCGCTCGACCATCGTCAACCTCAAGGCCATCGCCTCGATCGTGCGCGACGACAGCGGCCGCGGCAGCCTGCGCCTCAAGGGCCGCGACGAAACGCTGGCCGTGAGCGCGCCGTTCATGGCGCTGTTCAGGCCACTGTGACGTCGCGCACCACGCAAGGAGAACGCCATGACCAAGCTCGCCGCATTGTTCTGGTTCGCCCTGTCGCTTTTTGGTTGCGCTCCGCACGGCCAAACGATCATCGTGCAATCCAGCACCAACGGCCAGCAAACCCTGCGCAGCGAAGTGGACATCGTGCACGGCATCGCCACCTTCCGCTGCGTCGCCAGCTCCAGCGGCGTGTGCCACTACGCCCTCTACGCCGACAACTGCCGCGCCACCGCCGCATGCACGCACAAGCCAATCCGCGCATTCGGCCTGCCGGTCGGGCAACGGCTCGTCGACACCGACCACCCGCCAGCCTTCGTCCACTGCGTCGGCGTGAGCGCGGATACCGCGCAAGCCGAATGCACGGGCAGCAACTCGCCAAGCGATGTCGGCACAAGATGACGCCCGCCTTGGAATTAGTTAAATCGGACCGCGTCCTGGCTGGCTTACGCCGAGCACTGGAACAACTCGACGCGTCCGGGCTACCTTCTGGCTTGCGGCTCTTGACGCATCAGCGATCGCTCCCAAGAGTCACCCAAGCGGACAAAGATCCCGTCGATACCAAGGAACGCTCTGTCATCCGTGTCCAGTGGCATTTCATGCGCGACGGGCGCGCCAGTCGCGCCAACCTCCCGATGCCCAAGTTCTTCCATGCGTGCGTCATCAAGCCCGACAACCAGATCAGACGAGTCAATCCGAACTGTACGAACCCTTCGATCCAAAATTCTCTCCTCGCTGACTTCACGATTTTCGAAGAGTGACTTGAAGGGGCGGTAGTAAACGTCGCGAAACTGGTTTCGCTCCACCCACCATTCCGTACCCTTGTCGCTCGCCTCTGTCGGAGGGTCATCCGCAACCAGCGTTAGGCGCCCGTTCGAAAAGCTTGTTACCAGGCCAATCGACAAGCTTGGGGCTACCCCTGAGATAAGGGCCACTTGTGATGCCTGCACCTTGGCCTTGATCAACGCGACATCGTCGTGACCATTCGTTCTCCCTTTGGATTCGGCTACAACCCAGTTTCCTGCTGCATCCGCTCCAAAAAGGTCTGGCCGCCCTCCACTCGGAATGAGGGCAACGCCAAATTGTTGGCGGTAAACATCGACATGCATGAGCCATGGAACATTCAAGCTCCTAGCTACGAATGCCTTAGTAAGCGTGAGGCCCATGAAGTACGAAATCGCCCCCTTCTCGGAGGGGTCCAGCCCGCTGTAAGCAGAAGACCTGCCAAAAAACCGGTCAGGCATTTCCAGAAGATTGGCGTAAATTATCGCTGTGCGATACACCATCTCGAACATGGAATAGGTGCCATGCTGGACCATGTGCGCCAGCGAGCCCTTGCCTACTGAAATCGCGGCCCAGACCAACTCCGCCCACGATACGTCTATGGCCCTCAGTCCGTCTTTTACGGCAGACCTTATCGGAAAATTGCTTGTCTTCAAAAAGACTAGTGGCACGGCCTATCCCACGTTGACGGGCACCAGTGTCATGGTGTCGTTGCCGAAGATGTCGATGACCTTCACAGCCACGATGTAGCGGCCGGGGCGGTCGTAGGTGTGTTCGGCGGTGGTGAGTTCCAACTCGCGCTGCTTGCGGGTGCGGAAGCTCTGCCACTCGTTCTCGAAAATATAACCACCGGTCCAGTGTTCCTCGAATTCCAGCGGCATGTTGGCTTGCGGGCCTTCAAGGCCGGGCAGCACGCCACCGGGGCCGGCGCCAACGGGCACCTTGACGATTTCCCTGCGCGATTCGTAGTCGAAGTCCACCGCCCAGTAGTCCACCCAGTCGGTCCAGTGCTTGGTCAGCACTTCCCTCGACACCACGCCGTGCTTGTCCTTGGAAATCTTGATCAGCTTGCCCTGCTCGCAGATCACGCCGTTCTTGCCGTCCTTCAGGTTGGCGATGGCGGCCTCGGCGGCGCCTTGGGTGTAATAGACGGAGAAATCGGTCAGCTCGATCTGCAGGGTGAGCTTTTCCTTGGCCGACTTGCCTTTCGCGTAGCGCGGCGTGGCTTCGACGAAGGAAATGTCGTGGAACACGACCTGGCCCTTGTCCACCGCGCGCTTGTCGAACACTTCGGCCGGGATGTACTTGGGCGTGAGGTCGATGCCCTTGGCCTTGGCCTCGTCCAGCACCGCGGGGAACAAACCCATCTCGAACTCGAAGGCCAGCACGTCGCAGCGGGTCGCGCCGCGCTTGCGGCATTGCATGATCACTTCCTCGACGAACAAGCGCCCGACCGGCAGGTTGATCGGGCCGATCACCACCAGCCGCGCGCCGAGCTTGCCGTCGAAGAATCCATCATTGGGCAGGGCTTCGCCCTTGTAGGCGCGCAGGATCAATTCGCGGAATTCGCGTTCCTTGGTCTGCAGCGCGGCTTCGCGCTGCTCGGGTGTCAGCCTGCCGCCGACGTTCAAATACGCCTGCCGCTCGTAGCGGCCGAGGTTCAGCACCTCGAAGGCGCGGAAGTTCTGGTCCGCCACCTTCAGTTCACGCTGCATGCCGATCAAGCGCTTGCGGGTGGTGTGGATCGCGAACTTGCCGAGGTCGGTAGCGATCCACTTGCGGCCGAGCTTTTCCGCAACCGCGGCGGTGGTGCCGGAGCCGCAGAAGAAATCCCCAATTATGTCTCCCTCGTTTGACGATATCTTGATGATGCGTTCTAGCAAAGCTTCTGGCTTTTGTGTTGGATAGCCAACCTTTTCTTTGTTTGCTGGACCGGTGGGAACCTTGATGTCCGTCCACCAATCGGTTACAGGCGTCCCGCGGTCTACATCAACGATTACACCCTTGTGGACGTTGCGCATCCTTTTAGCAGTCAATTCGTTATAAGGGCGGTACTGCACATTGAAGATATGGTCGTTTCCTTTTCTATACTTAAAAATGACGTGGTGCTTTCTTGGTAAGTCGTCATCTGGAATCGCTCCGCCGCTAAGGAAGGTCTGAACTATTCGTTTGTTTGAAGTGCATTCTGTCCACGACATGGAGTCGGTGATGCGAATAGGTTATTTGGATATTGATAGTGGCCTTTCGGTGTGCTTGTGGAGCTCTGATCAACCCCTGTTTCCCGATTCACGGGCACACTTCACCCATCGTGGTCAGCAATCTCCGCCGCGCCATCCACAGATTCGTGAGCGCAAACAGGGTGACGACCTGCGCGGTGTTCTTGGCCAGTCCCTTGTAGCGCACGTTCCGATAACCGAACTGGCACTTCAGGACGCGGAACGGATGTTCCACCTTCGCACGCACCGAGGCCTTGAGGTGCTCGATCTGCTCGTGCAACTCGCGCAGTTCCCGGTCGACCACCGCCTTGACCTTGCCGCGCTTGGCCGCAATGAACCAATCGCGCCCGCGCTTGGGCTTCACGCGCTTTTCCGCACCTGTGTAGCCGGCATCGGCGTAGACGCTGGTCTCCTTGCCGTGCAACAACTTGTCCACCTCGGTGACGTCGCCGGCGTTGGCCGCGGTCGTAGTCACCGTGTGCACCAGCCCCGATGCGGCATCCACCCCAATGTGCGCCTTCATGCCGAAGTACCACTGGTTGCCCTTCTTGGTCTGGTGCATCTCGGGATCGCGCGATTTGGCTTGGTTCTTGGTCGAGGGCGAGGCCGCGATCAAGGTCGCATCCACGATCGTCCCTGCGCGCAACAGCAGCTTGTGCTCCCCGAGATGCGCGTTCACCACCGCCAGGATCTGCGTCGCGAAGCCGTGCCGTTCCAGCCAGCGCCGGAACTTCAGGATCGTCGTCTCGTCCGGAATCGCGTCCTCGTTCAACTCCAATCCTGCAAACCGCCGCATCGACTCGATCTCGTACAACGCATCTTCCATCGCAGGATCGGACAATGCGTACCACTGCTGCATGAAGTGGATGCGCAGCATGCTCGCAAGCGCCATCGGCGGTCGCCCGCGGCGGCCGCTGGTCGGATACGCGGGCGCCAGCAACGCCAGCAGTGCATCCCACGGCACCACCTTGTCCATCTCGGCCAGGAACACCTCGCGGCGCGTGCGTCGCTTCTTGGCATCGAAGTTCAACGATGCGAACGTGGCTTGCTTCATCGGTGGCAGTTCCGGTTCGGCGATGTGGCTATGATGCCTCAGACGGGGAATAAATCAGACGTTCCCTAAACGTCCAGACAATTTCGTTTCGATATCGGTCGCGCCCAAAAATCTCGTCCATGGCCAAACGGATGTAACTGTTGACCCGGTAGTCACACTGCAGGTACAGACTCCCATCCTCCGCCAACAAATCTCGCATCAGAATCAACCGTTCGTAGATCATGCTGATGAAGGAATCTGTGCCGCGGCCCCAGGTGTCGCGGTAGGCGATCTGCTCCAGCAGATTGGGTTCCTTGTGGAAGGTTTCGCCGCCGATCTCGACGTCCATCGAGAAATCCGCGCCGACATCGAACGGCGGGTCGATGTAGATCAGCTTCAAGCCGCCGGCATCCTCGATCTGGCGGCGCAGCGCGCCGGCCTTCAGTGACGACAGGATCAGCTTGTTGTCGCCCCAGATCAGCTTGTTGGTCCAGCCCTGGGTCTGGCGACCGCGCGCGTCGAACAGTTCGCGCTGGGTTTTGGTTTCCTTGCGCGGCTCGTCCACGTGTTCCAGCGTCTGGAACGGCAGCACCGTGGTGCACACGTCGCGGGTCTTCCCGTTCCACACCAGCTCCACCTCGCGCTTGTCGGCGAACAGGATGAAGCGGTACTTCTCCGGCAGCGGCTGGCCATTGCGGATGAGCTCCGTCAGGTCGCGCTTCTCGGCGTCGGAGAGTTCGTAGGCGGGCGGCGTGTTCTTGGGCATCTCGGGGCCTTTCAAGCAACAGCTGGATTCCGGGTTCCGCCTGCGGCGGCCCCGGAATGACGAGCAAAAGCGCGCTTCTCGGCGTCGGAAAGTTCGTAGGCGGGCGGCGCGTTCTTGGGCATGGTCAGGATTTTGGCGGTTTGCGCGGCGGTTTCGGCAGCCGTTTCACGGCTTGCTCGAACGCGGCTTCGTCGGCCTGTGCTTCGGCCATCAGCCGGCGGGCATGGAATTTTTCGTATTGATCCAGCGCCAGTCGATCGGCGACGGCCTTGGACACCTTGCCGGCGTCGCGCAGGATGTCGCGCTGGTTGAATTCGAGGAAGGCATCCAGCCGTTCGCGCCAATCGCGCATGTACAGCACGCGGCGGCGGCGCGCCTGGTCCTCGGCGTAGTCGAGGTACATGCCGACGATGCGGTTGAGTTCGCCGATCTCGTCGGCGTGCAGGTAGTTTTTGGCCACCGTGACATCGGCCTTGCGTACCTTGGCGCTTTTCCAGCTGGTCAGGCCCATGTTGGGCTGCGTGGCGTCGGCGCGCTCGGCGATCAGTTGCGGTGCGGTCTTGCCGGTGGCGGCCCAGTGCAGCTTGTTCTGGATGATCTGGAAGAACTCGTGGGTTTCCGTGGCCTCGGGCCGGTAGTCGGCGGCGAGCGCGAAGATGTCGCGCACTTTCAGGTACATCCGCTTTTCGCTGGCACGGATGTCGCGGATGCGCTCCAGCAGTTCATCGAAGTAGTCGGGCGTGTCCGGGCCGGGCGGGTTCTTCAGGCGTTCGTCGTCCAGCACGAAGCCCTTGACCAGGTATTCCTTGAGCCGCGCCGTAGCCCACTGGCGAAACGCGGTGCCACGCGCCGAGCGCACGCGGTAGCCGACGGCGAGGATGGCGTCGAGGTTGTAATGGTCGAGGTTGCGGGCGACTTGTCGGCCACCCTCCGGGCGAACCATTCGGAATTTCCGAATGGTTCGTTCAGGTTCCAGCTCACCCTCGGCGTAAATGCCCTTCAAGTGCTCATTGATGGTGGGTGGCGTCACCTGAAACAGTTCGGCAAGCTGCGGCTGGGTCATCCACAGGGTTTCGTCCGCGAGGCGGCATTCGATGCGGGTGCGTCCGTCCTCGGTCTGGTAGAGCAACATTTCGCCCGCGGGTGGTGCGATTTCCTTGCGCGGCATGGTCAGTCCTTCTGGTAATCCCGGAACGTCGCGACCAGCCCCGCGAACGTCGGCGGCTTGTGCGCTTCGAAGCCGGCTTCGTCAACGAACACGAAACCATAAGCCGGGCCGCCGCCGACCTTGCTCGCCTGCGTCGCGTCCGCGCACCACTGCGCGAGACGCTTCATCTTCTGCGGCAGGTCGATTTCCTCACGGCCCTTGGTTTCGACGATCCAGACGTTGCCGTCGTCGGTCTTGGCGATGAAATCGGGTACGTAGTTGGACAGGTCGCCGTCGGCCTTTACATAGTCGAGCTTGAAGCCGACGGCCAGATAGTTCTTGCTGTGGCTGACCACGTCGGGCGCGTCTTCGAGGAACTTGGCGAAGGCCAGTTCGAAGCCCCCGGCATTGGGTTCCGCGACCATCTTGTTGAACACCGATTTCCTTGCCGGCAGGTATGGGCGATCCATGGTGCGGAATGGCCGAGTGTCGCGCAAGCGAATCCAGTCTTCGATGCGGGCATTGTCGCTGTCGCTGACCGTGAGCGCGTTGATGGCCCGCTTGAAACTGTCATACAGCACCTTGCCGGGTTCCGGCTCGGACAGGTTGCGCAATATGACCGGGTCCCCGAGGTCCACCGGCGAGCTGTCAAAGAGGTGTTCGCGCACGAAATCGCGCACCTTGGGATACAGCGCGTCGTAACCGCCAACCAGGCGCAGGTCCTTCAAAAGCTGCCGCGCGAAGAAGCCGATCACCGAACGCCAGTCGGGCGGACCGCCGCCGTCGAGTTGCACGACGTGGTGCTGCGCGTCGTCCAGCATGGTCTTGAACACGATCTCGCGCGTCTGCTCCGGCGTGAAGGACTTGAGCGGAAGCCTGGTGTTGCCGAAGCCGGACGGGTCCAGCGCATCGAGGTTCTTGTAGTCGCGGTGGTAGCGGCGCGCGAGCTTAGGGATGGCGATGTCGAGCGCGTCGATGTCCTTTTCCTTGTTCTGCACGTCGACTTCAACCACCAGCGAATCCCTGGGCTTCGCACCGCCGCCCATGGGGCGGTATTCGAGTTCCACGCCCTCGCTCTGGATCGATTCGACAAAGTCCATGAACGCCGGCGTGCCCATCACCGAGACGGTTTCCGCCACGCCCGTGCCGAAATACATGCGTCGCAGGCCGCGGCCCAGCGTCTGCTCGGGGAGGATGTTGCTCTTGGATGAATAGGCGCGCAGTCCCACGATGGTGGTTACATTGCGTACGTCCCAACCCTCCTTCAGCATCAGCACCGAGACGATGGCCTTGTAGGGACTCTCCCAGGTGTCGATGTCGTTGGAAGCCTTGCGCAACACGGCGAGTTCGTCGTTCTTCTTGCTGGTGGCCGCCTCGCTGATCTCGCCGTTCTTCTTGGTGTGGATCACCAACACTGCGCCGGCCAGCTCCGGTGCGATCTTTTCCAGATGTGCACCGACTTCGTCGCAATTGCGGGTGTCGTCCACCATCACAAACAGCACGGCTTTCTTGCCGAGCTTTTCGTTCTCCGCGTAGCTCTTGCGCCATTCCTCGACGCCGAGACGCAAGTAGTCGTCGAAGCGCTCCGAAAAGATCGCGCTCTGCTGTTCCGAGAGTTTGGCTCGACTCGCCGCATCCGGCAGCACCGGGTGCTTGACCACGTTCTGGTGGATGGCTTCCACCAGCGGGTAGTCGGATACCGTCTGGACGAAAATCGCGCCGTTGTCGTGGCGCGGGGTTGCCGTCACGTCAATTTGCAGCGCCAGTCGCCCGTCGCGCTGCAGCATGCGGTGGTGGATATCCTGGATGGACTTGAACCACGCCATCCGTGGGTCGTGGATGTGATGGGCCTCGTCGTTGAATACGGCGAGTTCCTCGATCTCGCGCACGATTTCACCAAGATCCGTCTGGCTGTCGGTGGTTTTGCCGACTGGTTTAGGACCGAAAGGCGCGAGGAAGTAGTCGCGCAGGTCGTCGTCTTCCAGCGAGGGGATATGAGGCTCGCCGAGGTAGACGCGATGGATGTTGGTGAGGAACAGGTTGCCGACCGGCCGCACCACATGTACATCATCCTGGATGTGCAGCGCGATCTGGAAATCGTCGCGCCAGTTCCGGCCTTCGAAACCGTTGTCCGGCAACACCGGATCGTTGAAGAAAATCTTCAGGCCGTCGAAGTCGGTGCGCAAACGGTCCAGCACGATGATGTTGGGGGCTATCAGCAGGAAATTGCGCGCGAGCGGTGAGTCGGGCTCGTACAGCTTGTGAAAGTAGCTCCAGGCGATCAGCAACGAAAGCACTTTGGTCTTGCCCGAACCGGTCGCCATCTTGATCACATAGCGCGTCCAGCTCTCGTCGAACATGCCGGCCGATACCGCACCGGATGCGTCGAAGCGCATCAGATCGAATTTGTCTCGGGCCTGTTTGACGTCATACAGCCAGATCACGGTCTCGACCGCTTCGCGCTGCGCGAAGTAGTAGCGAAACGGCGTTTCGGTCCCATCGGCCTGTTCGACCAAGTGCCCGGCCTGGAACCACCAGCGCAGAAGCGCATGCGAAGTCCCGGAGGCACCGGGATATCCCGCTTCCCGCCAGGCACTTACCTCGTCGCGAATCTTGGCGACCAGTGGCGGAAGGAGCTTTTCGTACGCGGTGCCGCGCAATTCTTCCGCCGCGGGAAACCAGCGCGTGGCGGGATTCGGTACGTCGTAAGGCGACGACGGAAATTCAGCATGAAGTGCCATTCAACATATCGCCCCTGTATTCATGTGTACCTCAAGCCGCCGCGTCACGCATCGCGTCTTCCAGCACCTTGCCGGAGACGCCGCGTTTCCTCAGTGCGCGCGCGAAGCGTTCGACAGCGTCCGAAGTGTAAACCGTCTCGTCCCGGCGCAGGCCCTCGCTGATGTAGGCCTTGAGCAGGGTCTGGTAGCCGGCGTAGCCCTTGTGCGGCGCGATGGCTTTGAGGCTGTCCACCACATCCACGGGGATGCGCAACGTGATGCTGGTGACGGGACGATCGCGCAGCATGCGTTGTTTCAGTTTTTCATTGAGCATACAAAGCCTCCTCTGCAGGCTCGACGCGTCGCCGCAGATGATTCCGCATCTGTATTGACTATGTCAATACATTGACGAAGGCGCCATGGGGCAAACTCGCCCGAACCAGCTTTGGCCGTTGCGCGAGGGATCCCAGGCGCGGAGGTCACAACTCGTCCAGCGTGATCTTGATGCGGCGCTCGCGGCCGCGCTGGCGCACCAGCCGGGCCAAGCCACGGTCCTCTCGCCTGTCCGCGGATTCGCAAGCATCTGTCAGTGACTGCATGGATGTGAACCAGACCTTCGGCTCGTCGGCGGCCGGTTTGCGCTCGCCGCGCGCGATGGCGCACGCACGAGCGCGGATTGCTTCCTGGGATGCGATTCCGATGATCTGCTTTTTCATTGCCCTGCCCTCTGCCTGCATCACACCATCGGCAGCTATAGCTACAGCTCGGCCGGCACCAGCCGCAGGCCGTATGGCACGAATGGCTCGAAATCCGCCACGTTGATGGTGACGAAATCGGCTTCCGCGCGAATGGCCAGCGCGGCGATCAGCGCATCGGTCTTCAGCGTGCGGCGGCGACCCGCGGCATTGAACAGCTTCGCCGCAAGCGCCGCGTCTTCCGCAACTACCGGTTCGATCCTGCCACCGAGGAACGCGTGCGCCAGCTCGGCCTCGCCGTCCGCGAGCGGCCCCAGAAGGAATTCATACCAGACCAGCGCGCACGCGCCCGCGGCTTCGCCGCGCGCCACGCGTTTGACCACCGGCTGGCCTTGTCGTGCCCACTGCGGCAATGCAATCAGCGCGTTGGTGTCGAAGTGGATCACTCGGCGCCGGGGCGGCGGCGATCGTCGGCATGGCGCAGATTGCGCATGGCGCGGATCGCGCGACTGGTTGCCTCGCGGGTGCGCGGCGGCGGAACCTTGACGTAATGCGCGACCACCTGCGCCGGCGTCAGGGTTTCACTGGCACGTTCGGTGGCAGCCTTCACGGAGCGGCGAATCACCTCGGCCTGCGACACGCGCCACGCCGCCGCCAGGCGACGGATGCGCCGATCGGTCTGTTCATCGAGTGCGTAGGTTGCGCGAATCGACATGCGAGCCATGACAGCCACCGTTATGGTATTGCGTTATGGTCATTATAGCGGATTCCGGTGTCCTTCTCCGCATCTCTCGCAGTGGACCGTGCAATCGAGTGAATCACACCATCGGCAGCTTCAGCCCCTTCTCCTTCGCGCATTCGATGGCTTCGGGGTAGCCGGCGTCGGCGTGGCGCATGACGCCGGTGCCGGGGTCATTCCAGAGCACGCGGGCGATGCGGGCGTCGGCTTCCTTCGTGCCGTCGCAGACGATCACGAGGCCGGCATGTTGCGAGTAGCCCATGCCGACGCCGCCGCCGTGGTGGAAGCTGACCCAGGTTGCGCCGCTGGCGGTGTTGAGCAGCGCGTTGAGCAACGGCCAGTCGGATACGGCATCGGAACCGTCGCGCATGGATTCGGTTTCACGGTTGGGTGAAGCGACCGAGCCGGAATCGAGGTGGTCGCGGCCGATCGCGACGGGCGCCTTCAATTCGCCGTTGCGCACCATTTCGTTGAACGCCAGTCCGAGTTTGTCGCGCAGGCCCAGGCCGACCCAGCAGATGCGTGACGGCAGGCCCTGCCAGTGGATGCGCTTTTCGGCCATGTCGAGCCAGTTGTGCAGGTGCTTGTCGTCGGGGATCAGTTGCTTGACCTTGGCGTCGGTCTTCAAAATGTCTTCGGGATCGCCGGACAACGCGACCCAGCGGAACGGGCCGACGCCGCGGCAGAATAGCGGGCGCACGTAGGCCGGCACGAAGCCGGGGAAGTCGAACGCGTTCTTGCAGCCGACGTCGAATGCCATCTGGCGGATGTTGTTGCCGTAGTCGAAGGTCGGGATGCCTTGCGCATGGAACGCCAGCATCGCCTCGACGTGGGTCTTCATCGATTGCTTGGCGGCGTCGCGGGTGCCATCGGGATCGCTCTTGCGGCGCTCGAACCACTGCTCGACCGTCCAGCCCTGTGGCAGGTAGCCGTTGACCGGATCGTGCGCGGAAGTCTGGTCGGTGACGGCGTCGGGTTTCACGCCGCGCTTCACCAGTTCCGGCAACACGTCGGCGGCGTTGCCGAGCAGCGCGATGGATTTGGCTTCGCCGGCCTTGGTGTACTTCTCGATGCGCGCGAGTGCGTCGTCGAGGTCCTTGGCCTGCTCATCGACATAGCCGGTCTTCAAACGGAAATCGATGCGCGATTGCTGGCATTCGATCGCGAGCATGCACGCGCCGGCCATCACCGCCGCCAGCGGTTGCGCGCCGCCCATGCCGCCGAGGCCCGCGGTGAGGATCCACTTGCCTTTCAAGCTACCACCGTAACTCTGGCGACCCATTTCGACGAAGGTTTCGTAGGTGCCCTGCACGATGCCCTGCGAGCCGATGTAGATCCACGAGCCGGCCGTCATCTGACCGAACATCATCAGGCCTTTCTTGTCGAGTTCGTGGAAGTGTTCCCACGTCGCCCAGTGCGGCACCAGGTTGGAATTGGCGATCAGCACACGCGGCGCATCGGCATGGGTCTTGAAGACGCCGACCGGCTTGCCCGATTGCACCAGCAACGTTTCGTCGGGATTCAATTCGCGCAAGCTGCGCAGGATCGCATCGAAGCATTCCCAGTTGCGCGCGGCGCGGCCGATGCCGCCGTACACCACCAGCTCCGCCGGGTTTTCCGCGACCTCGGGATCGAGGTTGTGCTGGATCATCCGGTACGGCGCCTCGATCAACCAGTTCTTGCAGGAAAGTTCGGTGCCACGCGGCGGATGGATCACGCGCTTGGTGTCGATGCGGGTGGGGGCGTTCATGGATGTTCCAGCCGGAATGAAAACCCGATTATGCGACTGATCGGCGCTCGCCGCACGTTTGCCGGCCCCTGCTCGCGCGGGCGTAGAATCGCCGCGCTGGTTCGACGACAGCGTCTTCATCCACTCCACTCGAAAAGGGGCATGTGATGCACGCAACCGACCGCAATTCCCGCCGCCGTTTCCTGCAGCATGCCGGGCTCGGCATCGCCGCGCTTTCCATGGCCGCGCCGCTGCGCCGCGCGTGGGCCGATGCACCGCAGAACGCCATCACCCCGCAGGCCGCACTCGACCGGTTGATGGCGGGCAATGCGCGCTATGCGGCGGGCAAGCTAGATGCCAAGGATTTCTCGGCGGGCCGCGCAGCGCGCGCGAAAGCGCAATATCCGATCGCGTCGATCCTGAGCTGCGCCGATTCGCGCGTCGCGCCAGAACTGATGTTCGACCAGTCGCCCGGTGATCTTTTCGTCGTGCGCATCGCAGGCAATTACCTGAACCACGACGCGCTGTCGAGTTTGGAATATGGCGTCGGCGTGCTGGGCACGCCGCTGGTGATGGTGCTGGGCCACAGCAATTGCGGTGCGATCAAGGCGGCGATCCAGGAACTTCAAGATGCGAAGCCGCTGCCAGGCCACATCTGGGACATCACCGACGCGGTGCGACCCGGCATCGAGAATGTGGTGAAAGCCGGCGGCGGCGATTTGCTCGAACGCGCGATCGACGCGAACGTCGCCTACAACGTCTCGCGCGTCGCCTCGGCGCAACCGATCATCGCGGAAGCGGTGAAGAGCGGCCGCGTGCGCGTGGTGGGCGCGGAATACGAGCTGGCGACGGGCAAGGTGCGGTTGCTCCAAGGTTGAGTCGCCTCGGGAAATTTCGCAACCATGTTCGACCACGTTGTATTCGGAGTCAGCGACTACGCCGCGAGCAAGGCGTTCTTCCTCAAGGCGCTCGAACCGATCGGCATGATCGTCGCCTCGGAGGGACCGCCCGGCATCGAATTGGGTGCGGACGGCAAAGCTTCGTTGTGCCTGTTCCAGACCACCGAGAAGTCCGCGCATCTTCACCGGGCCTTCGCGGCCGAAAATCGCCATCAGGTCGATGCCTTCCACCGCGCGGCGCTGGAAGCGGACGGCCGGGACAATGGTGCGCCGGGCCTGCGTTCGAATTACAGCGGGCGATACTACGCGGCATTTGTCATCAGCCCTGCCGGACACAACATCGAAGTGGTTTGCCACGAACCTGAAGTTTGAAACATGAAACCCGAGTACTGGCTGCAGCGCTGGCGCGAAGGCCGCACAGGATGGCATCGCGAATCGGTGATGCCGCTGCTGGAACAGCACTGGGGCGCGCTCGGCGTCGCCCGCGGCGCGCGGGTGCTGGTGCCGCTGTGCGGAAAATCGCTGGACATGCTTTGGCTCGCCGGGCAGGGCATGCATGTGCTGGGGGTCGAGATTTCGCCGCTTGCGATCGATGCGTTCCTCGCGGAAAACGATCTGCGCGCGAGCAAGACCGAATCAGCGCATGGCACGCACTACCGGATCACGAATGCGCCGTCCGATGGCGCCATCGAGATCATCAACGGCGACGTGTTCGACATCGCGCCCGGCACGTACGAGGCATGCCGCGCGTTCTACGATCGTGCCGCGCTGATCGCCTTCCCCGCACCAATGCGCGATCGTATGCTGCGCGAGGTCTACGCGAAGCTTCCCGCCGGTGCGCACGGCCTCCTGATCACGCTGGACTATCCGTCGAACGAAATGCAAGGCCCGCCCTTCAGCGTCGACGAGGCGGAAGTCCACCGGCTGTTCGGTGCGCAGTGGAACATCCGGCAGGCGGAACGCCGCGACATCCTTGCGTCGCAGCCATCCTTCTCCGAAAGCGGCGTGACGGCGTTGCATACCGCGGTGTACGCACTGGCGCGGCGGCACTGAACATCCGATCAGCGCATGCCGCGAAACGAATGACGGCCAGGAAGCCGCGCCGCCTGCAGCTGCGCTTGCGGTGATCCCATCAGGGCATCGCGCCGCGGCTCATCGGCGTCGGCGGCGTCGCAGTGTTCTGCGGCAGCGGCGGCAGGCAGTACAGGCCCAGCGCGATCAGCAATCCCAGCAACGCCATCGCACCGACGAACCAGACCACGCCGTTCCAGCCGTGCGACGCGTAGAACAACCCGCCGCACGCGCCCGCGATGCTGGAACCCATGTAGTAGCAGAACAGGTAAAGCGACGAAGCGTGCGCCTTGGCCGCGCCGGCGCGCCGCCCGACCCAACTGCTGACGACGGAATGGCCGCCGAAGAAACCGAAGGTCAGCGCCACCACGCCCAGCAGGATCGCCCACAGCGATGCCAGCAGCGTCAGCAGCGTGCCGATCAGGATCAATGCCAGCATCGTCCACAGCACCTTGCGCCGCCCGAGCTTGCCGGCGAGGTGCCCGACCCACGGCGAGCTGAAGGTGCCGATCAGGTAGATCGCGAAGATCGCACCGACGACGGCCTGGCTCAGGTTGTACGGCGGCGCAAGCAGGCGATAGCCGAGGTAGTTGTAGACCGTGACGAACGCGCCGAGCAAGAGGAATCCTTCGACGAACAGCCAGGGCAAGCCGCGGTCGTGGAAGATCACATTGAAGCGCGCGAAGAGCGCGCGCCCGTCCACGCGTTGCGGCGCGAAATGCCGCGACGGCGGCAGCAACCGCCAGAACGCCAGCGCGCAGGCGATGCCGATCACGGCGACCGCCGCAACGCCCGCGCGCCAGCCCGCGAAATCGGTGAGCACGCCCGCGATCAGGCGCCCGCTCATCCCGCCGATCGCGTTGCCGCTGATGTACAGGCCCATGCCGAGGCCGATCGACGCAACGTCCATCTCTTCGGCGAGGTAGGTCATCGCGACCGCGGGCAATCCGCTCAGCGACAGGCCGAGCAGCGCGCGCACGACCAGGAACGAGGTCCAGTTCGGCATCGCCACCGAGATCAGCACCAGCAACGCCGACGACAGCAGTGAGCCTACCATGATCGGCTTGCGTCCCCACGCATCCGAAACCGCGCCCGCGAACAGCATCGCGACCGCCAACACGCCGGTCGTCAACGACAACGACAACGCGCTGACCGCTTCGTTCACGCCGAAGTCGCGGGTGAACTCCGGCAGCAGCGGCTGCACGCAATACAGCAATCCGAACGTGGCGAAGCCCGCGGCGAACAGTGCAAGGTTGATGCGGCGGAACGCCGACGTGCCGTGACGGACGAATTCATCCGCGGACGAGGCATCGCCGCGCGCTGCATGGACGCTCATCCACGCATCTTACGGGATGCGGCGATGCCTCGACGTTTCAACGCATCACGGACACTGCCAGTGCGCGCGAATCCAGACGTTGCCGCCGGGACCACCCCAATGCCCGCGCACCCACACGCAGGCGGGGCCGGGCGGCGGCGGGCGCGGCGCTTCCACCACGCAGCCGCCGAGTGCGAGCAGCGCGGACACGGTCATTGCGAACATGGTGACCGAGCGCATGACTCTTTTCATGGCCCCCTCCGCTCAGCGATACCGCCAGTGGCCGCGGATCCACACGCCGCCATACCAGTAACCCGAAACCCACACGGGCGCGGGCGCGACCGCGACGTACGCGGGGCGCGCGGGCGCCACCACGCAGCCGCCTAGCGAAAGGCATCCGGCGACGGCCAGCGCCGCCGCGCACAACATCGACTTGCGTTTCATGCGTGCTCTCCAACACGTGGACCTGCACGCAACAACGCACCGCGGCGCGCCGCAGTTGACCGGCACGCTGCGGCTTCATCACGCTTGGTTCAGCCGCGCAGCAGCGACATCATCGCGGGGTGGTAGCGCATGCCCGCGGCGGCATCGGGCGGAAACACTTCGTCGATCGCCGCAAGATCACCCGCATCCAGCACCACATCCAGCGCGCCCAGGTTTTCATCCAGGTACTTCACGCGCTTGGTGCCGGGAATTGGCACGATGTGCGCACCCTGCGCCAGCACCCATGCAAGCGCCAGCTGCGCGGGCGTGCAGCCCTTGCCGTGCGCGAGTTCGCGCACCTTGTCGACCAGCTTCAGGTTCCTGGCGAAGTTCTCGCCCTCGAAGCGCGGGCTGTGCTTGCGGTAGTCCTCATCGTCGAAATCGTCCGGACTCCTGATCGCGCCGGTCAGGAAGCCGCGACCCAGCGGCGAATACGGCACGAAACCGATCCCCAGTTTTTCGCAGGTCTGCAAGATGCCGTCCTCGGGATCGCGCGTCCACAGCGAATATTCGCTCTGCACCGCGGTGACCGGATGCAGCTTGTGCGCGCGCTCGATGGTCGCGGCCGACGGCTCGGACAAGCCGATGAAACGCACCTTGCCCGCACGCACCAGATCCGCCATCGCGCCGACCGTGTCCTCGATCGGCGTCTTTGGATCGACGCGGTGCTGGTAGTAAAGATCGATGTGCTCGACGCCCAGCCGCTTCAGGCTGGCGTCGCACGCGGCGCGCACGTATTCCGGACGGCCGTTGACGCCGCGCTTCTTGGGATCGTCCGGATCGCGCACGATGCCGAACTTGCTGGCGAGGAACACGCCGTTGCGGCGGCCCTTGATGGCCTTGCCCACCAGCACCTCGTTGGTGTGCGGACCGTAGATGTCGGCGGTGTCGAGGAAATTCAGCCCCGCTTCGAGCGCGTGGTGGATCACCCGGATCGATTCGGCGTCGTCGTGCGCGCCGTAGAACTCGCTCATGCCCATGCAGCCGAGGCCGATGGCGGAAACTTCGGGGCCCTCGGGCCCAAGTGTGCGGAATTGCATGCCGTCTCTCCTTTGCGACACAGGGTTAGCGGTGAACCGCGCGCCGTGCGACAATCCGGGGGTTCGCCGAATCGATCACACAGCTGACGAACGCTCATCAACGATCCGTCATTATCGACCCTCACACCGGAAGAGGACATACCGATGCGCAAACCCATGATCCGTTCGACGTTGCTGGCCGCCATGCTCGCCTGTTCCCCGCTCGCTTTCGCGGCGCCGCAGGCCGCGAGCGCGCCCGCAACCGCGCCGCAGGCGCAGCAACGCCAGCCCAACGACCTGTTCTCCCAGCTCGGCCTGACGGATGCGCAGCGCTCCAGCGTCCGCCAGTTGATGCAGCAGAATTTCCAGCAGGCGCGTCCGGAAATCCAGTCGCTGCGCCAGAAGCGCATGGCGTTCGACAACGCCACGCCCGGCACCAGCCAGTTCCAGAGCGCGGCCAACGACCTTGCGCAGGCCGAGTCGACCGCGGCGCACGCCCAGGTGCTGCGCCAGGCTGACCTGCGCACCAAGGTCTACAACCTGCTCACGTCCGAACAGCGCACCAAGCTGGCGTCGCTGATCCAGCAGCGCCAGCAGGAAATGCAGCAGCGCGCGGCCGCGCCCGCCACGACGCACTGACGCCGGAAAGCTGAACACGGCCCGTATCGCGGGCCGTGTGCCGCGAAGGGGATCCGCTCGCGCGTCAACGTCCGGCAGGAGACGCGCGTTCTGCACCTACATGCATCCCCCGCAGGAGTTCCACATGCGCAAGACCTACCTCCTTTCCGCCGCCATCGTGGCCGTCCTCGCTTGCGCGCCACTGGCGTTCGCGCAGCAAACCGACGCATCGCAAAGCGGCGCACCGCCCGCGGGCAACGCTTGGCACCACCATCACGGCATGATGGGCGCCCGCCTGTACGACCAGTTGAACCTCAGCGACGCCCAGCGCGCGCAAATCAAGCAGCTGACCGAGCAGAACTTCGCGCAGGCCAAACCGCAGATGCAGGCGCTGCGGCAAGCGCGCAAGGCGTTCGAAGCGGCGGCGCCGGGTTCGGCGGATTACCAGACCGCGGCGAGCAACCTCGCCGAAGCCGAAGCGGATGCGGCACGCACGCGCACGGCCAGTCGCGCCAACCTGCGCGCGCAGATTTACCAGTTGCTGACGCCGGAGCAACGCACGCAACTTGCGAGCCTGCAGGCGGAGCGCAAGGCCCAGAAACAGCAATGGCGCGAGTCGCACATGCAGGGCGGCGACGCCGCGCCGGATTCGTCCGCATCAGTGCAGTGAAGTCGCGCGCAACGCCGACCTCTGCGCGCAGTTGTCCAGACCTTCACGTTCGCTCAATCCGCGGCCAGCGCTTCGACCGTCGCGCGGTAATCCGCGGCAATGCGATCTTCCGCCCGATGCTGGAAATCGCGCACCACCCATTCGCCGTTCGCCAGCACGTCGCGCACCAGCGGCGTGTTGCCCGCGAACAGGAACGTGTCGAGCACGCTGGCGTCGTCGCGCGCGGCGAGCAGCGGCGAGGCGTCGTCCAGCACGATGACGTCGCGCGACGCATCTTCGCGCAGGCCCGCGGCTTGCCGGCCGCCGCGCAGCGCCGCGGCCCACAGCGCTTCGCCCACGCTGGCGCCGGGTTGGCGCGCGGCGATGTTGCGGTGGCGCGTCACCAGCCGCTGGCCGTACTCCAGCCAGCGCAACTCCTCGACCGGC
This sequence comes from Rhodanobacteraceae bacterium, assembly GCA_030167125.1. Classification (NCBI taxonomy): domain Bacteria; kingdom Pseudomonadati; phylum Pseudomonadota; class Gammaproteobacteria; order Lysobacterales; family Rhodanobacteraceae; species Rhodanobacteraceae bacterium. Next base: position 1,533,370 of record CP126531.1, read on the forward strand.
GACACCGAAATGTGCGAATCGGAACCGATGCCGAGCACGCCGTCCGCATCGAGATAAGCCGCCAGCGGGAACAGGCCATCGCCCAGGTTGGCTTCCGTGGTCGGACACAGACCGGCGACCGCGCCCGACTTCGCGATCGCGCGCATTTCCGAATCATCGAGATGCGTGGCGTGCACCAAGCACCAGCGCGCATCGACGTCGGCGTGGTCGAACAGCCACTGCACCGGCCGCGCGCCGCGGATGCCGAGGCAATCCTGCACTTCGCCGATCTGCTCGGCGATGTGGATGTGGATCGGCATCGCAAGTTCGCTCCCCACCCCAGCCCTTCCCCGCAAGCGAGGGAGGGAGTCAAATAATTCGCGCATCGCCACTTCCGGCACCGCGCGCAGCGAATGCAGCGCGATGCCCACGCGCATGTTGGGCGATTCTTCCGCCACGAGTGTTTCCAGCAGGCGCAAATACGCATCGACCGACAGGCCGAAACGCCGCTGACGATCACTCAGCGGCCGTCCGTCGAAACCGCCGGTCATGTACAGCACCGGCAACAGCGTGAGGCCGATGCCGGCGTCGCGCGCGGCTTCGATGATCGCGCGCGACATCGCGGCGCGATCTGCGTACGGCGCGCCGTCCGGCGCGTTGTGCAGGTAGTGGAACTCACACACATGCGTGTAGCCGGCCTTCAGCATCTCGACGTACAACTGCGCGGCGACTGCACGCAATGCATTGGGCCCGATGCGCGACGCGAAGCCGTACATCGTCTCGCGCCAGGTCCAGAAGCTGTCGTCGCCGGGGCCGCGCCGCTCGGCCAGCCCCGCCATCGCGCGCTGGAACGCGTGCGAGTGCAGGTTGGGCATGCCCGGCAGCGCGAAGCGCGCGTCCACGTTCGGGTTCGGTCCTTCGTTCGCGCCGCGCGTCCGATCCGCGGGGGTCCACGTTTCTTCGTCCGGCCTCTCGCCCATCGCGCGTGCGCTCCGCGCCGCCCGTAGCGGCGGCACTGTTAGGATGCCGCATTGTGACACGCGAACGTCGCGCCTTCCGAACCGATGACGCAGCGCTACCACCACCTCCTGCTGGACTGCACGCTCGCCACCCTTGCGGGCGACTCGGGTTACGGCCTCGTCGAAAACGGTGCGCTTGGCTGGCGCGATGGCGTGATCGCGTTTGCCGGCGCGATGCGTGATCTGCCCGGCGCACCGGAAGCCATTTCCGGCAAGCACGAATCGGTGCGCGGCGCGCTGGTGACGCCGGGGCTGGTCGACTGCCACACGCACCTGGTGTTCGGCGGCGATCGCGCCAACGAATTCGAAATGCGGCTGCACGGCGAAAGCTACGAGGCGATCGCGCGCGCCGGGGGCGGCATCCTGTCCAGCGTGCGCGCGACGCGGGCCGCGAGCGAAGACGAGCTGTTCCGGCAATCCGTGTCGCGCGCAGGCGCGCTCCTGCGCGACGGCGTGACCACCCTCGAGATCAAGTCGGGTTACGGGCTGGACCTCGAAACCGAAATGAAAATGCTGCGCGTCGCGCGCCGGATCGGCGAAGCACTCGGCATGACGGTGCGTACGACGTTCCTTGGCCTGCACGCATTGCCTCCGGAATACAAGGATCGCCGCGCCGATTTCGTCGCGGCGGTCTGCGATGAATGGCTGCCGGCCATCGCCGGCGCGGGATTGGCCGACGCGGTGGACGCGTTCTGCGAAGGCATCGCCTTCTCGCCGGACGAGGTCCGCCGTTGCTTCGATGCCGCGCGCAAGCTGGGGTTGCCGGTGAAGCTGCACGCGGATCAACTGTCGGATCTCGGCGGCGCGGCGCTGGTTGCAGCGCATGTGGGCTTGTCCGCCGATCACCTGGAATGCACGGACGAAGCCGGCGTGTCTGCAATGGCGCGTGCCGGCACCGTCGCGGTGCTGCTGCCGGGCAGCTTCTACGCGCTGCGCGAAACGCGCTTGCCGCCGATCGCGGCTTTCCGCGAACGCGGCGTGCCGATGGCGATCGCCACCGACCTCAATCCTGGCACCTCGCCGCTGCGGTCGCTGCGCCTGGCCATGAACATGGCCTGCACCCTGTTCCGCCTCACGCCCGAAGAAGCCCTGCGCGGCGCGACCGTCAACGCCGCGCGCGCATTGGGGCTACGTGATCGCGGCACGCTCGCGACGGGACAGCGCGCGGACGTCGTGGTGTGGAACGCGCGGAAGCCGGCCGAACTCGCCTACTGGATCGGCGACGCGCTCGCGTCGCGCGTGTTCGCGGGCGGCGTCGAAATCCGACACGCGAGGGATTGATCGTTGCCAGCGTCAGCCTTGGGCGATCCATCGCCGCTTTCGCCGCATCCACCAATACAGTGGGTAGGCCGCCGCAAGGGCCGCGAGCGCAAACAGGCTTCCCGTCGGATCGTGGAACAGGAAGCTGACGAAGACCGCGGTCGCGATCAATGCAAACAGCAAAGGTGCGATCGGATACGCGAAGGCCCGGAACGGCCGCGGCAGCACGGGCTCGCGCCGGCGCAACACGAACAGCGCAATCGCCACCGCTGCATCACACGAGGTGCCGAAAAAGGCGGCGATCAGGAACAACCGTTCGAACGACTTTCCGAAAGCCAGAGCGATCACGACCGCTGCGCCGGTAATCAGCAATGCAACCACCGGCGTGCCGCCGGCGCTCACGCGCTGCGCCTGCGCCGCAAACATTCCGTCGCGTCCAAGCCCGTACAGCACGCGCGGCGCGCACATGAAGGCGGAATTGATGATGGCGAGCAACGACAATGCGGCGAGCAAATACACGATCTGCGCGGCATGGCCGCCGAACACGGCATGCATCGCATCAGCCGCCGGAAGCTTCGAGGCGCGAAACCGGTCCAGCGGCAGCACATGCAGGTACGCGAGATTGATCAGGACGTAAACGCCGATAACCACCAGCGCGCCGCCGAACATCGCGCGCGGCAGGTTGCGTCCGGGATTCGTGTTCTCCTCGGCAAAATACACGGCCGAATCCCAACCCGCATAGGTCTCGTTCACCATCTGCATCGCGACCAGCACGGAGCCGAGGAACAACAACCAATTCGATGGCGCCGCCGCGGGTGCGGCCGCCGCGCCGCGCGACGGCGCGCCTTCACCAAACCAGAAGCACGCCGCAACGAAAGCGATCAAGCCAAGCACCTTCAACGCACTAGTGAGCTGCTGGGCGAGGCTGCCGCTGCGCACCCCGGTGTAATGCAGCAGCACGAACGCGGCGATCGTGGCCACGGCGGTGGCGCCGATGTGACCCGCCAGCGCAGGCACCAGTTCGCCCACGAATTCCGCAAAGGCGACGGACATGGCGGACGCCGCCGCGACCCAGATCAGCCAGTCGGCCCAGCCGATGACGAAGCCGCCGTAGCCGCCGAAGGCGCGGCGGGCGTACACGTAATTGCCGCCTGCCTGCGGCAGGGATGTCGCCAATTCAGCCTTCGTATTGACGCCGAGCAGGACATACAGACCGCTGGCCAGCCACACCGTGATGATCAGGACGGGATCGTTCAACAGGGCCGCGATCGGCCCGGGCGCGCGCAGGATGCCGGTGCCGATCATGCCGCCGACGACCACGGCGATTCCGAAGCCGAGACCGAGCACGCGCAGCAACCTGTTCGGAGATGTGCCCTCCGCAAGGCCGGCTTCAACGCTGCTCATGGCTGTCGCCGCCCGGCAGCACGGTTTCCTGGTAGAACACGCCCACCCACTTTCCTTGGCGTTTGGCCCAGATGGCAGTCGCCCGTACCAGCGGTTCCCACTTGCTGCCGTCCGCTTGATGTCCGTCCTGTTCCATCCGGTAGGTGACCAGTACGACATCCTGCGCGAGCCGGCGGGTCATCACGTCAGCGACCTTATAAGAACCCACCGTCATGGTTTTCACGTCCTCCAGCAACTGGACGCGCGTCATCACCCTGCCGTCAGGTACGCCGATCCAATCCTCGGCGATGTGCGCCGCCATCTCGTCCACATCATTCAGGCGCTCCCATTCGAGCGAGGCCATTTCGAGCTTGACGACGGTTTGGACGTCCGCATCCGACCCGTCATCAATGGCCGCGTACGGTGCCGATGGAATACTCGCCGCCGGATGCGGCGGCGGCGTTCGCGCGGACGAAGCCAGTGCCACCCCACACAATGCAACGGCAACCATCGACGGTAGCCGTGGGCGTTTGATCCCACACTCGAACGAAGCCATCCGCATTCCCTCCCCAGGTGAAGTGCAGAAACGGCGCGTGCCGGCGCATCGCGCAGCGGCATTAGGCGGCCGGGCGGCGCGTTTGTCAATCGCACGAAAAAGGCCCCGCGAGCGGGGCCTTTTCGGAGACGCCTGACCGCGGGTTACGCGGATTTCTTCGGCGCTGCCTTCTTTGCCGGCGCCTTCTTGGCCGGCACCTTGGCGGCCGCGCGCGGAGCCGGCTTGGCCGCCGTCGACTTCACCGCCGCCTTTGACTTCGGCGAATGCGGACGGGTATTGCCGTGGCTGCCCGCGTAGATCTTGCCCTTGCGTGTTTTCTTGTCGCCCTTGCCCATGTCGGTTCCCGTTGTGGTGTGTGGAATCCGCGCACCGCGCGCGGTTGCACGCATGGTAACAGCACGCCGCGTTGCCGGTCGGCGCAGCGTCACTCGCGCCGCTCGCCGTGTCCCGAATCCTGGCAACCGGAAGCGTGGTCGAAGCAATCGCTGGATTCGATCTGCACGGTCACGTGGGTAATCGAAAAGCGCTCGCGCAACACCCGCTGGACCGAACGCAGCGCCTGCTGGCCATCGCCGCCTTCGCACAGCCGTGCGTGCAACGTGGCCATGCGCGAGCCGGACGCGATCTGCCAGACGTGCAGGTGATGGACTTCCGCGATCGCGGGATCAGCCGTGGCCAGCGCCGCCCGGATCTCCTCGGGCGCGACGCCTTCCGGCACGCCCTCCAGCAGGATGTGCGAAGAACGTTTCAGCAACACGAAGGCGCCACGCAGGATCAGCAGCGATACCAGCAGCGACAGCGCGGGGTCGGCCCACTCCCACGCGAGGTAACGCACCAGCAGCGCCGCGAGCACGGTGGCGATGGAACCGAGCAGGTCACCGAACACGTGCAGGCGCGCGCCGGCGGTGTTGAGGTTCTCGTGATCATGCTGATCGTGCAGGCTGCGCAGCACGATCGTGTTCACGGCGAGGCCGACCACGGCCACGACCAGCATCACGCCCGATTCGATGTGGATGCTCTCGATCGCCAGCAGGCGCCGGATCGCTTCGTACACGATGCCCGCGACCAGCAGCAGCTGCACCAGCGCGTTGACGAAGCCCGCCAGCACTTCGATCCGCGCGTAGCCGAAGCTGCGGCGCGCGTCGGCCGGTTTCAGCGCGTATACCGCCGCCGCCCACGCCAGCGCCAGCGCGCCGGCGTCCACCAGCATGTGCGCGGCGTCGGCCAGCAAGGCCAGCGAGCCGGACCACCAGCCGCCCAGCGCTTCCACGACGAGCATCAGGCAAGTCAGCGCGAACGCGAACGCCAGCCGCCCGCGGCTGCCGCCGTGGGCATGCTCGTAATCGTGATGATGAGCGTGGTCGTGCGAATGCGCCATGCCCACAAGGCTAGGCAGAACGTCCACCGTTACACAATTACCCGTGCGTGCACGCCGCGGTGTGCTTGTGCGCGAGCAGCAGGTTCGTCACATGCGCGCTGGCGACCAGCACGCCGCCCGTAACGACGCTGGCGGTATGCACCAGCACGTGCGCGTCGAGATTGATGGCGATGCCGGCCAGCAGCAGCGCGATGCCGGGGAGCATCAGGAACAGCGCGTGCGGGCGCCGGTGGCGGCGATAGGCCACGAGAATGCTTGCAGCGGCGAGCGCGGCGGCGCAGGCCACGAAGATCCGTTCGAAGGTGTGGCCGGCCAGGAACTCCAGACCAATCAGAGGCAACAGCGCCAGCACGAACGGCAGCAGCGCGCAGTGCACCGCGCACAGCAGCGACGCGGTGGCGCCGACGCGATCGACCAGCGCCGCAAAACGTCGCGGGGACGCCGGCGCAGGCATGGCGGAAATCGTTTGGGTGAGCGGCAAGTCCACTTGCATGCGAATCTCGTCGTCAATGCGTGCCGCACCCTGGGGCGCGGCGCCGGACTCGAGCCGGTGATCCGTACAGTTCTGCAACATTATAACATTTCCGTGCATGCCGGCGGCGGCCGCGCGGCGCTGCGTAGCCGCCTGTTCAGAATGGCTTGCCCAGCCCCAGGTACAACCCGCGACGGGGGCCGTACTGTGGCGCGCCCACGCCGATCCCGGAACCGTCGCGCAGTTCGTACACGCGATCCAGCGCGTTGATCAGGACCGCGCGGATGTTGAACCTGCCGAACCCCGGCAGGCTGAAATCGTGCTCCACGCTCAGGTTCAACTGGAAATACGCAGGCAGCGAGGCGGTATTGGCGAAGTCGCGCCGAAGCCCGCTGCCGTACAGGAAATCCGCGCCCACACGCGTCGCGGCGTCGATCGCGTAGCTGACACCACCCGATGCCGCCAGTTTCTGGTCGTGGTCCAGGTGCACCCAATGGCTGCCGATGTACGCGAGTTCGTCTTCGTCGAAGTTGTATTGTCCCGAGATGATGCCCTTGCCCATCGCGCGGCTCTGCGCAAGGTTGAAGTACGCGCTCAATGGACCGTCGTCGTAATTGGCCGAGAACTCAACGCCGCGCACGCGGCCGCGTGCATAGTTGAATGGCGAGAACACCAGCGCCGCGCCGAACTGCCCCTCGTCCTGCAGGTACTTCACTTGCCTGTCGTAGCCGTCCAGTCCGACGGTGAGGTGCTTGCCGATCTTTTGCGACACCCCGGCATCGAAATAATTCGAACGCTCGGCCTTCACCGGTCCGGTCCGGTCATTCGGCAACTGGTTGGTGGTGCCCCGGTACAGCGCGATGTCCTCGGGCGCGATCAACTCGGTATCGGGCGGCGTGAAGTAGCGCGCGTAGCCGGCGTGCACCGTGGTAGCGGAGGTCGCGTTCCATACCAGGCCCAGGCGCGGGCTCACCTGCCCTTCCTTGAGCCACGCGCTGTAGCGGTCGGCGCGCAGGCCGTAATTCACCACCAGGCGATCGGTGAGCTGCCACTGGTCCTGCACGTACGCACCCAGCGTGCGTGCGCGCTGATAGTGGTCGTCGACGATACGAATCGGTGTGGTGGACGCCTGCGCGCCTTCGGCGTCTGCCGGAAAGGTCCATGAATCGTTGTTCGATTCGGCGCCTTCGCTTTCCGCATAGAACCCGTAGCGCAACAGGTGCGGCTCGCCCAGCGGCGTCGAGAAATCCGCCTGCAGCGTGTTGGCGCGGTTCGCACGTCCGACCGTGGACGCCACGCCGTTGAACATCAAATCGCCGATCACGTCGGGCCGGAAACCCACGCTGCTGAAGCGTTGCCCGATCGCGATGCGATAGTCGGTGTCGATGCCGCCGGCATGGCCTTGCAGACTGAACACGCCGAAGCGCGTCACCTCGCGCTGGTTCTCGTCCAGCTTCGACGAATCGAAATCGTCGATGTCGCCATAGGCGAATTGCGGCCGCTGGTGCAGGCTGTCCGGAATCTGGAAGCGGTTGTCGGCCGTGCCGAAATAGAAACCCGCGCGCGTGTCGTCGTTGATGAGGTACGAGACGTAGCCGAAGCTCCTGGACTGATCGGTGTGGTCGTGGATGGCCTCGCGCGCGGGCGTGGGGTTCTGGATCCCGATGTCGCTTTCCAGGAAATTCGCGGTCACGTAGTACGACCAGCGCCCCCGATTGCCGTGCAACTCGAAGGCCGGATTCAAAGTTCCGAACGAGCCGCCGTACAGGCTGGCGCTGCCGCCGTTGCCGAGTTGCGCGCCGGACTTGGTGTCGATCTCGACCACGCCCGCCGTGCGGTAGCCGTACTGCGCGGGCAGTGCGCCGGTCATGAACTTGAGCGACTCGATGGCGCGCGTGTCCAGGCTCTGGCCGAAGCCGCTGATGCTTTCGGGAATGATGATTCCGTCGATGCGGTATTGCAGGTTGGCGTGGTCGCCGCGCACGTGCAGTTGCCCAAACGAGTCCTGGACCACGCCCGGCGCCTGCAACAGCACCTGGTCGAGCGGCGTGTTGTCGCCCTGCGGCAACTGGCGGATAGCCTTGCGGTCGAACACCGTCTGGCTGGTGCCGGTGTCGGGTGAAAGCGCGTTGCGCGCACGATCGAGCCGCGCACTGACCTGCACGGTGTCGAGCGTGAGCGGCGCGGCCGCCTGCGCTGCGGCGGCCGGCGCCAATTGCCCATTCGGCGCTTGCGGCGCGCGGAACGCATCATCGGCAAAGGCGAAGGCGTGCACGAGACAGCCAATGGCGGCGATATGTACGGAGACCAGCGTTTTGCGGTGCATGGGACAACCGAGGATCAGAGCGAAATGTTACGTTATAACATTTCATATCCAATGGCAACCCGGACAGCCGCGCGGCCCGGAGGGCGCAATCAGCAAAACGGGAGGGAATGCCGGACGGTCAGGCCGCGCCGCACTGCTTGCAGACGCCGTGCACTTCCAGCGTCTGCGCCTTGGCGCGGAAGCCGAAGCCGCGCGCCTGTTGCTCGATCAATTTGGCGATCGCGCCCTCGTCGCACACTTCGGTCGCGCTCTCGCACATGTCGCAGATCAGGAACGGCACCTGGTGCGCTTCGGCGGGATGCTGGCAGAACACGAAGGCGTTGATCGATTCCAGCTTGTGGATGAAGCCGTTCTCGAGCAGGAAGTCGAGCGCGCGATACACCGTGGGCGGCGCGGCGCCGGCGTGGTTGTCGCGCAGCGATTCCAGCAAGTCATATGCCTTGACCGGCTTGCGCGCCCTCGCGACCAATTCGAGCACTTCGCGGCGCAGCGGCGTCAGGCGCAGGCTGCGCGTCGTGCACTCGCGCTCCACCTCGCGCACGATCCCGGCGGCATCGTGGTGGTGATGGTGCGAAACCTTGCGTGCGGTGCTGACCATGCCTGCATTCTAGCGCCCATGCGAATCGCGCACGCTGCGCCGTCCGATGTCGGGGCGTTCGCCGGCAATTGCAAGCGGCCAGTCAGGCGGCCTTGCGGGCGCGGCGCTGATCGAGCCGCCGCCTCGCCGGCCCGTAATTCCCGGGCGGCAGCGCCCACAGCGCCGCCCACGCGATCGGCCCCACCACCAAGCCAAGTGCGAGACCCAGCGCGATCCTTCCGCGCCACCAACCGATCGCCGCGCCGATGATCGCGCACGCGATCGTGAACCAGATCAGCGGCCACCACGGTACCAGCGCGAGCATGTTGTGCAGGATCTTCCAGAACGCGCCGGGTGCATCCGGATCGACGCCCTGCATGAGTTTTTGCAGCAGCGCGTTCATTCCGGCGACCCCCTTCCGCAGGAAGGGCGGAGCGCGAGCGAACGCGCGCGTAGCGCGAGCCGCCGGCGGCGGCGGGGGGATGCTGTCGCGCGCGGCGATACCAAAGCCATCCCCTCATTCCCCCTTCGCAAGCGAAGGAGGATGCAAATCGCTTGCGCGCGCGATTGCATCGTCGATGCGTTTCAACGCCGCATCGCGCCCGGCGAGATACACCGTGTCCTCGATCGAAGGCGACACCGCGGTGCCGGTCATCGCCACGCGCAACGGCTGCGCGACCTTGCCCATGCCAATGCCGCGCTCGGTCGCGACTTCCGCGACCAGTGCGTGGATGTCGGCGGGCTTCCACGCCGGCAGCGCCGCGAGCTTCGCATGCATCGCGCGCAGCACGTCGGCAGCACCATCCGCCTGCAAATGCTTCGCCACGGCCTTGTCGTCCCACGCCGCGATCGGTGCATACCAGATGCGCGCCTGCTCGGCCATCGCCTTCAGGGTTTGCACGCGTTCGCGCAACGCGAGCACGACTTCTTCCGGTTTGGGGCCTTTCGACACATCCAGTCCGAGGCGTTCAAGATGCCACGCGAGTTCCTGCCCGAGTTCGCGCGGATCGCCTTCCTTCAAATAATGCTGGTTGAGCCAGCCCAGCTTGGCGAAATCAAAACGCGCGGCGGAATGGTTGACGTCGGCGATGTCGAACAGCTCGATCATTTCCTTGATCGAGAAGATCTCCTGGTCACCGTGGGACCAGCCCAGCCGCACCAGGTAATTCAACAGCGCGTGCGGCAGATAGCCATCTTCGCGGTATTGCATCACGCCGACCGCGCCGTGGCGCTTGGAGAGTTTCTGGCCGTCCGGGCCCAGGATCATCGGCAGATGCGCGAACGTGGGCACTGGCGCGCCCAGCGCTTGGTAAAGATTGATCTGGCGCGGCGTGTTGTTGACGTGGTCGTCGCCGCGGATCACCTCGGTGATGCCCATGTCGATGTCGTCCACTACCACCGCGAAGTTGTAGGTGGGAAAGCCATCCGAACGCAGCATCACGAAATCGTCGAGTTCGGCGTTGGCCCATTCGACGCGGCCCTTGATCTTGTCGTCGAAGACGATCGAGCCGGATTGCGGATTCCTGAAGCGCAGCACGCGATTGGGATCATCGCGGTACGGCAGGTTCGAGTCGCGTGCGCGGCCGTCGTAGCGAGGCTTCTCGCCACGCGCCTTCATCGCCTCGCGCATCACGTCGAGTTCTTCCTTCGATTCGTAGGCCCAGTAGGCCTTGCCTGCGTCATGCAACTGCTGCGCGATTTCGCGATAACGCTGCATTCGTTGTGTCTGGTACAACGGCCCTTCGTCGGGATCGAGGCCCAGCCAGTGCATGCCGTCGATGATCGCCTGCACGGCCGCGTCGGTGGAACGCTCGCGATCGGTGTCCTCGATGCGCAGGATGAATTGCCCGCCACGATGGCGCGCTTCCAGCCAGCCATACAGCGCGGTGCGCGCGCCACCGATGTGCAGGAATCCGGTGGGGCTGGGCGCGAAACGGGTACGGAAGCTCATGGGAACGTGCGTGCCGAAAATGCGAAAGTTTAGCGGATCGGGCTGGAAGCCCGGCCGCCGCGCCCCCATGATCCACGGATGGCCGACCCACAGCAGCCCAATGATGCCGCCAAGCCCAAGCCGGCGGTGACCCCGCACGCGACCGCAGCACCGCGCAACGAGCACGCGCGCGCAACGACTGCCGAGACATCCGCCACGTCACCGGCCACGCCCGACAAATCCCGTTCCGGCTCCGGCACGCTGCGGGTGCTGGCGATGCTGTGGCCGTACATCCGCGGCTTCCCCGTACGCATGACGATCGCCGCGGCGCTGCTGGTGATCGCCAAAATGGCGACGGTGTACGTGCCGATCGCGTTCAGGGACATTGTCAACCACCTCGACCCGCGCATCGCCGCGCTCACCGTGCCGATCGCGCTGATCGCGCTGTACGGGGTGCTGCGACTGATCGGCGCCGTGTTCGGGCAACTTCGCGACACGGTGTTCGAACGCGTCAGCCAGCGCGCGATGCGCGCGTCGGGACTGGACGCGTTCCGGCACCTGCACAACCTCTCGCTGCGCTTCCACCTCGATCGCCATACCGGCGGCGTCGGCCGCGACATCTCGCGTGGCACCCGCGGTGTGTACAACCTGCTGGGCTGGGTGGTGTTCAACATCGTGCCGACGATCTTCGAGATCGTGGTGGTGATCGTGTTCATGCTGCGCGCGCTGGACTGGCGTTACGCGATCGTCACGCTGGTCACGATGGCCATCTACATCGCGGTGACGATCTGGATCACCGAATGGCGCACCGCCGGCGTGCGCGTGATGAACGAGGTCGAGAGCCTCGCCAACGCGCGCGCGATCGACAGCCTGCTCAATTACGAGACAGTGAAGTATTTCGGCAACGAGGAATTCGAGGCGCGCCGCTACGACGCCGACCTGCGCCGCTACGAAGACGCGGCGGTGAAAACCGAGTCCTCGCTGGCCGTGTTGAACGGCGCGCAGGCGCTGGTGATCGCGATCGGCGTGACCGTGTTGATGGCGATGGCCGCCTCCGAAGTCGTGTCGCACAGGCTTTCGGTCGGCGACATCGTGATGGTCAACGGCTGGCTGCTGCAGCTCGCGATCCCGCTCAACATGCTGGGTTTTACGTGGCGGCAGATCAAGCAGGGCGTGATCGACATGGAGCACATGTTCGCGCTGCTTGACGAACACGCCGAGGTGCAGGACGCGCCGGGCGCGAAGCCGCTGGTGACGCGCGGCGGCGAGGTGCGCTTCGAGCAGGTGTCGTTCCACTACAACCCCGATCGCGCGATCCTCGACGACATCGATTTCACGATCCCGCCCGGCAAGACGCTGGCCGTGGTCGGCGAAACCGGCGCGGGCAAGTCGACGCTGTCGCGCCTCTTGTTCCGTTTCTACGATGTCACCGGCGGCCGCATCTGCATCGACGGCCAGGACATCCGCGTCGTTACCCAGGAGTCGCTGCGCGCGGCGATCGGCATCGTGCCGCAGGACACGGTGCTGTTCAACGACACCATTTATTACAACATCGCCTACGGGCGTACCGACGCAACCCGCGAGCAGGTGGAAGCCGCCGCGCGCGCCGCGCACATCCACGATTTCGTGTTGTCGCTGCCGCAGGGCTACGACACCACGGTGGGCGAGCGCGGCCTGAAACTTTCCGGCGGCGAGAAGCAGCGCGTCGCGATCGCGCGGGCATTGCTGAAGAACCCGGCCATTCTCGTGTTCGACGAAGCCACCAGCGCGCTCGACACCCGCACCGAAAAGATCATCCAGGCCGAACTCGCCGAGATCGCGCGCGGCCGCACCACCCTGATCGTCGCGCACCGGCTGTCCACCATCGTCGACGCCGACCAGATCCTGGTGCTCGACCACGGCCGCGTGGTCGAACGCGGCACCCACGGCGACCTGCTCGCGCAAGGCGGCCGCTACGCCGCGCTATGGGCGTTGCAGGCGCGGCAGCCCGCGGAAACGGTTTCGGCCTGACATCCCACCCCGGATCGCTGTAACCAATGTTTACGTCCTGGCACGCGTCCGGGCCGATCCCGGTGCGTAAACTGGCACACGTGTTGCAACGGCCGCAGCGAAGGCATTGAATCGCCGCGGCGCCATCGCTGTCGGACCCGGAGACTGTGCCGCCATGCAAGGTAACCAGGACATGACACTCGATTCGGAACAGGTTGCGGCAAACGCTCCGCGCACCACCGCTGCTGGTCTGGAAGCATGGCTGTCGGGCGTGCACGCCGAGGCGCCGCAGGCCGAAGCCGCGCAGGTCGAGGACGTGCAGATCGATGACGGCATGCCCGAGCTTGCCGAATTGCCGGAATCTCCCGAGCCGCAGCCACCGGAAATCACCGAACCCGCGGAAGTCGGCCCGGTCAACGCCGCCGAAGCGCTGGCACTGGCGTTTGCGCAAGGGACCTTTTCCGGCCCGCGCAAGCTGGTCGGGCCCGACGGCGCGGAACTCGTGGTCGATCCCGAGCAGAACGCCTACCACTTCGAATCCACTTCGCTGAAGCCACTCGGCGCATTGCTCGAACAACCGGCCAGCGCGTGGACGCCGATTTATTCCGAAGCCTTGAAGGCCGTGCGCATGACCCACCCGGCGCAGCCGCTGGGCCGGCTGCGCTGGTACGCGGGCCTGATCGCGACGCCCGGCATCCTCGGCCGCAAGCTGAGCCGCAGCGAACGTTACAAGCTGGCGCGCTGGCCGGAAACGGAACGCGAATTCCCGAAGCATTTCCGGCTTGCCAAGGAGATGGTGAAGGACTACGCCACCGTCGATGAGATCGCCGCGGCTTCGGGCATGCCGCACGAAGAAGTGGTCGACTATTTCAACGCCTGCTTTGCCGACGGACGCCTCGAAACGCCGCCGAAGGTGCAGGAAGCCGACACGCCCCAGCAAGGGTCGCGCCGCGAACGCCTGATGGCGCGCCTCAACAAGCCGCTGTTCGCGCGCTGAACCGCGGCGCAAGTTCGATCGACCAGCCGCGCGGAGCGATCCGCGTGGCTTTTCATTCCACGCGGGTGGTGCGCAACCGCAGCGCGTTCGAGACCACCGACACCGACGACAGGCTCATCGCCAGCGCCGCGATCATCGGCGACAGCACGATGCCGAACGCGGGATACAGCACGCCCGCCGCGATCGGCACGCCGACGGCGTTGTAGACGAACGCGAAGAACAGGTTCTGGCGGATGTTGCGCACCGCCGCGCGCGACAGCGCCCGCGCCCGCGCGATGCCGGACAAGTCGCCGCGCACCAGCGTGACCGGCGCACTTTCCAGCGCAACGTCGGTGCCCGCGCCCATCGCGATGCCGATATCCGCCGCGGCCAGCGCCGGCGCATCGTTGATGCCGTCGCCGGCCATCGCGACTGCGTGTCCTTTCCGCTTCAGCGCCTCGACGACTGCCGCCTTGCCAGCAGGCGAGACGTCCGCGTGCACTTCCTCGATTCCGAGTTTCTGCGCGACGGCGCGTGCCGTGGTGGCATTGTCGCCCGTCAGCATCACGATGCGCATGCCTTCTTCGCGCAGCGCGGCGAGCGCGACGGGCGTGCCGTGCTTGATGCCATCGGCGACGGCCAGGATGGCGGCGACCTTGCCGTCGATGGCCATGAACATCACGGTCGCGCCTTCGCCGCGCAACGAGTTCGCCCTGTCGCGAATGGCTGCCTTGGTGCGCGCGGCCGTTTCGTCAAGCAAGCGGGCGTTGCCGATCGCCACGGCATGGCCATCCACGCGCCCGCTGACGCCGCGGCCGACCAGTGCCCTGAAACCCTCCACGTCCGGAATCGCGACGCCGCGCGCCTCGGCGGCCGCCACGATGGCGCGCGCCAGCGGATGTTCGCTCCGCCGCTCCAGCGCCGCGACCAGCGCCAGCACCTCTTCTTCGCCGATTCCGGCGAACATTTCCACGCTGCGCAGCGAAGGCTTGCCTTCGGTGAGCGTGCCGGTCTTGTCCACCAGCAACACGTCAGCGTTGCGCAAGGTTTCGATGGCGGCGGCATCGCGGAACAGCACGCCCAAGTGCGCGCCACGCCCGCTCGCGACCATGATGGAAATCGGCGTCGCCAGGCCCAACGCACACGGACACGCAATGATCAGCACCGACACCGCCGCGATCAGCGCGTGCGGGAAGCGCGGTTCCGGACCCACCGCCATCCACGCGATGAACGCGATCACCGCCACCGCGACCACCGCGGGCACGAACCATGCGGCCACGCGATCGGCCACGCGCTGCAGCGGCGCCTTGCTGCGCTGCGCCTGTGCGACCAGCGCGACGATCCGCGACAACATGGTGTCGGCGCCGACCTGTTCCGCGCGCATCGTGAAGGCGCCGTCCTGGTTCACGGTGCCGCCGGTGACGCGATCGTCCCTGCCCTTCGCGACCGGCATCGATTCGCCGGTCAGCATCGATTCGTCGACGTGGCTCGCACCATCGATGACGACGCCATCCACAGGAATCTTTTCGCCCGGACGCACGCGCAAAACATCGCCGGCCTGGACTTCGTCCAGCGCGACGTCGGACTCGCTGCCGTTCGCGTCGATGCGCCGCGCCGTTTTCGGCGCGAGGTCCAGCAAGGCGCGCAAGGCCGAACCCGTGCGGCGGCGCGCGCGCAACTCCAGCCAGTCGCCCAGCGTCACCAAGGTGACGATCACCGCCGCCGATTCGAAATACACGCCGACGCGGCCGTGCAGGTCGCGGAAGCTTGCCGGAAACAGATCCGGCAGCAGGAACGCGGCCGCGCTGTACAGCCACGCCACGCCGGTGCCCAGCGCGATCAGCGTGTACATGTTGGGCGACCATGGCTTCAGCGAGCGCCAGCCGCGCACGAAGAATGAGGCGCCGCCCCACAGCACCACGACGGTCGCCAGCGCTGCTTCGATCCAACCTGCGACCGCATCCCAGGGCGAAGTCCAATGCCAGTCGAACAGGTGCGGGCCCATCGCCAGCACGAACACCGGGATGGTTAACGCGACCAGCGACCAGAAGCGCCGCGTCAGCGCGCGCAATTCGCCGCCGTCGTCCTCGCCGGCATTCGGCAATATCGGTTCGAGCGCCATGCCGCACTTGGGGCAATGGCCTGGACCGATTTGCCGGATTTCCGGATGCATCGGGCAGGTGTAGGCCGCGCCTGCGGGCGCTTCGCGCGGCGCGATCTGCGTGTGGCCGTGCCGCGCATGATCATGCCCGGCGCGCGAGGGTTCGGTCCTTTCCAGATACTTGCCCGGATCGGCAACGAACTTGCGGCGGCAACCGTCGCTGCAGAACCAGTAACGGGTGTCATCGTGATCCACGTAGCATGGGGAGGCCTTCGCGACCTGCATGCCGCATACGGGATCGATCGCGTATCCCGCCGCATGCGCAGCGTGCGGGTGCCAATGCGTGTGCTGGTGCGCGTTCATGCCTTGTCCTCCCGGCCCAGCGCGCGCAGGATCGGACAATGTTCGAGCGCGCCGTGTCCGGGACACGCGTCGACCAGCTGCTTCAGTCCGCGCTTCATCCGCTGCAGTTCGCGGATGCGTTGCTCGACTTCGGCCAGCCGCGCCTCGGCGCGTGCTTGACGGTTTTGACGCCGCGCTCGCGGTCGGTGGAAAGCGCCAGCAGTTCGCGGATCTCCTCCAGCGTGAAGCCGAGATCCTTGGCACGGCGGATGAAGCGCAGGCGCTCGACCACCTCCGACCCGTAATCGCGATAACCGGACGCGCGCCGCCGCGGTTTCGGCAGCAAGCCTTCGCGCTCGTAGTAACGGATGGTATCGATGCCGACGCCGGCGCGGCGCGCAACGGCGCCGATGGTGATGCGTGTTTGCGTGTCCATGCGCGCATCCTAAACCCTCGACCATGGTCCAGAGTCAAGGGTCCGGATGCGCATCACGACGCGGTCGCGCGGCGGCCCGGCGTTTCTTGCAGCGGAACGATCAGTGCGTGCTGGAAGCGGACGCCGGCGCGGCGGCACTCGCGGCCGGCGCGGGCGCCGGCATGGCGCTCGACGAAGGCATCCGCTGCTCGCCCATGACGTTCGCGTTCGCGGTGAGCGCATGGAATTCGGCGGCGCTCATCCGCGGCTGTTTCTGCAGGTACGCCACCATCGCCCAGATCGTGTGGTCGTCGTGGGTGGCGCCCCACGCCGGCATCGCGGTCATCTTCAGGCCATGCTTGATGATCCAGAACGACTCCGCGGGATCGGGCGCAAAACGCGTGAGGTTCGGCGGCCTCGGATACAGGCCGTCGCGCAATTCGGAATGTCCCATGCCGGGTGCGAGATGGCAGCCCACGCACATCTCCGCGTAATGCTCGGCGCCCAGCTTGACCAGCGTGGGATCGTCGAGCGGCGGGGGCTTGATGTCCGCGGCGCGCTTCTCGACGGTGTGCTCGCGCAGGAAGCCGATCGCGTGGCCGGTGATGCCCCAATGCGGAACGTCGGCGCCCACCTGATAGGCGCCGGTGAACGCGACGACGAAGTAGGCGATGATCGCAATGACGATCCAGAAAATCAGCGCGCCGATGAATCGCATGTGAGCCTCCCGGGGTTGCGGCGTGGCCGAATGTTCCCGATGCTACTCCGGCGCGTGCATCGGTGCAGCGGGCGATCGGCCACGCCGGCGTCGCACGTGCGACGGGTTGCGATTGGCGCGCCCGACTGGAATCGAACCAGCAACCGTCGGCTTAGAAGGCCGATGCTCTATCCGATTGAGCTACGGGCGCGTTGCGGGCGCATTCTCGCAAGAAACCATCCGTGCTGCGACGGTGCAGCATCCTGCGAAGCGGCTGTGGTGAACACCCTGCGCGGAAGCGTCATGGCTCGGCAGAGCACACAAGAACGCATGCCGAAGCAGCGATCAAGAATGATCACTTCGATAGTGGTCGGGGCAGAGGGATTCGAACCCCCGACATCCAGCTCCCAAAGCTGGCGCTCTACCAGACTGAGCTATACCCCGAAGCGATGCGGTTGAAAACGGCGACCGCAAGCGGCAATGGTACGGTGCCGTCGGCGCGCGGGTCAACGCGACGTGCCGCGAACCACAAACGAAAAAGCCGACGGATCGACCGTCGGCTCTTCGTTGAATGGCGCGCCCGGAGAGATTCGAACTCCCGACCACCAAGTTCGTAGCCTGGTACTCTATCCAGCTGAGCTACGGGCGCAATGAACGCAAAAGCGAGCCGCGAATTATCCGGTGTCGCAGCAAACACGTCAACGATTCAATGGCGGAGAGGGAGGGATTCGAACCCTCGATCAGGCTTTTGACCCGATACTCCCTTAGCAGGGGAGCCCCTTCGGCCTCTCGGGCACCTCTCCGAATCTGTTTGTAATCGACTCCCTGGTGCCGGTTCCGCTCGGCTCCATGCAACGCGGCAACGCGGCGTGCAACATCCCGCGCACGCAACAACGATCTCCACGCATCCGCTCAACCGGCAAGCCGGTCGTTTAGGATAAATGCGTGTCGGGTTTTGGTAAAGCCGTGGAACGGCCGGGCATCAGCCTCTGGCCGCCTCGCTCCCGGGGGCTTCATCGGACTCGCGGGCGGCGGAACCCGCCCCCGTCTGGTGCTCTTGCTGGATGCGCTGGTAAATCTCTTCGCGATGCACCGCGACATCCTTGGGCGCGGTGATGCCGATGCGCACCTGATTGCCCTTGACGCCCAGCACCGTGACCGTTACCTGGTCGCCGATCATCAGGGTTTCCCCGACCCGGCGGGTCAAAATCAACATGACGGAACTCCATTCATTCGGATCGGTTAGACCCGATCCCCGCACGTGCGTTCCCCTCCGGATCGCACATCACGGTAATTCAGGACGATCGCGAACAGGCCCGGTTGAATGCGCGTGTTCAGGTTCCTCCATCACCCGTACTAGACCGGTACGGGGGCGATCGATGCGTGGGGACTATAGCTGAACGCGCGGCGCAGGCGCAATGCAAATGGCGGCGAAAACGGCATGACCCTTGGCATGGCGTGCGGTCATGCGAGGGTGGCCGCCAGCCAGTCGGCCAAGCCTTTGAGGGCATGGTCCAGCGCCGGCGAATCCACGCCTCCGCCCTGGGCCATGTCCGGCCTGCCGCCGCCTTTGCCGCCGATCTCCCTGGCGACGTGCGCCACGACATCGCCGGCCTTGACCTTGCCCAGCGCCGCACCGTGCACGCCGCCGACCAGCGCGGCCTTGCCGTCGACGCCCGACGCCAGCAACACCACGCAGTCGCCGAGCTTCTGCTTCAGGGTATCGACCGCCTCGCGCAGCGCTTTCGCGTCCATGCCGTCCACGCGCGCGGCCACCAGCTTGAGTCCGCCGACGTCTTGGGCGTGTGCGGCCAGATCGCCGGTCGCGCTGCCGGCTGCCTTGGCCTTCAACGCGTCCAGCTCGCGTTCCAGTTTTTTCTGCCTGTCGAGCAACTGGCGCAACTTCTCGGCCACATCGCCTGCACCAGACGACAGCATGCCCGCGACATCCGCAAGCCGGCGCTCCTCTTCCGCGACGTGCGCCATCGCACCCGCGCCCGTCAGCGCCTCGATGCGGCGGATGCCGGCCGCAACGCCCGATTCCGACACGATCTTGAACAGGCCGATGTCGCCGGTGCGCGTGACGTGCGTGCCGCCGCACAGCTCGGTCGAAAAATCGCCCATGCGCAGCACGCGCACCTCGTCGCCGTATTTCTCGCCGAACAGCGCCATCGCGCCGGTGGCAATCGCTTCGTCGTAGGCCATGTGGCGGATTTCGGCCGCGTCGTTGCGGCGGATCTGTTCGTTGACGCGATCCTCGATGCGGCGCAATTCGTCCGGCTTCACCGGCTGGAAATGTGAGAAGTCGAAGCGCAACCGGTCGGGCGCCACCAGTGAACCCTTTTGCGCGACGTGTTCGCCCAGCGTTTCGCGCAGCGCCGCATGCAAAAGATGCGTGGCCGAGTGGTTCAGCACGGTGGCCTGCCGGCGCGCGGCATCGACGCGCGCGAACACGCCATCGCCGACACGCAGCGGCTCGCTGCCCTTCCATTCGCCGACGTGGCCGTGGAATTGGCCGCCGAATTTCCGGGTGTCGCCGACGATGAAGCGCCCCGATGCGAGTTCCAGCGCACCGGTGTCGCCGACCTGCCCGCCCGACTCGGCGTAGAACGGCGTGCAATCCAGGATGACCGCGGCGGATTCGCCGGGCCCGAGCGCATCCACCGCGCGGCCGTCGCGCAGGATCGCGAGCACCTTGCAGTCTTTGGCTTCCAGCGTTTCGTAGCCGAGGAATTGCGTCGGCAACAACTTGCTCGCGATTTCGGCCGGCAACTGCGCCTTGCTCTCGAACTTGCTGGCCGCGCGGGCGCGTTCGCGCTGCTCGTTCATCGCGCGCTCGAAGCCGTCCATGTCCACCGACACGCCGCGCTCACGCGCGATGTCGGCGGTCAGGTCGACGGGAAAACCGTAGGTGTCGTAAAGGCGGAACGCATCCTCGCCGGGGATCGTCTTGTCCGATTTCGATGCGACCTCGTCGAATACCTTCATGCCGTTTTCCAGCGTCTCGCCGAAGCGCTGCTCCTCGGCACGCAGCGCTTCTTCCACGAATTGCTGTTTCTTCGCCAACTCCGGATATGCCTCGCCCATCTCCACGACCAGCGGCGCAACCATCTTCCAGAAGAAATCGCCACGCACGCCCAGCATCCAGCCATGGCGCAACGCGCGGCGGATGATCCGGCGCAGCACGTAACCGCGGCCTTCGTTGGAAGGCAGCACGCCATCGACGATCAGGAACGCGCAGGCACGGATGTGGTCGGCGATCACGCGCAGCGATTTGTTCTCGCGATCCTTGCAGCCGGTGAGTTTTTGCGCAGCCGCGATCAGGCGCTGAAACAAGTCGATTTCGTAATTGGAATGGACGTGTTGCAGCACCGCGGCAAGACGTTCCAGGCCCATGCCGGTATCCACGCACGGCGCAGGCAGCGGCGACAGCGTGCCGTCCTCGGCGCGGTCGAACTGCATGAACACGAGGTTCCAGATCTCGATGTAACGGTCGCCGTCCTCGTCGGGCGAACCGGGCGGACCACCGGCGACCTCGGCGCCGTGGTCGTAGAAGATTTCGCTGCACGGACCGCAAGGACCGGTGTCGGCCATTTGCCAGAAGTTGTCGGACGCGAACGGCGCGCCCTTGTTGTCGCCAATGCGGACGATGCGTTCCGCCGGCACGCCGATGGCGTCTTTCCAGATCGAATAGGCCTCGTCATCGGTGTGATAGACCGTGACCCACAGGCGGTCCGGCGGCAGCCCGAATACGTTCGTCAGCAATTCCCACGCCCACTCGATTGCTTCCTTCTTGAAGTAGTCGCCGAACGACCAGTTGCCCAGCATCTCGAAGAAGGTGTGGTGGCGCGCGGTGTAGCCGACCGAATCGAGGTCGTTGTGCTTGCCGCCGGCGCGCAGGCAGCGCTGCACGTCGGCCGCACGCACGTACGGCAGTTTCTCGCTGCCGAGGAACACGTTCTTGAACTGCACCATCCCCGAGTTGGTGAACAGGAGGGTCGGGTCGTTGGCCGGCACCAGTGGCGCGGAGGGCACGATGGTGTGGCCGCGATCCTTGAAGAACTCGAGGAAGCGCGCGCGAATTTCTGCAGTTTTCATGCGGTTGCGTCGGAAAGCTCAGGTTATGGCGAGTCGAGACGGCGCAACCGGCAGCCCCGCCAAAGCCATGACGGAACGTCAATCGCCGGGATCGCCAACCTCGGAATGGGTGACGATTCTAACTGTGGCGGCGCTGAAACCGCGACGCAAGAGGAACGCGGCGCGCTTGCCGCGCTCGGCATGATCGGCGGCGGGCTTGCCGCCGTACTTCTTGCGGAGTTGCGCCGCGGCCGACGCCTCCCAATCGGTTTCCGCGGCATCGAGCAGCGCTCGGATCGCGGTTTCGGCCAAGCCGTGTGAACGCAGCTCGGCCCGGACACGCGTAGGCCCGTAGCCCTGCCCGACCCGCGCGCGCACGATCATTTCGCCGAAACGTTCGTCGTCCTGGTAGTGCTGCTTCTGCAGCGTGCGCAACGCGGATTCCGATTCGCCCTCGTCGCAACCTGCATGCTCCAGCCGCGCGCGCAATTCGCGTTGCGAGTACTCGCGGCGCGCGAGCATGCCGAGCGCGCGATCATAGGCGCTACGATCGACTGCACCCTCCCGCCGGACGCCTTTTCCTGCTTGGCGTTTCACGGCTCCGGCACCCCGAGATCGCGGCAAATCTTGCGGGCAAGGAAATCGTTGATTTCGGTCCGCCGTGGCACTGCCGACCGCCTGCCCGATTGAGGATGGTGCCACCACGAATGGTCCACACCCTCGCGCAACAACTCGCAACCGTGATCCATGAGGTGCCGCAGGAGATCGCGGCGCTTCATACCGCGATCTTCAGTTCCTCATAGCCGGTGCCGGCTGCCCGGGGCGCTTCGGCCCGATTGAAATCTAGCGCCTCCCCCAGTGTCGAACGCAGGCTGGAGAGCAACTCATCCCGTGTACGTTCCTGCGCATTGACACCGGGCAGTTCCTCGATCCAGCCGATCCACCATCCTGCATCCTGCTTCAGCACCGCGGTCCAGGTCTGTTGCATGGCAGCCTCCACGAGCGTTCGCTACGCCTCGACTTCCTCGGCATCTTCGGTCGCCACGATGCCACCGCCCGTGCGCGCGGCATCCAGCAGCTTGGTACGCAGCGCCGTGTCGAGTTCCTTGGCGGCGGCCGGGTTGTCCTTGAACCACTGGCGCGCGTTTTCCTTGCCCTGCCCGATCCGTTCGCCGCCGTAGCTGTACCAGGCGCCGGATTTCTCGACCAGGTTGTTGAGCACGCCCAGTTCGATCAGCTCGCCCTCGTAGGAAGTCCCTTCTCCGTACAGGATTTCGAACTCGGTCTGCCGGAACGGCGGGGCGACCTTGTTCTTCACCACCTTCACGCGGGTCTGCGAGCCGATCACCTCCTCGCCCTTCTTCACCGCGCCGATGCGGCGGATGTCGAGGCGCACCGACGCGTAGAACTTGAGCGCGTTGCCACCGGTGGTGGTTTCGGGGTTGCCGAACATCACGCCGATCTTCATGCGGATCTGGTTGATGAAGATCACCAGCGTGTTGGAACGCTTGATGTTGCCGGTCAGCTTGCGCAGCGCCTGGCTCATCAGGCGCGCGTGCAGGCCGACGTGCGAGTCGCCCATCTCGCCCTCGATTTCGGCCTTCGGCGTCAGTGCCGCGACCGAGTCGACCACCACCACGTCGACGGCATTGGAGCGCACCAGCATGTCGGCGATTTCCAGCGCCTGCTCGCCGGTGTCGGGCTGCGACACCAGCAGATCATCGACATTGACGCCCAGCTTGGCCGCATAGGTCGGGTCAAGCGCGTGCTCGGCATCGACGAAGGCCGCGGTGCCGCCGTTCTTCTGGCAACTGGCGATCACCTGCAGGGTCAGCGTGGTCTTGCCCGAGGATTCCGGCCCGTAGATTTCCACCACGCGGCCGCGCGGCAGGCCACCGACGCCCAGCGCCACGTCCAGGCCCAGCGAGCCGGTGGAAACCGTGTCGATGGCTTCCGCGGTTCGATCGCCCATGCGCATCACCGCGCCCTTGCCGAATTGCTTTTCAATCTGGCCCAGAGCGGAAGCCAGTGCGCGGCGCTTGTTGTCGTCCATTGCGTATTCCTCAGACGGATTACTTGAAGCGAAGTATCGCGGGATCGGTTCTCACGGGTTGAGACCGCGGGATTCCGAAGACGTTGTCATTATTTCATACCGCTTGCAAGGGAACAGCGGCGCGCGCCGCGTTACGCCGTAAGAATTTTCTGAACACCTTCCAGCGCAACGGCAACGGTCTGGCGGCGCACCGCGTCGCGGTCGCCATCGAAATGGAACACGTCGGCGCGCGCAGTGCCGTCGCGCCGCTGCCACGCAACCCACACGGTGCCGACCGGCTTCTCCTTTGTGCCGCCGGAAGGTCCCGCGATGCCGGTAACGGCCACCGCCACGTCCGCCTCGAAACGCGTCAGCGCACCCATCACCATTTCCAGCGCGCACTCGCGGCTGACTGCGCCGTGATGTTCCAGCGTCGCCGCAGCGACGCCCAGCAACGCCTGCTTGGCGCGGTTGCTGTAAGTCACCGCCGCGGATTCGAACCATTCGGAACTGCCGGCCAGATCGGTGCACGCCTTGGCGATCCAGCCGCCGGTGCAGGATTCGGCGGTGGCCAGCATCGAGCCGCGCGCGCGCAGGAGTGCGGCAACCTGTTCGGCCTGCCGACGCAGCGCCGCATCGTCGGGAACTGCTTTCACGATGTCTGTCCGCGACCGGAAAACACCGTTCTACCGCAACCCGGCGCATGCGCCAAGCACGGATCAGACCACGGCCAGCGTAGAAACCGACCACAGCGACACCGCCCCGAGCGCGATTCCGATCAGCACGCCCGCCAGCACGTCGCTCGGATAATGCAGGCCCAGCACCACGCGGGACGCCGCGACCAGCACGGTGAACACGATCAACGGCAGCGCCAGGAACGGAAACCAGGCGACGGCAACGATCGTGAAGCTGACCGCGTGCAAGGTGTGGCCGGAAGGAAAACTGTATTCATCCAGCACCGCGGCGCGGGCGGTCACATCCGGGTGGGCGCGGAATGGGCGCGCCCTGCGGGTGTGCAGCTTGAGCGTGCGGTACAGCAGCAACGCAATGAGTCCCGTCAGCAGCATGTGCAAGGCGGCGACGATGCCGCGCGCGCCTCCGAACATGGCGAGCGCCACCATCAGACCATACCAGAACCCTCCGTCACCGAGGCGGCTGACGACACCGAACAGGCGGTGCACGCCGCGCCGCGCGGCCCAGCGGCTGGCCGACTGGCACAGCCGCGGATCGAGCGCCTGCAGCGTCTTCCAGTCGGGGCCTGTCAGCGCCATGCCACGTGGCCGCGCCGGCGGCTGTTTGCCCGCAGGGCAAGGAAGAGTAAGGAAGATGTATGTCGATACATAGACGAGCGATGACGCCGCCATGTGGGCAAACAGCCCCGGCCCGAAGGGTTGCTCCGCAGCGGCTGCCATCCTTCGGTGCGCGCCTTGACCAGAGAACCACTCTGGCGCTGCGGCGCGCGCCTCGTCTGGCGGCCGCTGCGGAGCAACGCGGCTCGCGCGGCATGGCGTTGACAGGCCCTAGGCAGCGGCGCCGACGGGGTCATGGCCATGCTCCCTCACCAGGGCGTGCAGCAGTTTTTCGAATTCGGCGGTGACCGCGTCCGGCGCGCATTGTTCGGCGACGATCCGCGCGTTGGTGCCGAGCATCCGGCGCGTCTCCGCATCCCATCCCAATTCGCAGGCCGACGTGATGAAGCCCCGCGCGTCGGTCGCGGGGATGACGAGCCCCGAGATGCCGTTGGCGACGTGCTCCTGCGCCGCGGCGCGGTCGAACGCCACCACCGCGAGTCCGGACGCCATGGCTTCCAGCACGACGTTGCCGAAGGTTTCGGTAAGGCTTGGAAACAGGAACAGGTCGGCGCTGGCGTAGTGCGCGGCCAGCTCCTCGCCGTGTTTCGTGCCGGCGAAGATCACGTCCGGATAGGCGTCCGCGAGCGCGCCGCGCTGCGGTCCGTCGCCGACCATCACGATCCGCGCGGCGGGAACCCGTGCCTGCAGGGCGCGGAACGCCTGCAACGCTAGTCCCAGGCCCTTCTCCGCCGCAAGCCGTCCCACGCAGAGCATCACCGGCGTGTCGCCCTCGACGCCCCAGCTCTCGCGCAAGGCCGCATCCCGCCGCGCCGGCGTGAACAGATCGGTGTCCACGCCCCGCCGCAGCTTGCGCACGTGGCGGATGCCGGCTTCCCTCAGCTCACCGAGCAGCGCGCGGGTCGGCACCAGCGTCATCTGCGCGCGTCGATGGAATTGCATCAGGCGCGAACGCACCAGCGGCGCCAGCAGGCCGACACCGTAGTGCGCGGCGTAATCATGGAAGCGCGTGTGGAAACCGGTCGCGACCGGAACCTGCAAGGCGTTCGCCACGCGCATGGCGGAAATACCCAGCAGTCCCTCGGTGGCGATGTAGACCACGTCCGGCCGCCGTGCGCACCAGCGCCGGCGCAACTCCCCGCCTTGCGGCATGCCGACCTGCAGGCCGGGATAGCGCGGCGGCGGCGCGCCGCGGGCGGACAGCAGTTCCACCTTGCCGTCGTTGCCCTGCTTGCCCGGCCGCACCACTTCGACGCGGTGTCCGCGTGTCGCCAGTCCGAGCGCCAGCGCCCTCACCGTGAAGGCGACGCCGTTGACCTGCGGCGGCCAGGTTTCTGTCACGAATACGATGTGCATGATTGAAGGTTCGCTTTGGATTTGCGCAAACCTTCGCATGCCGATGTTGCAGCCTCGCTACGGCGCGGTGACCGCTGGGTGACGCAAGCATCCGCTGCACCCGGTGTCCGCCTGTCACGCAATCGTCTTGAGGCGTTCAAGGCCGTGCAACGCGGCGCGCCCAGGCTTGCTGCATCGAATCCCGGGAAGATCGGCCATGTCGCAATTCACGCGCAAACTCGGCATCGACGGCATCCTGTTGCTGACCCTGGCCTGCATCCTTGCAGCGATCGTGCGGGTTGCCGCGGCCATCCCGTAGGCTCTCGACACGCAACGCGCGCAAGCCGGTTGCCGCGCGGCACTTCAGGATTGCAAGGTTTCGTCGCGGCGGGTGCGCGGTTCGTTGAGCGTTTCGCCGTGCACGACGAACCAGATGTTCTCGGCGATATTGGTCGCGTGGTCGCCGATGCGCTCGATGTTCTTGGCGATGAACAACAGATGCGTGCAAGCCGTGATGCTGCGTGGATCTTCCATCATGTACGTGAGCAGTTCGCGGAAGACCGTGGTGTAGAGCGCATCGAGGTCGGCGTCGCGTTCCCAGACGGCGTACGCCAGGTTGGCGTCCCGGGCGGTGTAGGCCCGCATCGCGTCGCGCAGGAGCCTGCACGCCATCCTCGCCATCGGCGCGAGGCTGCCCACCAGCGGCACTGGCGCGGAGAGGTTCAGCGTCATCGAACGGCGCGCCACGTTGGTGGCGTAGTCGCCGATCCGTTCGATGTCCGAGGCGATTCGCAGCGCAGCCAGTATCTCGCGCAGGTCACGCGCCATCGGCTGGCGCAGCGCCAGCAAGCGCAGCACGTCGCCGCTGATCCGGCGCTCCTGGCCGTCGATGGCGTCATCGTTGTCGGCGACGCGTTGCGCCGCCTTGCTGTCGCGCTTGCCCAGCGCGTCCATCGCGGCTTCCAGTTGCTTGGCCGCAAGCTCGCCCATCGCGGCGATCTCGCCGGTCAGGCGGGACATTTCCTCGTCGTAGCTTTTCACGAGGTGGTCGTGGGGTTGTGTGTTCATCGGGTCGAGGCTCGTTCGAATGGGATCGGGTTTTCCGCCGCGCGGCAACTGTTGCAAGGCGCGCAGCGTCACCCAAACCGTCCGGAAATGTAGTCTTCGGTCTGCTGCCTGGCGGGCTTGGTGAAAATCTTTTCGGTGTCGTCGAATTCCACCAGCTCGCCCATGTACATGAAGGCGGTGCGGTCGGAAACGCGGGCGGCCTGCTGCATGTTGTGGGTGACGATGACGATCGTGTAGTCGCGCTTCAGCTCTTCGATCAACTGCTCGATGCGGCCGGTCGCAATCGGGTCGAGCGCCGAGGTGGGTTCGTCCAGCAACAGCACTTCCGGCTTCAGCGCGACGCTGCGCGCGATGCACAGCCGCTGCTGCTGGCCGCCGGAGAGCCCGAGGGCGCTGCGCTTCAACTTGTCCTTCACCTCGTCCCACAGCGCGGCGCGACGCAACGCCTGCTCGACGCGCGCCTCCATGTCCGCCTTCGAGAGTTTCTCGTGGTGGCGGATGCCCCAGGCGATGTTCTCGAAGATCGTCATCGGGAACGGCACCGGCTTCTGGAACACCATGCCGATCTTGCTGCGGAGCTTGTGGACCGGATAGCCGGCGTCGAGGATGTTCTCGCCATCCAGCAGCACCTCGCCCATCGCGCGCAGGTTCGGGTAGATCGCGTAGATCCGGTTGAACACGCGCAGCAGGGTGGACTTGCCGCAACCCGAGGGACCGATGATCGCGCTGACCTTCTTCTCCGGGATGTCCAGGCTGATGTTCTTCAGCGCGGGCACGTCGCCGTACAGGAAATTCAGGTCGCGCACCGCGAGTTTGGGGTGCCGGGATGCGATGGCGTCGGCAACCGTCCGCGCGATGACGGGAGGCAGGTTCAGCAAGGCGGTGTCCTCAGTCATGGGTGACCTTGTGGCGATGCAGATACCAGCGCGCCGACAGGCTGAGCAGCAGCACGAACAGCGTGATCAGCAGCGCGCCGGCCCAGGCGATGGCGTGCAGCGAAGGGTTGGGATCGTTGGTGTACTGGTAGATCGCCACCGGCAGGCTTTCCATCTTGTCGAGCGGATGGAACGCCATGAAGTTGTTGCCGAAGGCGGTGAACAGCAGCGGCGCGGTTTCGCCGGCGAGGCGCGCCAGCGCCAGCAGCACGCCGGTGACGATGCCCGAAAGCGCCGCGCGCATCAGCACCTGCGTCGTCAACTTCCACTGCGGAATGCCCAGCGACAGCGCGGCTTCGCGCAGCGTGCCGGGCACCAGTTGCAGCATCTCGTCGGTGGTGCGCACGATCACCGGCAGCCCGATCAGCGCCAGCGCGATGCCGCCAGCCAGCCCCGAGAACGAAACCTCGCCGTGCGTCAGGTTCGACATCGGCAGCACCACGATCACGTACACAAACAGGCCCAGCACGATCGACGGCGCGGACAACAGGATGTCGTTGAGAAAACGAATGATCGCGCCCAGCTTTGAGCGGTTCGCGTACTCGGCGAGAAAGGTGCCGGCCAGGACCCCCACCGGCGCACAGATCGCAAGCGCGATCAAGTCCATGACCAGGCTGCCGACAATGGCGTTGGCGAGACCGCCCTGGTCGGCATAGGCGGTGATTTTGGTGAACAGCTTGAGGTCCAGTGCGGCGATGCCGTTCTTCACGGTGATCCACAGGATCCAGACGAGGAACACGAGGCCCATCGCCGCTGCAAGTCCACTGAGCACCATCGCCACCACGTTGATCGCGCGCCGGCGCATGTAGATGTCGACGGCCATCACGCGCCCTCCCGCCGCGCGAGCTGGCGCAGCATCAGGCGCGACACCAGCAGCACCACGAAGGTGACCACGAACAGCAGGAAACCCAGCGCGATCAACGCCGAGCGGTGGGTGCCGACCGCTTCGTTGAATTCGTTGGCGATGGAAGAGGAAATCGATGTGCCCGGCATCAGCAGCGAAGACGTGATGTTGTACGCGTTGCCGAGCACGAAGGTCACCGCCATCGTCTCACCGAGCGCGCGTCCGAGGCCGAGGAAAATGCCGCCGATCACCGCCGAGCGCGTGTACGGCAGCACGATGTCCCACACCACTTCCCAAGTCGTGGAGCCCAGCGCATAGGAAGATTCCTTGAGCCGGTTCGGCACGGTCTGGAACACCTCGCGCATCACCGAGCAGATGAACGGCAGGATCATCACCGCCAGCACGATGCCCGCGGTGAGCAGGCCCAGTCCCAACGGCGGACCTTCAAACAATTTGCCGAGCAACGGAATGCGGCCGAGCGTGGCACTGAGCGCCGGCTCGATGCGCGCCATGAACGGCACGAACACGAACAGGCCCCACATGCCGTAGATGATCGATGGGATGCTGGCCAGCAACTCGATCGCTGTCGCCACTGGACCGCGCAGCCAGGCCGGCGCGATTTCTGTGAGGAACAGCGCGATGCCGAAACTCAACGGCACCGCGAGGACGAGCGCAATCACCGAAGTCACCAGCGTGCCGAAGATCGGCGCCAGCGCACCGTAATCGTCGGCGACCGGATTCCACGCGCTGCTGGTCAGGAAATGCAGGCCCTGCCCGAACAGCACCTCGCGCCCGCCCCACAACGTCGACAGCGCGGCGCCCAGCAGCGCGGCCAGCACCAACAGCGCGCAGGCTTTCAGCAGCCGGCGGAACCACGCGTCGTGGCGCGCATCAGCGCGGCTGCGGCGGTCGGCGTTGCTGATGATGGCTGCGATGTTCGATGACATGTGTTGGTCGCGGTTGCTGCGTCGCGGAGTTGGTGCTGGTCTTCCCCCTTCCGCAGGAAGGGTGGACCGAGGGGGATGGCTCTGGCTTCGGCCGTGGCATCCCCGCGCCTGTGGGCGCGACCCCCTTCCTGCGGAAGGGGGTGTCATTGCAAAGTGGTTACTGCTTGAACTCCGTTTTCCAGTAACCCTCGATCTGCTTCACCAGCGAATCGGGCAGCGGCACGTAATCCAGCGCCGTCGCCGCGGATTTGCCATCCGCATACGCATAACGGAAGAACTCCAGCGCCACCTTTGAATTCGCGGCGTTCTTCGGCTGCCGGTACATGATCACCCACGAGGTCGCGGTGATCGGCCACGCGTCGGCGCCCGGCGCGTTGGTCATCAGCAGGTTGAAGTTCTTCGCGTGCGACCAGTCGGCGGTCGACGCTGCGGCCTGGAAGCTGGCTGTCTTGGGCTCCACCACCTTGCCGGCGGCGTTCTTCATGCGCGCGTAGCCAAGGTGGTTCTGCACGGCGTAGGCGTATTCGACGTAGCCGATCGAATTCGGAATCTGCTTGACGTAGGCCGACACGCCTTCGTTGCCCTTGCCGCCGATGCCGGCCGGCCAGTTCACCGCGGTGCCCTCGCCCACCTTCGACTTCCATTCCCGGCTGACCTTCGACAGGTAGTCGGAAAAGTTGAACGTGGTGCCCGAACCATCCGAGCGATGCACCACGGTGATCTTCGCGCTGGGCAGCGCGATGTCCGGATTCAACGCCGCGATCGCGGGGTCGGACCAACTGGTGATCTGGCCCAAGAAGATCTTCGCCAGCACCGGGCCATCCAGCACCAGCTTGCCGGGCGCGATGCCGGCGATGTTGTACGCCGGCACGATGCCGCCGATCACGTCGGGAAACTGGCCCAGGCCGAACCTGGCGAGCGTCGCTTCGTCCAGCGGCATGTCGCTGGCGCCGAAGTCCACCGTGCCGGCCTTGATCTGCGCGATGCCGCCTCCGGAACCGATCGACTGGTAGTTCACGTGGTTGCCGGTTTTCTCGGCGTACGCCGCCGACCATTTCGAGATCACCGGGTACACGAAGCTGGAACCGGCGCCGGTGATGTCGGTGGCGTGCGCCGCGCCGATGCCGAGCGCGAGCGTGGTGGCGAGGGCAAGCAGGCGAAGCCGATTGCGATACGGGTTGCGGTTCGAGGTCACGCGGATCTCCTGGTGCGTCGTGGTTGATGACGCGCATTCCAGCGTCCGCGTGTTGCGGTTCGATGAGGGAAATGTTGCAGGCAGATGACAACGGCCGGCGAGCGCCCGTGTCACCAAACCGTCACGTCAATGCCAACTCGCCGTAACCATCGCCGCGCATCTTTCGCCGCGTTGCATCCCGATCCCATCCAAGGAGAACCGTGTGCGTATCAAGATGCTCGCGGCGGCAATCGTCGCCGGACTGACCCTCGCCAGCCTCGGCGCGCAGGCGCAAACGGCCGGCGACGATTCCACCGACCTGGCGCAGCTGCGCGCGCAATTGGCGACACTGCAGGCCAAAGTCAACGAACTCGAGCAGAAGCAGCAAGCGCAGGCGCAAGCCCAGGCCCAGGCGCCGGCCGCGCCGGACACGCTTGCCGCATGGGCCGACAACACCAGGGTCGGCGGCACGATGTTCGTCGACTTCACCAACATCGACCAGACCAGCAACGGCAAGAAGACCAGCACGTCCGGCACCGGCCTCGACGTCAAGCGCTTCTATCTCTCGATCGACCACCAGTTCAACGACACCTGGTCGGCCAATCTGACCACCGATTTCAACTACACGAGCGTGACCGGCGAGACCCAGTTGTTCGTGAAGAAGGCCTACGTGCAAGGCGCGTTCTCCAAGCTCGCGACGCTGCGGATCGGTTCGGCCAACACGCCGTGGATTCCCTTCGTCGAAGACTGGTACGGCTACCGCTTCGTCGAGAACACGCTGGTCGACCGGGAGAAACTGGGCAACTCCGCGGACTGGGGCCTGCACCTGCTGGGCGACAACGGCCTGTTCAATTACCAGGTGTCGGCCGTCAACGGCGGCGGCTACAAGAATCCTTCGCGCTCCGATCATGTCGACTTCGAGGGCCGCGTCGGCCTGCAACCGGTAAAAGGCTTGATGTTCGCGGTCGGCGCCTATGACGGCGACCTCGGCAAGGACACCCAGTCCTCGCCTGCGCTGCACAGCGCGCGCCGCTACGACGCGATGGCCGCATGGAACCGCGACGGCCTGCGCCTCGGCGCGGAATGGTTCAAGGCCGACAACTGGAAGAACGTCACCACGCCCGCCACCGACTCGGCATCGGGCTGGTCGTTGTGGGGCAGCTACGACTTCGCACGCGCTTCGCTGTTCGCGCGCTACGACCAGGTCAAGCCCAGCAAGGACCTCGATCCGTCGCTGAAAGACACCTACTGGAACGCGGGCGTCGCCTTTCCCGTCACCAAGGGCGTGAGGGTCGCCGTGGCCTACAAGGACGAACGCCTGCGCGACCAGACCACCACCGACGTCCATACCCGCGAGGTCGGCGCGTGGGGCGAGGTCAAGTTCTGATTCAAACGTTTGGGATGCCCGGCTGGTCTCCAGCGTTGGCGGCGGGCGAAAGCCCGCCGCCTTTTTCTTGGGACGGGCCTGCATCCAAACTATACGGATTCGAGCAACCGCGCCCGATCGAACACGCACGTGAACGTCGAACCCTCGCCGGGCTCGCTCTCGATCCGCAGCTCGGCATCGTGCAGGTTCAGCACGTGCTTGACGATGGACAGCCCGAGCCCGGTGCCGCCGGTCGCGCGCGAACGGCTGGATGACACGCGATAGAAGCGCTCGGTCAATCGCGACAAATGTTCGGCAGGAATGCCATAGCCGGTGTCGGCCACCGAATATTCCGCACCGGCGGCGACGCGCTTCCAGCGGATCGTGATGCTGCCGCCTTCCGGCGTGTAGCGCACCGCGTTGCTGACCAGGTTCGAGAAGGCGCTGTGCAGGTCCTTGGGCGAACCGAGCAGGTCGGCGTGTGCTTCGCCCTCCAGCACGATGCGATGCCGCCCTTGGCTCAGGGCTTCGGCTTCGCGGCGCAGCGACTCCAGCAACGGCGCCATTTCCACGCGCTCAGCGGGCACGTGCTGCTGCATTTCCAGCCGCGACAGTTCCAGCAGGTCCTCGACGATCTGCCGCATGCGTTGCGATTGCGTGCGCATCTCGTTGAGCACGGGCGCCAGTGCCGGCACGTCTTCCGGATCGAGCAGTTCGAGGTATCCGTGGATCACGGTCAGCGGCGTGCGCAGTTCGTGTGAAACGTTGGCGACGAAATCGCGCCGCACCTGTTCCAGCCTGGTGACGCGGCTGATGTCGCGCGCGATCAGCAGTCGGCGCCGGTCGCCATACGGGATCAGCGAAAGTTGCAACCGCACCGCGGGATCGACCGGCGACGCGATGTCGTCGGCGTCGCCCTGCGCCTGCCGCAGCCATGCGCCGGCTTCGCCGTCACCGAAACGTTCGGCCACCGCCAGGCCACGATCGCGCGGCCAGGCGATGCCGAGCAATTGCGCGGCCGCCGGGTTGCACCACTGCACGCGACCGGCAGGATCGAGCAGCACCAGCGCATCCGAAAGCGCGCACGCGACGGTGCGCAGGTCGCGCAGCTGCGTCGCGAGGCGCCGCGCCCGCGCGCGATCGACGTTCATGGCGAAACGGAGAACCGGTAGCCGGTACCGCGCACCGTCTGGATCAATCCATCCAGCCCGAACGGTTCCAGCGTCTTGCGCAGGCGGCGGATGTGCACGTCCACCGTGCGCTCCTCCACGTACACGCTGCCGCCCCACACCTGGTCGAGCAGCTGCGCGCGCGAATACGCGCGCTCGGCGTGGCCCATGAAGAAATGCAGCAGGCGGTATTCGGTGGGGCCGATCTCGATCTGCGTATCGCCGGCGTACACGCGATGCGCGGGGCCGTCGATGCGCAAGCCACCCGCTTCGATCGAACCCGTGCCGCCATCGGCCTGGGTACGCCGCAACACCGCCTTGATGCGCGCGATCAGTTCGCGCGTCGAGAACGGCTTGACCACGTAATCGTCCACGCCCGCTTCGAGGCCGTTGACGCGATCCATTTCCTCGCCGCGCGCGGTCAGCATGATGATCGGCACCTCGGCGGTGCGTTCCTCGCCGCGCAGGCGTCGCGCCAGTTCCAGCCCAGTCATGCCGGGCAGCATCCAGTCGAGCAGGATCAGGTCGGGCGGCGTGTCACTGATCGCGGACAGCGCAGCGCGCGCGTCGGCGGCGTGGATCGCTTCCATGTCGGCCTTGCGCAACGCAAACGCCACCATATCGCGGATCGAGGCTTCGTCTTCGACGACAAGAATGCGCTTGTGCATGTGCTGTCGTGGCAGTTCGGTGACGTGATTATTGCAGCGGCGCAACATGACAGTCTCGTGACAGCTTGGGTGCGCGACCCGCGCATGCGACACTGCGCGCTTGCCCGCATCGTTGCAACCCGATGGACCAGGCCGACCTCACCCGCCACACGCCGCTGATGCGCCAGTACTTCGCCGCCAAGGCGGAGTATCCGGACACGCTGCTGCTGTTCCGGATGGGCGATTTCTACGAGTTGTTCTACGACGACGCGCGCAAGGCCGCGCGGCTGCTGGACATCACGCTGACCCAGCGCGGCGAATCGGCCGGCGCGCCGATACCGATGGCGGGCGTGCCGTACCACGCGGTTGAGTCGTACCTCGCCAAGCTGGTGCGCGCGGGTGAATCGGCGGCGATCTGCGAACAGATCGGCGATCCGAACGGCAGGGGCCCGATGGAGCGCAAGGTGGTGCGCGTGGTCACGCCCGGCACGCTCACCGACGAGGCGCTGCTGCCGGAACGCCGCGACAACCTGTTGCTGGCGATCGCGGCGGGCGCGACGGGATTCGGGCTGGCGTGGGTCGATCTCGCGGGCGGACGGTTTCTCTTGTGCGAAGTCGCCAACGCCGACGCACTGGCCGCGGAACTGGCGCGCCTCGCGCCCGCCGAAACGCTGGTCTGCGACGACGTCAACTGGCCTTCCGCGGTCGCGGCGTTGAACGGCCTGCGCAAACGTCCGCCGTGGCATTTCGATGAAACCAGCGCGCGACGCGAACTGACGCGCTTCTTCGGCATCCGCGATCTCTCCGGCTTCGGCGCCGATGGCCTGCCGCTGGCGATCGCCGCGGCCGGTTGCCTGCTCGGCTATTTGCAGGAAACCCAGAAGGCCGCGCTGCCGCACCTGACCGGGCTTGCGGTCGAATCGGCGGATGAAACCGTGGCGATGGATGCGGCCACGCGCCGCAACCTGGAACTCGACACGCATCCGAGCGGCGACACGCGCTACACCCTGCTCGGCGTGCTGGATTCCACGATCACGCCGATGGGCGCGCGCGCACTGCGGCGCTGGCTGCATCGTCCGCTGCGCGATCACGTGATGTTGCGGCTGCGCCATCAATCGCTGGCGGCGTTGATCGAATCCGGAACGTTGCAGACGTTGCGCGAAAAGCTGCGCGCGATCGGCGACCTCGAACGCATCCTCGCACGCGTGGCACTGCGTTCCGCGCGGCCACGCGACCTCGCGACGCTGCGCGATGGCTTGGCGGCAGCGCCGAGTCTACGCGAGACATTGGCATCTCTCGATTCGCCGCTGCTGCATGAACTGCTGCAACGCCTGGGCGAACACGCAGACACCATCCGCTTGCTGCAAGCCGCGATCGTGGAACGCCCGCCCGCGCTGTTGCGCGAGGGCGGCGCGATCGCCGACGGCTACGACGCCGAACTGGACGAATTGCGCCAGCTCTCCACGCACGCCGATCAATACCTTGTCGAACTCGAAGCGCGCGAGCGCGCCGCCACCGGCATCGCGACGCTGAAGGTCGGCTACAACCGCGTGCACGGCTACTACATCGAATTCGGCAAGACGCACGACGCCAAGGCGCCCGCGCATTACATCCGCCGCCAGACCACCAAGAACGCCGAGCGTTATATCACCGAGGAACTGAAGGCATTCGAGGACAAGGTGCTGTCGGCGAAGGAACGCTCGCTGATGCGCGAGCGCGCGCTGTACGACGGCGTGCTGGATGCGTTGATCGGAAAACTCGCGCCGCTGAAACAGGCCGCGCAATCGCTCGCCGAACTCGACGTGCTGGCGGCACTGGCCGAGCGCGCGGACGCGCTGAACTGGTCGCGCCCGCAACTGGTCGACGACGCCTGCGTCGCGATCGAACGCGGCCGGCATCCGGTGGTGGAAGCGGTGCGCGTGGAGCCCTTCGAGCCGAACGACTTGGCGCTCGACGAACACCGCAAGATGCTCGTCATCACCGGCCCCAACATGGGCGGCAAGAGCACCTACATGCGCCAGAACGCGCTGATCGTGCTGCTGGCGCACATCGGCAGCTACGTGCCCGCGGCGCGCGCGACGATTGGCGCGATCGACCGCATCTTCACCCGCATCGGTGCGGGCGACGACCTCGCGCGCGGCCAATCGACCTTCATGGTCGAGATGAGCGAGACCGCCAACATCCTGCACAACGCGACCGCGCAATCGCTGGTGTTGATGGACGAAGTGGGCCGCGGCACTAGCACTTACGATGGCCTCGCGCTGGCGCGCGCAGCGGCGGTGCATCTCGCCACCGTCAACCGCGCGTTCACTTTGTTCGCGACGCACTATTTCGAGTTGACGGAACTCGCCGCGCAGTTCGACACCATCGCCAACGTGCACCTCGATGCGGTCGAATACCACGATGCGAAACAGGGCGACCAGCTCGTCTTCATGCACGCGGTCAAGGAAGGCCCGGCCAACCGCAGCTTCGGTTTGCAGGTGGCCGCACTGGCGGGCCTGCCCAAAACCGTGATCGCGGAAGCGAAGCAGACGCTGGCCGAACTCGAACACGGCGCACACGGCGGCGGTTCGAACAAATCATCCGCGAAAACCACCGCCTCGCCACAACCCGATCTGTTCGCGGCGCCACGTCCCGATCCGCGCCTCCAGTCCTTGGCCGAGGCGGTGCGCTCGCTCGACCCGGATGCGATGACCCCCAGGGAGGCGCTCGATGCTCTGTATCGGCTAAAGCAATCCAGTCCCTAGCTGCGTGGTGCCGCCGGCACTGGCAACGGCATTCCCGCAGGCCTATGCTCGCGGCGCGATTCCAGCCGGAGGGGATTCACCATGCGTCGATCCATCCTGTCAGCAACCATCATTGCGCTCGCCGCGCTGCCCTGCATCGCGCAGGCCGCGCACCGCGTTCCCGGTCAATGGGAGGTCACCACCACGATGCACTTCGTGAAGGGAGGCATCCAGATTCCGCCCGAGGTGCAGGCGCAAATGAAGGCACGCGGCATCAAGATGCCGAGCTTCGAGGGGCCGCACACGTACAAGCATTGCCTGACGCCGGGAGAAGCCGCGAAGGACGAGCATCCCGATTTCAGCGAAAACAAGGAATGCACCTCGCAGAACGCGAAATGGTCGGGCGATCACTTCCATGCCGACATCACCTGCACCGGCAACAGCGGCACGCGCCGCGGCACGATCGACGGCGACATCGGCAGCGGCGGCAGGAGCTACGCCGGCACCTTCAGGATGGAAGGCGACGACCCGCACATGGGCGGCCACTTCGTGATGGAAGGCCAATCGTCCGGCAAGTGGCTGGGCGCGACCTGCTCGAAGGACGCTTCCTGATCGGGGTTCCCGCGCGCCGGACTTCCGAGGATCAGTCCTTCGCTTCGTGCGAAGGCACGGCTTCGTCGCGATCCGTTGCATCGGCGGCCGGCTCGCGCTGCGGTTTGTTGACGTGCACGACCAGCGGCGTCGAACCGCTGTGCAAGGCACCTTGCATGCCGCTGCCGATCGACGGCCGCATCACGCCGCTCGCGGCGGGCACCGACCACCCGTGAACCGGCGCATCGACGCGCGGCGCCGCGGTCACGCCCGGCATCGGAACGTCTGGCGCCACCGGCTCGGCGACGGCGGACTCGGCCACGGGTTCGGGAACCATGTGCGCCTCGTCCGGCATGCCGATGTCGGGAATGGCGTTCCATTCCTCCTGCGTCATGCCTTCCGGAATCACGTCCACGGGCGCGCTTTCCAGCCGGCCCGGCATGCGTCCCGCCTGCACCAGCGAGCGGATCGCGTGGAAAACGTCGGCACGCCCGAACGGCTTCTTGACGAAGCCATCGGCCCCGAAGCGCTGCACGTAGAACTGTTCGGTCGCCTGCTGGTTGCCGCTCATCATGATGATCGGCGTGGTGCGGGTGCGGCTGTCGCGGCGCAGCGCGCGCAATACCGCGAAACCCGAGATGCCGGGCAGCACGATGTCGAGGAAGATCAGGTCGGGAAGCTGGGCCTGTGCCAGCGTGACCGCGCTTTCGCCATCCGCGGCCACCAGCACCTCGTAGCTGTCCTGCGCGAGCATCTTGCCGAGCACCGCGCGGATGGTGGCGGAGTCGTCCACCACCAGCACGCGTGCGCCCGCGGACGCGCGAATCCGTTCGTCGCCCCGTCGTTCGCCGACGGGCGCGTTCGTTCCCACCAACCGCTTGAATAGGTCGAAGACCGGCATCCTGTTCCCCGCAACGGAGCGCGCATAGTGTCGGCCGCTCCAACCGCCGGCGCAAGCGCCGGCATCAATCGCACACGATCACGCTGCAACAGGTGACGGCGCCCTCGGCCTTTTCGGTTTCCGACATGTCCACGCTGCGGACATCGAGGCCACGTTTGCGCAGCGCATCGGCCGTACGCGGGCACGACGCCGGATAGATCAACGCATCGCAGACCCGCAACGCGTTGGCCGCGTGCGGTTCGGCGGGATCGATCGCGACCGGTTCCCAACCCGGAAAGCAGCGCGCATCGATCCAGGCGGGATTCACCAGTACCTGCCCGGGGGCGATTTGCGTCACCGCGCTCTTCAGGTGCAGGCAGCCGTGCAACGGCACCGCGACCACGCGGTAATCGAACGGCGCCAGCAGGCGTTGGAGTTGCGCGATGCCTTCCGCGCTGCTGCGCGCCGAGGCGCCGACGTATAGCGTCCGATTCAGCCGCAGCACGTCGCCGCCGTCCAGCGTGCCGGGCGGCTCGATGCGCACGACGTCGCGCAATCCGTCCAAAGCCGCGGCCATCGATTCCACTTCGCCACGGCGTGATGCCGCGCCCGGCCGCGTAAGCACCGCCGCTTCGTCCAGCACGATGGCGGTGTCTTCCACGAACACTGAATCCGGCTGATCGGGTTGTTCGGGAAGCTGGCGCACGTCGCAACCGGCGTCGCGCAACGCCTGCTCGTAAGCGGCGTGCTGGCGGCGCGCCAGCGCGACGTCGATGGGGCGACGCTGCAAATGCGTCAACTCGCAATGTTCCAGCGCACGGCTGACGGCGCGGGTGATGGCGATGCGGGCGATGGTCGCGACTCCTCGGAACCGGCCGACAGCGTAGCCGATGCCGCTTGCGATCGCCTCCGCACGCGTATACTCGCGCGACGCCGGGGAGCCCGCCGAAAAGGCAGCACATGAGCGTGTCGAAGCGGCAGATCGGCCTGATCACGGTCACCACGCTGGTGCTGGGCAACATGATCGGCTCGGGCGTGTTCCTGCTGCCCGCGTCGCTGGCGCCCTATGGCGGCTACAGCCTTGCTGGGTGGGCGTTCAGCGCGGCCGGCGCACTGCTGCTGGCCGGCGTGTTCTTTCGCCTCTCGAAGCGCGCGCCGCGTGCGGGCGGTCCCTATGCGTACAGCCGCGAAGCGTTCGGCGACTGCGTCGGTTTCCTGGTGGCGTGGGTGTACTGGATCGCGCTGGTGGGCGGCAACGCGACCATTGCCGTCGCCTTCGCGAGTTACATGTCGGCGTTCATTCCGGCGCTGGGCGCACACCCGTTGTATGGCGCGCTGACCGCGATGGCGGCGGTGTGGGTGCTGGTGGCGGTGAACATCGCCGGCATCCGCAGCGCAGGCGGCGTGCAGGTCGCGACGACGATCCTGAAGATCCTGCCGCTCGTGGCGTTGGCGCTGTTCGGATTCGCGCATTTCGATCCGCACCTGCTGACGCCGGGACCGCAGGCGGGACCGCCGCTGGACGCCATCAGCGTCTGCACCGCGGCCACGCTGTTCGCCTTCGTGGGCGTCGAATGCGCCACGATTCCCGCCGGCCACGTGCGCGATCCGGAGAAGACCATTCCACGCGCGACGGTGCTCGGCACCGCGATCGCCGCGGCGCTCTACATCGCGTGCACCGCCGTGGTGATGGGCCTGCTGCCCGCCTCCGAACTTGAGAAATCGCAGGCGCCGTTCGCCGCAGCCGGACGCCTGCTGTGGGGCGGCTGGGCTAGCTGGCTGATCGCCGGGGCGGCGGCGATTTCCTGCTTCGGTGCGTTGAACGGCTGGACGCTGATCGCCGGCCAATTCCCGCAGGCGGTGGCGAAGGACGGCTTGTTTCCGAAGCTTTTCGCGCGCGAATCCGCGCGCGGAACGCCGGCGCCCGCGCTGTTGGTCGCGGGCGCCATCAATAGCCTGATGGTGCTGGCCAACTACAGCCGCGGCATGGTCGCGATGTTCACCTTCATGGTGCTGCTGACGACGCTGGGCAATGTCGTTTGCTACCT
The DNA here is from genome assembly GCA_030167125.1 of Rhodanobacteraceae bacterium. Lineage (NCBI taxonomy): Bacteria > Pseudomonadati > Pseudomonadota > Gammaproteobacteria > Lysobacterales > Rhodanobacteraceae > Rhodanobacteraceae bacterium. The sequence continues at coordinate 1,573,919 of CP126531.1, forward strand.
GTTCTGCGCGATGGCCGACGTGGTGCTGGCGCATCGCTGCGGACGTCCGCTGCGCGCAGGCGGCTTGCTGCTGGCGTTCGCCGCGTTCGGCTTCTGCCTGTGGGCCTTGATCGGCGCCGGCAAGGACGCGGTGTTCTGGAACTTCGTGCTGCTGACGCTCGGCATTCCGCTGTACGCGTGGCAGGCGCGCAACATCAAGCACGCCCCGTCGATCGGCTAGAGCGTGTCGATGTCGCCCAGCGCGCGGATCAATCGACGCGCGCGCTTGTCGGGCCGTTTCGGCGGCGGCATGAAGCCCGCGCATTCGGCGCGGCGCTGCTCGCGTGCGGCCTCGCGCGCTTCGATCGACGCATCGGATTCGCGATAGAGCGTTTGCGCCAGCGCGGCGGAGCCGCGCTTGTGCGCGAGCGCGGTGACTTCCACTTCGAAGGTTTCCTCGCCGCGCGTGATGCGCAACATGTCGCCGGGTTTTACCGCGTGCGACGGTTTCAATGTCGCGCCGGCGAGCGTCACGCGTCCGCGCTCCACAGCCTGCTTCGCCAACGCGCGGGTCTTGAAGAAGCGCGCCGCCCACAGCCATGCGTCGATGCGCGTTGCAGTCTGATCACTCATCGTTGGCCCGGTGAGTCGTCGCGGGCAGGCCCGCTCCTGCAGTCGCGCATGCAGGGGCGCGCCGGCGCCCCGCCGCCCTTTCCGTTGCGCGCGGCTGGATCATTGTCCCGCCAGCATCCGGTTCATCCGTTGCACGAACGCGGCCGGATCGGGCAACTGCGCGCCGGCGGTGATCTCGGCCTGCTCCAGCAATAGCAGCGCCAGGTCCTTGGCCTTCGCTTCGTCGACTTCGGATTCCACGCGCTTCACCAAGGCATGCGCGGGATTGATTTCCAGGGTGGGTTTGGAATCCGGAATCTCCTGGCCCGCTTCGCGCAGCAGGCGCGCGAGATGCGGCGCCAATTCATAATCCGACAGCGCGAGGCACGATGGCGATTCGGTGAGACGCGCGGAAACCCGCACGTCACCCACGCGGTCGCCCAGCAGTTGCTTGAGCCTCGATACCAACGGCTCGGCTTCCTTCGCGACCTCTTCCTGTTTCTTCTTGTCGGCTTCGTCCAGCGGCAGTTCGCCCTTGGCGACGTTCTTCAGCGGCTTGCCTTCGTATTCGGTGAACTGGCCGAGGATCCACTCGTCCACGCGGTCGAACATCAGCAGCACCTCGATGCCCTTGGCGCGAAAGGCTTCGAGTTGCGGGCTGCCGGCGGCGGCCTTGTAGCTGTCGGCGGTGACGTACCAGATCGCGTCCTGGCCGGGCTGCATGCGCGCGATGTATTCGTCCAGCGACACGTCCTGCTCGGCGCCTTCGCCTTTGGTCGACGCAAAGCGCAGCAATTTCGCAATGCGCTCGCGGTTGGACGGATCCTCGACGATGCCTTCCTTCAGCGTGTTGCCGAAAGCCTTGCGGAACGTCTTGAACTTTTCCGGATCGTCCTTGGCCAGTTTCTCGATAAGGTCGAGCACGCGCTTGACGCACGAAGCCTTGATGCGCTCGATCTGGCGGTTGTGCTGCAGGATCTCGCGGCTGACATTGAGCGGAAGATCGTCCGCATCGACCACGCCGCGCACGAAACGCAGGTAATTCGGCAGCAGTTCCTCGGCCGCATCCATGATGAAGACGCGCTTGATGTAGAGCTTGACGCCGCGGCGCTCATCGCGCGCACCCATCAACAGGTCGAACGGCGGCTGCGCGGGAATGTAGAGCAGCGTCGTGAAGCGCTGCGCGCCTTCGACGCGGTTGTGCGTCCACGCCAGCGGATCGTTGAAGTCGTGGCCGAGCGACTTGTAGAACGCCTTGTATTCGTCGTCGCTGATTTCGGATTTCGGCTTGGCCCAAAGCGCCGAGGCGTCGTTGACGGTTTCCCATTCGTCGGTCGGCTTGCCGTCCTTCTGCTTGCGCATGCGGATCGGGAAGGCGACGTGGTCGGAATATTTGCGGATCAGGTCGCGCAGCTTCCACTGATCGAGGAATTCGGTTTCGTCTTCCTTCAGATGCAGGATCACCGACGTACCGCGCGCGGCAATGTCTTGCGCGGCCAGCGAGTATTCGCCCTGGCCGTCGCTTTCCCATTTCACGCCTTCGCCGGCGGCAACGCCCGCGCGGCGCGACAGCACCGTCACCTTGTCGGCGACCACGAACGCAGAGTAGAAGCCCACGCCGAACTGCCCGATCAGGCGCGCGTCGGCCTGCTGTTCGCCGCTCAATGATTCGAGGAAACGCCGCGTGCCGGAGCTCGCGATGGAACCGAGATTCGCGACGATTTCATCGCGGCTCATCCCGATGCCGTTGTCGCGCACGGTGAGCGTCTTCGCTTCCTTGTCGTACTCGATGTCGATGTGCAGTTCGCCATCTTCGCCCAGCAGTTCCGGTTTGCCGATCGCTTCGAAGCGCAGCTTGTCGCAGGCATCGGAAGCGTTGGAAACCAGTTCGCGCAGGAAGATTTCCTTGTGCGAATACAACGAGTGCGTGACCAGGCGCAGGACCTGCGCGACTTCGGCTTCGAAGGGACGGGTTTCGGTGGTGTTGTTCATGGCGATCGATTCAGGTCGGAAGAATGAACAAGACAAGGCCACGCGTCCCCTCGTGGGACGCGTGACAAAGCTCATGATTGGTGGCGCGGCGGCGTTTTCTCAAGCCGCGGTCTGGCCCCGCCGCGCGGCCCAGATGTAGGTGGCGGCCACGATCGCCGCGAATACAAGGCCGCCGATGACAAGGGCCGGCATCGCAAACGAATCGCCCACCAGCGCCAGCGGCGCGTGCGGATTGGAGAAGCCGAGCTGGTCGGCGAACGCGATCAGCAAGGCGTACAGCACGGCCAGCAGGCTTTCGCCCACGATCAGGCCCGACGCCAGCAACACGCCGAGTTGCTTGGTGCCTTCCGGATTCCTGCCGCGATCGGCGCGCGCGTCGAAGAACGCGCCGACCACCGCGCCAACCACCACCATGAGCGTGGTCGATGTCGGCAGGTAGATGCCGAGGCCAACCGCCAACGGCGGCAGGCGCGGCCCCTTCGCAGTGCGCGCGAGAATTTCATCCAGCACGATGATGATCACGCCGATCACCGCGCCGATGCCGATGAGGCTCCAGTCGATGTTGTGCGTGATCACGCCCTGCGCCAGCGCCGAGATCAGGCCCGCCTGCGGCGCGGGCAGCGCGCGCGCGGGATCGGCGCCCGGCGCGCCGTTGAAGCCGAATGCCTGCTGCATCAGGTTGAGCACCGGCGGGATCACCAGCGCGCCCGCGATCACGCCGATCACCAGCGCCCATTGCTGTTTCTCCGGCGTGGCATCGACCAGCTGGCCAGTCTTCAGGTCCTGCAGGTTGTTGTTGGCGATCGACGCCACCGCGAACACGATCGCGGTGATGAACAGCGCAAACGCGACCACCGCCTTGCCAGTGCCCGCCTCCGCCTGCACGCCGGCGACCAGCAGCAGCGCGGCGATGATCACCACCAGGATGCCGATTCCCGACAGCGGACTGTTGGACGAGCCGATCAGGCCCGCCATGTAGCCACACACCGCGGAAACGACGAAGCTCAGGATTACCACGAACAACACGCCACCGATCGTCAGCAGCCAGACATGGTCCCCCAGCCCACTGGTGCGGCTGAAGTTCCACAGCAGGAATCCGACCGGAATCAGACACGCGAGCGAAATCAAGCCGACCATGCCGATCGGCATGTCGTGTTCGGTGCGCGGCATCGAGACGAGCGTGCCGGCGCTGCGGGCACGCGAGGCGCGCAGCGCGCCGGCCAGCCCGGCAACCACGGGTTTCACCAGTTTGCCGAGCGTATAGATCGCGGCCACGCCAATGGTGCCCGCACCAACAAAACGCACGTAATGGCTCCACGCGCCCTGCGCCACGTCCGCGGCCGCGCCGGTGGCCGGATGCAACGCCGTGAAATGCGGCACCGCCCAGGCCCAGCCGATCAGCGCGCCCACGCCCATCGCCACGCCTACCCACAGGCCGACGAGGTGGCCGACACCGAACAGCATGAAGGAAAGCGAGAAGTCGAAACCGCTGGCCGAACCGCGATCGCCAATGCGGAAATACGAGGCAACATCGGACGCGAAGATCCGCGTCTGCACGACCACGTAGAAGATCGCCGAAAGGATCGCGCCGGTGACGACCGCACGCAGGCCCGCTCCGCTACCGGGCGTGGCACTCGATGGCGCGGCACCATGGGCTTCGGTTTCAACCGGAACGTGCGCCAGCTTTTCCTCGCTGCCGCTCGCACCGACCTTCAACACTTCGGCACAGGCGACGCCTTCCGGATACGGCAGATCGGAATCGGTCACCAGCGCGCGCCGCAGCGGAATGGTGTACATCACGCCCAGGATGCCGCCGGTCACGCAGATGCCGAACGACGTCCAGAACGGAAAGCCCGTCCACCAGCCGATCATGATCAGGCCTGGCAATACGAAAATGATCGACGACAGCGTGCCCGCCGCCGACGCCACCGTCTGCACGATGTTGTTTTCCTGGATCGTCGCGTCACGCAACGCCTTCAGGATCGCCATCGAGATCACCGCGGCGGGGATCGACGTGGAGAACGTCAAACCCGCCTTCAGGCCCGCGTAGACGTTCGCGGCGGTGAACACGACCGTGATGATGATGCCGATGACGATGCCGCGGATCGTCAATTCGCGACGCGATAATGTTCCCGTGATTGCGCTCATCGGCTTCCCCGTCTCTGGTCAGGCTGCTGCCGCATACTAGCCGACGCGCCCGCGCACGCGAAGCCTGAAGCCCTCTCACCCGAACGATTTTGCGTCCGGGGAGGGGTTGGGTGAGGGGCGTGGCGGCAACACCTGCCAAGTCGTCGCCGTGATCCGCAATCCGTCCGTTGCGGCGCTTTCATCTACGATGCCGCCCAATGTCCGCTTCCCCCCTCACCCCGGCCCTCTCCCCCAACCATGCAGCGGTTGGGGGAGAGGGGGCGAAAACCTATCGGGGACGTTTCGCGCCATCGCCCACCGGCGAACTGCATTTCGGCTCGCTCGTGGCCGCGCTGACAAGCTGGCTGCGCGCGCGCAACCGGCGCGGCCAGTGGTTGCTGCGCGTCGACGACATCGACCCGCCGCGTGAAGTGGCGGGGTCGACCGAATCGATCCTCTCGACGCTGGCGCAACTCGGACTGGCTGCCGACACACCGCCGCTGCACCAATCCCGGCGCGGCGAAGCCTACGCGCAGGCGTTGCGGCAGCTGCAGGACGACGGCCTCGCGTTTCCGTGCTGGTGCAGCCGCGCCGACTTGGAAGCGGCCGGCGCGATCCACCGCGACGGACGCTGCATCGGCGCGCGCCACGCTGATCGCGAACCCGCCTGGCGGCTGCGCGTGCCGGACGTCGACATCAGCTTCGACGACGGCCTGCAAGGACCGCAGCGCCAGAACGTGCGCGAAGCGGTCGGCGATTTCGTGTTGCGCCGCGCCGACGGCCTGTGGAGCTACCAGCTCGCCTGCGTGGTGGACGATGCATTCCAGCGCATCACCGAAGTGGTGCGCGGCTGCGACCTGCTCGATTCCACGCCGCGCCAGATTCTGTTGCAGCGCCTGCTCGGCTTGCCGACACCCGCGTACCTGCACCTGCCGCTGGCGGTCGATGCGCAGGGCCGCAAGCTTTCCAAATCCAGCGATGCGCCGGCGGTGGAGGTGGCCGATCCGCGCGCGGCGATAGCCGATGCGCTGCGCTTCCTCGGCCAGCAGCTACCCGATGCGCACGACGTCGAAACCATGCTCCGCATCGCCGCGCGCGACTTCGATCTTTCGCCATTGCGCGGCGCGACCACGCGCGTCGCACAGGCAAGCATCGGACTAAATCGGCAGGGACTGCCGATTTGAACGCCGCAGGCAGCCCGAAGGGCGAGCTACAGGGATGTAGCGAAGTAGCGTAGCAGGTCCCTTAGCCCTTCTCGCAGTCTTCCCGCCGGCGCGAAGGCAGGCGTAGGATGGCCGCACCATCACACGGGAGGAGCGGTCATGAGCGCACGCGTGGCATTGGTAACGGGGGGCACCGGCGGCATCGGTACCGCGATCGTCCATCGGCTCGCGAAGATGGGCCACAAGGTCGCGACCAATTACCGCAACGAGGAAAAAACCAGGGCGTGGCGCGACAAGCTCAAGGGCGAAGGCATCGATGTATTGACCGTGCAGGGCGACGTCTCCGATCCGGAATCGTGCGAGCAGATGGTGCGCGAGATCGAGGGCAAGCTCGGACCTGTCGATATCCTCGTCAACAACGCCGGCATCACCCGCGACACCACCTTCCACAAGATGAGTTACCAGCAGTGGATGGACGTGGTGAACACCAACTTGAACGCCTGCTTCAACGTCACCCGCCCCGTGATCGAAGGCATGCGCACACGCAAGTGGGGCCGCATCGTGCAGATCAGCTCGATCAACGGCCAGAAAGGCCAGTACGGACAGGCCAACTACGCGGCGTCGAAGGCCGGCATGCATGGCTTCACCATTTCACTGGCGCAGGAAAACGCCAAGTTCGGCATCACCGTCAACACCGTCTCGCCCGGCTACATCGGCACCGACATGGTGATGGCCGTGCCCGAAGACGTGCGCGCCAAGATCGTCGCGCAGATCCCGCTGGGCCGTTTGGGCGAACCCGACGAAATCGCCTATGCCGTCGCCTTCTTCCTCGACGACAAGGCCGCTTGGATCACCGGTGCGAACCTCGCAATCAACGGCGGGCATTACATGGGGTGGTAGTCAGCCATTCAACAATGCAGTATCGAAACGGTTCTGAAGTATTGCTCGGCGACGTTGTGAGCGTGCCTGTCCCAGACGGTAGCGCATTGGCACGAGTGGTAATGATCGGCGACACGAGAAACCATCTCACGTTGAATGCGCGATTTCTGGAGTGGATGCAAGAAAAAGAAGATCTTTTGGACGACAGAACGATCGTCATCGAGTGGCTCGATGAGAACCCTTTTGCAAACGACGATCCAAGGTACGCTCCAATTGGAAACTACATGTTCTCGCCCATGGATGAATTTGTCGTCCTGATTCGCCGAGACGAACTCTGAGAACACGCCGTGGACGGCACCAACGGAGTGAGCCTTTCCCGCGCAATTGCATGACGCCGCGGCGAGCAGCTGATTGCTCCGCGAGCGTTGCCCCCATCCGGCCTTCGGCCACCTTCCCCCGCAAGCGGAGGAAGGAAAAGTCGGGGTCATGCGATAATCCGTGATCGTCTTGCGATTGCGAATCCGAGCAATGCCCCGCGAAATCCTGGTCAGCAGCGCCCTGCCCTATGCGAATGGCCGCATCCATCTGGGCCACATCGTCGAACACGTGCAGTCGGACATCTGGGTGCGCGCGATGCGGATGGCCGGCAGCACGGTGCATTACGTCTGCGCGGACGACGCGCACGGCACCTCGATCATGCTGCGTGCGGAGAAGGAAGGCATCACGCCGGAAACGCTGATCGATGGCGTGTGGAAGGAACACACGGCCGACCTGCGCGATTTCGGCGTGGTCTACGACCACTATTCCAGCACGCACACGAATGCGAATCGCGAGCTGACGTACGCGATCTGGCACGCGCTCGAGGACAACGGCCACGTTGAGTCGAAACCGGTCAAGCAACTGTTCGATCCCGAGCGGCAGATGTTCCTGCCCGATCGCTTCATCAAGGGCGAATGTCCGGTCTGCCATTCGAAGGACCAGTACGGCGATGCCTGCGAGGTGTGCGGCAGCACCTACAACCCGATCGACCTGATCGATCCGTACTCCGTTGTGTCGGGCACCAAGCCGGTCGAAAAGGAATCGCTGCATTTCTTCGTCAAGCTCGCCGATTTCGAAAACCTGTTGAAGCAGTGGTTGGAAGAACGCCGCGCCGCCGGCGGGCTGCAGTCGGAAGTCGTCAACAAGTTGAAGGAGTGGTTCGCCGACGGCTTGCGCAGTTGGGACGTGTCGCGCGACGCGCCCTACTTCGGCTTCGAAATTCCCGGCCAGCCCGGCAAGTATTTCTATGTGTGGGTGGACGCGCCGGTCGGCTATCTCGCCGCGTTCAAGGAGTTGTGCGAGGGCGGCGTCAAGCCCGATTTGAAGCCGGCGGATTTCGAGCGTTTCATCCGCGCCGGCAGCGACACCGAGATGGTGCACTTCATCGGCAAGGACATCATCTATTTCCACACGCTGTTCTGGCCGGCGATGCTGCACGGCGCGGGCCTGCGCATGCCGACCGCGGTGAACGTGCACGGGTTTCTCACTGTCGACGGCGCCAAGATGTCGAAGTCGCGCGGCACGTTCGTCAACGCTCGCACCTATCTCGACCATCTCGATGCGGATTGGCTGCGCTATTACCTTGCCTCGATGCTCGGCCCGACGCTGGCCGACATCGACCTCGATTTGAAAGCGTTCGAGGAACGCGTCAACTCGCACCTGGTCGGCAAGTGGGCGAACATCGCCAGCCGTTGCGCGGGCTTCGTGCACAAGCACTTCGACGGCAAGCTCGCGACGACATTGCCGCAAACAGTGCGCGGCCGTTACGACGCGGCCGCCGCGAAGCTGGAAGCCTGCGCCGCGTTGTACGAATTGCGCGATTACGCCGCTGCAATCCGGCTGATCATCGAAGTCGCGGACGAAGTCAACGCCTACGTTGCCGACCACGCGCCGTGGGTGATGGCGAAGGACGAAGCGAAACGCGACGAACTGCACGTCGTGCTGACGCTGGCGCTCAACTATTTCCGGCTGCTGACGATCTGGCTGGCACCCGTGGTGCCTGCGACCGCCGCGCGTGCGTTCGAATTCCTCGACGACGCGCCGGCCGATTTCGAAGCCGCGCTGAAACCGTTGCTCGGCCACGCGATCAAGCCGTTCAAGGCGCTGGTCACCCGCATTGATCCGAAGAATGTCGAAGCCATGATTGGAGCGTCGAAAGAGTCGTTGCAGCCGTCTGCTCCTGCTTCGTCTTCCCCTCACCCCGGCCCTCTCCCGCACGCGGGAGAGGGAGACAAGCGCGCACACACCACAACGTCGACGAGTCCCGAGTCCCGAGTCCCGAGTCCCGCAGTTTCTAGTCCCGAGTCCCAAGTCCCGAGTCCCGCTTCTTCCAGTCCCCAGTCCCCAGTCCCGAGCCCCGCAACGATTTCCATCGACGACTTCGCCAAACTCGACCTGCGCGTCGGCAAGGTGCTGGCGTGCGAAGCGGTGGACGGTTCCGACAAGCTGCTGCGCTTTGAACTCGACGCGGGCGAACTTGGCAAGCGCCAGATTTTTTCCGGCATCAGGGCCGCCTATGCCGAACCCGCGAAGCTGGTCGGCCGCAACGTGGTGTTCATCGCCAACCTCGCGCCGCGCAAGATGCGTTTCGGTTTGAGCGAAGGCATGATCCTGTCGGCCGGCAGCGGCGGCGCGGATCTGTTCCTGCTCGATGCCGACGATGGCGCTGTGCCCGGCGCGCCCGTGAAGTGAACCTGTATTGAAAAAGTGCTGTCCCTGCACTTTTTCAACCAGCCGGAGCCAAGCAAAGCCCGGCTCCGGCTGCGCGGACCAACCCGAGGCGCGATCCGCGGCGGATCATCGGTGACCCGCTGCATCTGGACATTTGTCCAGGTGGCCGTCACGCGCCGGCAACGTTTTTTTCCCAATCCGGGGCGCAGCCTAGGGTCGCCGCGGTGTCGCCCGTTCGGGCCCGCGCCGCGCGCGGCGCGAGGGATGGGCCATGATCAGGCACTGGGCATTCTTCAAGCAAAGCGATACGTCCTTCGGTACGTTTTATCCGAAGCACTACATCGTGGCCGGCTACCCGAGCCTGCGCGACGCCCAGGAAGCTGAACACGCCTTCACGGAATCCGGCGTGGGCGCCGAAAACGTGCGCGCGGCCACGGGTGACTTCGTGGTCAACCAGCTGGAAGCGCACCGCCAGGCCAACTGGCTGCAGCGCGCCGAAGCGCGCATCGCCGAGTTCGCCGGCACCGAATCGGGATTCCTCAAGGACGACGCGGAACTCGCCCGCAAGGGTGGCGCGTTCCTGTTCGTGTTCGCGCCGGAAGCCAGCCACGTCGAACATGCGCGCAGGGTGTTCGCGCAGCACCGGCCGAAGTACGCGCGCCGCTACCTGCAGGTCGCCATCGAGCGGATCATCGATCCGCCCCGGAATCCGGCAGGTTGACCGCGAACCAGCGCGGGTTTGCTATCGTGGGCGCCCTCACGGTGACGCGGAGTGCGCGACATGCGGTGGACGACGAGTGGAACGCACCTTGCGGCGGCCTTGTTGATCGGCATGCTGCTGGCCGGATGCGCTGACGGACAGGCCACGCGTGCCGCCACGAATGGCGTCCAGAATCCCAGGCCGCGCCACGTGTTCGTGATCATCCTCGAGAACGAACCGTTCCAGGTCACGTTCGGCGAGCATTCGCCCGCGCCGTATCTCGCGCACGCGCTGCCGAAACAGGGCTTGCTGCTGACGCAGTATTTCGCGACCGGGCATTTCAGTCTCGACAACTACATTTCGATCATCAGCGGCCAGGCGCCTAATCCCGAAACGCAGCAGGACTGCCACGTCTTCAGCGAGTTCAAGCGCAGCAAACCGGGCTTCGATGCACACGGCCAGATCCGCGGCACGGGCTGCGTGTATCCCGCGGACGTGAAGACGCTGGCGAACCAGTTGCAGGACGCGGGCTTCACGTGGAAGGGTTACATGGAAAGCATGGGCGCCGATCCTGCGCGCGAAGCCGCGGCCTGCGCGCACGTGGAGATCGGCCAAGTCGACCACACCAACGGCGCGACCGCGAAGGACCAGTACGCCGACAAGCACAACCCATTCGTGTATTTCCATTCGATCATCGACGACCACGCGGATTGCGCCGCGCACGTCGTCAATCTCGACAAGCTGCCGGGCGACCTGCAATCGGTCGTGACCACGCCGAACTTTTCCTTCATCACGCCGAATCTTTGCCACGATGGCCACGACGCGCCGTGCAAGGACGGTGAGCCGGGCGGGCTGGTTTCGGCCGACAAGTTCCTGCGCGAATGGGTGCCGCAGATCGTCGCATCGCCCGCGTTCAAGCAGGATGGGCTGCTGATCATCACCTTCGACGAGGGCACCGACGCCGCGGCCTGCTGCGGTGAAACCAGGCCCGCAGGCGCTCCGCGACCCGGCCAGTTCGGCCCCGGCGGCGGGCGCATCGGTGCGGTGGTGCTGTCGCCGTTCGTGCAGCCGGGCACCACGTCGAACGTGGCTTACAACCACTACAGCCTGCTGCGCAGCATCGAAGGCTGGTTCGGCCTTCCGCACCTCGGCTACGCCGGGCAGCAAGGCGTGCGTGCGTTCGGGCCGGACGTGTTCAACCGCGACAGCCATGCACGGGGGAATCGACCATGAATCGAATCGCGTATTCCGTCGCCGCCGCTTGCCTGGCTTGCGCGCTCGCTTCGCCGGCGATCGGCCAAGCCGCCGATGCTGCGGCCACCAGGCCCGCGCCGACCATGGATCAGATCCTGAAGGCGTCGAAGCCATCCGACTGGCGCGCGCTGAATCCCGACGACACGTTGTACATGGACCTGCCGCAAGGCCGCGTGGTGATCGAACTCGATCCCGCTTACGCGCCGCTGCACGCCGACAACATCCGCACGCTCGCGCACGAACATTACTGGGACGGGCTGGCGATCCTGCGGGTGCAGGATGGCTTCGTGACGCAATGGGGCGATCCGGCCGCCGAAGACAGACATCCCGCGCATCCGCCGCGTTCGCTGGGCAAGGCCAAGGCGACGATCGCGCCGGAATTCGAACGCGACGCCGCGCCCGCTCTGCCTTTCACGAAATTGCCGGACGGCGACGTGTACGCGCCGGAAGTCGGCTTCAGCAACGGTTTTCCCGTCGCGCGCGATCCGAAAACCGGCAAGACCTGGCTGGTGCATTGCTACGGCATGGTCGGCGCGGGCCGCGACAACACGCCCGATTCCGGGCCCGGCACCGAGCTCTACGCCGTGATCGGACAGGCGCCGCGCCAGCTCGACCGCAACATCGCGCTGATCGGTCGCGTCGTGCAAGGCATGCAATACCTTTCCGATTTGCCGCGCGGCGACGGCCCGATGGGCTTCTACGCAAATCCCGCGCAGCAGACGAAAATCCTGCGCGTGCGTTTGGCTTCCGATTTGCCGCCGTCGGAACGCATGCATCTGGAAGTGCTGCGCACCGACACGCCGGCCTTCACCGCGCTGGTGGAATCGCGCCGCAACCGCAGCGACGCGTGGTATCTCTACAAGGCCGGCAAAATCGACATCTGCAACGTGCCGTTGCCGGTGCGCGAGGATCCTTCGATCGCAAAAAACCGCCACTGAGCAGCGAAGCTCAGCCGACGGTTTCGATCTCGATTTCCGCGCGCGTCATCAGCTTGTGGATCGGGCAGTTGTCGGCCGCGCGCCGCAGCGATGCGCGCTGCTCGTCGGTGAGCGGCCCCTGGAATTCGAGGTGCACGCGCAGGCGGTAACGCCCTTCCCGTTCCGCGTGATCGTCCCGCTCCACGCGCGTCGCCACCCTTTCCAGCGGAATGCCGCGGCGCTTCGCATACCAGATGGCCGTCAGTGCCTTGCACGACGCCAGCGCCGAGTCGAAATAATCGTGCGGACTCGGCGCGGAATCGGTGCTGCCATCCTCGCGCCCGACGTCTGCGCGGAACACGTGCGAACGTGTGCGCAATTCCTGCGGCCACGCACCCGCGTCGATGCTGGCGCAATCAACGATGTTGGAAAAGGTCTCGCTCATGACACCCGCACCGTTCACTGCGGGTGATGTTACTCGCCGACGACTTGCAGGCGCGCGACGCGAACTCGCTCCTTGTAGCGCTGGGTTTCCAAATCGTCGAGGACGACGTCCCATGTATCCATCCCCAGCCAGGCCGGCCGCAGGCTGTCCAGCATGTCCGATTCCGCGTAATCACGCCGGTGCCGCAGGCGCGCCAGGTGGCTGAGCACACGCTCGGTTTCCTTGGCATCGATGATCGTATCCATCGGAACCCCCTTCAGGCAGGCGACCCTGTACTGGAGGGAATGATGCAACAGCTGTGCCAAGGCCAGGCCCGCACCGTGACGAACCGATCAGAACATGTGCCTCTCGATCCCGAGGTGCGCCATGATCTTGCTGCCGATTTCCTCGATCGAGGTGTGGGTGGTGTTGAGCGATGGAATGTTCTCGTTGCGGAAAATGGTGTCCGCAATGATGAGTTCGCGCTTGCAGCGGTCGAGTTTCGCGTAGGCGCTGCCGGGGCGGCGCGCTTCGCGCACCTGCGCCAGCCGGATCGGATCGATGGTGAGTCCGTACAGGCGATTGCGGCAACCTTCCAGACGTTTGGGCAGGCGATCGCGTTCCAGGTCTTCGTCGGTCAATGGATAGTTGGCGGCCTTCACGCCGTAGTGCAGCGCCATGTACAGGCAGGTCGGCGTCTTGCCGACGCGCGACACGCCGACCAGCACCACGTCGGCCTGGCTGTAATCGACGTCGATGCCGTCGTCGTGCGCGAGCGCGTAATTGGTCGCGTTGATGCGCGCTTCGTACTGGTTGAAATCCACCAACCCGTGCGCGCGGTTGATCGCGCCGGAACGGCGCGTGCCGAGCTCCAGTTCCAGGGTGCCGACGAACGGCGCCATCACGTCGATCATCAGCGCGCCGGATTCGGCGATGATCTCGCACAACTGCGGGTCGACCACGGTGTTGACAACGATCGGGCGCTCGCCGTTCTGCGCGTACACGGTCTTGATTCGCAGCGCCGCGGCTTCGGCCTTCTCGCGGTTGTCCACGAACGCGATGCGGTGGCCGTCGAACTTCACGCCTTCGAACTGCGCGAGGATGGAATTGCCGATGGTCTCGGCGGTGATGCCGGTGGAATCGGAAACGAAGAACACCGTCCTGCGGCCGTTGCCGTTCAAAGCCATCTCCGGATGCGACGCAAACGCCGAGTGTATCCGCGCCAAACGCGCGGCGCGGCTCGGCTTGTTTCGGGCCCGGATGCCCGCGAAAATGGGCGTTTTGCGGGCTCGTCGCCCGAACATGGAGATCGCAAGTGACCGAACTCGTCCTGTGGCTGGATCAGTTGCGCATGACCGACCTCGCCAAGGTCGGCGGCAAGAACGCCTCGCTGGGCGAGATGATCGGCAACCTCGCGAAACTGGGCGTGTCGGTGCCGGGCGGGTTCGCGACCACCGCGGATGCGTTCCGCGAATACCTGGAAAAGAGTGGGCTCGCCGACAGGATCCAGAAACGTCTGGCTTCGCTCGACGTGGAAGACGTCAACGCGCTGACGGCGGCGGGCAAGGAAATCCGCGGCTGGATCGTGGACACAAAATTGCCGGATGCGCTGGAACACGCGATCCGCGAAGCCTACGCAAAACTTTGCAAGGACGCAGGCGGTAACGATGTACCCGTGGCGGTGCGTTCGTCGGCAACCGCCGAAGACTTGCCGGATGCATCGTTCGCGGGCCAACAGGAGACCTTCCTCAACGTCACCGGCGTCGATGACGTCCTGCACAAGGTGAAGGAAGTCTTCGCATCGCTCTACAACGACCGCGCGATCGCCTATCGCGTGCACCAGGGTTTCAGCCATGAGGAAGTCGCGCTTTCCGCCGGCGTGCAGTTGATGGTGCGTTCCGACATCGGCGCCTCGGGCGTGCTGTTCACGCTCGACACCGAATCCGGTTTTCGCGATGTGGTGTTCGTCACCGCGAGCTACGGCCTCGGCGAAATGGTCGTGCAGGGCGCGGTGAATCCCGACGAGTTCTACGTGTTCAAGCCGACGCTGAAGTCCGGCAAGCACGCGGTGCTGCGCCGCAACCTCGGCGCCAAGCAGCAGCGCATGGTGTATTCCGACAAGCCCGGCGAGCGCGTGAAGATCGAAGCGACGCCGGAGGAATTGCGCCGCAAGTTCTGCATCAGCGACGCCGACGTCGAATCGCTCGCGAAGCAGGCGCTGATCATCGAGGAACACTACAAGCGCCCGATGGACATCGAGTGGGCGAAGGACGGCGCGACCGGCAAGCTCTACATCGTGCAGGCGCGCCCGGAAACGGTGAAGTCGCGCGCGCACGCGACGCAGCTCGAACGCTTCCAGTTGAACGAGCAAGGCAAGGTGCTGGCCGAAGGCCGTTCGATCGGCCAGAAGATCGGCGCGGGTACCGCGCGCGTCATCAAGTCGCTCGACAAAATGCATGAGTTCAAGGAAGGCGACGTGCTGGTCGCCGACATGACCGATCCCGACTGGGAGCCGATCATGAAAAAGGCCGCGGCCATCGTCACCAACCGCGGCGGACGTACCTGTCACGCCGCGATCATCGCGCGCGAGCTGGGTGTGCCGGCGGTGGTCGGCACCGGCGACGCGCTGCAGAAAATTCCGGACGGCCACGAAGTCACCGTGTCCTGCGCCGAAGGCGACACCGGTTTCATCTACGACGGCAAGCTGAAGTTCGATCGCATCACCGCCGATCTCGGCGACATGCCGCCCGCGCCGCTGAAGATCATGATGAACGTCGCCAACCCCGAGCGCGCGTTCGATTTCGGCATGCTGCCGAACCAGGGCATCGGCTTGGCGCGCCTCGAGATGATTATCGCCAGCCATATCGGCGTGCATCCGAAAGCGCTGCTGCAATACGACCAGCAGGATGCGGAGACCAAGAAGAAGATCGACGAGCGCATCGCGGGCTATGCCGGTCCGGTCGATTTCTATGTCGATCGTCTGGCCGAAGGCATCGCCACGATCGCGGCATCGGTGTATCCGAAAACCGTGATCGTGCGCATGTCGGATTTCAAATCCAACGAATACGCGAACCTGCTCGGCGGCGGCAAGTTCGAGCCGCACGAGGAAAATCCGATGATCGGGTTCCGCGGCGCATCGCGCTACGTGGACGATTCGTTCGCGGAAGCGTTCGGCCTCGAATGCAAGGCGGTGAAAAAAGTGCGCGAGGCGATGGGTCTCGACAACGTGTGGGTGATGATCCCGTTCATCCGCACGCTGGACGAAGGCCGCAAGGTCATCGAAGTATTGAAGGCGAATGGCCTGAAGCAAGGCGAAAGCATCGACGGCAACGCGGCACTCAAGGTCATCATGATGTGCGAGGTACCTTCCAACGCGTTGCTGGCCGAGGAATTCCTCGACATCTTCGATGGCTTCTCGATCGGTTCGAACGACTTGACGCAATTGACGCTCGGCCTCGATCGCGATTCCTCGATCGTCGCTTCACTGTTCGACGAACGCAATCCGGCGGTCAAGAAACTCTTGTCGATGGCGATCAAGACCGCGCGCGCCAAGGGCAAGTACGTCGGCATCTGTGGACAGGGCCCCAGCGACCACGCCGATCTCGCCGAATGGCTAATGGACCAGGGCATCGAATCGGTGTCGCTGAATCCCGACACGGTGGTCGACACCTGGCTGCGGCTCGCGAAACACAAGGGTTGAGGCGACGCCGGCGGACCACCGGTTTCCATGGCGGCAACTGGGTTAGTCTGACGGCATCCCGCTTCCGGATGCCGTCATGCCGTTCGCGCTGAGCTGGTCGTATTCCCCGTTGGGTGCGTTGCTCTCGCTGGCGCTCCTCGCGCTGCACCTGCTGGTGGTCGCGCGCGCGATCACGCGCCCCAACCGCACGCCGGCCTCGCGCATCGCATGGGTGGCGGTGATCATGTTCCTGCCGCTGGCCGGGGTCGTCGCCTACCTGTTGCTCGGCGAAACCAGCATCGGCCACGAGCGCGTCAGGCGGCTGCGCGAGGCGGAAGCCCGGACATTGCTGCCGGACGACAGCGCCTTCGCGCCCGCCCCGCTCGAACCGCACGTGGCCACCCTGTTCGACCTCGCCCACTCGATCAACGGCTATCGGCCGGTGGCGGGCAACCGCATCGCGCTGCTGGGCGATTCCGACGCGCCACCGGGCATCCCGACGACGGATTCCGATGTCGCGATCCGGGCACTGGTTCGCGATATCCAACAAGCCCGCGAGCACGTGCATATCAGCTTCTACATCTGGCTGGACGACCACCATGGCGGAGAGGTCGCAGAAGCGGTCGTGGCCGCTGCGCGGCGCGGCGTGGCATGCCGGGTGATGGCCGATGCGCTGGGATCGCGCGCCTTCATCCATTCGCCGCGCTGGCAGCAGTTGCGCGACGCGGGCGTGCGCCTGATCGCGACGCTCGACGACGTGCCGCGCCTCGGCCACCTCGCGGTCGGCCGCGTCGATCTGCGCAACCATCGCAAGATCGTGGTGATCGACAACCGCATCGCGTATTGCGGCAGCCAGAACTGCGCCGATCCGGCGTTCCGCATCAAGCCCAGGTTCGCGCCGTGGGTGGACATCTTCCTGCGCTGCGAAGGACCGGTGGTGCGCCAGCAACAACATCTTTTCCTGGCCGCATGGATCGCCGAGACCGGCGAGGGGCTGGAATCCCTGCCTGCGGCGATGCCTGCGCCGCAGTGTTTCGACGAGGCCGCGACGGCGCAAATGTTCGGCACCGGCCCGACCACCCCCGACAACGCCATGTCCGACATGTTCGTGGCCTGCATGTACGCCGCGCGCAGGGAATTGCTGATCACCACGCCCTATTTCGTGCCCGACGAATCCATCCTGCGCGCGCTGTGCGCTGCGCCGCGGCGCGGCGTGGAAACCACGATCGTGTTTCCCGCGCGCAACGATTCGTGGCTGGTGGGCAACGCCTGCCGCAGCGCCTACGGCGACCTGCTCGGGTGCGGCGTGACCGTGTACGAATACCCGCTGGGCCTGCTGCACACCAAATCAATCACCATCGACGGCGAACTCGCGCTGGTGGGCTCGGCCAACATGGACCGCCGCAGCCTGGAGCTGAATTACGAGAACAACCTGCTGATCGCCGACCGCGCCACGACCGCGACGATCCGCCGCCGCCAGCAAGGCTATCTCGCCGTCTCGCAGCCGGTGACGATGCAGGCCGTGCTCGCGCGGCCGTTCCGCACGCGGCTGGTGCAGAACGCCATCGGCATGATGTCGCCGGTGCTGTGACCCGACACCGCCAAACCCATTCAGCCCTTGGTCCTGGAAAGCACCGCCGCGCGTCAAGCGCGCTGACCCTTCTTTGCCACGGCTACGCACCGGGACGGGAACAGCCGGTTCAGCGTCACCGCGGCACACTTTCGCACAAGCGAGCCGAGGAAACGCCATGAAAACCGCCTTCGCCGTTATCGTGGTTCTCGCGCTGGCTGCGTGTTCGCAGTCGCCATCCAACGGAACGAGCCTTGCTTCCGCCACCGCGCAGGTTGCCGGCGCGTCGTCCAGCGAAGCGCCCCCTTCCGGCGCGTCCACGCCGCTGCCGGCGGTGACCGCCACGGCGCCCGCTGCCGACGCCACGACATTGCTCACCCAATATCACTGGCAACTCGCGAACGCGGCCGACAAAGCCGGCCGGCGCATCGATGCGTTGTTCGCGCGCGCTGATCGACCCGTGCAGCTCGATTTCGACGCGCAGGGTGTTTCGATCGGCAACACCTGCAATCGCATGCGCGGAAGTTATTCCGTCGCCGGCGGCAAACTCACCATCGGCAATCTCGTGTCGACGCTGATGGCCTGCAACGATCCCGCACTGGCGGCGCTGGACGCGGCCGCGGGCAAATATCTGCAGGGCACCTTCACGCTCGATCTCGATGTCCACGGCAAGCAACCGCGACTGTTGCTGAGCGGCGTCGATGGCGACAAGCTGACGTTCATCGGCACCCCGGCGAGCGCAGCCGGTCAATCCGCGGCTTCGTGATCGCGCCGCCGTCTGTGCCATTGGTCATCGTGACCCCGCGCGGATGACATGGCATCCTCGCGGGCTGGCGCCGTTCGTTGCGCCGTTCCCTCTGCTGTCACGGATACCCGATGAAGAACGCATGCTGGTGCGCCCTCACGCTGCTGCTGATCGCTCCTTTCACCTCGGCGGCTCCCGCGACGAACAAGCCGGTCGCGTCGAAGTACGATCCGCTCGCGTTGTTCGCGCCGTTCGACCACCAGAACCCGGTGAACCGCTATCGCGCCGCCGACGGACGGCCCGGCCCGGACTACTGGCAGAACCGCGCGGATTACCAGATCCACGCGACGCTGGACCCGAACGCGAAGACGCTCACGGGTACCGAAACCATCACCTACACCAACAACAGCCCGCAGTCGCTCGGCTATCTGTGGCTGCAGCTCGACCAGAACCTCTACCGCACCGATGCGCGCGGCAACTTCACCCGAGATCACGCACCCAGGTTCGACGAGCACACCGAAGGCGACGTGATCACGTCGGTGGAAGTGGAAAGCGGCAGCGGTGCCGTCAAGGCGCACTACATCGTCAGCGACACCCGCATGCGCGTGGATCTTCCGCAGGCCGTGGCCGCGCACGGCGGCAAGGTGCGCGTGCGCATAGCCTGGCACTACACGGTGCCCGGCGAATTCGGCGGACGCACCGACTGGTTCGCGACCAAGAACGGCGACATCTTCGAAATCGCGCAGTGGTATCCGCGCCTGTGCGTGTACGACGACCTGCGCGGCTGGGACACCGCGCCCTACCTCAACAACGAGTTCTACCTCGAATACGGCGACTTCGATTATTCGATCACCGTGCCGTCGAACATGATCGTGGTCGGTTCGGGCGAACTGGTGAACCCGCAGGACGTGCTGACGAAGGCTGAATTGCAGCGCTACGAACAGGCGCGCAACTCCGGCAGAACCGTGGTGATCCGCTCCGCCGGCGACGTCACCGACCCGAATAGCCGTCCGAAACAGAGCGGCGCGCTGACCTGGCACTTCAGGATGCACGACAGCCGCGACGTCGCGTTCGGCGCGTCGGCCGCGTACGTGTGGGATGCGGCGCGCATCGACCTGCCCAGCGGCAAGCACGCGCTGGCGCAATCGGCGTATCCGGTCGAGAGCATCGGCAAGGACGGCTGGCAGGATTCCACGCAAGGCGTGAAATACACGGTGGAGTTCTTCTCCAAATATACGGGCGTGGAATATCCGTGGCCGAACGCGATTGCGGAAGCGGGCATCGCCGGGGGCATGGAATACCCCGGCATTGTGTTCGACTGGTGGAAGGCCAGCGGCTACACCCTGTTCCTGCTGGGCGTGCACGAAGTCGGGCACTCGTGGTTCCCGATGATCGTCGGCAGCGACGAGCGCCGCGACGCGTGGATGGACGAAGGCATGAACACCTTCGTCGACGCGATCGCGCACACCGCATGGGGCAAGGCGCACGGCGGCCAGTTCGCGCCGAAGAAGGACAGCGAATACGCGCCGCTGACCGGCGATCCCGCGAAGGACATCGTGAAGCTGGTGTTCGACGATCCCGAGGCGCCGCCGATCCTCACGCGCGCGGACGTGATCAGGGAGAAGTACCGCCATCCGATCACCTACTTCAAGACAGCGTACGGCCTCACGCTGCTGCGCGAACAGATCCTCGGACCGGAACTTTTCGACGCCGCGTTCAAGAAGTACGTGCATGACTGGGCGTTCCGGCACCCCTCGCCTTCCGATTTCTTCCGCAGCATGGACAGCGCGGCCGGTGAAGACCTGTCGTGGTTCTGGCGCGGCTGGTTCCAACACAACTGGAAACTCGACCTGGCCGTCACCGGCGTGAAGTACGTCGGCAACGATCCGGCCAAGGGCGCGCTGGTGACGGTGGCGAACCTCGACAAGTTCGCGATGCCGGCGATGTTGCGCGTGACCTACGTCGACGGCAGCACCGCGCAAGTGCGCGTGCCGGTCGCGACCTGGATGCAGCACACGCAATTCGACGTGCCGGTCGCGGGCGGCAAGCGCATCAGGAGCGCCGCGGTCGATCCCGACGGCGTGCTGCCGGACGTGGATCGTGCGAATAACACCTTCACCGTTGGTACTAAGCAATAGGCGTTCTTGTTTCGCTCGTCATCCCGGAATCGCGAAGCGATATCCGGGATCCAGTGTCTTTGTATGACTGACGGAAAAGGCGCTGGATTCCCGCTTTCGCGGGAATGACGAGAATATTGTGGTTCGAATTTCGTGACATAACAGGCCACCGCAGGTGCGCCGCCGTGCCACAATCCGCGCCTCGGCGCCGCTTTGGGGAAATGACGATGCGCACGCGCTCGTGGCCTTGCTTGTTGTTGCTCCTGTTCGCGCCGCTTGCGCTCGCCGCGCAGGCGACGTCTGCGCCGCTCGCGCCGCATCGGGTGTTCCGCGTGACGCTGGACGGCGCGTCCACGCAAATGGTTTCCGGACGGCTGCTGTTGTTCGCATTGCCCGCGAAGGAAGCGGCGGCACAGAACAAGGACGGCAAGGTCACCGAAGTCGACATCAGCGAATTCCAGCCCACGCAAACCGCGGTCGCGGCGATGGAGGTGCACGACCTCGCGCCCGGTGCGTCGGTGCTGATCGATGCCGATGCGCTGGCGTTCCCCGAAGGCTTCTCGAAGCTCGCGGCCGGCGACTACGACGTGCAGGCGGTGCTGGACGTCAACCACGACTACAACTATTCCGGGCGCGGTGCTGGCGATCTCGTCAGCGACGTGACTACGGTGCCGTTCGACGATGACGCTTCGGTTCCGACCCTGCGCCTGACGCGCGCGCTCACCGAAACGATGCAGCCGTGGACGGTTCCAGCGGATCTTCCGGCGAAGCGGCGCGCGCAGTTGACGAAGGCCATGCGTGCAGCGCAGCCGCACAGCCATGCACTCGACTTCACCAGCCCTGCGCTGAGCGCGTTCTGGGGCCGGCCCATCCAGGTCAAAGGTTGGGTGTTGCTGCCGCCGGGCTACGACAAAGACAAAAGCGCGCATTATCCGACGGTGTATTTCACGCACGGCTTCGGCGGTGACCTCGCCTATCTCACTTCGAAGGCCGCGGAAGTGTGGACGAACATGGCCGATGGCACGATGCCGCCGATGATCTGGGTGTTCCTCGACGAGCACACCGCCACCGGCACGCACGAATTCGCCGACTCGGTGAACAACGGGCCGTGGGGCACCGCGCTCACCGCCGAAGTGATTCCGTACCTCGAATCGCACTACCGCATGGACGCGAAAGCCGGCGGACGTTTCCTCACCGGTCATTCGTCGGGCGGCTGGGCCACGCTGTGGCTGCAGGTGCGCTATCCGAAAATCTTCGGCGGCACCTGGTCCACATCGCCCGATCCCAGCGACTTCCACGATTTCACCGGCCCCGACCTGTACGCGCCGAACGCGAACGTCTATACGCGGCCGGACGGCACGCCGTATCCGCTGGTACGTATGAAAGGCAAGGTGGTCACCACGTTCAAGCAGTTCGCGCAACTCGAGCGCGTGCTCGGACCGTACGGCGGACAGATGGCGTCGTTCGACTGGGTGTTCTCGCCGCGTGGTCCGGATGGACGTCCGCAACAGATGTTCGATCGTGAAACCGGCGCGGTGAATCCGGAGGTCGCCAATTACTGGCGCGACCACTACGACATCGCGTATCGCATCCAGACGCACTGGCCGCAACTGAAACCCGATCTCGACGGCAAGATCCACCTGATCGTCGGCACCGCGGACACGTTCTATCTCGACGGCGCGGCGCACAGGTTGAAAGGCGTGCTGGACAAGGTCGGCGCGCACGCCGAGGTGCAGTTCCTGCGCGGCAAGACCCACGGAAACCTGTACGCCAAGGGCAAGGACAGCGATTGGCTTGAGAAGCAGATCGCCTGGGCGATGTACCACGCGGCACGCCCGGATGCGAAGGTTCCGGCGGCATACCGCCATGAATTGACGCCCGCGATCGACGCCGCGGAAACGGCGGCGCAATGACATTGCGCGGCATGTCACAATGCCGCGCACTCATCACCGGCAGGGGACGATCGATGCGTACTCGCGGATTGCTCGCGTTGCTGCTGGCCTTCGCCATCGCGCCCTCGTTTGCGGCAAGCGCGCCAGACTCCGCGCCCCCGCAATCGCTGCGGGACCTCGACGCCTACGTGCAGCGCACGATGCACGACTGGCACGTGCCCGGCCTCGCGATCGTGGTGGTGAAAGATGGAAAGGTGCTGCTGGCGCGCGGCTACGGCGTGCGCGAACTCGGCAGGCCCGGCAAGGTCGATGCCGACACGCTGTTCGACATCGGTTCCAATTCCAAGGCCTTCACGGCCGCCGCGCTGGGAACGCTGATTGCGTCGGGCAGGCTCGCGTGGGACACGCCGGTCGTCGATGAATTGAAGGACTTCAGGCTGGAGAGTCCGTACATCACGCAGAACGTCACGTTGCGCGACTTGCTGACGCACCGCACCGGCTACTGCGATCCCGGCGCCGCGTGGTACACCAGCGACGCGGACGACATCATCAAGCGGATGCGCTGGCAGAAACCCGAATACGGTTTCCGCACCACCTTCTGCTACAACAACGTGCAGTACCTCGCCGCCAGCCGCTTCATCCCGGCGATCACCGGACAAGGCTGGAACGACTACGTCACGCAGCACCTGTTCCATCCGCTCGGCATGACGCGCACCGTCAGCACCGACGCCGCGGTCGCGGCTTCGAGCGACGTCGCCACGCCGCACGGCATGGTCGACAAGCAGCCCGCGATGCTGCACCGTTACTGGCCGCACAACATGGACGTGTTCGCGGCGGTCGGCGGCATCTGGTCCAGCGCCAACGACATGGGCCACTGGCTGCAGATGCTGTTGGCCGACGGCAAGTACGACGGCAAGCAGGTGCTCGACGCCAAGGTCGTGGACGCGATGGAAACGCCGCAGATGCTGATCCAGGCCGGTACCGGCGTCGGCGACGAAATCCGCGCGTGGATGCCCGGCGGCACGTTCTACACCTACGGCATGGGCCTGTTCGTGCAGGACGATGGCGATCGCCAGATCGTCTGGCATGCGGGCGACATCGACGGCATGGCCTCCGCGCTGGTGCTGGTGCCCAAGGCGCAACTCGGCATCGCGGTGATGTCGAACATGGACCACGCCGATGCGCGCTTCGCGATCGTCGCGCACGTGCTGCAGGCGATGCTGGATCTGCCCAGCCATGACCTCGACCCGGCGCTGCTCGCCGCCGAACGCAAGGGCGAAGCCGAGGGCGCGGCGATGGACAAGAAGCTCACGGCCACGCGCGCCGCGAACGCGAGGCCGCCGCTGCCGCTGGCCGATTACGCCGGACGCTATTCGGACAAATTGAATGGCGACGCGCACGTCGCGCTCGAACACGGACATCTCGTGCTGCGACTGGGCAATCCGGATTTCGTCGGCGACCTGGAACCGTGGCACGACAACACCTTCCATGTGGCCTGGCGCTACAAGTTCTACGGCGACGACTACGCGACCTTCGACGTGGACGCCATGCGCCATCCCGGCAAATTGACGCTGATGGAAATGGGATTGCATTACGGGCGCGCGAAGCCCGCAGGCAAGCCGGATTGAAACGCCACGCCCCGCAACGGAACCCGCAGCACGATGAACCCACGTCCACGCACCTTCATCCGTTCCGACATCATCGTGATCGGCGGCAGCATCCTGCTGATCATCGCCGCGGGCGCCACGCGTTTCGCGCATGCCGGCGCGGTGCTGGCGTTCCTGTGCTCAGGGCTCGCGGTCGCCTTGCTGGCCGCGCTGGTCGGACGATCGGTGGAACAACTGGGCGACCGCTTCGGCGCCGGCGCGACCGGCGTGCTGCAATCGGCGCTGGGCAACCTGCCGGAACTGTTCATCGCGCTGTTCGCGTTGAAAGCCGGCCTGGTGATGGTGGTGCAGGCCGCGCTGATCGGCTCCATCCTCGCGAATCTTCTGCTGGTGCTGGGCCTCGCCTTCACCGTGGGCGGGATACGCCACGGCGCGCAGAACATCGACTCGCAACGCGCGCGTTCGACCACGGTGCTGATGCTGCTCGCGGTCGCGGCGATGGTGGTGCCGTCGCTGGCGAGCTACGTGCACACGCCGGTGGCGCCGCACGAGGACACGATGTCGCTGGTCGTCGCGGTGATCCTGCTGGTGCTGTTCGCGGTCACCCTGCCCGCCTCGCTGAAAAGCAAGCCCGCGGGCGACGCCGCCGAGCAGCACGAACCGCCGCGCTGGCCGTTGCCGCTGGCACTGACGCTGCTGGCCGCATCCGCGATTGCCGCCGCGTTCGTGTCGGAGTGGTTCGTGCACGCGCTGGAACCGGCGATGCACGCCTTGAACATCTCCGAGGCATTCGCGGGCCTGGTGATCGTCGCGATCGCGGGCAACGCGGTCGAGAACGTGGTCGGCATCCAGCTCGCCGCGAAGAACCGTTCCGAATACGCGTTCTCGGTGGTCATCAATTCACCGCTGCAGATCGCGCTGGTGCTGGCGCCGGTGCTGGTGATCCTGTCGCGCGTGCTCGGATTCACGCCGCTGACGCTGGTGTTTTCGCCGATGCTGGTGGTGGGCGTCGCGATCGCGGTGCTGGTGACCGCGTTCATCACCTTCGACGGCGAATCCGATTGGGGCGAGGGCGTGTCGCTGCTGGCGCTGTACGCGATCATCGCGACGGCGTTCTGGTGGGGGTGAGCCGCGGCGTTTGCGTGATGCCGGGGGCATCACGCGACGCGGCGACGTGGCGCGCAGGGAGCGCGCCCGAACGCCGAAGGCGGCCGAAGGTGAGCGCCATGGATGGCGCGAATAGCGGGCGGCCAGGGATGGCCGCACCGGCGCCACGCACCATGGACGGTTGCTCGCCCGACCCGCTTTTGCTGGAAAGAAACGAAAGGATAGTGGAATGCCCATCACCCGTCGCTTGCGGATCAATGCACCCGCCGATCCAGTCCTGGAGCAGGGGCTGACCGACATCCGCAAGAAAATGCACCTGCCCAATGCGTTTCCGCCCGAAGTCGAAGCCGCCGCGCGCGACGCCGCGGCCAACCTGAAGCTGCCCGACCTCGACCGCACCGACATTCCGCTCGTCACCATCGACCCGCCCGGTTCGATGGACCTCGACCAGGCGATGTACATCGAACGCAACGGCGACGGCTGGCGCGTGTACTACGCGATCGCCGACGTGGCGTCGTTCGTCGCGCCGGGCGGCGCGCTTGATGTCGAAGCGAACCATCGCGGCGAAACCCTGTACGGCATCGGCCACACGATTCCGCTGCACCCGGCCGTGCTGTCGGAAGGCGCGGCCTCGCTGCTGCCCGGCCAATTGCGGCCCGCGTTGCTGTGGACGATCGAACTCGACGCCGACGGCGCCAGCACATCCGCGAAAGTGGAACGCGCGCGCGTCAAAAGCCGCAAGCAATGCGACTACGACAGCGTGCAGGCCGACATCGACGCCGGACGCGCCGATCCGATGTGGGCGCTGCTGAAGGACGTCGGCGAACTG
This sequence comes from Rhodanobacteraceae bacterium, assembly GCA_030167125.1. Lineage (NCBI taxonomy): Bacteria > Pseudomonadati > Pseudomonadota > Gammaproteobacteria > Lysobacterales > Rhodanobacteraceae > Rhodanobacteraceae bacterium. The sequence goes on from CP126531.1 coordinate 1,600,221, forward strand.
CGCAGGCAGCGCGCGCAACGGCTCGGCGCCATCAGCCTGCCGCTGCCCGAACAGGAAGCCACGCAGGTCGATGGCCACTGGACGCTCGCCTACCGCGCGCGCCATCCGGTCGAAGACTGGAACGAACAGATTTCGCTGCTGACCGGGATGGCCGCGGCCGGCATCATGCTGAAAGGCAAGGTCGGCGTCCTGCGCACGCTGCCGCAGCCCGATCCCGAAGCCATCGCGCACCTGCGCCAGACCGCCGCCAACCTGAAACTGCCGTGGCCGCCGGAGCGTGCGTACCCGGCTTTCATCGACGCGCTCGATCCCGCCGATCCCGCGCAGGTCGCGATGCTGGTGGCGTGCACGCGCGTGCTGCGCGGCGCGGGCTACACCAGCTTCCACGGCGCGCCGCCCGCGCAGCCGATGCAGTCCGCGCTGGCCGCCGAATACACCCACGCGACCGCGCCGCTGCGGCGGCTGGTCGATCGCTACGCCGGCGAGATTTGCGTCGCGCTGTGCGCGGGCGAGACGCCGCCGGATTGGGCGCTGGCGAAACTCGACGCGCTGCCCGACACCATGCGCGTCGCCGACCGCACCGCCGGCGACTTCGAGCACGCGACGATCGGCCTGCTGGAAGCCGTGGTGCTCACGCCGCGCGTGGGCGACAGTTTTCCCGCGATCGTCACCAACCTCGAGGACGGCGACGCGCGCACCGGCACCGTGATGATCGACGATCCCGCGATCGAAACCCGCGTGCATGCCGATCATGACCTGCCGCTCGGCCAGCGGGTCACGGTGAAATTGCTGGAAGCGGACCCCGCGACGCGCCAGATTCGCTTCGAACTGGAGTGACGCCATGCCGAGTCCGGCCACGCTTTTCTGGGGCATGCTGTTCGGCGCGATCGGCGTCGCCTATTTCATCTACGGCAAGAAGCAGGCGATGATCGTGCCGCTGGTGTGCGGCATCGCGCTGATCGTGTATCCGTGGTTCGTTTCGGGCGCGTGGCTGACCTTGATCATCGGCGTGGTGCTGATGGCGGTGCCATACTTCGTTCGCCATTGAATCCGGCAACGCGCATGGACGACTCCAACAGCAACCTTCCCTCCCTCGCAGACATCCGCGCCGCGCGCGGGCGGCTGGGCGAACGCGTGCGCGAAACGCCGGTGTGGCGCTGGCGCGGCGATGCGATCGAACGCGCCGCGGGCGCAGACACGCAGGTCTTCCTGAAACTCGAACTGTTCCAGTACACCGGCACCTTCAAGGCGCGCGGCGCGCTGCTCAATGCGATGGCGCTCTCCGCCGACGCGAAACGTCGCGGCGTCACCGCAGTCAGCGCGGGCAACCACGCGATCGCGGTCGCGTTCGCGGCGCGCGCGGTCGGCACCACCGCGAAAGTGGTGATGCCCAAAACCGCCAATCCCGCGCGTGTGGCGCTGTGCCGCAGCTACGGCGCCGAAGTAGTGCTGACCGACGAAGTGTTCGCCGCCTTCGCCGAGGTGAAACGCATCGAGCAGGAGGAAGGTCGCAGCTTCATCCATCCGTTCGAAGGCCAACTCACCGTGCTCGGCACCGCGACCGTCGGCTACGAACTCTGCAACCAGGTCGAAAACCTCGATGCCGTGGTCGTGCCGGTCGGCGGCGGCGGCCTGATCGCGGGCATCGCCTGCGCGGTGAAGCAGATGCAGCCGCGCTGCAAGGTGTACGGCGTGGAACCCGAAGGCGCCGACAGCCTGTCGCGCAGTTTTGCGGCGGGTTCGCCGCAGAAACTCGCACACGTGAACACCATCGCCGACAGCCTCGCCGCGCCCTACGCCCTGCCCTACAGCTTCGGCGTCGCGCGGCAATGCGTCGACGGGATCGTGACGATCCCCGACGCAGCGATGCAACGCGCGATGGGCCTGCTGTTCGCCGAGATGAAACTCGCGGTCGAACCCGCGGGCGCCGCTGCCACCGCCGCGTTGTGCGGTCCGCTGCGCGAACGGCTGGACGGCCAACGCGTGGGCCTGATCGTGTGCGGCGCCAACATCGACCTCGCCACGTTCGCGCGGCAGGCCATGCCCTAGACGCTCGGCTTGAACGACACCCATCGCGGTACGCGGCGCGTGCTTCGGCAAGTTGAACGATCGCTGAATTGCGGTCACGCACCCCCACTTTTGCGCGGAACCGCCGCCCCGTTCCGATTGTCCTTGCGGACGGTACTGCAAAGGCAGTCCCGCATGACATTCTGTTGACGAGGTGAAGACTTATGAGCGTGACACAACTCATTCCTTGGAACCGCAACCGCAACAGTCTCGTTCGTACCGGCAGCCGGGATCCCTTCTTCACGCTGCAGCGCGAAGTCAACCGGTTGTTCGACGACATGTGGAACGGCTTTGACATGCCGCTGTTGCGCGGAGGACTGAATGTGAATGAAAGCGGCTGGCCGACGATCGACCTGGCCGAACACGACAAGGATCTGGTGCTCACCGTCGAGGTGCCCGGCATGGAAGAGAAGGACATCGACATCCAGTTTGCCGACCAGTCCCTGATCCTGCGCGGCGAGCGCAAGGAAGAGCGGGAAGACGCCAAGGGCGAGCATCGCTACAGCGAGCGCTATTACGGGCGGTTCGAACGCCGCATCCCGCTCTCCGTGGAAATCGAACCGGACAAGGCCAAGGCGGTGCTCCGCAACGGCTTGCTCACCGTGACGCTGCCCAAGGCCGCGCAGGCGGAAGTCACCGGTCGCCGCATCCCGATTTCCAAAGCCGCCTGATCGAGAACGACGTGTGCATTTTTCGGGGCCGCCCGCGGGCGGCCCCTTTTTTGCGCCACGCGACGCTTAACGGCAACACTCGCACATGCTGCCGGGTGAACCTGACCATGCGCATGTCGATGCGCCGTTTCACGCGCCCGACCAGCGGGTTCAGCAAGAAGATCGAGAATCACGCGCACGCAGTCGCGCTGCATTCCATGCACTACAACTTTGGGTGCATCCACAAGACGCTGCGCGCGACGCCGGCCATGGCCGCTGGCATCTCGGATCACGTTTGGTCGCTGGAGGAAGTCGCCGCGCTGGTGCCCGAACCGAAAGCCAAGCCGCGCGGCCCATACAAGAAAAGATAATTAATGCTTCGGCGCGCCTGATGGCCTTATCAGGAAGGCCCGGACGACTCTACCGAATCCTGTGACGATGGCCGCAGGGATAGCCATGGTCAGCCAGATGCTATCGAGGAATCCGTCGCGAGCTGCGAGCATGAGCTTACTCATAACGTCTCTCCACGAGGTCCATGCAGAAGCGAACCGTGCCAAGCAGAAGCACGATGGTACACAACATTATGTCAATGTAGAGCAGCCAAAGTTCTACTTTTGTGATGATGTCCATCACGTTTGGAGGGAACTTGTGGCGCCCATCCAATAGACTGACGGCGTAGGAAATCACCCACGTCAGCGACAGAAATATTAGGAAAATGAGACACGTCCCCACCAAGTGCCCAATCAGCATGAGCAGTGATCCCCAGAAGCTGGTAGGCACGCGGTCGCGGAACCGTATTGGGCGACCCATGACGAACAAGGCGCTTCCCCTGAGAGCCTGTGTGAGCGAACTTTAACGGGCGCCGACGCAATTTCAAACTAGACCACTACCCGTTTAACGCTAGCAGCAGCACAAACTCCCAAACCTTCGCAGGCATCCCCCGGCTCCGCCCGGGGGATAGCCGGACACGATCGACCGGAAACACCACGCATGTCCGCTGATCCGACGACACCGGCGCCCGACAACACCGCGGTGCGCACCGCCTTGTGGCGCGCGCTGCACGTATTGGCCGACCCGCCGCCGCACGTGTTCGAAGACACCGTCGGCCTGGAACTCGTGGCGCCCGACGAGGACTGGCGCGAGCGCCCCGACATGAGCGCGTTCACGCGCCCGTTCCGCGCGTCGATCCTGGCGCGCGCGCGGTTCATCGAAGACCTCGTCGAGGAACAAGCCGCACGCGGCGTCAACCAATACGTGATCCTCGGCGCCGGACTCGACACGTTTGCGCAGCGGCGTCCGGAACTCGGCAGCCGCATGCGCGTGTTCGAAATCGACCAGCCCGGCCCGCAGGCGTGGAAGCGGCAGCGCCTGATCGAGCTCGGCTTCGGCATTCCATCGCACCTGCAACTGGTGCCGGTGGATTTCGAAGCCGGCGACGCGTGGTGGGAACGCCTGGCCGCGGCCGGTTTCGATGCCGCGAAACCCGCGGTCGTCGCGTCGGCCGGCGTCAGCATGTACCTGACCCGCGACGCGATCATGCAAACCTTGCGGCGCATCGCGACGCTCGCATCGGGTTCGACGTTCGCGATGACGTTCATGCTGCCGATCGAGATGCTCGGCCCCGACATCCGCACCGGCGTCGAACGCGCGGCTGCCGGCGCGAAAGCCAGCGGCACGCCGTTCCTGAGTTTCTTCACGCCGGGCCAGATGCTGGCGATGGCGCGCGAAGCGGGGTTCCGGCAGGCGCGGCACGTGTCGGCCGCCACGCTCGCGAAACGCTATTTCGCGGACCGGACCGACGGGCTGCGCCCGCCCGACAATTCGGAAGAACTGCTGGTCGCCGAAACTTGATCACGCGCAACGGTGCGTGTCGAATCGACTGCGCATCGTTCGTTGTCTGATCGGGCGCAGCTGGCAGATGCCTGCGCCGTTCCGTCAAAATCCATGGATTCCAACAGGAGCTGACGATGTCCCGGCAGATTTTCATCAACCTTCCCGTGCAGGACCTGGCCCGCGCCACCGCGTTCTACAGCGCCGTCGGCGCGGTGCGCAACCCGCAGTTCAGCGACGACACCGCCGCGTGCATGGTGGTTTCCGATACGATCTTCGTGATGCTGCTCACCCATCCGAAGTGGGCGACATTCACGCAGAAACCCATCGTGGATGCACGCCGCGAAAGCGAAGTGATGCTGGCGCTGTCGTGCGAATCGCGCGCCGAGGTCGACAAGTTAACCGAAGCCGCGGGTGCGGCCGGTGGCAAGGCCGACGTCAGTCCGAAGCAGGATCTGGGCTTCATGTACGGCCGCAGTTTCGAGGACGTCGACGGCCATATCTGGGAAGCGTTCTGCATGGACATGTCGCAGATGCCGCGTGGCTGAAGCCGGATATCCATTGCAGAACATTGGCTTGGCGGGCTCATTTCAGGTTTTACCTCTGGAATTTTCCGCCGCCATGCGCTAAGGTCGCGACCACGCCGGCACCGGTGCAATGCGAGAAATTCGGTGGCCATCAAGTCGACGCGGCTGGGACGGGTACAAGAAAATCTGCGCGCGCTCCTGCTGCTGGCGCTGCTGTGCGGCCTCGGCTGTTTCGCCGCTGCGGCGCACGCCGGCTACGCGGCCATCGTGGTCGACGGCAGCACCGGCAAGGTGTTGCAGCAGGTCAACGCCGACCAGCGCGACTATCCCGCCTCGCTGACCAAGATGATGACGCTCTATCTGACCTTCGAGGGTTTGAAGAGCGGCAGGCTGCGCCTCGACCAGCAGATGCCGGTGTCAGCCTGGGCGGCGGCCAAGGCGCCCACCAAGCTGGGCCTGCTGCCCGGCCAGACCATCTCGGTGCAGGACTGCATCCTCGGCATGATCACCAAATCCGCCAATGATGCCGCTACGGTGATGGCCGAAGGCATCGGCGGCAGCGAGCGCCATTTCAGCGACATGATGGACGCGCAGGCGGCGCTGCTCGGCATGACCGACACGCATTTCACCAACGCCTCCGGCCTGCCCGATCCCGACAACACTTCCACCGCGCACGACCTGGTGAAACTGGCGATGGCGCTGTACCGCGACTTCCCGCAGTACGCGCACTTCTTCGCCACGCAGGAGTTCGTGTTCCGCGGCCGCATCGTGCGCGGCCACAACAACCTGATGTACCGCTATCCCGGCATGGACGGCCTGAAGACCGGCTTCACCGATGCGTCCGGCTACAACCTTGCCTCGACCGCCGTGCGCAACGGCCATCGCCTGTTCGCCGTGGTGCTGGGCGGCCGCACCGCCGCCCGGCGCGACAACCTGATGGCGCGCCTGCTGGACGATTGTTTCAGTGGCGAGCAGACGCCGCCGATCCTGGTCGCCGAAGCCGCCGGCCTGCGTGGCGGCAGGCGCACCACGGCGCATCGTTCCGCGCGCCACGTCGCGACCCGCCTGGCCACGACCCAGCACCGGCGGCACAGGAAGCAGCCGGTGGTGGTCGCTTCGCGCCGCAATACGGACGGCTAGCGCGCGAAGACGCCGGTGTTGCCTCTACCGCTGCGTTGCAACGACTGCGTTCAAGCATTCCACACCGGGCGCCCGCTGCCGAACCAGCGCACGCCGCGATAACTGTCCGCCACGATCCAGACGCCGGCCGCGATCAGGAATGAAATGATGAACGCGGTGGTCGCCGTCCTGCCGGTGTGCAGCGCGGGCGCCCAGTAGGCGACGGCGATCAGTCCGAGCATGAAGGCTTCCAGCGTCGCCGCCAACCGCGGCCAGACGCCGAACAGCAACGCCAACGCGGTCGCGATGCTGCAGACGCCCGTGAAACACGCCCACGCCATCGGATCGGGCAACACCTGCAGCCACGGCTGCATGATCTTGTCGCCCGCCTTCACCGCATCCACGATCACCTCGGCGCCGATCATCGGCAACGCGACGATCAGCAGGCACCGCGCGGCGCGCACGCCGGCATTTCCGGAATGCGTCGCGAACAGGCACCACGCGCCCGCGGTGATGATCGCGATCTCGCCCACGCTGCCCCACGCGCCCGCATCCAGCGGCGCATGGATCACGCCGGGCACTTCCAGCAATACCAGCCACAGCACCATGTACGCGAACAGCAGGCGGCACGTCCACGCCAACGTGCGTTGCCACAACAGCCCGACGCCGAACGCCACTTCGATCGCGGCGCAGGCATAAGCAAGGGTCGATCGCCTCGGCAGATGAGCCGGAACGTGCTGCCACACCAGCGCGAAATCGCCGTTGACGAATCCGGTGATACCCAACGCGATCAAGCATGCTGCAAAAAATACGCGGCTCGGCTGCGGCGTGGCATTCATGGCTACCCTCCTGATCGGCCCCGTTGCGGCAGCCACTGTAGCGGCGAAGAGGGAAAACGGCGCATCCGCCTGCCGAGCCGCTTCACCCCGAAGCAGCGAGCGCCGCCGCGGCCGTACCGAGCAGCGTAACCCACTCGCGGATGTCTCAAACCGCCCGATGCAAGGCGCCATCACCGTCAACAGCGCCGAAGCCTACGTCGGCGCTTGCCTCGCCGGCCTCGGCCTCATCCAAGCGCCACGCACCGGCGTTGCGCCGCTGCTGGATGACGGCAGCCTCGTCGAAGTGCTGCCGCATCTCGCCGCCGAATCCATGCCCGTCACCCTGCTCTACCCGCAACGCCGCAACCTGCCGCGACGCGTGCGCGCCTTCATGGATTGGGTGGCGGAGTTGCCGGCGCCGTCGCTGGTTCGATAGCAAGAAACGTTCGCTTCCGTCAACTTGCCGCCGGACGCATCAGATGGGAAGATCGCAGTTCATATGGGGGAGCTAATGGCGTCGCGTGGTTACATCGGATTGACTGATCCTGCCTGGTACGCCTTCCTTCGCGCGCAATCGCGCGTAGACGAGGTCAATTTTTGGCAGCCGCACGGAACGCGTGAATTTCGTGCAATCGCGCCAGGCGCACCTTTCTTCTTCAAGCTAAGGGCACCTCTCAGGGGAATCGCTGGTTTCGGATTTTTTGAACGTTATGAGTCGCTACCAGCGTGGCTCGCCTGGGACTGTTTTCGTGAGATGAATGGCGCGCCAGATTTCACGTCGATGCTCGATCGAATCACTCGATTACGTGGCAACGGGAGCACCGAAAACGGCGACTTCAAGATCGGCTGCATCATGTTGACGGCACCGGTTTTCTTCGCTGAGAGTGAGTGGGTTGACCCCCCTTCCGACTGGGCAAAGTCCGGAATTCAACAGGGCAAAACATATCCGCTTGATGCTGGCGAGGGTAATAGGGTTTACCGTGACTGCCTCGAACGCGCTCTACACGGAGCGCGGTATTGGAACGTTGACCGTGTCGCGGAGGACGCTCCGCGTTATGGAGCGCCGATTGAGGTGCGCCCAAGGCTTGGACAGGGCCTGTTTAGTCTTGCCGTACGTGACGCATACAACCGCGCATGCGCCGTGACCGGAGAACATTCTGGTCCAGTATTGGAGGCGGCTCATATCAAACCCTATGCGCGTGGTGGCGAGCATTTGGTCAGAAATGGGCTGCTCCTCCGAAGCGATCTGCACAAACTCTATGACCGAGGCTACGTGACGATCACGCCAGAATACAGATTTATGGTGGGTCAGAGACTCCGCGACGAATTCAACAACGGACGAAGCTACTACAGCATGAGTGGTTCCAAAATCCTGCTACCGGTCGACCCGACGAAGTATCCCGATCGTGATCGGTTGGACTGGCACTATCGAGAAATATTCAGGGGATAAGCGCTAGCTCCCGTAGGTTGGGGTGAGCGCTTGCCGCGAACCCCAACATTACCCTCGCCGCTCACCTATCGAATTCGGAAGATCCGGATCAGCAGCCCAATCTGCAGTCAGCGTTCCGTTCCTGATGTACCGATGAATGGATGACCATGGCCACTCGCTGGCCCTGGCAGTGTGACCGTGCTTGACGGGATTGATGTGGATGTAGTCCGCATGACGGGCGAGATCATCATCGTCTCGGATCAGATGTTCCCAAAAGCGCCGTTGCCAGATGCCACGTTCGCCTTTTGTCGCACGCGACTGGTTGACCTTCTCGACAGGAGCAACGCACCGCGAGAAGCCAGCTTTGATCAATGCCCAGCGCGTCGGGAAGTCGGCGTCTCCCGCGGGCAGCTTCCAGATCGCGTGGATGTGATCTGGCAGGACCACCCAGGCGACGATTTCGAATGGATGTCTTTGGCGCACGTCGCGGACGACGTCGCGCAAGGTGTCCACGCGTTCGACCAGAAGGCGACTTGATCGGTCCGCCAGATCGACGGTGAAGAAATAGGTGCCGCCGCGGATATAGGCTCGTCGGTAGTACATGATTTGTTTATGGGTAGACGTTTTGTTGGGGTTCGCAAAAGGCGCTCACCCCAACCTACCGTCATTCCATTGCCGGAATTCTCGAGAGCGGCAGACCGGTGCACTCGCCCCAGTAGTAGACGACCAAGGCGATGCCAGCCACCAACACGGAATCCCACGGCCCTTCGATGACGCGCGTGCCGCCGAAGGTTCCGAGCCACGAGGCGATCAGCATCAGCGCGTAGAAGCCCATCAGCCATAGCGATGCGCGGACGTCGCGCGCCAGTTCGTCGCGCTGCGATCCGCGCGATGCCACGTAGGCGACGTACGCCACGTACAGCACGATCTGCAATCCCAGCAGCCACGACACCGTGCCCCAGCCGGACCAGTACACGATCAGCGCGGCCACGATGAACGAAAGCGGGCCCAGCACCGCGAAGCCGCGCACGCGGAACGGACGCGGCATGCCGGGCGCGTTGCGGCGCAATGCCGCGGTGGTGACGGGCGCGACGGCGTAGCTCAGCACCAGCGCGGCGGACACCACGTTGATCATCGCCGACCACGATGGAAACGGCAGCGTCCAGAAGATCGACAGCGCCAGCGTCAGCCACAGTGCGGGACGCGGGATGCCGGACTTGGCATCGACTTTCGTGAACACCCTGAAGAATGTGCCGCCACGGGCCCAGCCGTACACCACGCGCGGCGTCGCGTTCATGTAGATGTTGCCGCAGCCGCTGGGCGAGATCACCGCGTCGCACACCACCAAGAACGACAGCCAGCCGATGCCCAGCGCCAGCGCGATGTCGTGGAACGGCAGCGCGAACAGCTTGTCGATGCCCTTCCAGCCGTGCGCCACCGTCGCGGCCGGCACGCTGCCAAGGAACGCGATCTGCAGCAGCAGGTAGATGCCCGTCGACAACGCCACGGACAGGATCAGCGCGATCGGGATCACGCGTTGCGGATGCCGCACCTCGCCGGCCACCGACACGATCGGCGTCAAACCGAGGTACGCGAAGATGATTCCGCCCGCCGACACCGCGCCGGCGACACCCGCGAATCCAAACGGCGCGAAACCATGCGCGCTGAAGTTGCCGGAATGGAACGCCCACAGCAGCACCACGATCACCGTCAGCGGCACCACGAACTTGAAGATGCTGACGAGATTGTTGGCACGCGCGAAGGTCCTGACACTGTAGTAGTTGAGCAGGAAGAACACAACGAGCAGCGCGAGTTGTGCGAACCAGCCGAGCAGCGTGGGAGATTGCGAATCCGCCTGCGTCAACTGCGGGAACCACGCCGATGCGTATTGGCGGCAGGCGGTCACCTCAATCGCGATCAGGCTCGAAAACGCGATCAGCGTGATCAGGCCCATCAGGTACCCGAGCAACGCGCCGTGCGAATACACGGGATAGCGCACCACGCCACCCGAATGCGGCAGCGCCGCGCCGAGTTCGCAATAAACCAGGCCCAGCAGCAACACCGCGGCGCCGCCGATCAGCCACGACACGATGCCGGCTGGTCCCGCGATGGCCGCCACGTAGCTCGCCGAGAACAGCCAGCCGGAACCGAACACCGCGCCGAGGCCGATGAAGGTGAGATCGATGAGGCCGAGTTGCTTCTTGAAGCCGGCCTGCGCAGCCGCAGCCTCATCGCCCGCGAAAGGCGGCGTGTCGCGCCTGTCGCCACTCATGGCTGCTTGTAGATCACGCCGCCCTTCATCACGAACGGTACGTGTTCGATCGCGCCGATGTCCTGCGTCGGATCGCCCGGCACGGCGATGATGTCGGCGTCGAGGCCCGGTTTCAGTTGGCCGAACTTGTCCTGCTGGCGCAGGATTTTCGCGTCCACCGCGGTCGCGGCCAGCAGCGCCTGCGCGGGACGCATGCCGTCCTTCACCATCCACTCGATCTCCTTGTAATTGGTGCCGTGCCTGAACACGCCGACGTCGCTGCCGCAGCCGATCGTTACGCCGGCCTGCATCGCCAGCTTGAACGCGTTCTGCGACGCGCGCATTTCGTCGTTGGGCGGATCGCCCGGTTTCCAGTGATCGAAGTATTCCGCGTACGCGACCACCGCTTCCAGCGTCGGCAGATAGGCGACGTTGTGCTTCTTCATCATCTCGAACACTTCCTTCGTGCCGTAGAAACCGTGCTCGATGGTGTCGACGCCGGCGATGATGGAGCGGCGCATGCCTTCCGGCGTGGTCGAATGCACCGACACCGGCAAACCCAGCGAGTGCGCGGCTTCCACGCCCGCGTTCAATTCTTCCTGCGTGAACGTCGGCACCGAGCCGTGCGACTTGCCGCAGTGATAGTCGGCATAGATCTTGATCCAGTCCGCACCGTGGCCAGCCTGGTCGCGCACCGCCGCGATCATCTCCGGCACGCCGGCGACGGGAATACCGCCTTGCGGAATCACCATGTCGGTGCGGAAGCCCATCGGGCCGGGGCCGTAGCAATCCTTGGCGACTGTCGCGCGCGTCGCGACGAACAGGTGCGGACCTGGAATCAACCCGTCGTCGATCGCCTTCTGCACCTGCACGTCGGCGTAGCCCGCGCCCTCGGTGCCGAGGTCGCGCAGCGCGGTGAAGCCCGCCATCAGCGTGTCGCGCACGTGGTTGACCGCTTCGATCGTGCGGTACGGCAGCGGCTCCTTCAGCACCTGGTCGTTCCACAAGGTTTCGTTGTACGGGTGCAGGAAGATGTGCGAGTGCGCGTCGATCAGTCCCGGCAGCAACGTGGTGCCGGCAAGGTTGATGGTTTGCGCATCGGCGGGCACCTTCATCGAATCGCGCGGCCCGACCGCGGCGATCTTGTCGCCTTCCACCAGTACCGCCCAGCCCGCGTGCGTGGCCTCGCTGCGCGCGTCGAACACGCGATCGGCGATGAGCAGGTACGTGCCGGTCGCCGGCTTCGCGGCCGGCGTCTGCACGGGCGTCGCCGCGCAAGCCAGCGTCGCGGCGATCGACGCCGCCAGCGCAACCAGGATTTCCCGCATCGACATGGAACCCCTCCGGCCTCAAGCGAAACGCCGAGGGTACACCGGCGGGGGCACTTGCGCCGGCCCCGGAGCCGGCCAATACTCCCGCCGCGGTTGCCCTTCCAACCCACCGCAACCGCTGGGAGGGAAAGTCATGATCAAGGCAATGCTGGCCCTTGCGGTTGGTGTGCTTCTGGCTGCACCCGCCGTCGCGGGCGACGCGCACGCGTCGAACAAATCCATCAAGCACGGCGAGTTCCTGGTCGGCTACGGCGGCTGCCAGGATTGCCACACGCCCGGCTGGGCGCAGAACGGCGGACAGGCGCCGAAAGACGTCCTGCTGACCGGCGGCGGCTTCAATTTCCAGGGACCGTGGGGTACGACTTACGCGCCGAACCTGCGCCTGCTCGTGCAGACGCTGACCGCGAAACAGTGGATCGCGAAGCTGCGCGCGCTGAAGTCGCGTCCGGCGATGCCGTACTGGACGTTCCGCTACCTGTCGGACAAGGATCTCACCGACATGTACGCGTACATCCATTCTCTGGGTCCGGCCGGCCAGCCCGCGCACGATTGGGTGCCGCCGGGGCAGGATGCGCCCGCGCCGTATCTGAAACTGGTGCTGCCGTCGCCACCTTCGGTGGTGAACAACGGACACTGACGTTACACACTCCACGTCCCGGAGAGTCCGTGATGGATGCGAACGCTTATGTCGTGCTGCGCGTGCTGCACATCCTGGTCGCGGCGTTGTGGGTCGGCGCCGCCGGTCTGCTCGCCATTGTGGTGATGCCCGCGATCGGCGATGCCGGCGCGGCCGGCGGCCCGCTCCTGGCATCGCTGCATCGACGCAAGCTGCATGTGTTCATGGCGACGAGCGCGCTGCTGACCGTGCTCAGCGGCATCTGGCTCTACTGGGTACTGACCACGGGATTCGATCCGGCCATCGTGTGGTCGCGCGGTGGGTTGGTTTTCGGAATCGGCGGCCTTTGCGGATTGCTGGCGTTGATCATCGGCGGCAGCATCATCGCTCCGGGCTTCGCGCGTCTCGCCGAACTTTCAGGGCAAGCCGCCGCTTTGCCCGAGGCCCAGGCCACCCACGCGCAGCGCCTTGCAGCGCTGCGCCGCCGCACGATGCTGGCCAGCAAGGGCGCTCTCGCATTGATCGTGGTCGCCCTGGTGTTGATGGCCATCGGGCACTACGTGTGAACGCGTTGCCGCCGCTTACGCGCTGGCCAGTCGTGCCAACTCTGTTTCACCGAACCCCGCGGCGCGGCGCGCATCGAGATTGAACGGCCCGCGCAAGCCGGTCGGAACATATTCGCGCAGCAGCGACGCGAAGGTTGCTTCGGGATCGCGGCCTTCGCGCGTGCAGCAGAAGCGGAACCAGCGCGTGCCGGCGGCGACGTGCGGCACTTCTTCGCGCAGGATCACTTCGAGGATGTCGGCGGTGGCTTCGTCGCCGACGGAGCGCAGGCGCGCGATCATGCCGGGCGTCACGTCCAGTCCGCGCGCTTCCAGCACGCGCGGCACCAGCGCCATCCGCGCCAGGCACGAATCGGCCGTTTTGACGGCCATTTCCCACAAGCCGTTGTGCGCGTCGAAGTCGCCGTAGGCGTGTCCGAGCTGCGCGAGGCGCGCCGACAACATCGTGAAATGGCGTGATTCGTCGTGCGCGACGGAGGCCCAGTCGCGGTAGTAGTCATCGGGCATGCCGCGGAAGCGGTACACCGCATCCCAGGCGAGATTGATGGCGTTGAATTCGATGTGCGCGACCGCGTGCACCAGCGCGGCGCGGCCTTCGTCCGTTCCGAGTCCGCGTTGCGGCACATCACGCGGCATCACGAGCCGCGGCTTCGCGGGGCGGCCAGGCGCACCGATCGGTGCGGGCGGCACACCGTCGTCGCACAGCGGCAAGCGTCCCGCACGCAACGCCTCGAACGTTTCGCGCGTCAACGCGACCTTGGCTTCCGGCCCGGTGCACGCGATGCAACGCCTGGCCGCTTCCAACACGCCGCTCATGCCACCCTGCTCGATCCGAGATCGATCAAGTCGGCCTGCATCGCGGTCTCGATGGGTAGCGGCCGGTACGCCGACTGCGCGTACCACTTCATCCACACCGACGGGTCGATGGTTTCGTTGACGCCGCCGCCGATCACGCGCTGGTACGGCGGCTTGAAGATCTTGTAGAGGCCGTACATGAATTGGGCGTAGGAATCGTTGGGCACGCCGAGTTCGGCGTCCGGCGCCGGCACGAAACCCTCGTTGAAGGCGAGGCCCGCGCCCCTGGCCTTGGCCTGCATCCACGCGAGGGTGATTTCCGGCAGCGTGTCGGGGCTGTGTCCCGCGCCGTCGGTTTTCTCGCCGCCGCCGATGTCGGAGTGCGCGCCCGCGAACCAGCGCTGTTCGACCTCGATCTGTTCCGGCTTCCACGCGGTCGGCGCTTCGCCGGGCGCCAGCGATGTCGATGGCCGCGTCCATTTGGTCGGCTGGAAATCGGCGCGATGCTCGTCGAGCGCCAGCGCCTGGTAGGCGTATTGCACGATCTTGCTGAGGTCGGTGTCGTGGAACGCGTAGCGCTTGCGCGAAAACGGAAACCACGATGCCACGCCGGGAATGCCCAGCGCGCCGACCGTGTCCCACACGCCGATGAAGCGGATCGTCACTTCGCGCACGCCGTGCTGCGCGCGCCACGTGGCCGTCGGATCGACGCCGTCCACCAGCACGCCCGGCTTGTCGGCATTGCGGTAATAGCCGTAAGCCTCGTCGACCGCCGCATCGGTCACGCCATTTTTCGCATCGGGTTTCAGCAAGCCGCACTTGCGGATCAGGCCGCCGAGGCTGCGCGCGGTGTACGCGCCGCGGCTGAAGCCGAACAGCCAGATTTCATCACCGGCGCACCACTGTCCGGACAACCACTTGTAGCCGTCCTTGACGTTGCCGGACAGACCGAGCCCGAACGCGCCGCCGAGCAGATGCTCGATCCCTGCCCGCACGCCGACGCCCTGGATGTACTTGCAGATTTGTTCGACGCCGGCGGGATCGGCCGGCGCAACCAGTTTCCACAGGCGTTCGACGTTGGTGCGCGTCTGCACCTTGTTCCAGGTGCCGTCGAAGAGGGCGATGAGTCTGCGCGGCATGGCGAACTCCCCGAACTGTCGTCATCCGGCGCAGCCGGGATGACGATGATTCACGCGCTGCGGCGTCGCGCCTTCGCCTCGTCCGAGCGCGCGAATTCGAGCTGGCGCAGGTATTCGGTGTCGACGCCGGTGACGTAATTGCCCGAGAAGCACGAATCGTCGAAGTGCTTCAGGTGCTCGTTGCCTTCCGCAACGGAATCGATGAGATCTTCGAGATCCTGGTAGATCAGCCAGTCGGCGCCGATGGTCTCGCGGATTTCCTCGACGCTGCGGCCGTGCGCGACCAGTTCCGCCGGCGCCGGCATGTCGATGCCGTACACGTTGGGGTAGCGCACCGGTGGCGCGGCCGAAGCGAAGTACACCTTGTTCGCGCCGGCCTCGCGCGCCATCTGCACGATCTGTCGCGAGGTGGTGCCACGCACGATGGAATCGTCGACCAGCAGCACGTTCTTGTTGCGGAACTCCAGCGGAATCGGATTCAACTTGCGGCGCACCGAACGCACGCGCTGGCCCTGCCCCGGCATGATGAAGGTGCGGCCGATGTAGCGGTTCTTGACGAAGCCTTCGCGGAACGGCACGCCCAGCGCGGCCGCCAGCGTGGAACCCGCGGTGCGCGAGGTGTCGGGGATCGGGATTACCGCGTCGATGTCGTGGCCGGGACGCTCGCGCAGGATCTTCGCGGCCAGCTTTTCGCCCATGCGCAGGCGCGCCTTGTACACCGACACATCCTCGATCATCGAATCGGGACGCGCCAGGTACACGTATTCGAAGATGCATGGCGCGTGCACCGCGCCTTCCGCGCAGCGCCGTGCGGAAAGCTTGCCGTCGAGGCTCACGAACACCGCCTCGCCCGGCGCCACGTCGCGCACGCGCTTGAAACCCAAGATGTCGAACGCGACCGATTCGGACGCCAGCGCGTATTCCTTGCCTTCCGGCGTGTCGCGTTCGCCCAGCACCAGCGGGCGGATGCCGTGCGGATCGCGAAACGCGAGCAGGCCGTAGCCCAGGATCAGCGCGACGCAGGCGTAGCCGCCCTTGGCGCGCGCGTGCACCGCGGCGACCGCCTTGAACAGTTCGTCCGGCGTCAGCGCGTGGCGTTCCTGGATCTGCAGCTCGTGCGCGAGGATGTTCAGCAGGATTTCCGAATCGGAATCGGTGTTGATGTGGCGGCGATCGTTCTCGAACATCTCGCGCCGCAGCGATTCGGTGTTGATGAGGTTGCCGTTGTGCGCGAAGGCGATGCCGTACGGCGAATTCACGTAGAACGGCTGCGCTTCCTCGGAATTCTCGGCGCCCGCGGTCGGATACCGGCAATGGCCGATGCCCGCGTGGCCGCGCAGTTCCTGCATGTCGCGCGCCGAGAACACGTCGCGCACCAGCCCCGGCCCACGCCGCATGTGCAACTTCTTGCCGTCGTAGGTGGCGATGCCCGCGGCGTCCTGGCCGCGATGCTGCAATACCGTCAAGGCGTCGTACAACGCGGTGGCGACTTCGCTCTTGCCGACGATGCCGATGATTCCACACATGGCGAGTTCCCGAATTGCGGGGCGCCGGAGCTGCCCGTCACAGAACGCTATTGTCCCACATCACCGTGGTTCGGGCCGTGCGCGGCTTCATGTCCAGCCGAACTCGCGGCCGGCGGTGCCGCGCCCGGATGCACCAGTTGCCGCGCCGCCTGTTCGACCGTGGATATGGGGACGCTCGGCACCGTGCGCAAGGACTTGCCGCCGGCTTCCATGTAATGGGTGACCTCGGCCGGCAGCGCGCCGGCCAGCCACGCGGCGCCGTTCTGGAACGCCGGCAGCAACGTCGACTGCCGGTACCACGCGGCCTCGCGCGGAACCGGCGTGAAGCTGAGCATCAGCACCACGAACGTCACCAGCAACAGGCCGCGCGCCAGGCCGAACGCCATTCCGAGGAAGCTGTCGCCCAGCCGCAGGCCGCTCCAGGTGATCATGCGGCGCACGGCCCAGGTGATCAGGGCGCCGACGATCAGCACGCCGACGAAGCAGGTGATGGAGCCGGCGATGACGCGCTCGACCGGTTCATGAAGCCATGCGCCGTAGATCTCGCCCACCTGCGCGCCGAACACGGCGGCGACCCAGAACGCGGCGATCCAGCGCGCCAGCGACAGCACCTCGCCGACCAGGCCGCGCATCAAGCCGATGAGCACCGACACCAGCAGGACGGCGAGGATGGCAATGTCGGCTACGTTCATCGTGGTCGACCAAGTGCGCTCATCCAGAGCGACGAGAACAGGGATGATCGCACTGCTTTCTCCAAAGTCAGGCCATGGATGGCCGGGGTGGAGTCCGGAAACGCGACATCATGAAAATCGCCGGGCGCTCATCAATACGGCGATCAGGGACGATCGCACTACTGTGCCGTGACAATATTGCCCTTGACGTTGAACTTCTGCGCGATCTCCGCGCGCGTCGATTCGGCGACATTGCGTGACGCAAACGGTCCGGCGCGCACGCGCCACAATTTGCCCTTCGCGGTGCTCACGCTGTCGACATAGCCGTCGATGCCCTGCCCGCGCAGGCGGTCGCGCAGCTTGTTCGCGGAAGCCTCGTCGCTGTACGCCGCCAGCTGCACCGCCCATGCACCCGGCTGGCTGGCGGCGATGGCGGAGCTCGGCGCGTCACCGCTCTGGTTGACGACGCCCGAGTCGATGCTCATCGACACCTTCTCGAAATCCTTCAGCTTCAGGCGCGCGGCCTCGGCTTCGGCGCGGCTGTGGAACGGACCCACCCGCACGCGCAGCGTCTGCTTGCCTTGATATGTCTCCGGCGTGGCGAGCGCGGTGAAGCCGTGCTGCTTCGCGTTCGCGACCAGCTTGTCTGCATTGGCGCGGTTGGCGTAGACACCGAGATTGACGGTGTACAGCGCACCGGCTGCCGCACCGGCACCGCCGGCAATCGGCTGGTTTGCAGCCGGCGCGGAGGCCGCGGGCGTCGATGCCGCCGGCACCTTGGCGATGACCGCGGCACTAGGCTTCGGCGGCACCGCGGGCGCGCTGGCCGCGGGTGCGGACGCCGGTGCACCGGCCACGGGCTGCGTGGTCGCCTCGATCGGCAAACCGGAACTCAGCGGCTGCAAGGCCGTGGCCGCATGCCCTTCGAGATTGAGCATCGCGACATGATCGGGATCGTTGATCGCCGCGGCCGTGCTGGAACCTGCGCTGGCGCTGTTCGGGCCGACCTGCAGCACGCGCGTCTGCAATTCGCCGCTCGGCTCCGGCACCGCCTTGGTGCTGGCCGACTGCGAACCGGAATTGGAACCCGGCAGCAGCATCGGCACGAAGATCACTGCGAGTGCGATCAACACCACCGCGCCGAGCAAACGTGTTTTCAAACCTGAGTCCATATATGCAGTACCACGCGACTGGTCTGTGTCGGTGTTGAGCCGTGCGATGCACGCATGTCGGTTCAACGCGGGACAAGCGAATGGCGGAATTATAGCCGGCGCACTTCACGCAGCACCGGCGCCACGACATGAAAACTCCCGAACGCGATGATGCGGTCGTTCGCCGCCGCCTCCGTGCGCGCCGCGGCCAACGCCGCGGGAATGTCGGGATGCTCGACACAGATCGCATCGGGCAACGCCGACCGGACGCGCGCCGACAATTGCGCCGCGGTTGCGCCGCGCGGCGACTCGTTTTCCAGTCCGGCGAGATACCAGCGCGTAATGCGCGAGCCGAGCGCCGCGACCACGCCTTCGATGTCCTTGTCCGCCAGCGCGCCGAACACCGCGCGCGTTTCGCCCTGCACTGGATGCCGGTCCAGCCAGCGCGCAAGTTCACGCGCCGCCTGCGGATTGTGGCCGACGTCGACGACGAGGTCCGGATTTTCGCCGAGATGTTGCAGGCGCCCCGGCAGCAGAGGTGAAGTGTTTGCGCCGCCGCGCGGTTGTTCCAGCGCGCGCACATCCCAGCGCACGCGCTCGCCCAGCGCATGCAGCGCCGCGATCGCGGTGGCCGCGTTGTGGTACTGGAAGGCGCCTTCCAGCGCGAGTTCGCCCGTCAACAGGATCGAGGTGTCCAACTCCTCTTCGCGCGCCACGTAACGCGACTGATCCGGATCGCGACGCCACCAGCGCAACGCGTCGATTTGCGGCTCCCACCCGAAATCGCGGCCCAGCACTTCCACGTGCGCGCCAATCGCGTGCGCGTGATCCAGCAACGACTGCGGCGGGTTGGTCTCGCCCGCGATCGCGGGTCTGCCCGCGCGAAAGATGCCGGCCTTCTCGCGTCCGATCGATTCGCGGTCGGGTCCCAAGTATTCCATGTGGTCGAGATCGACCGTCACCACCACCGCGCAATCCGCGTCGATGATGTTCACCGCGTCCAGCCGTCCACCCAGGCCGACTTCCAGCAGCGCGACCTCCACGCCCGCAAGCGCGAACACGTCGAACGCCGCGAGCGTGCCGAATTCGAAGTACGTCAGGGTCGTGCCGCCGCGCGCAGCCTCGATGCGCTCGAACGCCGCGACCAACGCGCCATCGTCCGCTTCCGCGCCATTAATACGCACGCGCTCGTTGTAGCGCAGGATGTGCGGCGAGGTGTAAGCGCCCGTGCGCATCCCGCCAGCGCACAGCATCGCTTCCAGGAACGCCACCGTCGAACCCTTGCCGTTGGTGCCGCCGACCGTGATCACCACCGGCGCCGGCCGCGGCGCACCCATGCGCTGCCAAACCTCGCGCACGCGATCGAGCCCCATGTCGATGCCGCGCGCGTGGACTTGCTGCTGATATGTCAGCCACTCGTCGAGGGTCTTCATGCTGCGCGGCGCCTTCTGCTGCCCGCGCTCCGTCCGCCAGCACCAGCGATTTCGCAATCACCCCCTTCCGAAGGAAGGGGGTCGCCGCGCAGCGGCGGGGGGATGACGACGACATCCCTGTCTTTTTTCGCGCCCCGGACTCGCGCCACCCATGGCACTCGCCCTTCGGGCCGCCTGCGACGTTCAAACCGGCAATCCTGCCGATTCAGTCCGGGGGCGCGGGTAACTTTCTCTTGCGTGGCCAAGAGAAAGTCACCACTCGCGCGTCGGGAACGCGCGAGAACGCCGAAGGCGGCCCGAAGGGCGGAGGGCAGGACGCCCGGAGTAAAGAGAAGGCCACCCCGCGAACACGTCCTGAGCACATCCCTGTGCTCAGGATTCGCGAGCGGCCGCCGGGGTTCGCCGATGGCACATCCCTGTGCCTGCGGCGAACTGGCCCGCATCCCGCGGGCCATCCTTCGGACTTTTCCGTCGCCCGCTCGCCGTGTTCGAGGGGCCCCATTGGGCGCGCATCCTGCGCGCTGTTGCTGCAACGCAGATTGTGTGGTCTTGCTTCGAGCGAGGCCAGGATGGCCGTCGTCGAAGCGGATCTGGGGCCCCTGTGCTGCGGTGAGGACCGGACGATCAGGCCCGCAGGGTGGGCGCAAGGGATTGCGCCCACTTGCCGCCGCGCCAGGGATGGCGCGTCGGCAAGCCCGGTCGGTCCGATCGCACCTTTCGTCCATGGATGGACGAAAGGCGCAGCACCGGGGTGGCCTTTCTTTGGGCCACCTTTCTTTGGCCACGCAAAGAAAGGTGGCTCGCCCGCCCGGGAGGCGGGCGAAAAAAGACAGGGATGCCATTCGCCCGTCAGCGCGTGAAGCATTGGCACGCAAGCGCATGCGATGCATACGATCGAGCAAATCGCGCAGGGCGTTACGCAACCTTCGCGCGATGCGTCAGGATCGCCAGCAGATCGGCGATGCGGTCGCGCAGTTCGCGGCGGTCGCAGATCATGTCGATCGCGCCGTGTTCCAGCAGGAACTCCGAACGCTGGAAGCCCTCCGGCAGCGTTTCGCGCACGGTCTGCTCGATCACGCGCGGGCCGGCGAAACCGATCAGCGCCTTGGGTTCGGCGATGTGGATGTCGCCCAGCATCGCGAGGCTCGCCGAGACGCCGCCGGTGGTCGGGTGCGTCAGCACCACGATGTACGGCAGGTCGGCTGCGCGCAAACGCGCGAGCGCGGCGGAGGTCTTGGCCATCTGCAACAGCGACTGCAGGCCTTCCTGCATGCGCGCGCCGCCGGTGGCGGTGAAGCAGATGAACGGCGTCTTGTCGTGCAGCGCGGCTTCGGCGGCGCGGGTGATCTTCTCGCCGACCACCGAGCCCATCGAGCCGCCCATGTAACCGAACTCGAACGCGCACGCGACGACCGGGATGCCCTTGAGCGCGCCCTCGATGGAAACCAGCGCGTCCTTTTCACCGCTGCTCTTCTGCGCGGCGAGGATGCGGTCGCGATAGCGCTTGGAATCCTTGAACTTCAGTGCATCGACCGGGCCCATCCCCGCGTCGAGTTCATGGCCGCCTTCGTCGAGGAACGCGGCGAGCCGCGCACGCGCGCCGATCGGATGATGGTGGCCGCACTTCGGGCACACCATGAGGTTGCGCTCGAGCTCGGGCCGGTACAGCCCGATGCCGCAACCGGCGCACTTTTCCCACACGCCTTCGGGCACCTTGCCGCGCGCGGGCGCGCCTTCGGTGCGGATTTTCGGGGTGGTCAGTTTCTGCAACCAGGACACGAGGCATTCCCCGTCGGATCACGACCGCCAAGGATACACCGCGAGGCGGCTCAGCGCCCGTCCAGCGCCGCGCGAATGGGGTCGAGGAACGCGCCGGCGCGGCGGCACGCATCGTTCGCGTCAATCGCATCGGCCAGCGTTCCGACCAGCGCCGAACCGATCACCACCGCATCCGCGAACGCGGCCACTGCTTTCGCGCTGACCGCATCCTTGATGCCGAATCCGACCGCGACCGGGACCTGCGCGCGCTGCCGAATCGCGCCGACGCGTTGGGCGATGTCCCGGGCGGACAACTTCGCCGCGCCGGTAATGCCGGCGAACGATACGTAGTAGAGATAGCCCTCGGCCATTTCGACTGCCCGCGCGAGGCGTGCGTCCGACGTCGTCGGCGCCGCCAGCAGGATGCGTCGCAAGCCCGCATCGCGCAACGGTTGCAGCGCCGCGTCTTCCTCGATCGGACAATCGACGATGAGTACGCCGTCCACGCCTGCATCTTTTGCTTCGCGCGCAAAACATTCGATGCCGTGGATCTCGATCGGGTTCAAATAACCCATCAGCACGATCGGCGTGTCCACGTCGCGTTCGCGGAATGCGCGCACCCAGCCCAGGATGTCCACGATGCTGACGTGATTGCGCAACGCGCGTTCGTCGGCGTGCTGGATTACGGGGCCGTCGGCCATCGGATCGGAAAACGGCACGCCGAGTTCGATCAGGTCGGCACCGTTTTCGACCAGCGCGTGCATCAACTCCACCGTCGCGTCCGGAATCGGATCGCCCGCAGTGATGAACGGAATCAGTGCGGTGCGGCCCTGCGCGTGTAGTGCCGCGAATCGCGTCTCGATGCGGCCGCTCATAGCTCGATATGCTCCCGCTGCGCGATGGTGTGCACATCCTTGTCGCCGCGGCCGGACAGGTTGCAAAGGATCAACTTGTCCTGCGGCAGTTCGCGCGCGAGCTTGATCGCCTGCGCGACGGCGTGACTGGATTCCAGCGCCGGCAGGATGCCTTCGGTTTCGCACAGCAAATGGAACGCCGCCAGCGCTTCGTCGTCGGTCACGCCGACGTACTCCGCGCGGGCGGTGTCCTTCAGGAATGCGTGCTCGGGGCCGACGCCGGGATAGTCGAGGCCGGCCGACACCGAATGCGTTTCGGTGATCTGGCCGTCGTCGTCGCACAACACGTAGGTGCGATTGCCGTGCAGCACGCCCGGCCGTCCGGCCGCGAGCGACGCCGCGTGGTGGCCGGTCGCGATGCCCTCGCCTGCAGCCTCGGCGCCGACGATGCGCACATCGCGATCGTTGAGGAACGCATGGAATAAACCCAGCGCGTTCGATCCGCCGCCCACGCACGCGGTCAACACGTCAGGCAGGCGCCCGAATTGTTCCAGCATCTGCGCGCGCGCTTCGCGTCCGACCACCGCGTTGAAATCGCGCACCATCATCGGATACGGGTGCGGTCCCGCGACCGTACCGATGATGTAGAACGTGTCGGCGACATTGGTCACCCAATCGCGCAGCGCTTCGTTCAACGCGTCCTTCAATGTCTGCGAGCCGGATGTCACCGGCACCACCTCGGCGCCCAGCAGCTTCATCCGGTACACGTTGATCTTCTGGCGCTCGATATCGACCGCGCCCATGTAGACCACGCACTGCATGCCGAAACGCGCACACACCGTGGCGGTGGCGACGCCGTGCTGGCCAGCGCCGGTCTCGGCAATGATGCGGCGCTTGCCCATCGCGCGCGCCACCAGCGCCTGGCCGATGGTGTTGTTGATCTTGTGCGCGCCGGTGTGGTTCAGGTCCTCGCGCTTCAGCAGGATCTGCGCGCCGCCGATTTTTTCCGAAAGGCGCTTCGCGTGATAGATCGGCGACGGGCGTCCGACGTAGTGCTTCAAGTCGTCGGCAAATTCCTTCTGGAATGCAGGATCGTCGCGCAGGCGCGTGTACGCCGCGGTCAGTTCTTCCAGCGGCGCGATCAGCGTTTCTGCGACGAAGGTGCCGCCGTAGGCGCCGAACCGGCCATGTTCGTCGGGATAAGCGTGGTAATCGGCAATTTGCATGGTGAGCAATCTGAAAAGTTCGTTCAAAAACAGTCCGCGAATGAACGCAAAGAACGCAAATATAGACCTTTCATTCGCGTTTATTCGCGTTCATTTGCGGACAATCCGTCTATAGATTCTGCCGCGCGCCCTGCTTCAACTGTTCGATGGTTTCGGCGGTGAGCGGACCGAGCACGCCGCGGCGCGGTTCGGGAATGTGCGCAGCAGGATCGTCGTCGCCGAACACGTAGTAATCGAAGATGTTTCGCCACGCCGCGCGCTGTTCGGCCGGCAGCGCGCGGAACGCGAGCAGGCAGTGGTACAGCGCGGCGCGCGCGTGGCCGCTGACCCAACCCGGCACGTCCACCGGATTCCACCAGTAATTCACCAGCGCGTTCAACTGTTCCAGCGATTCGACGTGGTGCCACCACAAGGGCGGAATGTAGATCGCATCGCCTTCGTCCAGTTCGGCCGATTGCGCCGCAGCCAATGCAAGCTTGAGGCGCGGATAGCGCGGATCGTCCGGACGATCCAGCCGCGCGAGGCTGATCGCAGCGCCGGTCGGCGCCCAGTCGAGCGGACCGACGTACAGATTCGGCAACTGCTCCGGCGGAAACAGCGTGAAGCGGCGCGTGCCGCACACCACGCAGGCGATGTTCTGCTGTGAATCGAAATGCGTGGGCGTGACGGTGCGGTTGCCCAGCCACAGGCGCGGCTCGATACGCGCATCGAGGAACGACAGCTGGTGATCTGCCAGCAACCCCGGCAGGCATTCACGCAGCGGCACGCTCTGGATCACCAGCCCGGGCGCGTGCTCCTGCTGGCTGTATTTCGCGAGACGCTGCAGCCCGAGCGTCAGCGGCACCTTGAAATGCTGGTAGTTGAAATCGGAAAAATCCGGCGTATAGCCGATGATTCCGTCCGCATCCGGCGCGATCAGCAGCGTGGTGACGTCGGTGCCGTTGTCGAGTTCCGCCAGTCGTTGCGCAAACGCGGTGTCGGATTGCAGCGCCAGTTTCACCAGCGGCCAGTCGCGCACCAGGCCGCGGATCACCAGCGGCTTGCCGCGTGCGACCGCGGCGGCGAGGTCGAAGTCGCGTGCAGCGCATTCGTCGAGCGGCGCAGCCTGCGGTTCGGTCGCGATGTTCATGCCCGTTCCGAATCGGCCGCGTGCACGGCCGCGAAGAACGCGCGCAGCTTGGCGGCATCCTTGACGCCGGGCGTCGATTCGACGCCGCTGGCGAGATCGACCGCCCACGGCCGCACGCTGCGGATCGCGTCAGCTACGTTGTCCGCATTCAATCCACCGGCGAGCAGGATCGGGCGGCCGAGGTCGCGCGGAATGCGCGACCAGTCGAAGGTCTTGCCGCGTCCGCCCTGCTGGCCCGGCGGATGCCCGTCCAGCACGAAACCCGATGCGCGGGGATGCGCTGCAGCAATCGCATGCACGTCGACGTCGCCGTCCATCCCGATTGCCTTGGTGTAGCGGATGCCGAACGCTTCGCAGAATGCAGCGTCCTCCGAACCATGGAACTGCACGAGGTCCGGCCGCACGCCATCGATGATCGCGCGCACGCGCTCGGCGTGCAGGTCGTGCGACAGCACCACCGCAGCCACCAACGCCGGCAGCGCCTCGCGGATCGCGCGCGCCTGTTCGATCGACACGCCGCGCAGACTGCTCGGTGTCATCACGATGCCGATCGCATCCGCGCCCAGCTCGCAGGCGAGCAGTGCATCGTCGACGCGGGTGATGCCGCAGATTTTCACGCGTGTGCGCTTCATGGACTCAAGCAAAGCCGAAGCTATCCGCAAATGAACGCAAACGAACGCGAATGACAGCACTGGCCGGAAACCATTTGCGTTTATTGGTGTTCATTCGCGGACTGCTTTCGCTCTTCGGTCATTTCTGGACGCTGCCATTTTGCCGGATATTCCGGTTTGATGACGCGATCCTCCTCGGCAGCCAGGTGAACCCGCCACGTCCGCCGCACTGCACGCGTCCCGCTGCATGGCTATCATCCCGGCGGACGGGCGGCATGCGGCCTCGTCGAGGCCAGAAGGTACCGTGATGGACCTCGTCGAGCGCGATGCAGCGTTGCGGCAATTGCACGATTGCCTGCGCAAGGCAGGCCGTGGCAGCGGCCACGTGGCGCTGATCGCCGGCGAGGCCGGTATCGGCAAGACCAGCCTGCTGCGCGCGCTGGCGGCGCTCGAAACCAACGTTGCGCTGTGGTGGGGCGGCTGCGACGCGCTGCAGACGCCGCATCCGCTCGCGCCATTGCACGACATCGCGCGATCGAACAAGACCGGGTTCGACGACCTGCTGGCTGGGGGCGGCGACCGGATTGCGCTGTTCGAAGCGGTCCTCGCCTCGCTCGCCCGCGGTCCGCGGCCGGTACTGCTGGTGATCGAGGACGTGCATTGGGCCGATGCGGCGACGCTGGACCTGCTGAAGTTCCTCGGCCGGCGCATCGAACGCACGTCGTGCCTGCTCGCCGTTTCGTTCCGCGACGACGAAGTCGGTGCCGCCCATCCGCTGCGACGATTGATGGGCGAACTGCCGGCCGGCGCCGTCACGCGCATCGAACTTGCGCGGCTGACGCCGGCGGGCGTCGAAATGCTGGCGCGGCGCGCGTTGCGTTCGGCCGAAGGCATCTACCCGGCGACCCTCGGCAATCCGTTCTTCGTCACCGAACTGCTGCGGCACGGTGGCGACGGCACGCCGCACGGCGTGCAGGACCTGGTGCTGTCGCGCTTCGCGCGTCTTTCGCGCGGCGCTCAAGACGTCGTGCGGCTGGCCAGCATCGTGCCCGCGAAGATCGAATCGTGGCTGGTCCAGGACCTGCTCGCACCGGGTGCCGCGACGCTGGAGGAATGCCTGGACTCCGGGTTGTTGCTGGCCACCGGCGATGCGTTGGCGTTTCGCCACGAACTCGCCCGCGCCGCGATCGAGTCGGCGCTGCCGGCGCCGGTTGCGCGCACGTTGCACGCGCGCGTGCTCGCCGTGCTCGAACGCACGGATGCGCACACGCGGGTTTCGCTGGCCCGCCTGGCCCACCACGCCGCGCGTGCCGGCGATTCCGATGCGGTGCTGCGGCTGGCGCCACGCGCGGCCGACGAAGCACGCCGGCGCAGCGCGCACAAGCAAGCGGCCGCGCACCTGCGCAACGCGCTGACGTACGCGGGCAGCCTGCCCGATGCGCGGCGCGCAGCGCTGCTCGATGAGCTTTCCTACGAGGACTACCTGACCGGGGCGATGGCCGAGGCGATCGACGCGCGCGAATCCGCGCTCGCGTTGTGGCGTGCGGCCGGTGACCTGCGCAAGGCCGGCGACGCGATGCGCTGGCTGTCGCGCCTGCACTGGTACCACGGCAGCGGCACCGCGGTCGCCAAGGCGCATGCGCGCGCCGCCATCGAAACGCTGGAAACGCTGCCGCCGGGCCGCGAGCTGGCGATGGCCTACAGCAACCTCTCGCAATTGCACATGCTCGCGATGGAAACCGGAGCCGCGCTGCACTGGGGGAACAAGGCGCTGGACCTGGCGGTTGCGATCGGCGACCGCGAAACCGAGATCCACGCACTCAACAACATCGGCTCCGCCACGTTGAACGCAAACGACGAAGCGGCCGGGCGCGCCGACCTCGAACGCAGTCTCGCCCTGGCGCAGGAGGGCGGGTTCGAGGAGCACGCCGCGCGCGCGTTCACGAACCTCGGCTACACGGCGGGAACCCTCGGGCATTATGAAGACGCCCACGCGATCCTCGCGCGCGGCATCGCCTGGTGCCAACAGCGCGACCTGGATTCGTGGACGCATTACATGGCCGCCTATCGCAGCGAGGTATCGCTGTGGCAAGGCGACTGGGCCGACGCGGAAGAGCGCGCCGCAAGCGTGTTGCGCATTCCGGGGCTGGCTCCGATCAGCCGCATCATCGCACTTGTCGTGCTCGGCCGCTTGCGCGCGCGGCGCGGCGACGCCGGCGCGCAAGCGTTGCTCGACGAAGCGCTCGCGTTGGCGCTGCCGACACGTGAACTGAACCGGATCGGCTGGGTCGCCGCGGCGCGCGCGGAGTGGGCGTGGTTGCGCGGCGATGTCGCTGCGATCCGCGCCGAAGTGGAACCGGGATGGACGCTGGACGTGGAGGCGGACATCGGCTCCTGGATCTTCGGCGAACTCGGCTGGTGGCTGCACAAGGCCGGGGCACTCGATGCTGCGCCACGCTTTTGCGCACGGCCGTATGCCTTGCAGATCGGCGGAAACTGGCGCGAAGCCGCCGCTGCGTGGGCCGCGCGCGGCTGTCCGTACGAACGCGCGCGCGCACTGGCCGAAGGCGACGAGCCGGCGCAGCGGGAAGCGCTGGTGTCGTTCGAAAAACTCGACGCACGCATCGACGCTTCGCGCGTGCGCAAGGCACTGCAGGCAGCCGGCGCGTGCGGCGTGCCGCGCGGGTCGCGCGCATCGACACGGGCCAACCCGCTCGGCCTGACCACGCGCGAGGCCGAGGTGCTGCGCCAGCTCTGCGAAGGCCGCTCCAATGCCGAGATCGCCGCGCGTTTGCACCGGTCGGTGCGCACGGTCGACCATCACCTCGCCGCGATCCTCGCGAAGCTCGGCGTCAACTCGCGCACCGAGGCGGTTGCTGTGGCGCTGCGTCCGGAAAAATAGGCAATCGCGCGGGGCAAACCGGGCAATTCCGCCGTGGCCGCGGCAGGCTCGGCGCAATAACGTTCTCCGCGACGGTGATCCGCACCGTCATCAACCGGAGAAGGCCATGCCCCGCTATCTCGTCGAACGCGATTTTCCCGACGGCCTGCGCATCCCCATCAACGACGAAGGCGCGCTCGCCTGCCAGGGCGTCGTCGCATGCAACGCTGCCGAAGGCGTGACCTGGGTGCATTCCTACGTCGACGCGGACAGCCGCAAAACCTGGTGCATTTACGACGCGCCCAGCCCCGACGCGATCCGGCGTTCCGCAAACGGCAACAACCTGCCGATCACGCGGATCACCGAAGTACGCGTGCTCGATCCGTACTTCTACCGTTGATCCGGCGCAGCGGCTTCTTCCTTCCACCCAAGGAGTCCGACATGAAACTCAGGAACATTCCGTTCGTCCTGCTGCTCTCCATTCCCGTGCTGGGCGTGGCCGCCCAAGATAACCACGACGCGCAGACGCAGGCGACGAACACCGCTTCCCATCGCTACATCATCCAGCGCACCTTCCCCGCCGGCGCCCTCGATGGCCTGGACGGTGCCGCGAAGGCCAGGATCAACGCCAACAACGCGAAGTTCGGCGTGAAATGGGTGATGTCCTACGCCAACGCCGACAAGACCCGGACCTACTGCATCTACGAAGGTCCCAGCAAGCTGGCCATCCGCGAAGCGGCCAAGGCCAACGCGATCCCGGTGGACAGCATCACGGAAGTTCCGGTGACGCTGACGCCGTAACCTCGGCAGGCAGTCCCCAACCCGCCGGATACTTTGGTCCGATGAACGTCAGGCCCTGCGGCGCGGCGGTGACGCCCGCGATCTCGCGGTCGCGGGCCGCGAGCAATTCCGCGATCCATCCGGCCGGCCGCTCGCCGCGCCCGACTTCCAGCAGCGAGCCGACGATGTTGCGCACCATGTGGTGCAGGAAAGCGTTGGCTTCGATCTCGACGATCACGCGTTCGCCCTCGCGGCGCACGTCGATCGCGGTGACATTCCGCCACGCGTGGCGGGCTTGGCACGACACCGCGCGGAACGAGGAAAAGTCCTGCTCGCCGAGCAGGACTTGCGCCGCGGCGTGCATCGCGTTCGCATCCAGCGGCACGCGTTCCCAGGAAAGGAAGCGTGCATCCAGCGCGGGGCGGATCGCGCGGTTGAGGATCGCGTAGCGATAGCGCCGCGCGCGCGCGGAAAAGCGCGCATGGAAATCATCCGGCATCGCGCGCGCCCACAGCACCGCGATCGCGCGCGGCAGGCGCGTGGTCGCGCCCAGCACCCAGGCGCGCGGATCGCGCGCCGCATGCGTGTCGAAATGCACCACCTGGCAGCGCGCATGCACGCCGGCGTCGGTGCGCCCCGCGCAGGTCACTTCGACGGGATGATCGGCCACGAACGACAACGCCGATTCCACTTCCGCCTGCACGCTGGGACCGTGCGCGAGGCGCTGCCAACCGAAGAAGTCGGTGCCGTCGTATTCGATACCCAGCGCAACGCGCATTGTGTTCCGTCAGGCCTCGACGTCCGCGAGCAGCCGTTTGGCCTCGTCCTTTTGCGACTGCGAGCCTTCTTCGAGCACTTCCTCGAGCATCGCGCGCGCGCCCACCGGGTCGCCCATGTCGAGATACGCGCGGGCGAGGTCGAGCTTGGTGTCGACCGGGTCGTCGGTGTAGCCGTCCTCGGTCGCGAACGCGGCGCCCGACGCGGCCGGTGTGATCGACGCCGGTTCGATCGGCGCGTGCTCGGACTCTACCGGCGGCGCCTTGGCCGCGGGTTCGCGCAGGGCGGCGAGGCCGTACGGATCGTCGTCGGCCACGGGTTCGGGTTCGACCGGATGCGCGCGCACTTCATCGGCAACTGTCTCGACCGGATCGTGCCCTGCGATCACTTCCTGCCCATCGGTGAACAGTTCCGCCGCGCGCGGCGCGACGTCGTCCGGATCGGCAAGCGGACCACGCGACGGGCCTTCCAGGGCCGTGCGGCGGCGCCGGCCCGACAAGCCCAGCACGATCAGCAGCAGCACGATCAATCCCGCCACGATCCACGCCAGCGGGCGCGTGTACCAGGGCGTCGCCGGAGACGTCGCGGGTTTGGTGGCCGGCTTGTTCGCAACCGCGGGCGCGCTGGCTGCCGGCTTCGCACTCGCATTCACCGCGCCGGGCGCGGCCGCGGCGTGCGACTGCACCGCGGCCAGCTTGCGCTGCAATTCGGCGACCGTCGCATCCTTGAGGCTCAGCAGCTTGTCGCTCTTGGCGGAAATGTCCTTTAGGCTGTGGATGCGTGATTCCAGATCGGCATTGGATTGGTTCAGGCTGATCAGCGTGTCGCGGTTGGCGCGCAATTGCTGTTGCAGATCGGTAACGGTCGCCGTGCCGGTGCCACCGGCCACGCCCGGCCGGCTGTGGGTACCGCCAGCGCCACTGGTCGGCGGCGCCAGCGTCAGGTGATCGGAGGCCGCCGGCGCATGTTCGGGCTTGGGCGCGGCGTTCGCCGCTGCCTGCGCCGCCGTGCCCTCGACCTCCGTCGCGGGATGCGGTTTGGCCGCGCGCCACGACTCGTACTGGCGGTGCACTTCCGCGGCCGCGGCCGCCGCACTGCGCTGGTCGACAAGGTCGCGCGTGGGAATGCGCAGGATCGCGCCGGCCTTGAGGTTGTTGATGTTGTGCTTGAAGAATGCGTCGGGATTGACGGCCTGCAGGGCCAGCATCATCTGGTCGACATTGACGCCCGAATCCTTCGCCACGTCGTTCGCGATGCCGTACAAGGTGTCGCCGCGCTTGACCTCGACCTGGCCGGACGATTGCGGCGCCGGCGCCTGCGGCGCAGCGGGCTGCGCGTGGTGCTGCGGCACGGGCACGGGCGGCGCGGCCGGCGGCGGCGCGGACCGCTGCGGCTGCGGGAATTCCGCGGGCGGCGGCAATTCCGCCGGTTGCATGGCCGCCGCGCTCGCCGAAGGCGCGCTGGGCACCGGTGCCGTCTGCACGGCAGGCGCGGGCGCCGCGATGACCGGGTTCAGCAGCACCACGAATTCGCGCACCTGCTTGCCTTCGCGCGTATTCACCTGGATCAGGAAATCGAGGTACGGATCGGTGACCGGCTGGCTGCTTGTGACGAGGATCAGCTTCTGGCCATTGTTGTCGGTGACGACGTGGAATTGCAGCGTCTGGTCGGTCGGCGTGATCTGCAGGCCGGCGCGCGCGAAATCATCCGCAGGCGCCAGGCTGACGGTCAGACCTTCAAGTTCGGTGAGGTTCTTCGGCTGCAGCGGAATCGCCGCCACCAGCGGCTGGTTCAAGGTGGACTTCACCTGGATCTCGCCGAGCTGCAAGGCGAGCGCGGGGAGTGCCGTCGCGGTCAGCAACGCGGCACATGCGATACGGAGTTTCGAGTTCATGGAGCAAGCCCCCACCGGCTACGAGCACGCCGGGGTTTGCGGGCCCCGCGCGAGCGCAAGGGTATTGCAGAAACGGCCAATCACCAAGCCCGACGGCCTAGGGCTGGTGTGCGGCGGAACCCGCCGAAGCCGGCGCACCGGCCGCCTGCAACTTCTGCTGCAAGGCCGCGATTTCGGCATCGCGCGCCTGCAACTGTTTTCCGCGCGCGGCGTTCTGCTGTTCCATCTGCGACACCTGCGCCTGCAGCGCGGCGTTCTGCGCGCGCGCCGCCGCGATCTTCGCCTCGGAATCCTTCACCTGCGCCTGCAGGCTGGCCTTGTCCGCGTGTGCAGGCGGCGGCGCAGCCGTCGAGACGGTCGAGGCGCCAAGCAGCACCGCAACGATCATCGCGTTTCGCAACATCGCATTCCCCGACATGGCCGCCTCCCGCACGATCAAAGATAGTCGCGGATCAGTATCTCCGCGATCTGCACCGCGTTCAACGCCGCGCCCTTGCGGATATTGTCGGACACGATCCACAGGTCCAGGCCGTTCGGGTGCGAAATATCGTCGCGGATGCGGCCGACGAACACGGGATCCTTGCCGGCGGCGTGGCCGACCGGCGTCGGGTAGCCCGCGGGTTTGCGTTCGTCCACCACCACCACGCCTTCGGCCTGCTCCAGCAACGCGCGCGCGGTGGCGGCATCGATCTTGTCGCGCGTTTCGATGTGCACCGCCTCGGAGTGGCCGTAGAACACCGGCACGCGCACGCAGGTCGGGTTCACCTGGATCGAATCGTCCTCGAGGATCTTGCGCGTCTCCCACACCATCTTCATTTCTTCCTTGGTGTAGCCATTTTCGAGGAAGACATCGATGTGCGGGATCACGTTGAAGGCGATCTGCGCCGGAAACTTTTCGGGTTCCACGCTTTGGAAGTTCAGCAACTCGGCGGTTTGCTTGCCGAGTTCCTCCATGCCCGAACGGCCGGCGCCCGACACTGATTGATACGTTGCCACGTTGATGCGCTCGATGCCGGCGGCGCGATGGATCGGCGCCAGCGCGACCAGCATCTGCATGGTCGAGCAGTTGGGATTGGCGATGATGTTGCGGTTGGTGTATTCCGCGATCGCGTGCGGGTTGACTTCGCTGACCACCAGCGGCACGTCGTCCATGTAGCGGAATTCCGAAGTGTTGTCGATCACCACCGCGCCGGCTGCGGCGGCGCGCGGCGCGTGTTCGCGGCTGACCGATCCGCCGGCCGAAAAGAACGCGATGTCGATGCCGTCGAAATCGTGTTTCGCAAGCTCACGCACCGTGACCTGTTTGCCACCGAATTTCAGCGTTTCGCCCGCCGAGCGCTCGCTGGCCAGCGGCACCAGTTCGCCGACCGGGACGTCGCGCTCTTCGAGGATGGACAACAAGGTCTCGCCCACCGCACCGGTGGCGCCGACCATCGCGACGTTGTACTGGTTTTTTTTGGTCATTCGGATCGAAGCTCGATGGGACTGGAGACTGGAGACTGGGGACTGGGGACCGGGATCGAAAAGCGTGAAACCTGCGAAGCAGCTTGTATCCCCTCTCCCCCATGCGGCTTCATCGCATGGGGGAGAGGGTTGGGGTGAGGGGGCATATCCCGAAGCAAGCGGTCACGTATGCCGACCCGCGGGAATGCGCGGCTTCACTTCGCCGACGTCGCCGCATTGGGCGCGGTGCCGCAACGCGTGATCCATCAACACCAGCGCCACCATGGCCTCGGCGATCGGCGTGGCGCGGACGCCCACGCAGGGATCGTGGCGGCCGGTCGTGCGCACCTCCGTTTCCTCGCCCGCGGTGTTCACGCTGCGGCCGGGAATCAGGATGCTTGAAGTGGGTTTCAGCGCGATCGACGCCGTGACGTCCTGTCCAGACGAAATGCCGCCCAGTATGCCGCCCGCATGATTGGACGTAAAGCCGTCCAAACGCATTTCGTCGCGGTGCTCGCTGCCCTTCTGTGCGACGCTGGCGAAGCCAGCGCCGATCTCGACACCCTTGACCGCATTAATCGACATCAGCGCCGAAGCCAGGTCCGCGTCGAGCTTGCCGTACACCGGCTCGCCCCAGCCCGGAGGCACGCCGGTGGCGGCCACGTTGATCCGCGCGCCGCAGGAATCGCCGGCCTTGCGCAGCGCGTTGATGCGCGCTTCCAGTTCCGGCACCTGCGCGGCGACCGGCCAGAAGAACGGATTGGATTCGACCACGGCGAAGTCGATGGCTGCGCCGGCGGGCAGGTCCGGCACGATGTCGTCCATCTGCGCCATCCAGCCGTGGATCTCGACGCCGAATTTTTGCTTGAGCCATTTTTTGGCGATCACCGCGGCCGCGACCCGCATCGTCGTTTCGCGCGCCGAGGCACGTCCGCCACCGCGTGGATCGCGAATGCCGTATTTCTGCCAGTAGGTGTAGTCGGCGTGGCCGGGACGGAAGACTTGCGCGATGTCGGCGTAATCCTTCGAACGTGCGTCGGTGTTGCGGATCAAAAGCGCGATCGGCGTGCCGGTGGTCCTGCCTTCGTATACGCCCGACAGTATTTCGACTTCATCGGCTTCATGCCGCTGCGAGGTGTAGCGCGACTTGCCGGTGGCGCGGCGCGCGAGATCGTGCACGAAATCCTCCGGCCCGATCGCGATGCCCGGCGGGCAACCGTCGATGACGCAGCCGATCGCCGGCCCGTGCGATTCGCCGAAGGTCGTGACGGAAAACAGTTTGCCGAAGGTGTTGGAGGACATCTGGCTGGGGGCTGGGGGCTGGGGGCTGGGGGCTGGGGGCTGGGGGCTGGGGGCTGGGGGCTGGGGGCTGGGGGCTGGGGGCTGGGGGCTGGGGGCTGGGGGCTGGGGGCTGGGGGCTGGGGGCTGGGGCTGGGGACCGGGGACTGGGGACCGGGGACTGGGGACCGGGGACCGGGGACCGGAAAATCATAAGGCACCGAGGCGGCGTGGAACCCCCTCTCCCCCAAGCGGGTTCACCGCTTGGGGAGAGGGCTGGGGTGAGGGGGCATGCGGTCAGGCCAAAGCCGCTCCGCACGTCCTGGTCAAGCAGGCGATGCTTCCGGAGGAGCCAGCCATTCCTGCGCCGGAATGTCGAACACGACATCGCCGGCCTGAGCATCGCGGCGGCGCATGCCCATCCCTTCCAGCAGCCGCATGCACATGAAATTGCGTGGCGCGACCCGCGCGAGCACGCGCCGCTTGCGCAAACCACCGAACACGAAATCCAGCATGACCTCCAGCGCCTCGCGCGCATAGCCTTTGCGCTGCTGCGCGGGCGCGAGGCTGATGCCGACTTCCACCACGCCGTCGTCCATGAAGTGCAAGCCGAGATCGCCGATCAGCTCGCCGGAATCGCGCAAGCGGATCGCGCGCTGCCACCATGTTCCGGGCGTATCCGGTGCAACAGCTTGCTGCGCTTCGATGAACCGCTTGGCGTCCGTCACCGAAGCCGGCTTCCAGCCCTGGAAACGCGCGACCGCCGGATCCGCGCGATACGCAAACAACGCGTCCGCGTCCTCGTCGCGCAAGGCATCCAGCCGCAGCCGCGCGGTGACGATCTCCATGTCAGCGCTTCGCCGCGGCGCGAATCACGGCCGCGTGCTCGACCAGCTCGCGGCGTTCCAGCGCGAACACGCCCATCGGGCCGACCTTGAACTCGATCCACACGAACGGCACGTCCGGCAGCAACGCCGCGAGTGCGCGTTCGCTCATCCCGACTTCGACGATCAGCAACCCGTCGTCGGTCAAATGCTCGGGCGCCTCGCGCAGGATGCGCAGCGCGATGTCGAGGCCGTCGGCACCCGCGGTCAATCCGAGCTTCGGTTCGTGCGCGTACTCGCCCGGCAGCGCCACGTATTCGGCATCGGTGACGTACGGCGGATTGGAGACGATCAGGTCATAGCGTTCGCCGCGCAAGCCGTCGAACAGATCGGAGCGAACTGCGCGCACGTGATCGCCGAGCTGGTGCAGCGTGATGTTCTCGCGCGCCAAGGCGAGCGCGTCGTCGCTGATATCGGCGATGTCCACGCGCCAGTGCGGGTTGTGCGCGGCCATCGCGATGCCGATGCAACCAGAACCCGTGCACAGGTCCAGTGCGCGCTCGACGTCGCGGCCGTCCAGCCACGGCGAAAAACCATCCTCGATCAATTCCGCGATCGGCGAGCGCGGCACCAATGCGCGGCGGTCGGACTTGAACGGCATGCCGGCGAACCACGCTTCGCCGACCAGATACGCCACCGGCTCGCGCGTTTCGATGCGGCGCTCAACCAGCGCCAGCACGCGCGCCTTCTCGTCCGCGGTCAGCCGCGCGTTGCCGTACGCCGGCGGCAGGTCCGGCGGCAGGTGCACGCTCGACAATACGAGATGCGTCGCCTCGTCGATCGCGTTGTCGTGGCTGTGCCCGAACGTCAGCCCCGCTGCATTGAAGCGGCTGGCGGCGTAGCGGATCAGGTCGATGAGGGTGGCGAGTTCGTCGGTCATTCGCGTAGCGAGTCGGCCGCTGCGCGGTCTGGGGAGCGCGAAGAGTAGCGCGAGTTTGCCGGCCCGTCTGCGACGTGATAACATTGTACCAACGTCGAGTGAGTCCGACATGAAGACCGCCATCCGCAAACTGGGCAATTCGCAGGGCGTGATCATCCCCAAGCCGATCCTCGCGCAGGTCGGCCTGGTGGACGAAGCCGTGATGACCATCGAGCACGATGCGCTGGTGTTGCGGCCCGTCCGGCAGTCGCGGCGCGATGGCTGGGCCGAGGCCAGTCGGCGCATCGCCGATCACGATGACGACGCACTGGTTTGGCCCGAGTTCGCCAACGCCGATGATGCGCACCTGAAATGGTGACGCGTGGCGACATCTGGCTGGCAGCACTCGATCCCACCATCGGCAGCGAAATTCGGAATAGCCGACCGTGCGTGGTGGTGTCGCCCCCGGAAATGCATGATTACTTGCGCACCGTGATCGTCGTGCCCATGACGACCGGCAATCGCCCCGCGCCATTTCGTGTGCACATACGATTTCAGGGAAAATCCGGCCTGATCCTGCTGGATCAGGTACGCACACTCGACAAAACCCGTCTGATCAAACGGCTCGGCAGCATCAGCGTCACGACATTGACGGCGGTGCTGCAAACCCTGCAAGACGTTTTCGCAACGTAATCGGGGTTCTGGCGTTCCCGCCCGGTCACACACCTTAGCTTTCCCCTCATCGGCACACCCCTGACGACCATGCCGGAAGTGCCGGCTACACTTCCGCGATGCGCGTGTCGATTCTCCTTCAATACCTCGCCCCACAAAAAACCCTCAGCCGCATCGTGCGCGCCGCCACGCGCTGGACCTGGCGGCCGTGGAAGGATTTCCTGATCGGCCGCGTGGTGCGTGCGTACCACGTCGACATGACGGAAGCCGCGCAGCCCGATCCGTTCGCATATCCGAGCTTCAACGCGTTTTTCACCCGCGCATTGCGCGAGGGCGCGCGGCATGCCGATCCAGATGACGACGCGATCCTGTCGCCCGCCGACGGCTGCATCAGCCAGATCGGCCGGATCGAGAACGGCCGGATCCTGCAGGCCAAGGGCCGCACCTATTCGGCGGAGGAACTGCTGGCCGACGCCGACGCCGCCGAAAACTATCGCGACGCCTTCTTTGCCACGATCTATCTCTCGCCGCGCGATTACCACCGCGTGCACATGCCGCTGGACGGCGAACTGGTCGAAACCGTGCACGTGCCGGGGCGGCTTTTCAGCGTCGCGCCCGATCCCGTCGCCGGCATCCCGAACCTGTTCGCGCGCAACGAGCGCCTGGTCTGCCATTTCGAAGGCGCGCACGGGCCGTTCGTGGTCGCGATGGTCGGCGCGATGCTGGTGTCCGGCATCACCACCGTGTGGGCCGGCAAGGTGGTACCGGCCTACGCGCGCAGGATCGTGCGGCGCGACTGGCGCGGACGCGGAATCCGGCTTGCGCGCTTCGCGGAGATGGCACGCTTCGAAATGGGTTCCACGGTGATCGTGCTGGTTCCCAATGCCCAATGCGATCCGCAGTGGCGCAGCGAGAGCCGCGTCACGCTTGGCCAGCGGCTCGGGCATTTGTCGCGGGCAGCCGATCAAGGCACAATCCGTGGTTCAGGGGATGCAGGCAGCAACGCGTGAGGGATTTCGCCTTGATATCGCCATTTCAGAAAGCCGGGGATCATTACATCCGGCGTCTGGTCACGCGGGTCACCAGCATGGGACGTGCCGCACGGCTGCGGCGCCAGTTCAGCGAAATCGAACAGCGCAGCCTGGAGTTGCCGCGTTCCTATCGCGAGCAGCTGGCCGAACTGATCGGACGGGAATGCAACAACGTCGAGGCCGCCGCCGACCCGTCGACCTACGGCACCCAGACCGAAAACGGCGTCACCACCAACGGCCTCGATCTCGGCTTCGACCGCGCGCGTTCCGACAACGTGCAGGTGCGGATGCGCGGCATCGCCCTGTGGATCGCGCTGGTCTATCGCGAAACCCGCAATGCCGAGGCGCCCGAATCGCAGGAACTGCACCGCGCCATCCTGCGCGTGATGCGCGAGCTCAAGGTTTTTTCTTCCCGCGCCGAAGGCAGCGGAAACCCGTCTTGATCGCGCCCTCGCCTGGCGGCCCGGACGACGGAAGGCGCGCCGCACGCAACCCATGATCGAACACGGACACGCGACCCACACGGGCCTGCAACGCGCACACAACGAAGACAGTTACTGGGCCGACACCGAACGCGGCTTGTGGCTGGTCGCCGACGGCATGGGCGGACCCAGGCGCGGCGAAGCCGCCAGCTCGACGGCGCTGGACGCCACCGTTACCGCGATCCATGCGGGCATCGCCTTGCCCGACGCGTTCCGGCGCGCGGGCGCGGCCGTGCTCGCGCATCCCGGCCAGCGCAGCGCCGCCACGCCGATGGGCAGCACGCTGGCCGCGCTCCGGCTCGTCAACGGCGGTTTCGAAGCGGCGCGGATTGGCGACAGCCGCATTTACGTCTGGCAGGACGGCAAGCTGGCGCGTCTGCCGCACGCGACGCGCGATGCCGATTCCGCGGACGAAGAAGTGCAGCAAGCCGTTCCGTCGCGCAAGCGCGCCACCCAGGCACTCGGCATCACGCCCACGCTCGAACTCGACGCGCACCCCGTCACCGGCGCGTGCGTTCTCGGCATGCAGTTCCTGCTCTGCAGCGACGGCCTCACCGAGGAACTGGACGACGCGCGTATCGGCGCGATCGTGTCGCGCACCGACCTCGCCGCGCAGGAATGCGTCGACCATCTGCTGCTGGCCGCGCTCGACCGTGGCGGCCGCGACAACATCACGGTGGTGCTGGTGCGGGTGAGGTGAAGCGCGCGGCGGCCGTCAGGCCTCGACCGGTTCTTCTTCGCGCTTCCACAAACTGCCCGCTGACATCTTGTCGATGGCGGCCAGCCGCGCCGCATGCGCGGCGGTTTCGGCTTCGGTTGCGCGAAGCACGCGCGGACGGATCGATGCATCCCATTCGGCAATCCGCACGCCTTCGATTTGCACCGTGGCACTTTCCAGACCCAACGCCAGCGCGCCCTGCCCGGCGGTCATCGCCACCCAGACGTCGGCGAGCAGGTGTGCATCGAGCAGCGCGCCGTGCACTTCGCGACGGCTGTTGTCGATGCCCAAACGCTTGCACAGCGCGTCCAGCGTGTTTTTCTGGCCGGGGTATTTCTGCCGCGCCAGCGCCAGCGTGTCCACCACCGCGGCGTGGTCGGCGATGCGTCCGAACGTCGCACCCGCGCGCTGAAGCTCGTTGTCGAGAAATGCCGTATCGAACGCGGCGTTGTGGATCAGCAGTTCCGCGCCGGCGATGAAGGCGATGAATTCCTCCGCGATGTCGGCGAAGCGCGGCTTGTCGCGCAGGAAATCATCGGTGATACCGTGCACCGCTACCGCGCCCTGATCGATCGCACGCTCCGGGTTGAGGTAGCAATGGAACTCGCGCCCGCTGGGCCGGCGGTCGATCAGCTCGATGCAGCCGATCTCGATCACGCGATGCCCGCCCTCGACCTCGAGGCCGGTGGTTTCGGTATCCAGCACGACTTTGCGTGTCACGGCATGCCCCTGAATCGTTCGGCCTGTTCGCGCGCAGCGCGGTCCACGCGTTCGTTCTCGGCGTGGCCGGAATGGCCGCGCACCCACGCCCAGCGGATCTTGTGCCGCGCGCACGCAACCGCCAGCCTTTCCCACAGGTCCTGGTTCTTGACCGGCAGCTTGTCGGCGGTGCGCCAGCCGTTGGCGCGCCACTTCGCCAGCCATTGCTCGATGCCCTGCTGCACGTAGCGCGAGTCGGTGGTCAGCTGCACGCTGCACGGACGCTTCAGCGCTTCCAGCCCGGCGATCGCCGCCATCAATTCCATCCGGTTGTTGGTGGTGACGGCCTCGCCGCCCGCCAACATTTTCTCGACGCCGCCCCAGCGCAGCAACGCTGCCCAGCCGCCCGGTCCCGGGTTGCCGAGGCAGGCGCCATCCGTGAACAACTCCACCGCACCGCTCATGCACGCTGCCTGTGCGCGCCCGGCATCAGCGGACTGTGCTCGACCGCACGATGCTTCGACGTCTTGCGCAGCGGCAGCACCGCCAACACGCTGCGGCGCGCTTCGATGATCCAAGCGCCGCCCGCGCCGCGCACCAGCCAGCCCGGCAGTCCGTCGGCACCGCGCATGCGCGGCCACGGCGCACCGCAGCGCACCGCGGGCAGCACATCCAGGCCCGCTTGCCGCAACGCGCGTTCCCAACGCCGTGGAGCGACGCCACGCTGCCACAGTGAACGCGGATGCAATCCCGCGACCAGCAGTTTTCCGTGCGGCGCCAGCAGGCGTGCGAGCTCGGGCGCGACCGACACGTCGGCCGCGTCGGGGACACAGGCCAGCACGGCACAGAAGGCATCGTCGGCGAACGGCAATTCATCGAGGCGCATGCGCAGCGGGCCACGCCACTCCGATCCGGCGCCGGATGGATTCAGCGCCGTCCAGCAGGCAATCCCCGCGAGTGCGGGTGCGGCCACCCCGATCGCGTCCAGAAAAAGACCGTGCGTGCCCACGACGCGCGCGAGCCGTGCCGCACAAGCTTTTGATATGTCTGCGCCGAGTGCCGCGAACACCGCGGCGTCGCGTGATGCTCTTCCTGCTGGCGGCTGGCTGTGCAAATCCCGTTCGATCGCCTGGACGTGTCCGCGCCCATTGTGACGGAATTGTGAGTAAACGATAAGCGGCCACCGCCATTTAACGGTCCTCTAACGAGATTCAGGCACTCCCCTGCTACGGTCGCGATTTGTTTTGGCCGGACGTTGCATGCCGACCCTGCGCCCACTGCCCGCCCTGAGCGACAACTACATCTGGTTGCTGGCCGACCATGCGGCCGGCACCGCCGTCGTCGTCGATCCGGGCGAAGCCCGTCCGGTGCTCGACGCGCTGGCCGCAGAGCGGCTGACGCTCACCACCATCCTGCTGACGCACCATCATTCCGACCACATCGGCGGCACGTTCGAACTTGTCGAACGCTTTCCGGATGCCGTCGTGTACGCGCCGCACGACGACCGGATCGCCAACAACGCACGCCGCGTGGGCGATGGCGACAGCGTGACCATCGCCTCGCCAGCCGCACGTTTCCAGGTCATCGAGGTGCACGGTCACACGCGCAGCCACATCGCGTATTACGGCGAGGGCCTGCTGTTCTGCGGCGACACGCTGTTCAGCCTCGGCTGCGGGCGCCTGTTCGAAGGCACGCCCGCGGAAATGCTCGCGTCACTGGACCGGCTGGCGGCGCTGCCCGCCAACACGCGCGTGTGCTGCGGACATGAATACACACTTTCGAATGCCGCCTTCGCGCGGACGGTGGAGCCGGACAATCACGCGCTGGCGGCGCGCGCCGAAGCGGCACGTGCATTGCGGGAACGCGATGAACCCACGTTGCCGGCCGTGCTGGAAGACGAATTGGCCGCCAATCCCTTCCTGCGCGTGGAGGCGATCAGCGATGACCGCATGCCATGGCCGGGCGGCGCGGCGCCTTCGCGGAACCGCGTGGATCGCTTCGCGGCGCTCAGGCTGGCCAAGGATCACTTCCGGGCATGAGCACGCCGCGCGCCAGCTCCTGCATCCGCTTCAGCCTGACGCTCGCGATTTCGATGGTGCTCGCGGCCTGCGCGACCCAGCCTTCCAAACCGTTGAAGGCACCGCCGACACCCGCGGTGGTGACCGCGCTCCCCGACGTTCCCACGCCGGCCGTGGCGCCGGCAGCCACGCCGGAATCATCCAATGAACCCTGGGCGAGCATCGCCGCCAGCGACGTGATGCCGGACTGCGCGGATTCGCCGGTGATCCGCGCCAACGCCCGCATGTACACGCGCTCGCCGGAGCGTTTCGAGCAGCTGCTGAAGCAGTCGCTGCCGCTGATCATCTACGTGCACAGGCAACTGCAGGACGCCGGCATACCCGGCGAATTCTCCATGCTGCCGATGCTGGAAAGTTCCTACAACGCGGCCGAGCCCGGCCGCAGGAACAATCCCGCGGGCATGTGGCAGCTGATGCCGCGCACCGCGCAACTGCACGGCGTCACCGTGAACCGCCACTACGATGGCCGCCTCGATCCGGTGGCGTCCACCAAAGCCGCCATCAGGATGCTGAAGGCGCTGTACGAACAATTCGG
The DNA here is from genome assembly GCA_030167125.1 of Rhodanobacteraceae bacterium. Classification (NCBI taxonomy): domain Bacteria; kingdom Pseudomonadati; phylum Pseudomonadota; class Gammaproteobacteria; order Lysobacterales; family Rhodanobacteraceae; species Rhodanobacteraceae bacterium. The sequence goes on from CP126531.1 coordinate 1,642,726, forward strand.
GGATTGGCGCCTCGCCGACATGGCCTACAACTCCGGGCCGAACACGGTGATGGGCGCGCTGCGCCAACATCCGGAAACCGGCAGCGAAGCCATCCCCGCGATTCCGGTCGGCCACACCACGCGCACCCACCTCGCGCGGCTGATGGCGTTGAGCTGCATCCTGCGCCAGCCGGAACAATTCCACGTCCAGTTGCCGCAGCCGTCGCGCGCCGATGAACTCGCCGCCATCGAAGTGCCCGCCGGCACCCGCCTGAAGGATGCCGCGGGCATGGCGGAAGTATCCGAAGTGACATTGCGCACGCTCAACCCCGGCTACATCGGCGGAAGCGTGCCGGCGGACAGTCCGCGCACGCTGCTGCTGCCGGCCGGCGCGGTGGATTCGCTGGCGACCGCGCTGGCCGTTGCCGCGGCCGAACCGGTCGCGCAGGTCACCACCAAGGAACAGAATGCCGGGCCCAGCAACAGTCTGCCGCTGCCGGCCGAACCCGTGCCGCCGCCGCAAGATGATGGAACCACGGCAGCGGCTGCGCCCACACGCCATCGCGTGCGCAAGGGCGACACGCTGTGGTCGATCGCGCATCGCTACCACGTGAGCGTGAAGGATCTCAAGCGCTGGAACAACCTGCGCGACAGCGACGTGCGTGCGGGACAGGAACTGCGCGTACGCGGGTGAGCTGCGCACTGCGACCGCGGCAAGTCGCTCGCTGACGCTCGCTGTCAGTCATTCACTTCGTTCAATGCAAGTCGCTCGCTGAGGCCCGCTGTCAGTCGGCCGCTGCGCGGCCTGCCAAGAGTCAGCAAATCCTCCCGCTGACCCTTTACTTGCTTACAGGCGCGAAGCCGCCGACTCACTCTTTACGTTGTCGCCGCGTACAATGGCCGCCTTTCACGATACGGAGCCAAGCGGCCATGGGTTTCCTCGAAGGCAAGCGCGCACTCGTCACCGGCATCCTCAGCAACCGCTCGATCGCATGGGGCATCGCGCAGGCGCTGCGCCGCGAAGGCGCCGAACTCGCGCTGACCTACGTCGACGAGAAACTGCGCAGCCGCGTGGACGAAGCCGCCGCGCAGCTCGGCACGGATATCGTGCTGCCGTGCGACGTCGCCAGCGACAGCGACATCGAAAAGCTGTTCGAGAGCCTCGGCAAGCGCTGGGACGGACTCGACATCCTGATCCACTCGATCGGTTTCGCGCCGCGCGAAGCGCTGCAGGGCGCGTTCCTCGACAACCTGACGCGCGAAAACTTCCGCATCGCCCACGACATTTCCAGCTACAGCCTCGCCGCGCTGGCCAAGGCCGCGCGTCCGCTGATGAAGAATCGCCACGGCGCGATCCTTACGCTCACCTATCTGGGTTCCGAACGCGCGCTCGCCTCGTACAACGTGATGGGCCTTGCCAAGGCGAGCCTCGAAGCCAACGTGCGCTACCTCGCGCTCAATCTCGGCCCCGAAGGCACCCGCGTCAACGCGATTTCCGCGGGGCCCATCAAGACGCTGGCCGCGTCCGGTGTCGCCGGCCTGCGCAAGATGCTGGAACACGTCGAACAGGTCTCGCCGCTGCGCCGCAACGTCAGCATCGACGACGTCGGCAACGCCGCCGCATTCCTGTGCTCCGATCTCGCCGCCGGCATCACCGGCGAAGTCGTGTACGTGGATGCCGGCTACAGCACGCTGGGCATGGCGGGGTTGGATACCGGCGCCTGATCGGCGCCCGCTTTGCTCGTCATCCCGGCGAAAGCCGGGATCCATTTGGCTTCGTGAGCATCACGTTCAGCGGCAAATCTGGGCTTCAGCGCCGGGCCCAGCCAAGTCACAGCCGCTGCGGCGCGGTCTCGATCTTGGCATGCTTGCGCAGCACGTCGAGGAAACCTTGCAGGTCGGCTTCGCCGAACGCGCGCGCCATCTGTTCGCGCAGGAAGCCTTGCGCTTCGCTCGGCACCTTCGACGTATCGCCTGGCTTGACGGCGCTCAAGTCGACCAGCGCGTAATGACCGCCCTTGAGCGGCACCAGCGCGTGGGTACTGGCGTCCTTGGCCGGATGCGCCATTTCGAACACCGCCTTCAGCAGGTCGGGATCGATGTTCTCGGCATTGCGCGTCACGCCGGTTTCCTGCTGGACCTTCTGGGCCGACGCCTGCGCGAGCGCGTCCAGCTTCTCACCCTTCTGCAGCTTCGCGAAAGCCGCTTCAGCCGCAGTCCTGGCCGAGGCGTCGACGCGCTGCTGGATGATCGCCTGCTTGATCTGGTCGCTCACCTGCGCCAGCGGCTTCGGGGCCGCCGGGACGTGCTTGTCGACGTGGATCACGACCATGTGGTTGTCGCCGAGGTCGATCGGATCGGACGTGTTGCCCTGCACCAGCACGATGTCGGAGAACGCGGCTTTCACCACCTTCGGATTCGCGGCAATGCCGGTCTTGGCGCCCTCGCGTCCGAACAGCGGCGTGGTCTCGACGGTCAGGCCGAGTTTCTGCGCGGCAGGCTTCAGCGAGGTCGGATCGTTGTAGATCATGTCGGTGAGCTTGCCACCGATATCGCGGTAGGCATCCTCGCGCGCGTTCTTGGCCGCTTCGGCCGCCAATTGGTCGCGCACCTGCGCGAAGGTTTCGGTGCGACCCTCGCGCACGTCGCGCAGGTCGATGATGTGGTAGCCGTCGGAGGTCAGCACCGGCGCTGAAATCTCGCCCTTCTTCATCTTGTCGAGCGCGGCCTGGAATTCGGGGCCGGCATCGCCCTTCTGCAACCAGCCGAGGTCGCCGCCTTGGCGCTTGGAACCCAGGTCATCGGAATACTGTTCGGCCAGCTTGGCAAAATCGGCGCCGGGCGCCTTCGCCAGCGCATCGATCTTCTCGGCCTTGGCCAAGGCTTCCTGCTTCTGCGCGGCGGTCGGATTCGCCGGCAGCTTGATCAGGATGTGCGACACCTGCCACTGCGCCGGGCTGACGAAGCGCGACTTCTCCTTGTCGTAGCGCGCCTGCAGCGCCTTGTCGCTCAAATCCGGCGTGACCTTCATGGTCGCCGCATCGAGGTCGATGTAATTCACCGAAACCTGCTCGGGACTCATGAAGTCCTTGGTGTGCGCCTTGTAGTAATCCGCGATCTGCGCGTCGGTGACGTTCTGCTGTTCCGCGGTCGGCGCCGGCGGCGGCAGGTCGACGAAACTGAAATCGCGCTGCTGCAACTGCAGGCGCAGGAAACCTTCGGCGTCGGCCTTGGTGCTGAAAGCGGTGCCGACGATGGCCTGCGGAAGCTCGCGACTGGCGAGATCGGAACGGATCGAATCCTGGAATTCCTGCGCGGTCTTGCCGACCTGCGCGAGGTAGGACAGGTACGTCGTGGAATCGAACTTGCCGTTGACCTGGAACACCGGATACGAGGCGATCTGATCGCGGATTTCCGAATCCGGCACGCGCACGCCCAGCTTGTCGTTCTCGTCCATCAGCAGTTGCCGATTGATGACCAGCTTCAGCACCTGCTGCTTGACCTCGGGCTTCTCGAAATCCGCCGCTTCCATCGTGTTGCCGGGCGCGTTCATCTGCGCCTGACGGTAATTGTTGAAGGCGGTCTGGAAATCCTGCTGCGAAATTTCGTGACCATCGACCTTGGCAACCCACGTCGCGTTGCTCTGGCTGAAGTAGCCTTCGATGCCGAAGAACAGGAACGCGATGACCACCAGCACGCCGAAGATGGTGATGACGATCCAGTTCTTGAACAGGTTGCGGATGAATTGCAGCATGGGTACCGCCGTGACGATGGCCAAGTCAGCCGGCTATTGTAGGGCAAGGCGGCGCCCGCTGTGCCGTGTTGGTGGGTGCTGAGGGGATCGAACCCCCGACCCTCTCCGTGTAAAGGAGACGCTCTACCGCTGAGCTAAGCACCCGGCTTCATTCGATACCGCATCGCGCGCAGCGCGATTATCACTCCCCCTCTCCCGCTTGCGGGAGAGGGCAAGGGATGAGGGCAAATCTCGCGAGGAGTTTCCCGCGTCAACCGCAACGTTGCTTCCGCGCTCGACACATCCTGTGTTGCATGCGTAGGTTGGTGGTGAGCCGGGCTTCATCCGGCGAACCCCAACGTTCGCTTCGGAATCCTGTTGGGGTTCGCGCGAAGCCGCTCACCCCAACCTACCATCCGCGCGCGATTGCCTTCCCCGAAACGCAGCGGCCGACGCAGAGCGCGTCGGCCGCTGGAATCCAGCACACGGCCGGCGCGAGCCGGCCATGCTTCAAAGCTCAGTTCAGCGCATCCTTCAGCGCCTTGCCCGCCTTGAACGCCGGCACCTTGGACGCCTTGATCTTGATCGTCTGGCCGGTGCGCGGGTTGCGGCCGGTACGCGCGGCGCGCTTGCGCACCACGAAGGTGCCGAAGCCGACCAGCGACACGTCGTCGCCCTTCTTCAGTGCACGCTTGATCTGGTCGGTGACGGCGTCGAGCGCACGGCCTGCATCGGCCTTGGACAGATCGGCGTGATCGGCGATTGCGTTGATCAACTCAGCTTTGTTCATGGAGACTCCCTCTTGGGTTTCGAGCAGCCCGTGGAATGTTCGGTGGAAGCGCGTTGTTCCGATTTGTTCGGGTCACACCCTTCCGGTCGTGTTGCAGTTCCCGTATCGATGCGCGACTTTGGCAACGTCTGCGTCGCACGGCCCGGTCTTTATATCAGCGCCGCACTGGGCCTGCAATAAAGACGGGGCTTGGATTTCAACGCGGTTGCGAGCCTCGCGCAAGCGCAAAAATCCGAAGCACGGAACCTGCACCGACGCAAGTGCCGAATGACGACACGTGAGCAATCGCGGCTATCGCGTTGATAGCGTTTTCAATGTGTGCGCGAGGCGGTGCTGTCTTCCGCCGATTCGTGCACCGTCTCGGGCGCCACGGTGGCAGGTTCGACGCGCGCGGGTTCGGGCAACGGCGTCAGCGGACGCTCCAGCGCGAGGTCCAACACCTGGTCGATCCAACGCACCGGATGGATGGTCAACGCCTCGGTGATGTTCTTCGGGATTTCGGCGAGGTCCTTCCTGTTTTCTTCGGGAATGACCACCGTGGTGATGCCGCCGCGATGCGCGGCCAGCAATTTTTCCTTGAGCCCTCCGATCGGCAGCACGCGGCCGCGCAGGGTGATTTCGCCGGTCATCGCGATTTCCGAACGCACCGGAATTTTCGTGAGCGCCGACACCAGCGCGGTGCACATCGCGATGCCTGCGCTCGGTCCATCTTTCGGCGTCGCGCCTTCCGGCACGTGCACGTGGATGTCGTACTTGTCGTGGAAATCCGATTCGATGCCGAGCCGCTGGCTGCGCGCGCGCACCACCGACTGCGCGGCCTGGATAGATTCCTTCATCACGTCGCCGAGCTGGCCGGTGAGCGTGAGCTTGCCCTTGCCCGGCACCACGCTGGCTTCGATGCTGAGCAGTTCGCCACCGACCGATGTCCACGCGAGCCCGGTCACCAGGCCGACCTCGTTCTGCTGTTCGCGGCGGCCGAAATCGTGACGCCGCACGCCGAGGTATTTGTCGAGGTTCTTCGAATCCACCTTGACCGCGGCGGGCGCGCGCTTCTTCGCCGCCGGCTTGGCCTTGGCGGGCACGGCCTCGGTCGTCTTCGCATCCGCAGGCTTCTTCGCGGGCTTGCCGGCTTCGGCGAGCGTCAATTCCTTGACCACCTTGCGGCAGATCTTGGCGAGTTCGCGCTCCAGGTTGCGCACGCCGGATTCGCGCGTGTAGTAGCGGATGATGTCGCGCAGCGAACCTTCGGTCACCGAGAGTTCGTTTTCCTTCAATCCCGCGGCCTTGATCTGTTTCGGCAGCAGGTATTTCGTCGCGATCGCGACCTTCTCGTCCTCGGTGTAACCCGGGATGCGGATGACTTCCATGCGGTCCAGCAAGGGACCCGGAATGTTCATCGAGTTGGCGGTGGCGATCCACATCACCTCGGAAAGATCGAAGTCGACCTCGAGGTAATGATCATTGAAAGCGTGGTTCTGTTCGGGATCGAGCACTTCCAGCAATGCCGCCGACGGATCGCCACGGAAATCCATCGCCATCTTGTCGATCTCGTCCAGCATGAACAACGGGTTGCGGGTCCCGACCTTGGACATGTTCTGGACGATGCGGCCCGGCAATGAACCGATGTAGGTGCGGCGGTGGCCGCGGATCTCGGCCTCGTCGCGCACGCCGCCCAGGCTCTGGCGCACGAACTTGCGGCCGGTCGCGCGCGCGATCGAATGGCCCAGCGAAGTCTTGCCCACGCCCGGCGGACCGACCAGGCACAGGATCGGGCCCTTGATCTTGTTCACGCGCTGCTGCACGGCGAGGTATTCGAGGATGCGCTCCTTGACCTTCTCCAGGCCATAGTGATCCTCGTCCAGCACCTGCTCGGCCATGCGCAGATCCTTGCGCACCTTGCTGCGCTTCTTCCACGGCACGCCGGTCAGCCAATCGAGGTAATTGCGTACCACCGTGGCTTCGGCCGACATCGGCGGCATGTGCTTCAGCTTGTTGAACTCGGCCCTGGCCTTCGCGAGCACTTCCTTCGGCATGCCAGCGTCGTCGATCTTCTTGGCCAGTGCATCGATGTCGTTGCCGCCTTCCTCGATGTCGCCCAGTTCCTTCTGGATCGCCTTCATCTGCTCGTTGAGGTAGTACTCGCGCTGGCTCTTCTCCATCTGCGTCTTGATGCGTCCGCGGATGCGCTTCTCGACCTGCTGCAGGTCGAGCTCGCTTTCCACCAGGCCCACCAGCATTTCGGTGCGCGCGCCTACGCTGAGCGTGTCCAGCACCTTCTGCTTGTCGGCGAGGCGCACGGAAAGATGCGCCGCGATCGAATCGGCGAGGCGCGAAAGATCGTCGATGCCGGAAAGTCCGGTCAGCACTTCCGGCGGCAGCTTGCGGCTCTGGCGGACGAGTTGTTCGAACAGGCTCACCAGCATGCGCGCCGCGGTTTCCAGTTCCACGGCGGGCCGGTCGAACACCGGCTGCAGCGGCGCCACGTGCGCGCGCAACATGCCCTCGGTTTCGAGGCAGCCGTGCAACTGGCCGCGCGACTGGCCTTCCACCAGCACCTTGACGGTGCCGTCCGGCAGCTTCACCAGCTGCAGCACGCTGCCGATGGTGCCGATCGCATGCAGGTCGGTTTCACCCGGATCATCCGTTTCGGGCTGTTTCTGCGCAACCAGCAGGATGCGGCTGTCACCTTCCATTGCGGCTTCCAGCGCCTTCATCGACTTCTCGCGGCCGACGAACAGCGGGATCACCATGTGCGGATACACCACCACGTCGCGCAACGGCAGCACGGGCAGCTCAAGGGTGGCGGTCAGGGATTCTTTGGATTCGGTTGGCATGATCGATTCGAGAGGGCATCACTTCGGCCCGCGAGTGCGGGCGATGACAGGAGAATGGAGGCGGCGGACGCCGGGATCAAGCTCAAAGAGCGGTTTCGCGCGCCTCCGGCGCGCGAGTGACTTTCTCTTGCGTGGCCAAGAGAAAAGTCACCAAAGAGAAGGCCACCCCGCGAACACGCCCGCAGCCCATCCATGGGCTGCGGATTCGCGAGCGGACGCCGGGGTTCGAGGGCCCGTCTGGCGCGCTTCCTGCGCGCGTGTGGTCGCGCGAAGCGAATTGTTTGCGCTCGCTCCAAACGAGGCCATGGATGGCTATCATCGAAGCAGAGCTTTTCTGGGGCCCCTGCGCCGCGGTGAGGTGCGGACGATAAGGCCTGCAGGGTGAGCGCAATGGATTGCGCTCACTTGGCCCCCGCGCCAAGGATGGCGCGTGGGCCAAGCCCGGCCGCGCCGAACGCGCTTTTCGGCCAGGATGGCCGAAAAGCGCGGCGCCGGGGTCGCCTTCTCTTTGGCCACTTTCTCTTGGCGACGCAAGAGAAAGTGGCTCGCCCGCCCGGGAGGCGGGCGAAAAAAGACAGGATGTCGAATTGAAAATTACGGCGAGTGTGAAATCTCGCGCGCGGCTACCCCATCCGCCCTTCGGGCACCTTCCCCCGCAAGCGGGGGAAGGAACTCACGCGTCAATCGCCCATCTGCTTCTGCAGATGCTCGCGGCGTTCCTGTGCGTCCAGCGACAACGTGGCGATCGGGCGCGCTTCGAGGCGTTCGAGGCCGATTTCCTCGTCGGTTTCCTCGCAATAGCCGTAGCGGCCTTCCTCGATCTTGCGCAGCGCCTTCTCGATCTTGGAAATCAGCTTGCGGTAGCGGTCGCGGGTGCGCAGCTCCAGCGAGTTCTCGGTTTCGCGAGTCGCGCGCTCGGCGTCGTCACCGACGTCGCGCACTTCCTCGCGCAGGTTTTCCATCGTCTGTCGCGATTCCTCGACCAGCTGGTCGCGCCAGTCCTTCAGCTTCTGGCGGAAATACGCCAGTTGCCGCGGACTCATGTATTCCTCTTTCTCGCTTGGCCGGTAGTTCTTCGGCAGGTCGATGTTGACGGTGGACGGCAGTGCATAGCGGCCGTCTTCGCGGGTGATGGTCTGCTCGTCGGCGCCGGCCGCGACGTTCAGTCGCGCCGCCACGCCGCCGGCTGGTTTGACATGCACGGGCTTGCGCACGGGCGCGCGCGCCGGCGCATGCGCGTGCTGCGCGGGCGCCGCAGCCTTGGTCTCGTGCTTGACGGACTCGTGGGCGTGGGCCGCCTTCTTCGGCGCCGCCGGCTTGGCAGGTTTGGCCGCGTGGCTCGTCTTCGCGACCTTCCTGGCCGAAGGCTTGGCGGACTTCGCCGGTTTGGCCTTTTTCGGTGCGGCCTTCGCGACTTTCCGCGCGACCTTGGCGGGCGCCTTGCGCGCCGCCTTGGCGACGGGCTTCTTGACCGGCTTGGCCTTGGCCTTCTTGGCCGCGGGCTTGGCTGCCTTGGGGCTGCGCTTGGCGGCGTGTTGCTTCGCTTTTGCCATGTTCCCTGCACTCGATATTGTGGAGATGCGACCGCGTGTTATAGCGTAGTCAATCCGGCCCGGCAACCGGTTTCATGAACCGGGCCCTGCACCCTTCGCTGGCGGCACATCCCCACGTGACACGCTTCCTGTTGTTCATGATAGCGGCGTACAAGCGCCTGCTGAGCCCGTTGCTCGGCGCGCGCTGCCGCTTCCATCCGACGTGCTCGTCATATGCGCGCATCGCCATCGCCCGATTCGGCCCGTGGCGCGGCAGCGTGCTTGCGGCATGGCGTATCCTGCGCTGCCAACCGCTGTGCGAAGGCGGGTTCGATCCCGTGCCCGATCATTTCACGCTGCGCCGCTGCCACGAACACCAGGACTCCGAATGAGCAATTGGCTGATCAAGCACGCAGAACTCGTCAACGAAGGCCGCCGCTTCCAGGCCGACCTGCGCATCCGCGGCCAGCGCATCGCGGAAATAGGCGGCGACCTCGCCGCGCACGCGGACGAACAGGTATTCGACGCATCGGGCCTGTGGCTGCTGCCCGGCATGATCGACGACCACGTGCACTTCCGCGAACCGGGTTACACGGCGAAAGCCGATATTGCCTCGGAATCGCGCGCGGCGGTTGCGGGCGGCGTGACCAGTTTCATCGATATGCCGAACACCCGGCCCGCGACGCTGACGCACGATCTGCTGGAGGACAAATACGCGATCGCGTCGCGCACGTCGCTGGCCAACTACGCTTTTTACTTCGGCGCCAGCAACGACAATCTCGATGCGATACGCACGCTCGATCCGCGCTTGGTTCCGGGCGTGAAAGTGTTCCTCTGCGAATCGACGGGCAATCTCTGCGTCAGCGATCCGACGGCGCTGGAAGGCGTGTTCCGCGATTCGCCGGTGACGGTGCTGGTGCATTGCGAGGACAGCCACATCATCCACGCGAATCTCGATCGCGCAAAAGCCGAGTACGGCGACGACATCCCGATGCGCCTGCACCCGGAAATCCGTTCGCGCGAAGCGTGTTTCGAATCCACCAAGTGGGCGGTGGAAACCGCGCGCCGCCATGGCACGCGGTTGCACGTGCTGCACGTTTCAACCGCGGATGAATTGGCGCTGTTCGAGCGCGGGCCGATCGCGAACAAGAAAATCACGTCGGAAACCTGCGTGCATTTCCTGCGCTACAGCGACACCGATTACGCGACACTGGGCGGCAGGATCAAGTGCAATCCCGCGATCAAGGCGGCGTCCGATCGCGAAGGGCTGACACGTGGGCTTGCCGACACCCGCATCGACATCCTCGCCACCGACCATGCCCCGCACCTGGCTTCGGAAAAAGCCAATCCGTACACGAGCTGCCCGTCCGGCATTCCGCTGATCCAGTTCGCGCTGCAATCAGCGCTGGAATGCGTGTTCCGCGGCGACTTCACGCTGGAACGGCTGGTCGAAGCCTACGCGCACGCGCCCGCGACGCTGTTCGCGATCGAACAACGCGGCTACCTGCGCGAAGGCTGGTTCGCCGACCTGACGCTGGTCGATCCGAACAAACCGCAGACCGTGCGCAGCGACCAGGTGTTGTCGAAGTGCGGCTGGTCACCATTCGAAGGCGACACGTTCCGCGCCAGCGTCGCGGCGACGTTTGTCAACGGCCATCTGGCCGCGCGCAACGGAAAAATCCTCGACGCGCCAACAGGCATGCGGCTGACGTTCGATCGCTGAACGCGTCACCGCATCCCGAGAATGTTTGCTACGTCGGTCATCAGTCCATAAGCCGTCGTCTCATCCATTCCACACGCGAGCGTGACCGCTTTGCCGCCCGCTTCCGCATCGAGGCGATACGCAATGCGCTGTATTTTCATCCTCCGTCTTTGCGCGAGGATTTCGCCCGTCGCCGCCGTAGCTGCGACCATTGCATGAGCAGACGCACCAACCGCTCCAGTCAGGGTGCCGGCGTTGTAGGCAACGACTGGCCCTTGAACTGACGGTCCTGCAATCTGGCTCCCATCCACGTGATTGCGCAGGATCAATCGATGAATGTCATTCGCGGGCAATCGGTTGCCATTGATGACAATGCTGTCCGAGCCGACCAAAAAGGACGCCGGTTGCCTGTACTTGCTGGCAGGACCACCTTTCCAAAACAGCAAGATCAAGCCCACGGCAAAAATCAAGATGAAGAACCCAACGATTGCAGGCCCGTTGACAAAGAACAGTACCGCTGCAATTCCGCAAATCGTTCCCATGAATATGGCACCGCCAATCGGGAATGGAACGCGTGCCGGCGCGACATCGAATTTTGTGTCGTTGCCAACAGTAGTTTTTTTGTACTCGGAGCCGGTGTCGGTTCTGCGTGGCAAGAACCCCATTACGATTAAGATAATCCCAACCAATGCTATTGGAGCAGCAATCACGCGCAGAATGCCGACGGGAGCGAAGAAAAATGGGATCAAGAGAACAATACCTACGATGATTTTGCCCATGACACGATTCCTCTTTGTACATTCGGGATGACCCCTTGCGCCGCTTTTGACTCGTCTACTTCTTCTGGATCACGACCATCCACCTCATGGCCTGATCCGTCATCACGGGCTGAACGGCCGCAATGGACCAGCCTTCCTGCGCCACGCGGACAATCGAATAGGGTCTTGCTGGTGAGTTTGTTCGAAAACAGCGGTTAAAATCCAATCGCGCGATTCAATTTCCAAAAGGCGGTGCGCTCCAACTGCTGACCCTTTCGTGTGTGAATCGCACCCATCCCGTGCGCCAATTTCCAGATGAATTGCGTGTCCTGTACGCCCAGTACTGTTGGTTCAACGTATTTGGCTCCAGCGCAGTGGGAGAGCCCAATGTCTCTTCGACCTCTTTCGTTGTCATGCCAAGCCTCAACAGGTTCCAAGTACCCGGCTGGACCCAAGGCACATTGATGTAAGGGGTGTCGAATGACGGAGAGCTCCAGGCGGCGACTGCCCCATGGCGGAACCGCACCCAGCCCGTTATCCAGTGCCCCTCGGCCGTGTGAGTGGAATATTGCCAAAGTTGCTGATCGGGGTATCTGGGCTCCATCGTGGTAGGAGAGCCCAAAGCATCTTGAGCTTGAACAGTGGTCATATCGAGGCGCAATTTTTCCCATCCACCTTGATGCGTCCAAGGCATGCTGGCATAAGGATTGGTGGACACCTGGGAAGAACGACTCTGCGCGAAGGCCAGCATCGGCATCATGAGCAAGGTCATGACGAACGCGGCGCTGCATAAATTAATTTGCATGCGGTACTCCTGATTTATCCTTTGTTCAAACCACGCTTAGCCTGTTTTTTCGCACATCCTTGACAGGTGATTCTGCGACTCAACCCCAGATTCACATTGGCATTGCGACCACATCTCCTTTTGGTGTACGCGAGACCATAACCTTGTGGCTTTCCGGCTCGCCTTCGTTGGTACAGTCCATAAGCCATGCCTTGGCGCCATTCGGAGCAGTCTCCGTCTTGTCAGTTTTGCAATGGAGGTGAACACCCTGTTGTGACCCACCCGACCTTGCCATTTCTTGATTTATCGCTTGGGAAATTTCCGCGTCCGAGGGCACGCCGCCTGAGCAGCCCGCTAGCGCCAAACACATAGTCAAGCTGACGGCCAGATTCGTGGTGCGCATTGACATTCCTCTTTCTGCGATGAAGGCCGTGATCAGTGGGATGCGGCCTGCTGCAACAGCACCTGGCCACGCGAGTCAAGCAATTCCACCTTGGTAATCTCCGCGTTGATCATGGGGCCGGAACTGTCATCGGTACCCTGCACGAACGCGTAGATGCGTTCCTTGAAATTTCCGTAGTGCGAGACCTGCGCCTCAATAGTCTTTGCCAGGTTTTCGTTCGGCACGTTGAGCTGTTGGAACGTTTGACCGTTGGTCACCGAAAGCGTGTAGTTCGCGCCCGCATCAAAAAAACGCTCGTAACCGCCAGACTGGAACAAGGCACTCCCGACCGGAAAGGCCTTGCGCTGAAAGTCGTAATGCCCGAGATTCGGATTGTCTTCCGTGATGATGATGTACGGATGCGCCTTGGCATCGGCGATTCCAGCGTCGATCTTCGGTTTCAGCGCCGCCAGCATGTCGTGCTTTTTGAACTGGTCGCTGGTCATGTTGTAATCCTGCGAAATGGCCGAGGCCATCTTGTCGTAATCGGCCGGCATACCCGAAAACGCGGCGTACAGGAACATCAACTGCGAACCTTTGGTGACAGGGACGTACGCGCTGTCCGGCGTATTCCAATCCGGCTGCGGCAAGCTGTCGGCCTTCGCTGCCTTGGCAGCTTCCTGCACTGCCTCGGGCGAAACCGCATTGCTCAGGGATGGGTTTGCGTTGGAAGGTGCGGGCACCGCATTCGCAGACGACGGATGCCCTGAGCATGCGTCAAGAAGGACAGGGTCAACAACGCCAAAAGCCGGAATGTCTTGGAGCGCATTTCTATTCTCCTGATGGCTAAATTGCCGGTGCGATCCGCGGCGCAGCGAGCCAGCGCTTGATGCCGAGCCCGGCAAGCACCAACGACGCCAGCACGACGATCACCAACCCGAATTCGAACGAAATCGCTTGCGCGATGCGTGATCCCACCTGGTCCATCATGTTTTGCATGGCCGCGCCCGCGCTCGCTCCGCCAAATTGCTCTGCCTGGGACATGGCATCCGCGGCCATCCGGTGTATCTCCCATTGGACGTGGAGGAAGGCGACCAGCACCATCAACAAGGGCGCGCACAGTAGCCACGGCGTCCAACGCGCCCGCAACCAGGGCACGGCCCAGGGCAAAACCACCGCGATCAGCCCGAGGAAGCTCCAGAACCCGAAGCCGTCGCTGGGGCCAGCCATGTCGAACCGCAGGCCAAGGACATCGGATACGGTGAAGGTTTTGCCCATGCCGGGCGCCAGGTTCACGCTCAGCGCGGGCAGGAAGAACCAGGCGATGAACAGCACCGCGGCAACGATCATCAGGGCCGTCCCCATTCGCTGGCGCACACCCTGAAATCCGGTCATGCCGGACGCCAAGGCCCGTTGGCCCTGCTCGCTGGATTTGCCGGCCCACGTTTCCAGTTTCTCTTTCGCGAGCGTTTGTGCATCCACGACGGCAACACGGATGGCCGCACCGGATTCATCCACGGTCACGTCCACCGTTTGATTGAGGCCCGGAGCCGCCGCCGATTGCCAAACCCCGGCGAGGCGAAAGCTCTTCTGCGCGCCTCCCACGAACAACAGGCCGGGCTCGGAACCCGCCGGTACCTGGATGATCGTGCCCCTCAAGGTCTGGTTCGGCATTTCGCACACCCCTTCGGCGTTTGACGGCCCGAATTCAAGCATTCGGTTCCGCACGAAGTCTCCACGCGGGGCACACGAAACTCACACGAATTGCAATTCGTTGTTTTCCAAACCATCGGGATTGTTGATCGGCCTGCCCGGCAGCGATAAGGTCATGGCGGACCGGAGGGGAACCGGTAGCGGAACTGCGTCAGGGGGAACCGTGAACAGCAGATCGGGTGACGGCAAGGAAGCGGCTTTTCGCTGGTCTTTTGCCGATGTCGAATTCGATGAAGCGCGTTGGGAGCTCCGGGTCGGGACGCAACGCGTGGCGCTGGAGGGCAAACCGCTCCAGGTTCTGGCTCATCTGCTGCGTCACGCCAATGAGGTGGTGACCAAGGACGAGCTGCTCGATGCCGTATGGGCAGGGCGCGTCGTGGTGGAAGGTGCGCTCACCAATGCGATCGGCAAGCTGCGGCACGCGCTCCGCGATGAAGAGCAGCGCCTGATCGTCACCATTCCCCGCATCGGATATCGGCTCACCGGCAAGGTGGAACGAAAATCGGTGCCGCGCCCGCCGCAAGCCGGGATGCTCCAACCGGGCCATCGCGTTCCGCATCGCCCGCACTGGGTACTGTCGCGCGCCCTCGATCAATCCGAATCCGCGGAAACATGGCTAGCCGTCCACGCAAAGACCAGCGAATCCCGCGTCATCAAATTCAGTCTGGATGGCAGCAGGCTGAGGTCACTCAGACGGGAGACCGTCATCTCGCGCCTGCTTCAGCAGACCTACGGTCGCAGGCCCGAATTCGTGCGCGTGCTGGACTGGAATTTCGAAGAAGCGCCCTACTTCATCGAGTCGGAATACGGCGGTCCCGATCTGGAAGAGTGGGCGCAGGCGCAAGGTGGCATTGCACGCGTACCGCTTGCGCAACGGTTGGAACTGCTCGCGGAAATCGCCGATGCGGTTGCGGCGGCGCACTCGGTAGGCGTGCTGCACAAGGATCTCAAGCCCGCGAACGTTCTGGTGTATGGCGACGCCGATGCCTGGCACGCACGCGTCGTGGATTTCGGCAGTGGCCGGCTGCTGGATGTCGAGCGTCTCGAGGCGGCAGGCATCACCCGCGCCGGGCTCACCGAAACCCGCGTCGGCGAACGCGAAGGCACACTGCTCTATCTCGCGCCGGAAATCCTGGATGGCTGCGCGCCTACCGTTCAATCCGACATCTATTCGCTTGGAATCATGCTGTATCAGCTTGCGATCGGCGACCTGCATCGCCAGTTATCGGCAACGTGGCAGGCCGAAGTAAGCGACCCGCTGCTGCGCGAAGACATTGCCGTGGCGGCCAGCGGACACCCGGAAACGCGGTTGAATTCCGCGCGCGAGCTTGCCCAGCGGCTGCGCACCCTGACCGAGCGCCGGAAACTGAAGGAAGAGGAGCGCGACGCCCAGGCCCGGCTTTTCGCCAGCGAGCGCGCGCTTGCCCTCAGCCGCGCGCGCAGGCCGTGGCTCGTCGCGTCGATCCTGATCCTGCTGGCAGGCGCCGGCGCAAGTACCGCGTTGTACCTCAAGGCGAAGAAGGAAAGCCGGTACGCGGAAATCCAGTACAACATCGCGCAAGCCGTCAATCACTTCCTCGACGACGACTTCCTCGCCGCCGCCAGCCCGCTGCAGGGCGGCCGCGCCGACATCACGGTTCAACAGGCTCTGGACAAGGCGGCTCCGCAGATCGACAAACGCTTCTCCGATGCGCCTCGCATCGCGGCATCGGTGCACTACTCCGCAGCCCAAGCCTATTATCAGCTTACGGCATACAAACAGGCCGCCGAACATTTCGAGCGCGCGGCCGCGTTCTTCTCCCAAGCCGAGGGCTCCCGTTCTCCCGATGCCGTACAGTCCAGATTGCTTGAGGCCGAATGCCTGATCCGCACGGGCGACCGGCAGAAAGGCAAAGACATCCTCGACAGTGCGGCGCCCATGTTGGCTTCGCTGACGAAAAGCCGCCCCTTGCTGATGGTGTATTACGACCGTGCCAAAGCATGGCTCTATCTCAACACCTTGAACTTCACCGGAAGTGGTTCCCAGACTGCGGAAGCAATTCCACTGCTTGAAGAAGCCTCGAAAACTATTGCGGAAACTTCGGGCACGCATTCGATGCTGGCCATGACCATCGAACAGCTGCTGAATTCCGCGCGTGCAAGGTCGGGCACTTCCCTGCAAGGCGTGGAACAGGCGCAAAGGCAAATCCTCTCCAAGCTGGAGGCCGACAATGGCTCAACCACGCCGCTGGCATTGACCGCGCGACTCCACCTGGCAGAGATTCAGATGCTGCAAGGCAAGGAGCGCGAGCTGGAGCCCACTTATCTTCAACTCATCAAGGATTCCACCCGCGTCCTCGGCGCCGAGAACGTGACGACGCTTCAGGCTCTCCACGACTTGTCGCTCGTTTACATGAAGCTGGAGCGTTGGCTGGATTGCGCGCGCGCTGCTCATCAGGCCTACACGGGCTTTGCACACGCTTTGGGGCCGGACAGCACCGAAGCGCTGACGTCGCTGGACAACGAAGCGGTGGCGCTTATCAGGCTGGGCCGGATCGATGAAGCCGCGAAAAATCTGGAATACGGCATCCAGCAACTTCAAGGCAAGAGCGACCAGGCATCCAATCTGTTGCTGATGGCGTTCGACTTGAATCTCGGACATGCTCGCGTAGCCCAGCATCGATGGGCCGACGTCGCCGCACTGGTACGGAACATCGAGGACAAGGGGCGTGAGTTGATCAGTCACAATTCGGACGCAGCCGGCGAACTGTCGTACCTGGACGGTTGCGTGCTGGCCAACACAGGGAAACCCGCGCAGGCGATTGTGCAACTTACACGGAGCATTGCACTCCTGTCAGAAAAAAACCCGCCCGGCTACTGGATCATCCTCAACGCCAGGAACCAGCTTCATCAAATCCAGGCTGCGCCGAAAACCGATATGGCGACTGCGCGCTGATACCTACAAGTTCTTGCTGACCTCGGCGACCGCATCATGCGGATGCAGGCTTTCGTGGTGCGCGGCGCGGATGCGGTAGCCGGCGATGCGCTTGTCGGCGTCCAGCGCGGCACGGATGCGGCGCGCTGCGTCTTCGCAGAACATCAGATTTTCGGCATTCAACTTCGCGAAGGCTTGCTCGTCTTCGCGCTTGACGGCGGTTTGCACGGGCGTGGCCAACGCGTCTTCGATCGTGTCGATCAATTCCGAGACCGGCAGGTCGAAGCCGGGCGCCAGTCGCACCATCACGCTTGCGGTGCTGCGCTGCGCGTGCGGCGTGGCCGCCATGCCGCGCTCGGAGCCCAGCCACTCGCGCACGGCGCGTTGCGACGGCACCGTGTCGGCGAAATCCTCGTCGAAGCGTTGCTGGTTGAGTTGCCGCGACAGCGCCGCCGACGCGGGGCACGTCGAGGAATACGTCACTTCGCAGCCGAGTTGCACGCTGAAGTGTTCGTCCAGCAACTGCGCTTCGACGGTGACGGGATACGCACGCCAACCGGCGTTGTCGCTGACCAGCGCGCGGCGTTTCAGCAACTGCGAATACTCGATGCGCAGCCGCGCACGCGTGGAAAGATCCGCGTGCGAGGCGACCAGCGTGTGCATGAGGCTGCACAAGCCGGCCGGGGTCAGCGTCTGCTCGCCCAGCGATTTTTCCAGCGCGAGATACAAGCGCGACATGTGGATGCCGCGCGCGGCGGGATCGGCCAGGTTCACCTGCACCGAAACGCGTGCGGGAACGGTGAGCGTGCCGCCCTGCCCATCCGCGCAGCGCACCGGCAGATCGATGCCATGCATGCCGACCCAATCCAGCGCGCCACCCGCGACGGGTTCTGCGCCGGTGGCGACATCGGGCAAACGTACGTTGTCGGGGACGGTGTTCATGAAGGGAACTCGATTGGCACCATGCTCCGCCACGTGCGGGCCGCGTGCCAGGTTTTCAACAGGCCACGCAGGCCGAATGCGGAGGATCGCAGGGCCGACAGCGGTTCGTCGGCCCGTGCCGCACGACCGAGCGAATCCAGGTCGTACTGCAATCCGACCGCGCGGAACACGGTCAGCGGGCCCTGCATTCTAGCGGCGTCGGCCAGTTCACGCTGCAGTTCCGCCACGTAGTCGCGCACGGCCGCACGCCGCGCCGGGCTGTCGCCGCCCAGCGCATCGATGGTCAGTCCGTGCCTCGCGAGCAGGTTCATCGGCAACGGTGTGCGTCCGCGCTCGGCCGCCGATTCGAGTCCACGCAGGTTGGCGGTGAGATGCGCCAGCAGCGTGACCTTCGCCGCGCGCGGACTCGCGATGGCATCGCCAAACCAGACGCGCGTTTCGAGTTCCGCAAGCGCTTCGGCGAGTGGCATGACGGCCGCGCGCTGCGCCGAGAAGTCCGCAGGCGATGGCACGGCCAGCAGCGCCATCGCGGCTTCCACCGGCACCGTCCAGCAGCGTGCGGAAATCGCGTCCACGCGCGCGAGCGCAAACAATCCCTGCGTCAGCGGATGGCGCGCCTGGCCTTGCGGCGCGCGTTGCATTTCCTCGCGCCACCAACCCAGCTTGGCCGCCGCGACCTGTGGTTCGCGCGCTTCGCGCAGCACTTTCAACCATTCGTGTTCGAGCGCCGCGAGCGCACCGAAGCACGCGCGCTCGTCCGGCCGCAGGAACAGCCACGCGACCATGCGTGGCGGACTGCCGGCGCGCCACTGCGCAAGATAGTCATCGAACGCGGTTTCGCTCACGCGAAGTCCAGCAAGGTGGCGAGTTCGCCGGGCGTGGCGCTGATCGCATCCGGCTGCCAGTCGCGCGGATCGGCGCCGTCGAGATAGCCCCATGCCGCTGCAACCGTGTAGAGGCCCGCCGCGCGGCCGGCGACGACGTCACGCGGATCGTCGCCCACGTACACGCTCTGCGCGGGCGCGACTTCGGCCATCGCACACGCATGCAGCACCGGCGCGGGATCGGGCTTGCGCTGCGGCAAGGTGTCGCCGCCCACCACCGCGGCGGCGCGACCGTCGTAGCCGAGCTTTTCCAGCACCAGCGCCACCAGCGCCGCAGCCTTGTTGCTGACGATCCCCCAAGGCACGCCACCCGCTTCGAGTTTTCCGAGCAGCGCATCGACACCCGCGAAGGCGTGCGTATGCACCATGCCGGTGGCGACGTAGAGCGCGATGAAACGCGGCATCACCGCGTCGATCGCCGCTTCGTCGTTGCCCAGGGCGCAACGCAAGATTGCGCGCGACCCGCGCGACACGGACTCGCGCACGACTTCAAACGCGGGCACCGGGATGCCGTACTCACGACACAACGCGGTCAACGCGTCGTGCAGGTCGCGCGCCGAATCCACCAGCGTGCCATCGAGGTCGAAGAACACCCCGGCGAGCGGTTGCGGCAGCGGCTTCATGCGGCAGGCTTGCTGGCGCAGACCAGGTAATTGACCGCCGTGTGGCGCGTCAGCCATGCCTTGCGGTTCAACGGGTTGTAGGCGATTCCGGAGATCTCGTCGAGCGCAAGGCCGGCCGAGCGCAGCAGCGCCGCCAGTTCCGAAGGCTTGAGGAATTGCCGGTAGTCGTGGGTGCCGCGCGGCAGCAGGCGCGCCACGTATTCGGCGCCGATGATGGCGGTGGCGAAACTCGCCGGCGTGCGATTCAGCGTGGACAGGAACAGCTTGCCGCCCGGGTTCAACAGCGTTGCGAGATCGCCGACCAGCGCCGCGGGATCGGGCACGTGTTCGATCAGTTCCATGCAGCACACCGCATCGAATTCGGCGGGTTCGGCGGCGGCCAGGTCGCGCGATGACACCAGCCGGTAATCGACCGCGAGCGGCGAAGCGAGCGTCGCGTTGGTCTCGTGCAAGTGCAGCTTCGCGACTTCGATGACTTCCGGTGCGAGGTCGATCGCGGTGACATCCGCGCCCGCCTTCGCCAGCGCTTCGCTGAGCAAGCCACCGCCGCAACCCACGTCCGCCACGCGCGCGCCGCGCAAGGCAACGCGCGCGGCCACGAAGCCGAGCCGCACCGGGTTCAGGTCGTGCAGGGGACGCGATTCGCCGTCCGGATCCCACCAACGGTTGGCCAGCTTGCCGAAGCGCGCCAGTTCCTCGGGATCGGCGTTGTGCGTTGCTTCGATCATTCCATTCAGTCCGCGCTGCCAGCGGCCACGATCCGTTCACGCCAGCGGCGAGCCTTTTCCAGCACGCCGGCGAGGTCGAAATCAACCAGCTCACCTTCGCTGAGTTTGCGTGCGCCGTCGATCCACACGTCGCTGACCTGGCGGCGCGAAACCGCATAGGCGAGATGCGAAATGACATTGTAGAGCGGCTGCGTTTCGACTTCGTCCAGCTTCACGGCAACGAGGTCGGCGCGCTTGCCGGCTTCGATCGAGCCGATCTTCGCATCGAGCTGCAGCGCCTTGGCACCGTTCAAGGTCGCCGCGCGCAAGGCGAAAGCATCGTCGAAGGCGGCCGCGTCGTTCGCGACGCCCTTCGCCAGCAGCGCCGCGGTGCGCAACTCGCCGAACATGTCGAGATCGTTGTTGGAGGCGCAGCCGTCGGTGCCCAGCGCAAGGTTGACGCCGCCGCGACGCAGTTTTTCCGCGGGACAGAAACCCGAGGCAAGCTTCAGGTTGGATTCGGGACAGTGCACCACCGACACGCCCGCTTCCGCGCAGGTCGCGATTTCGGCATCGCTCACCTGCGTCATGTGCACCGCGATCAGGCGATCGTTCACCAGCCCGAGTTTCTGCAGGCGCTGCATGGGCCTGAGGCCATGCTCGCGCTTGCCGTCCTCGATTTCTTGCGCGGTTTCCATCAGGTGCAGGTGCACCGGCAGGTCGAGCTGGTCCGACAGCGTGCGGATGCGCTCGAAGGATTCGTCGGCGACGGTGTAGGGTGCGTGCGGCGCGAAGGTCGTGCCGATCAGGGGATCGCCACGGTATCGATCGTGCACGGCCAGCGCACGCTCGAAATATTCATCGCGATCCTTGGCCCACGCACTCGGAAATTCGATGATCGGCAAGCCCACCATCGCGCGGAAGCCGTGTGCCTTGTAGGCAGCGGCTTGCGCGTCGGGAAAGAAATGGTTCTCGCTGCAGCAGGTGGTGCCGCCGCGCAACATCTCGGCGATCGCGAGTTCCACGCCGTCGCGCACGAACTCCGGGCCGATGACTTTCGCTTCCACCGGCCAGATGTGCTCGCGCAGCCACGTCATCAGCGGCAGGTCGTCGGCCAGCCCGCGCAGCAGCGTCATCGGGTTGTGGGTGTGCGCGTTGACGAGGCCGGGGATCAGCGCGTGTTCCGGCAGGTCCACGCGCTCGCGCGGCGCGTATTTCGCCGTCGCGTCGGCAATTGGCAACACTTCAACGATCGCGCCGCCGTCGATTGCGACGGCGTGATTTTCGAGAACGACGCGATCGGGCTCGACCGGCACGATCCAGCGCGCGGTGATGAGGAGGTCGATGGCGCGCACGTCGCCGTTCATGCTTTCAAGCCCTCTCCCCCGCTTGCGGGGGAGAGGGCTGGGTGAGGGGGCGTGCGCTGAGTAGAGCGAAGGACCTGGTCATCGCGTCGTTCGGGTCAGTCATCTATTTTCATCAGCATTTCCGCGTCGGGTCCATTCACCCCCCCTTCACCCCAACCCTCTCCCCCAATCGAAAAGCCAATTGGGGGAGAGGGAGCAAAATCACTTGACCCGGCTGACATACTCACCGGTGCGCGTATCCACGCGGATCACTTCATCCTGGTTCACGAACAGCGGCACGCGCACGGTCGCGCCGGTTTCGAGCTTGGCCGGCTTGCCGCCGCCGCCGGAGGTGTCGCCGCGCAGGCCGGGATCGGTTTCGACGATCTTCAGTTCCACGAAATTCGGCGGCGCGACCGACAGCGGGATGCCGTTCCAGAAGGTGACGATGCATTCCTCTTCGCCTTTCAGCCATTGCGCGGCGTCGCCCACGGCGTTCTTGTCCGCGGTGTGCTGCTCGTAGCTCGCCGGGTCCATGAAGTGCCAGAACTCGCCGTCGTTGTAGAGGTACTGCATGTCGGTGTCGACCACGTCCGCGCCCTCGACCGTGTCGGTGGCCTTCATGGTCTTTTCGGTGGTGCGGCCGTTCTTGAGGTTGCGGATCTTGATGCGCGTGAAGGCCTGGCCCTTGCCGGGCTTGATGAAGTCCGCGCCGACGATCACGTAGGGATCGCCGTCGACGATGATCTTCAAACCATTCTTGACGTCGTTGAGACCATAGCTGGCCATGTTGCTGAGCTCCGTGGATGCGTGGTGCCGCCCGCGCCGCGATGGCCCTGACCGGACGACTGTAAAATGACGGGTTTACCGGGCCTGCGCGGCCCGGACACAAGGCCCACCATGATAACCGCAACCGGTGCTTCCACGCAGGCCGAGGCCCCGACCGACTGGCGCCAATCGCTGCGCGACGCCGTGACCGACCCGCGCGAACTGCTGGAATTGATCGGCCTGCCGCAACTCGCCGACAGGCTGCCGACCGGCGACACGGGTTTTGCGCTGAAGGTGCCGCGCGGTTTCGTTGCACGGATGCGCCGCGGCGATCCAGCCGACCCATTGCTGTTGCAGGTGCTGCCGCAACTCACCGAACTGGACGACGCGCCGGGTTTCACCGACGACGCGGTCGGCGATCTCGACGCGGTGCAGGCGCACGGCGTGCTGCATAAATATGATGGGCGCGCGCTGCTGATCGCCGCGGGCTCCTGCGCGGTCAACTGCCGCTACTGCTTTCGCCGGCACTTCCCTTACGCAGAGGAACTGGCCGCCGCACACGCCTGGCGCGAAGCCGTGGATTGTCTCGCCAGGGACAACTCGATCCGCGAAGTAATCCTGTCCGGTGGCGACCCGCTGGTACTGTCGACGCGCAAGCTGTCGGACCTGACCGACGCGCTGCAAGACGTCCCGCACGTGATCCGCCTGCGCATCCATTCGCGCCTGCCGGTGGTGCTTCCGGAACGCATCGACGACGCGTTCTGCGCGTGGCTGTCCGCATTGCCGCTGCAGCGCGTGGTGGTGCTGCACGCCAACCATCCGAACGAACTCGACGCCGGCGTGGAAGCCGCCTGCGCGCGCCTGCGCGAAGCCGGCGCCACGCTGCTCAACCAGTCGGTGCTGCTGCGCGGCGTCAATGATGATGCCGATGCCTTGGCCGAATTGTCCGAGCGCCTGTTCGCCTGCGGCGTGCTGCCCTACTACCTGCATCAGCTCGATCGCGTGCGCGGCACCGCGCATTTCGAAGTTCCCGACGCGCGTGCGCGCGAACTGGTGGATGCGATGCGCGCACGCCTGCCGGGCTACCTGGTCCCGCGCCTGGTCCGCGAGTTGCCCGGCGAAGGCGCGAAGACTCCGGTTTGACGCGGTCGCTGGCGCCGCCCAGCCTGATCGGGTACAACAGCGGGCATGAAAATCATGAACGCGGCGGCCCGCCCGGATCCCCGGGCGCGGCACGCCTACCCGCGGTTCCCGCAACCCAGAGGCTGCGATGTTGCCTGAACCGATTACCAAGTTGATCATTGCCGAGGATCAGGCCGAGGACGCCGAGCAGATCATCAGCGTGCTGCGCAACAGCGGCATCGCGCTGCGTCCGCAGCGTGTCTCGACCGAAGAGGAACTGGCCGCGACGCTGGAATCGTTCACGCCGGACATGGTGCTGGCCAATCCGTCGTGCAAGGAAATCAAGCTGGACAAGATCGCGCGCGCGCTCGAAGCCACCGGCAAGGACGTGGCGTTGCTCGCGCTCGCCGACCGGCTCACCGACGAACTGGTCGCGGAAATCCTCACCCAGGGCGGCGTGCGCGGCATCGCCCTGCGCAGCCACCACGACCAGCTGCAGACCGTGGTGCGCCGCGAACTGGATGCGCTGGACACCCGCCGCAACGTGCGCAAGCTGGAAGCCGCGCTTCGCGAATCCGACCGGCGTTGCGATTCGCTGCTGGATTCATCGCGCGACCCGATCGCGTACATCCACGAAGGCACGCACGTCCGCGCCAACAATGCCTACCTCGAGATGTTCGGCTTCGAAAGTTTCGAGGACGTGGAAGGCCTGACCATCCTCGACTTGGTCGCGCCGCAGCACACCGCCGATTTCAAGGACCTGCTGAAGCGCCTTGCGCGCGGCGAGAAACCGCCGCCGCGGCTCGACCTCACCGCGCAGCGCGCCGATGGCACCGCGTTCGACGCGGTGATGGAATTCTCGCCCGCGACCTACGAGGGCGAACCCTGCCAGCAGATCGTGTTCCGCCTGCCCGCGTCCAGCCCCGAAGCCGAAGAGGAACTGCGCCGCCTGAAGACGCAGGATCCATTGACCGGCCTTTCCAATCGCACGCACTTCCTCGAACTCATCGACGAGGCGGTGGCGCGTGCAATCGGCGGCGCCACCGACCAGGCGCTGCTGCTGCTGGAACCGGACAACTACCGGCACGTGCTGAACACGGTCGGCATCACCGGCGCCGACGACGTGCTGCGCCAGCTCGCCGGCACCATCAAGCAGCGCCTGCGCGCCACCGACACCGCCGGCCGCATCGGCGACCACGCGTTCGGCATCCTGCTGTCCAACAGTCCGCAGGCGGAAGTGCAGAAGGTCGCCGAGTCGCTGCGCAGCAGCATCGAGGCCGCGATCATCGAGGCGAGCGGCAAATCGACCAGCCTCACCATCAGCATCGGCGGCAGCCTGCTGGGCGAGAAGAACGCGAAATCACAAGTGTTGTTGTCGCAAGCCGACGACGCGCTGCGCGCCGCTTCGGGGCAAGGCGGCAACCGCATCGACATCCATGACCCGGCCGCCGCCGACAAGGCCGAAGCCGCGCGCGAACAGCAGTGGCTGGAGATGATCGATGGTGCGCTCGCCAACGACGGCTTCATTCTTTATTACCAGCCCATCGTCAGCCTGCAGGGCGAGGATGGCGAGTTCTTCGAGGTGCTGCTGCGCATGCGCGGCCCGACCGAGGAAGTGCTGCCCGCGCATTTCATGCCGATCGCCGAACGCAACGACCGCCTGCTCGCGATCGACCGCTGGGTCATCGAACATGCCATCAACACGCTGGGCAAGCGCCCCGCGAAATCCGCGCACACCACGCTGTTCATCAAGCTCTCGACGCTCACCCTGCACGATGAAACATTGGCGGACTGGGTGGATGCGAAGCTGTCGGCAGCAGGCGTCAAGGCTTCGCAACTGGTATTCGAAGTGCCCGAGGCCAAAGTGATGACCTGCCTGAAACCCGCGCGCGAATTCGTCGAGCGCTGGCGCAAGGGCGGCGGCGGTTTCGAGCTGGAGCAATTCGGCTCCGGCCTCAATTCGTTCCAGACGCTGAAGCACATCGACGCCGATTACCTGAAGGTCGACCGCGCGCTCACCAACGATCTCGCGCACCATGCCGAGAACGAACAGAAGGTGCGCGAGCTGTGCTCGCAGGCGCGCGCCGCCGGCAAGCGCACGATGGTCGAGTGGATCGAGGAAGCCACCAGCATGCCGATGCTGTTTTCGGCCGGCGTCAACTTCGCGCAGGGCAACTTCCTTGCGCCGCCGTCGCCCGAGATGCGCTACGTGACCTGACTGGGACTCGGGACTCGGGACTCGGGACTCGGGACTCGGGAAGAGCGTATGCTGTTCACCCCCTTCTGAACGAAGGGGGTCGCTGCGAGTGACGGAGTCAGTCGCAGCGGGGGGATGCCCACCCACGACGCGTTTCCCAATCGCCGATTTCGCGGCAAACTGCACGCATGGCCACCGCACCGCGCCCCGTTTCCGCCGCGCCACGCCTCGCCTTCGTCGCGTCCGCGTCGGAGAAGGCGCGCGCAGCCTGTGGCGAACTCGAAGAACGCTACGGCGCGGTGCCGCCCGGCGACGCCGACGTCATCGTCGCGCTTGGCGGCGATGGTTTCATGCTGCGCACGTTGCACGCGCAACTCGGCCACGGCTTGCCGGTGTATGGCATGAAGCTCGGCCGCGTCGGTTTCCTCATGAACCTGTACCAGCCCGAAGACCTTCCCGCGCGCATCGCCGCCGCGCACCCGGCCGTGCTGCATCCGCTGGAAATGCGCGTCACCCAGCGCGACGGCAGCGAAGCCACGGCGCTGGCCTTCAACGAGATCTCGCTGCTGCGCCAGACCAACCAGGCGGCGCACATCGAAGTGGCGTTGAACGGCGACGTGAAGCTGGCGAACCTGATTTGCGACGGCCTGCTGGTCGCGACGCCCGCGGGCTCCACTGCCTACAACCTGTCCGCGCACGGACCGATCCTGCCACTGGACGCGAACGTGCTGGCGTTGACGCCGATCAGCCCGTTTCGCCCGCGCCGCTGGCGCGGCGCACTGTTGCCCGCGTCGACCCGCATCGGCCTGCGCACGCTGGAACCCGGCCACCGGCCCGTCAGCGCGACCGCGGATTTCCTGGAAGTGCGCGACGCCGTGCAAATCGGCGTGCGTCAGGCGCGCGAGCGCGCCATCACCCTGCTGTTCGATCCCGAGCGCAGCCTCGCGCAACGCATCCTGGACGAACAGTTCGAGTTGTGAATTACGGTTTTAGCTCGTAGTCGCCGCTGCCGGTGCACGCTCGAATATCGGCACACGGTCCGGGGCGTTCCTCGCTCGTTGTAAGTCTCGCGCCTCGCTGCAATGATGGCGCGCATGACAGCGTATTCGTCCGATGGCGCGGCGGCTTTGTCGCATCTGCTGCAAGCCGTGGCGGCGGGCGACCGATCGGCATTCACCACGCTTTACCAGCGCACCTCAAGCAAGCTTTTCGGCCTGTGCACGCAAATGCTGCGTGACCGCGGCGATGCCGAAGATGCCTTGCAGGAGGTCTACGCAAGCGTATGGCTGCGCGCCCCGACGTTCGATTCCACGCGGGCGGCTGCGATGACTTGGCTGATCACGCTCGCTCGCAATCAATGCATCGACCGGCTTCGACGACACCGCCCCGATCGGCTGGACGACGCCACCGCCGCCAACCTGGTTGATCCTGATCCCGCACCGCAAGCCCAAGCCGAAGCAAGCGAAGCGCGCCGCCGCCTGGAGCAGTGTCTTGCCACGTTGGCAGATCAGCAAAGGGACGCGGTACGCGCAGCTTTTTACTCCGGTGCCACGTATAACCAATTGGCGGGGCGTCTGGGCGTGCCGCTGGCGACGATGAAAAGCTGGGTGCGGCGCGGCCTGATCCGGTTGCGCGCTTGCCTGGAACAAAGTGAAGTGAACCCGTGAACACCCCTCTCGACCACGAGCCCGAAGACCTGCGCTATGCCGAGTATGTGCTCGGCGTGCTGGATGCGGATGTGCGCGCGGCGGTCGAGCGCGAGATGGCCGCTGATCCGCATGCGGCGGCCGAGGTGGAACGATGGCAGCGATACCTGCTGCCGCTGGCCGAAGATATTCCGGACGAGGTGCCGCCTCCTCATGTATGGACTCGCATCCAGGACCGAATCGGACGGGCGCGGCCACCGGCGCGTGCCGTGCACGAACATGGACATCGGGGCTGGTGGAACAACCTTGCCTTGTGGCGCGGCTTTGCGTTCGGCGCGGGCATCGTCGCCGCAGCGTGCATCATTGCGCTCGTCGTGCTGCCGCGCGCACGCATCGCACGACCGGCCGCGCCCGCGCCCGCGTACATGGCATCCACGATCAGCCAAACCGACGGCCAAGTTGGCTGGACAGCCACCATGGACATCACGCATGCGCGCATCGTCGTGGTGCCCGCCAATCCACAGGCGCTGCCCAGCGGACGCGCGCCGGAACTCTGGCTGATTCCGGCCGGCCAGAAGCCGATCGCGGTCGGCATGATCGGCACGGGCGCGCCCACCACGATTGCCCTCGACAAGACGCTGATCGCTCGAATCGGGCCTGCTGCCGCGCTCGCCGTTTCGGTCGAACCACCAAGTGGCTCACCGACCGGCCAACCGACGGGACCGGTGATCGGCAAGGGTTCCATCAGCGGAACCTGACCGGCCGGCAATGCGGCAGCGCCGAACGCACGCTTGCCGACTGCATCCGAACGCCGCGCCCGTCCGTATCTCCTCGTGCTTCCGCATCGGAAGCCGCATGCATACAGGAGATTCGACATGAAAACCCGCAACACCGTACGCGCCCTCGCTGTTGGCCTGTCGCTGGCGCTTGCCATCGGCACGCTACCCGCGTTCGCACAGATGTCCAGCGGCATGGGTTCCGAAAACACCGTGATGGTCGGTGGCGCCGCAATGTACCCGTCGCGCAACATCGTGCAGAACGCGATCCACTCCAAGGATCACACCACGCTGGTCGCCGCGGTCAAGGCCGCCGGGCTGGTGAAGACGCTGGAAGGCCCCGGCCCGTTCACCGTGTTCGCGCCAACCAATGAAGCCTTCGACGCACTGCCGGCCGGTACGGTGCAGACGTTGCTGAAACCCGAAAACAAGGCGCAGCTCACCAAGATCCTCACTTACCACGTGGTGCCGGGCCGGCTCGACACCAAGGCGTTGGACGCGAAGATCGGGGCCGGCGGCGGCGAGGCCAAGCTGAAAACCGTGGAAGGCGATTGGTTGACGGTGAAGGGCAGCGGCAACGACCTGACCGTCACCGACGACAAGGGCAACACCGCCGCCATCACGATCCCGAACGTGTACCAGTCGAACGGCGTGATCATGGTGATCAACAAGGTGCTGATGCCCTGAGTCGCGTGTGTCCGTCGCGGCAAACTCCCTTCTCCGCGACGAGCTTGCCCCGGCCGCGAGGCCGGGGCACTTTGCGCCGCATTCCAGCCCGAAGTTCGTGCATCCAGTCATCGGTGTCCAAAGGCGATGCCATCCACGTTCCCTCCAACTTCTACCTGCTCTTCAGCTCTGAAAAGATGCGGGACATGCACCACTGGCCATCTGCACGCCGTTCAAGCCGAGCCGCGAGGGGACACGTCTTGAGCGGGCGAGGTGACCCATCACCAATTCCGCGAAGCGCGCGAGTGCGCATCATCCTGCTGTCCAACCTGGACACAGCGTCGCGCAACCTGCCCTAAGAACAGCTCGAGTCGTGAGGCACTAGGCCTCGCCTCGCTGATTGTGTTGCAAGCGACGTCCGCAACCTGTCCGTTCACATTCCAATCCTGAATGCGCCGGCATTGCCGGGCATTTTCGAGCCGCCACGCGACGGCTTCCGCGTTCAGAAAAATCCCGGAAAACTGATCAAAAAATTGTGACGGGTGCACAAGCTTCAGCTTGCCGTCGTGGGCATACTCCGGCCACGCACTGGCAAATCAGCAAGCCATTGCGACAGGGACGACAGGGATACAGGGCGATTGATTCCCACGGGTTCTGCGCTGCCACGCCGCAATGCGGCGCGTGCGTACGTGTGCGGCGTGCCCAAACAACCCCATCGACTGAGTCATTTCATCTGGAGAACGCGTGTGAGAAAGTTTTTGACGGCCGTTTTGTGCATCGTATTCAGCGGCTGTGCTTCTGCTGCATGCCCGAAGCTGCTTTATTCGTCTGTCAACCATTACAAGGCAAACAGCGCCGCAGACGCGCAGTATTGGGGAAAAACGGTAGGTGCGCAGGGCATGTTCGTCGCCTATTACATGACATATTGGACGACGAATGTCGGCGCAACGCCCAGCAAGCTCTGGGACGATGCAAAGGCGTTTCAACAGACCTACGCCCAATACGGAGTGACCGACAACTTCCTCAAGGTTTCGATTTTCAGCAAATTGAACTGGGGTGATCCGGCGGTCGTCAATCAGTACATAACCAACTTCGGCAACCTGGCAAAAATGGCGAAGTACGCCGGGTTCAAGGGAATCGCCCTCGACCTCGAGCCTTACAGTCCCGGCTGGGGCGGTGGGGTCGGAGGCAACGCGCAGATCGTCCAGGCGGCGGCCCAGAAGATCGGACAGGCCATGCGCCAGGCCTATCCGGGAATGACCCTGGTCGTCCTGCCCGACGTCGTGTACGAGTACAGCATCACCAAGAACCTCGATTTGGCATCAGGTGGTTATGCGCTCGCCGTGCCTTTCGTGACGGGACTTTTCCAGCAGCCCTGGAACCAGGTCGTGATGGGGATCGAGACCACCTACACGGCGCCGCCGGCCAACATCACGCGTTTGGTCAATGACGCGTATTCCAACTACGCGTCCATGTACAAGGGCAAATTCCCGTTTACCGTTGCACCGGGAAGCTGGCCGTTGGGCAAGAGCGCCACGGACAAATCGGCCGTCATGAGCGTCACCCGGTTCCAGCCGAACATCGCGGCCGCTTCCAAGGCTGCGCCGTCCTATGTATGGATCTTCGGCATGGGAACGGCCTGGAAATCGGACGAGTATGGCCCCGTCGTGTCGAACTTCCCCGAGTATGTCAACGCGGCCGGGACCGCGTGCACGAGGTAACGCACGCTTCCTGGGCAACCCGAAAAAAAGCCGCGACCTCACGGTCGCGGCGCAGTTCTGGAAATCCGGGCGCGGCGCGTGCAAGCGCCATCGCCCGGTTTGCTGATCGTCAACCCGACTGCGCGATTTGCGCCAGGCGGCGCAGCGCCACCGAGGCGATCGGATAATCGACGTCGACGCCGCGGATTTCGTCCAGCATGCCGCGGGTGAATTGCAGTTGCGGATCGTCGCGTTGCAGCCATGCCGTGACCGCGCCGTCGGCGCTCTGCTTGCCTTGTTCCGACGCGAGGATCTGGCTGACCATCGCGCGCTGCTGCACGGCGAGTTCGTCGCGCAACGCGCCGCGCGCCTGCGCGTGCCAGCGGCTCTCCACTGCCAGCTTGTCGATCTGGCTGCGCAGCCACTCGATGTCGAGCGCTTCGCCGAGGTCGAAGAACACGCGTGCGACGTGCTCGACCGGGCGGCCCGATTCCAGTGACGTCTCGATGATGTCCATCGCGACTTCCAGCGCCGGGATCGTCGCGAGCTTGTCGGCGAGTTCCCGCGGGAAGCCGAAGCCCAGCCATTTCTCCTGGTCGACGCCCCACGCGGCACGCCCGGTTTCGGTGAGCGTCGTCGGCAACGCCTTGCGCAGGCTGTCCATGCCCGGCTGGTAACGTTCCACCAGCGCGGTGATGCCGAGCGTCGAACCCGGACGGTTGAGCAGCCAGCGCGACATGTTGCGCAGCAGCGACCACAGCTTCATCAGCGCGTCGATCTGCGCGGCCTGGCTGACCTTGCCGTCCAGCGCGTCGATGCCCGACCACAGTTCACGCGCATGGATGATCTGGCGCGCGGCGTTGTAGGCCTTCACCACCGCGGCGGCGGTCTGGCCGGTGTCTTCCTGCGTGCGCAGCACGAAGGTCGCGCCCATACGGTTGACGATGGAGTTGGTGACCGCGGTCGCGATGATCTCGCGCTTCAGGCGGTGCCGTTGCATGTGCGCCGCGTATTTCTGGTGCAGCACTTCGGGGAAGTAGCGCACCAGTTCGTGCGAGAGGAAGGGATCCTCCGGCACGTCGGAATCCAGCAGCTGCTGGTACAGCACGATCTTGGAATACGACAGCAGCACCGCCAGTTCCGGCCGCGTCAGGCCTTGGTGGTGCGTGCGGCGTTCGGCCATCTCGGCGTCGGACGGCAGCGATTCGATCTGGCGGTCGAGCTGGCCGCGCGCTTCCAGCGTGCGGATGAAATGCGCCTGCGAACCGATGCGGCTCGCCGACATGTGTTCCATCACGCCGAGCGCGACGTTCTGGCGGCAGTTGTCGTTCAGCACCAGCCGCGCGACCTCGTCGGTCATCGAGTGCAGCAGCCGGTTGCGTGCCTCGAGATCCATTTCGCCGCGCTGCACCGCGTCGTTCAACAGGATCTTGATGTTGACCTCGTGGTCGGACGTATCCACGCCCGCCGAGTTGTCGATGAAGTCGGTGTTGAGCAGCACGCCCTTGCGCGCGGCCTCGATGCGGCCCTTCTGGGTGAAGCCGAGGTTGCCGCCCTCGCCCACGATCTTGCAGCGCAACTCGCCGCCGTTGATGCGCAGCGCGTTGTTGGCGCGGTCGCCCACCTCGGCGTTGGATTCGCTCGCCGCCTTCACGTAGGTGCCGATGCCGCCGTTCCACAGCAGGTCGACCGGCGCCTTCAGGATCGCGGTGATGAGTTCGGTCGGCGACAGCGATTCCACGCCTTCGGCGATGCCCAGCGCCTCGCGCATTTCCGGCGTGATCGCGATGGCCTTCAGGCTGCGCGCGAACACCCCGCCGCCCTTCGAAATCTTCGACTTGTCGTAGTCCTCCCACGACGAGCGCGGCAGCGCGAACATGCGCTCGCGTTCGACGAACGACGTTTCCGGGTCGGGATTCGGGTCGATGAAGATGTGGCGGTGGTCGAATGCCGCCAGCAGGCGCGTGTGACGCGACCGCAGCAAGCCGTTGCCGAACACGTCGCCGGACATGTCGCCGATGCCGACGCAGGTGAAATCCTCGGCCTGGCAATCGTGGCCCAGCGTGCGGAAGTGGTACATCACCGATTCCCAGCCGCCGCGCGAGGTGATGCCCATGTCCTTGTGGTCGAAGCCCGCGGAACCGCCCGAGGCGAACGCATCGCCCAGCCAGTAGTTGTGCGCGATCGACAGCCCGTTGGCGATGTCGGAAAACTTCGCCGTGCCCTTGTCGGCCGCGACCACGAGGTACGGATCGTCGGCATCGTGGCGCACCACGTCGGTCGGATGCAGCACCTTGTTGGCGGCGGTGTCGATGTTGTCGGTGATGTCGAGCAGGCCGTTGATGAACATCTTGTAGCAGGCGATGCCCTCTTCCAGTTGCGCATCGCGTTCGGCCGGCGGACGCTTCACGAAGAAGCCGCCCTTGGAGCCGACCGGCACGATCACGGTGTTCTTCACCATCTGCGCCTTGACCAGGCCCAGCACCTCGGTGCGGAAATCCTCGCGGCGGTCCGACCAGCGCAAGCCGCCGCGCGATACCGGACCGAAGCGCAGGTGCACGCCTTCCACGCGCGGCGCGTACACCCAGATTTCGCGGTATGGCACCGGCTTGGGAATGTCCGGCACCTGGCTCGAATCGAACTTGTAGCTGATGTATTCGGCCGGCCGGCCGTCGTGCGTCTGGAAATAGTTGGTGCGCAGCGTGGCGCGGATCAGGCCCATGAAGCCGCGCAGGATGCGGTCGTCGTCGAGGCTGGAGACGTTCACCAGCAGCGCCTTGATCGCATTGACCAGGCCGTCGACCTGTTCCTCGCGCGGCTTTTCGAGCAACGCCGAGACGCGCGCCACGAAATCCGGATTGGCGTCGGTCACCGCGCGCGGCGTCAGCGCCGTCAGCTCGCGCTCGAGCGCCTCGCGCGCGCGCTTGCGGCTGGCCGCGTCGCCGGCCTCGCGCTGCGGATCGAACTTGGCCTCGAACAGTTCCACCAGCAGGCCCGCGATCATCGGGTAGCGGCCCAGCGTTTCTTCCATGTAGCTCTGCGAAAACGTGGTGCCGACCTGCTGCTGGTACTTGCAATAGCCGCGCAGCATCGCGATCTGCCGCCAGCCGAGTCCGGCTTCCAGCAGCAGCGCGTTGAAGCGGTCGCTCTCGGCCTGCCCGTGCCAGATCGCGGCGAAGGCGGATTCGAAGCGTGCGTGGATGTCTTCCAGCTCGAATTTCAGCGGCGCCGCAGGACGCACCACGAAATCCTGGATGCAGGCCTTGCGGCCGTGCAGTTCCAGCGCATGCACCTGTTCGGTGTCGACCTTGAGGCCGGCGTTTTCCAGCAACGGCAGCACGTCCGACAGCGGGATGTCGCTGCCCGCGCGGAAGATCTTGAAGTGCAGTTCGCCCGGCTTGCGGTAGGAATCGTGGAACGCGAGGCGCATGTCCTCGCTGGCCGCGGTCATCGTGGAAAGAATGCCGACGTCCTCGGCCGCGCGCGCGGCGCCCTGCTCCTCGATGTAGTCGGGTTCCAGCGTGCTGCCCCAGCGGCCCGCGAGATGCGCGCCGCGTTCCTCGCCGAGGCCGCCCACCAGCGCTTCGCGCAATTCGTCGTGCCAGTTGCGCACGATCGGTGCGAGCTTCGCTTCCAGCTTGTGCATGTCCACATCCACGTGCTCGCCCGCGCGCGGGCGCACGATCACGTGCATGCGCGCCATCGGCGCATCGCCGATGTGCACGTTCGCGTCCACGTAGGCGCCGTGCAGTTCATCGCGCAGCATGTCCTTCACGCGCTCGCCGACGGTGGCGCTGTAATGGTCGCGCGGGATGAACACCAGGCAGGAGAAGAAGCGGCCGTAGGCGTCGCGGCGTACGAACAGGCGCGCCTGGCGGCGTTCGTTGACATCGAAGATGCCGTTGGCCAGCGTGAACAGCTCGTCACTGGACGCCTGCAACAGCTCGTCGCGCGGCAGCGTTTCCAGGATCGAGCGGAACGCCTTGCCGGAATGCGACTGCGGGCGCAGGCCGGAACGCTTTTCCGCGGACTCGAACTTCTTGCGCACCAGCGGCACGTCCTGCGGACGGCGCATGTACGAAGTGGACGTGTACAGTCCGAGGAAACGCGATTCGCCGATCGGCTTGCCCTTGTCGTCGAAACGCAGCACGCCGATGTAATCCATGTAGCCGGCGCGGTGCACGCGCGAGCGCGCGTTGGTCTTGGTGAGGATGATCGCGTCCATCGATCCCGATTGCGGCAGCCGGCTCGCGGTCAGGCTCTTGGTGGAACGCGGCGCGGTGGCGAGGTCGGGGTTGCGCAGGATGCCGAGGCCCGAACCCGCGCGCGCTTTCAGCAGTTCGTCGCCGTTGTCCGCGACCACGTCGTACTCGCGGTAGCCGAGGAAGGTGAAATGGTTGTCCGCCGCCCAGCGCAGGAAGGCCTGGCCTTCGGCGATTTCCTCGGCGCTCAGCGAATGCCTTTCCTTCGGCAGTGCGTCGGCGATCGCCAGCATCTTGTCGTGCATCGCCTGCCAATCGTTGACCGCGGCGTGCACGTCGGCCAGCGCAACTTCGGCGGCGGCCTGCAGTTTCTTCAGCGTAACCTCATCGACGCGGTCGATTTCGGCGTGCATCAACGATTCGGCGGAACCGCCGTCGCCACACGGCGCGACCGACTTGATGTTGCCGTGGGAATCGCGCTGGATGTCCATCACCGGATGCAGCATGCGGTGCAGGCGCAGGCCTTCGGCATTGATGACCATTTCCAGGGAATCGACCAGGAACGGCGCGTCGGCGGTGTCGACTTCGATCACCGAATGTGCGCAACGCCAGCCGTTGTGCTCCGGATCGGGATTGAACGCACGCACCGCCGCGCGTCCGGCCGGCCGGTTGCGCATCCAGCGGAACAGATCGGCGCACATCGCGGCCCAGCCATCGACGCCACGCTTGGCCAATTCATCCGGGCCAAGATCCGCGCACGCCAGCCGGGCGAAAGCCTCCGCCGTCGCGGCGTCCGCCGGTTCGACCTTGCCACGGACGGCGGCCGCGATGGCAGCCAGTTCATCACCCCCGGCGGGGGCGTGCAATGCGTTCATGTCTGTTCGATTTGCTGCGGGGAAGGGAACGAATAGGATACCGCCGCCCGCGGCCCCCATACCAGCCAGGACGCGGGATGGCGCGCCTGCGAAGTCCCTCACACAAAAGCGCGAACGCGCCGTGCAGGCGGCGCGTATGATGCGTGCGGTGCAGCCATTCGCCGGTTTGGAGATGGCGATGAACGAGGCTCCAGCCAGGTAAATGCGACTCCTTCGGAACCGGACCGACCGGAAGACCCGGCTGCGCCGCAGCGTGCTGGCGATGGCCGCGGCGGCGGTGATCCTCATCCTGACGCTGGCGGCCGCGGTGTTCGTGACCGGACGGCTGTACCGGGACGCCCTGCGCTGGACGCTGCACACGTATCAGGTACGCGAGCAGATCCTGGAACTGGTCAACCACCTCCAGCTCGCCGAACTGGATGCACGCGGTTACGGCCTTACCGGCCGCGACAGCGATTTCCAGCAGTACTGGCGCCACATCGCGGCGGTGGAACACGACGCCACGCAGCTCGCGGACCTGATCTCCGACAATCCGGCGCAGGTTGTCGCGACCAGGCAGTTGGGCATCGCGATCGGCGCGCGCCGCACGCAGTTCGAACGCATCCTCGGCGATTACCGTGCGCACGGTCCGGAGGCCGCCCATGCCGACGTCATCGCGCTGGTTTCGCAACCGGAGCAGCCCGTCCGTGCGCTGGCCGAAGCGATGCTGGACCGCGAAGCCGCGCTGCTCGCGACACGCGAAGCAACCAGCGAGCGCTACGGCGAGCGCGTCGCCATCGTGGCCACGCTCGCGCTCTCCGGCTGCCTCGCGCTGCTGCTCGCCGCACTCATCAACAGCGGCATCGAACGGCGGCGCCGGCAACGCGGCGAACTCGAACTGGAACGCAACGCCCTGCATCTGCAGCAGGCGCTGCAGGAAGCCGACCGCTCCAGCGAAACGCTGCGCCGCCTGTCGACGCTGGCGGAACTGCTGCAGAACTGCCGCGACCTCGACGAAGCGATCAACGTGATCGAACGCGCGCTGCCGCCGCTGCTGCCCGACGTGTCGGGCGCGCTGGCGTTGATCAACGCGTCGCGCAACATCGTCGAGGCGCGCATGCACTGGGGTGTGCGCGGCTCCGACCTCGGCGGCGCGATCTTCGCGCCGGACGATTGCTGGGCGCTGCGCCGCAGCCAGCCGCACCCGGGCGAGGACGACCGCACCGCGCCGGTGTGCCCGCACCTGACACAAGCCGGCGTCACCGCCGACCACACGGTGTGCCTGCCGCTGAACTCGCAGGGACAAGTGCTCGGCGTGCTCAGCCTGTGCACGCCCGCGCCGATCGCGGGGGACACGCGGCGACTGGCGATGACCGCCGCCGACCAGTTGGCGCTGGCGCTCGCCAACCTGCAACTGCAGGCCAGCCTGCGCACGCAGTCGATCCGCGATCCGCTGACCAACCTGTTCAACCGCCGCTACCTCGAAGCGTCGCTGCCGCGCGAACTGCTGCGCGCCGAGCGGCGCAAGGGCGGGCTTTCGGTGTTGATGTTCGACCTCGACCACTTCAAACGCTACAACGACACGCAGGGCCACGACGCAGGCGATGCCTTGCTCGGCGCATTCGGCGCGCTGCTCGCGCAATCGTCGCGCGGCGAGGACATGCCCTGCCGTTTCGGCGGCGAGGAATTCACCCTGGTGTTGACCGACGCCGACCACGCGCATGCACTGTTGCGCGCCGAAGCGATCCGCAAGGCCACCTCGGAACTGGTGGTGCGTTACCGCGCCGGCACGCTGCCACCGGCCACGGTGTCGATCGGCGTGGCCTCCTATCCTGAACACGGCGACACGCCGGAAGCGCATGCTGCGCATGGCCGACCAGGCGCTGTATCGCGCCAAGCAGCTCGGGCGCAACGTGGCCGTTTCCGCCAACGACCTTGCCGCGCGCCCCGCCAACGCGCAATCCGCGCCGGCGACGACATGACGCTTGGCCTAGGGACGGCAGTCGCCGATCGCGTCATACTTGTTTATTGATCTGGCGGGTAGAGAAACCACCCGATGTTGAAATTTCCGCTGCGGGGCGCCGCGTGCCTCGCATCCGTGCTCGTCCTCGGCGCGTGCAGCCGTTCGGCGCCACCTGCGAAAACCGCACCGGAAGTGGGCGTCGTCACGGCAAACCCGGTCAACCTGCCGGTGACGCGCAGCTATCCCGGCCGCCTTGCGGCCACGCTGACCGCGCAGGTGCGCGCGCGCGTGACGGGCATCGTGCTGCAACGCGTCTACAGGGAAGGCACCGACGTCAAGGCCGGCGCGGTGCTGTTCAGGATCGATCCGGCCCCGCTGCAAGCCAGCCTGCGCCAGGCGCAGGGACAATTGGCGCAGGCGCAGGCCACCGCGCACAACGCCGACCTGAGCGCCACGCGCAGCAAGGAACTGGGTGCGAAAGGCGTGCTGGCGAAGCAGGACGTCGACAACGCCATCGCCGCCGCCGAGGAAGCCGATGCCGCGGTGAAGGCCGCGCAGGCCAACGTCGAGAACGCGCGCATCAATCTGGGTTATGCCACGGTGACGGCGCCGATCAGCGGCCGCGCCGGCATGGCCAGCGTCACCCAGGGCGCGCTGGTCTCGCCCACCGATACCAATCCGCTGACCACCGTGCAGGTGATCGATCCGATCTACGCCAATTTCAGCGAACCGATGGCGGAAGTCGAGCAGCTGCGCAAGGCGGAAAAGGCCGGCACGCTGGAACTGGCCGCGCCCGACAAGGTGCGCGTGAAGATAGAACTGCCGGACGGCAGCACGTATCCGCACGCCGGCACGCTCGACTTCACCGATCTTGCCGTCGATCCCGCGACCGGCGCGGTGGACCTGCGCGCAGTCGTGCCGAATCCGGACCACGCGCTGCTGCCCGGCATGTTCGTGAAGATTCGCCTGTCGCTCGCGACGCTGCGCGATGCGTTCCTGCTGCCGCAGGGCGCGATCCTGCGCGACAACGATGGCGCGTACGTTTACGTGGTGGGCGCGGACGACAAGGTCGTCGAGAAGCGTGTCGAGCTCGGCGACCAGCGCGGCGCGGACTGGATCGTGCAGCGCGGCCTCGACGCCGGCGCCAAGGTGGTCGTTTCCGGCGTGCAGAAAGCGCAAGCCGGCGAGAAGGTGAAGCCCATTCCCTTCAACGCCTCCGCCGATGGCGCATCGGCCGCGACCGCCGCGAAGTAGTCCCGAGCCATGCCGCAATTCTTCATCGACCGTCCGGTATTCGCGTGGGTGCTCGCGATCCTGATCACGCTGGGCGGCACCCTCGCGATCCTCAACCTGCCGGTCGAGGCTTATCCCGAAATCGCACCGCCCAGCGTGCAAATCAATGCGAGCTATCCGGGCGCCAATGCCCAGGTCGTGCAGAGCACCGTGACCCAGGTGATCGAGCAGAACCTGTCGGGCATCGACAACCTGCTCTATTTCACGTCGTCGTCGAATTCCAGCGGCTCGGCCAACGTCACGCTGTACTTCAAGGCGGGCACCGATCTCGACACCGCGGCCGTGCAGACGCAGAACGCGGTCTCGGCGTCCGAACCGCGGCTGCCCGCGGAGGTGAACGCGCTGGGGATCAGGGTGCGTAAGTCGAACTCCGGTTCGCTGATGGGCATTTCGCTGCAGGACCAGACCGGACACTACGATCCCGCCGCGCTCAGCAACATCATCGCCGCGCAACTGGTCGACCCGATCTCGCGCCTGAACGGCGTCGGCAGCATCAACCAGTTCGGCGCGCCGTACGCGATGCGCATCTGGCTGAACCCGTTGAAGCTTGAGGGCTACGGGCTCACCGCCACCGACGTGCTGGATGCGGTGCAGGCACAGAACGTGATGTTCGCGGCGGGCTCGGTGGGCGCGCAGCCTTCCGCGAACGGCCAGGGCATCACGGCGACGGTATCGGCCGAATCGAGTTTTTCGACGCCGGAACAATTCCGGAAAATCATCCTGCGCACCAATCCCGACGGCACCACGGTGACGCTGGGCGACGTCGCGCGCGTCGCATTGGGTTCGGACAATTACGACACTTTCTCGCGCCTCAACGAGAAGCCGGTCGCGTCCTTCAGCATCTCGCTGGTGCCCGGCGCGAACGCGTTGGCGGTCGCCAACGAGGTGCAGGACAAGATGCAGGAACTCGCGAAGAACCTGCCGCCGGGCGTGACCTGGAGCATTCCGTTCGAAAGCTACACCTTCGTCAAAGTCTCGATCGACGAAGTGGTGAAGACGCTGGGCGAAGCGATCGTGCTGGTGTTCTTCGTGATGCTGCTGTTCCTGCAGAACCTGCGCGCCACGCTGATCCCGACGCTGGTGGTACCGGTCGCGCTGACCGGCGCGTTCCTCGGCCTCTATCTGTTCGGGTTCTCGATCAACGTACTCAGCCTGTTCGGGCTGGTGCTCGCGATCGGCATCGTGGTCGACGATGCGATCGTGGTGGTCGAGAACGTCGAACGCATCATGCGCGAGGAAGGCCTGCCGCCGAAAGAGGCGACTCGCAAGGGCATGGTGCAGATCACCGGTGCGATCGTCGCGGTGACCACGGTGCTGGCGTCGGTGTTCGTGCCGGCAGCGCTGATGCCCGGCAGCGTCGGACAGATATACAAACAGTTCTCGGTGACCATCGCCGTCTCGATGCTGCTCTCGGCGCTGATGGCGCTGACCTTCACCCCCGCGCTGTGCGCCAGCATCCTGCGTCCCGAGCACGAGCACGCCAACCGTTTCCTGCGCGCGTTCAACAACGGCTACGAAAGCCTGGCGCAGCATTATCTCTCGCGGCTCGGCAAGGCCGTGCGGCACACGCCGCGCTGGATGGCGGGTTACGTGCTCGCGATCGTCGTCGCCGTCCTTCTATTGGCGCACCTGCCGTCGAGCTTCGTGCCCGAGGAAGACCAGGGCGAAGTGTTTGCCACGATTCAGTTGCCGCCGGGCGCGACCGCGGACCGCACGCTCGCGGTGATGAAGCAGGTCGAGCAGATCGTCAAGAAGAGTCCGGCGATACACAACATCTTCGACATCGGCGGTTTCAGCTTCATCGGCGACGGCGAAAACACCGGCATGGCGTTCATCCATCTGAAGGACTGGAGCGAACGTTCCGAGACCGCCAACCAGCTCATCGAGGATTTCAACAAGCAGTTCGCGAACATCCGCGACGCGCAGGTGTTCGCGATCAACCGGCCGGTGATCCGCGGGCTGGGCCAGTTCGCCGGTTTCGATTTCGAGCTGGAGGATCGCGGCGGCCTCGGTCACGAGGCCCTGGTCGACGCCAAGAACAAGCTGATCGCGGCAGCCGCGAAGGACAAGCGTCTCGCCAACGTGCACATCAACGGCATGGAAGACGCGCCGACCGTGGACATGCAGGTCGATCGCGTCGAGGCGCAGTCGATGGGATTGTCGGTTTCCGACGTGTACAACGCGATCCGCCTGATGCTCTCGCCGGTGTTCGTCAACGACTTCTACTACGGCGGCCGCGTGCTGCGCGTGCAGATGCAGGCCGATGCGCCGTTCCGCATGAACCCCGCGGACATCGGCAACTTCTATTCCCGCTCCTCCACCGGCACGATGGTGCCGTTGAGCAGCGTGGTCAGCACCAAGTGGTCGCTGGCGCCGCCGGAACTCGACCGCTACAACGGCGTCGGCTCGATCGGGCTGACCGGCACCGCTGCGCCCGGCTACAGCTCAGGCGACGCGATCACCGCGATGCAGGAACTCGTCGCGAAATACCTGCCGACGAGTTTCGGTTACGAATGGTCTGGTCAGTCGCTGCAGGAAATCATGTCGGGCGCGCAGGCGCCGATGCTGTTCGGCCTGTCGATCCTGGTGGTGT
The DNA here is from genome assembly GCA_030167125.1 of Rhodanobacteraceae bacterium. Lineage (NCBI taxonomy): Bacteria > Pseudomonadati > Pseudomonadota > Gammaproteobacteria > Lysobacterales > Rhodanobacteraceae > Rhodanobacteraceae bacterium. The sequence goes on from CP126531.1 coordinate 1,684,129, forward strand.
TCCTGTGCCTGTGCGCGTTGTATGAAAGCTGGTCGATCCCGTTCGCGGTGATGCTGGTGATCCCGCTCGGCATCCTGGGTTCGGTGCTGCTCACCAGCATTCGTGGATTGCAGGACGACGTGTATTTCAAGATCGGCCTGATCGCCATCATCGGCCTGTCGGTGAAGAACGCGATCCTGATCGTGCAGTTCGCGGTGGACGAGCAGAAGCAAGGCAAGGGCTTGCTCGTCGCGACACTGGAAGCCTGCCGCATCCGCCTCAGGCCCATCATGATGACGTCGATCGCCTTCATCCTCGGCGTGATGCCGCTGGCGGTTTCGACCGGCGCCGGCGCCAACAGCCGCCACGCGATCGGCACCGGCGTGGTCGGCGGCATGATCGGCGCGACCGTGCTGGGCGTGATGCTGGTGCCGGTGTTCTACGTCGTGGTGCGCAGGCTGTTGGGCGACAAGTCGGACGGCACCGAAGGCGCCCAACGGAAGCTCGAAACCGATTACCCCTGATTCTCCGGAGCCACGGTCATGAAAAAAACCTACGCGGGAAGCTGTCATTGCAGTGCCGTCCGCTACCAGGCGGATATCGACCTGGAACAAGGCACCGGCAAATGCAATTGCTCGATCTGTACCAAGACCCGGAGCTGGGGCGTCATCGTCAAGCCCGACGCCTTCAGGCTGCTCGCCGGTGAGGATGCCCTCGTCGACTATCAGTTCGGTACCCGCAGCATGCATCATCCGTTCTGCAGGCATTGCGGCGTACACCCGTTCGCACGCGGTTACCTGGAGCAGATCGGCGGAGATTTCATCGCGATCCAACTGTGCACGCTGGACAATGCCACGCCCGCCGAACTGGCCGCTGCAACGGTGCGGTTCTCGAATGGCCGCGACAACGATTGGTGGCACGAGCCCACCGAGGTCCGTCACCTGTAACGAAAACGCGCGTCGACCATGAAACTCCGCATGCACGGCGTTATCAGGATCAATGGAATCAATCCATATGTCCTTGTGAGCCACGATCAGGCGAAACGGTTGAAACCCGGCTGGCGCAAACCCATGCCGGTGCGCATCACGGTGAACGGCAACCCGGACGCGCGTTGCCGCACCAATCTGATGCCCGTTGGAGACGGCGGTTTCTTCCTGTATTTGAACGGAGAGATCCGCAGGGCATCATCCACAGGCGTCGGCGACGCCGCGAGCTTCACGATCGAATTCGACGACGAATACAGGGGCGGCCCCGTCGACCCGATGCCGCCCTGGTTCGCGGAACCCTTGCAGCGGAACCCCGCTGCCCGGAAAAGATGGACTAGCCTGCCGCCGAGCCGGAAAAAGGAAATTCTCCGTTATATGGGTCGCCTCAAATCCCGGGAGGCGCAGCAGCGCAATCTCGAACGGGCCCTGCACGTGCTCGCCGGCGGCAACGGCAGGTTCATGGCGAGATCATGGAACACCGACCCGCGCGGCAATACCTGAAACGCCAGGCTCTCCCCGTCATGCGGCAGCCGCTCCAGGACGGCTGCTTGCGGACAAACGAAAGGCCGCGCGGCAACCCGCGCGGCCTTTCTTGATACGGCTGCAAAGCTGTTTACTTGACGCGTGCTTCGTCGGACTTGCCGTTTGCCGCCAGGTCTTCCTTGATGCGTGCGGCCTTGCCTTCCAGTCCGCGCAGGAAGTACAACTTGGCGCCGCGCACCTTGCCCTTGCGCTTGACTTCGACCGAATCGATCGCGGGGCTATAGGCCTGGAACACGCGCTCCACGCCGGTGCCGTGCGACATCTTGCGCACGGTGAAGGCGGAATGCAGGCCGCGGTTGCGGCGCGCGATGCACACGCCCTCGAACGCCTGCACGCGCTCGCGGTTGCCTTCCTTCACCTTGACGTTGACGACCACGGTGTCGCCCGCGGCGAATGGCGGCAGCGTCTTGCCCATCTGCGCGGCTTCGAATTGTTCAATGATCTTGTTCATGGGTGTGACCCTTGTGTTCCCGTTTGAATTCTTCCAGCAAGCGTTGGTCGCTTTCGTCCAACGCCATGTTTTCCAGCAAGTCCGGCCGGCGCAACCAGGTGCGGCCCAGCGCCTGCATCCGGCGCCAGCGGTTGATCGCCGCATGGTCGCCCGACAACAACACCGCCGGCACGTCGCCAAATTCATGGCTCACCGGCCGCGTGTAGTGAGGGCAATCCAGCAGGCCGTCCGAGAACGAATCCTGCAGCGCGGATTGCGCATCACCCAACGCGCCTTCCTGCAACCTGCCGACCGCGTCGATCAGCACCGCCGCGGCCAGTTCGCCGCCCGACAGCACGTAATCGCCGATCGACAGTTCCTCGTCGACCTCGTGTTGCAACAGGCGCTCGTCGATGCCTTCGTAGCGTCCGCACAACAAAATCATCCGTGGCAATTTCGCCAACTCCTGCACTCTTTCCTGCGTGAGCCGCTGTCCCTGCGGACTCAGGTAAATCACCGGCGCCTTGTCGGCTGCCGCCTGTCGCGCCGCCGCCAGCGTCTTCCGCAGCGGCTCGATCAGCATCACCATGCCGGGACCGCCACCGCACACGCTGTCATCGACGCGGCGGTAACCGCTCATCGCGTAGTCGCGTGGATTCCACGCTTCCACTTCCAGCAAGCCGCGTTCGGCCGCCCGACCGATTACCCCGAACCCGGCGCACTGGCGCACGAATTCGGGAAACAAGGTGACGACGTCGATGCGCATCTCAATCGTCTTTGTGCCAATCGACCGTGATGCGTCCCGCATCCAGATCGACCGCTTTCACGTAAACATCCAGCACGTACGGAATCAGGCGCTCGCGTCCGGCTTCGTCGCGCGTCACCAACACATCGTGCGCGCCGTTGTCGAACAGGTGAGTGACGCGGCCCAGGTCATCGCCCGCCTCGTTCACCACTTGCAGCCCTTCCAGATCCGTCTGGTAAAACTCGCCGGGTTCCAGTTCCGGCAACGCCGTGCGCGGAACCCAGATGCGCGCGCCGATCCATGCCGCCGCCGCATCGCGATCCGTCACGCCGGGCAACATCGCGACGATGCCCTTGCCCTGCGCGTGTCCCTCTGCTTCGGCGATTTCCTCGAAACGCTCCGGCTCACGTTCCAGCAGCCAGGGCTTGTATCCGAAGATCGCCAGCCGCGGTTCGGTGAACGATTCCAGCTTCACCGCGCCGCGCACGCCGTGCACACCCACGAAGCGTCCGAGCAGCACCCGCCGCCCGTCCATCGCGTCAGGCAGCGGCCGTCTGCTTCGCCGCTTCCTTCGCCAGCGCCGCGACCTTGTCCGAGCACTGCGCGCCCTTGGCGACCCATGCGTTCAACTTCTCGACATCCAGCACCAGGCGCTTGTCCTGGGCACCGGCGGCGCCCGGGTTGAAGTAGCCCAGTCGCTCGATGCTGCGGCCATCGCGGGCGCTGCGCTGGTCGGTCACCACCACGTGGTAGAAGGGCCGGCCCTTGGCGCCTGCGCGCGAAAGACGAATACGTACCATGATCCATGACTCCGAATGGAACGGCCGCGGGTCGATCAGACGACGTCCGGGCACGGGAAACGCGCAATTGTAAAGCGAAAATCGCCAAAATGCGAGGGGCCGGGGCGGCAACGCGCACCCGCCCCCATCCGCCCTTCGGGCACCTTCCCCCGCAAGCGGGGGAAGGAAAATCAACGCGGCATGCCGCGGCCACCCATGCCGCGCATCGCGCCGCCCATCTGCCGCATCAGGCCCTTCATCCCGCCGCGGGCGAACTTGCCCATCATCTTTTCCATCTGGGTGTACTGCTTCAGCAGGCGATTGACGTCGGCAGGCTGGGTGCCGGAACCGCGCGCCACGCGGGCGCGGCGCGATCCGTTCAGCAGATCGGGATGCCGGCGTTCCTTCTTGGTCATCGAACCGATGATCGCGATCATCCGCTTCACTTCCTTGTCGTTGACCTGCGACTTCACCTTGTCGGGCAGGCTCGACACCCCCGGCAGCTTTTCCATCAGGCCGGCCAGGCCGCCCATGTTGAGCATCTGGTCGAGCTGGTCCTTCATGTCATTGAGGTCGAAGCGCTTGCCCTTGGCGACCTTGGCCGCGAGCTTGGCCGCCTTGTCGGCGTCGGTCTTTTGTTGCACATCCTCGATCAGCGACAGCACGTCGCCCATGCCGAGGATGCGCGTCGCCATGCGGTCGGGGTGGAACGGCTCCAGCGCATCGGGTTTCTCGCCCGCGCCCAGGAACTTGATCGGCCGGCCGGTGACGTAGCGCACGCTCAATGCCGCGCCGCCACGCGCATCGCCGTCCACTTTCGTCAGGATCACGCCGGTCAGCGGCAGCGCGTCGGCAAACGCCTTCGCGGTATTGGCCGCGTCCTGGCCGGTCATCGAATCGACCACGAACAGCGTCTCGACCGGATTCACCGCTTCGTGCAGCGCCTTGATCTCGGCCATCATGGCTTCGTCGATCGTGGTGCGGCCGGCGGTGTCGACGATCAGCACGTCGGCGACTTCGCGTTTGGCGGCATCGATCGCGCCCCTGACGATCGCGACCGGCTTCTCGCCCGCGTGCGACGGCACGAAACCCGCGCCGACTTGCCCCGCCAGCGTCTGCAACTGTTCGATCGCGGCAGGACGATACACGTCTGCCGAGACGACCATCACCTTCTTCTTGCGCTCGATCAGGTGCTTCGCGAGTTTCGCGACGGTGGTGGTCTTGCCCGCGCCCTGCAGGCCCGCCATCAGCACCACCGCGGGCGGCGTCGCAGCGAGATGCAGCGATGTGTTCTGCGTGCCCATCACCGCGGTCAGTTCGTCGCGCACCACCTTGATGAGCGCTTGACCCGGCGTCAGCGACTTCAGCACTTCCTGGCCGACCGCGCGCACCTTGACGCGCTCGATCAGCGCCTGCACCACCGGCAGCGCGACGTCGGCTTCCAGCAACGCGACACGCACTTCGCGCAAAGCCTCGCGGATGTTTTCCTCGGTCAGGCGCCCGCGCCCGGTCAGGCGCTGGACGGTGGCGGACAGGCGTTGGGTGAGGTTGTCGAACATGGCGGCATCACGAACATCGAAACGTCCAGTTTAACGGAGACTACTGGCCGGCCGCGATCACTTCGCGGGCTGCGCCTCGATCCAGTTCGCGATGGTGTCGATGACCGCAGGATCGACGTGTGCGGGCCTTGCGTAATCGGCGGGCGACTTCGTCGGTCCGGGCGTGAACAAATGACTCAAGCCCGGAAACAAGTGGAACGTTACGTTCGATTTTCCAGCCAACGCGTGCTTCCACGCATCGAAATCCAGCGTCGGCGAGACCTGGAAATCATTGCCGCCGTGCAGGATCAGCATCGGCAACGTCAACGACTTCGCCACCGCGATTTGACGCACGTCTTGCATGCTCAGCAAATACACCTGCGAAAGCGGACGGCCCGGCAACAACTCGAAGGAACCGTTCGGCAGGTTGGCGGGGTTGGCGGTATCCAGCAACTTTTGCTCGGCGGCGATGGCCTGCTCCAGCTTGTCAAGTTCGACCGCGGACATGCCCTGTTTCGGACCAAGTTCCCGGATCTGGGCCGCGACGACGTCGAGGAACGAGCGTGCGGGCGCGGCCAGCATGATGACGCCAGCGAGTTGCGGATCGCGCTGGGCAATGCGCGGCGCCATTTGCGCACCAAGACTGTGGCCGAGCACGAACACACGCTGCGAATCGATCTGCTTTTGCTTCGCGAGCAGGCGCAATGCGGACAACGCGTCGTCCGTCGTTTCATCGTCGATCGTGAAGTCCGGATTGGCGGCAACCTTCTGCGCGTAATCGAACGTGCGCTTGTCGTAACGCAACGATGCGATGCCCGCTTTCGCCAAACCCTCGGCAATGTCGCGGAAGGGTTTGTTGTCCTCCACCGTTTCATCCAGATCGTTCGGTCCCGAGCCGGCTACCAGCACCACCGCAGGGAAGGGCTTCTTGCCAACGGGCAGCGTCAACGCACCACGCAGTGGTCCGAACGGTGACGGAACGTTCAACGGTTCGACACGCACGACGTTGGCTTCGACCGCTGCAGCGGGCTGGACGAACGCAACACCGGACAGGGTGGCCGTCAGGCCCATGCCGAAACAAGCCGTGCGCATTTTCATTGCAGGTCCCCGCCGATGTGCGGGTGTCCTTCGACACGCCGATAGAGAAAGTACGAGTAGATGGCGGGGATGAAACCCGCCGCGAATGAGATAGCGACCAGCATCGTCGGCGACACATGCGCCAAGCCGCCCACGATCCACGCAAGACCCGCGAGCACGAACAGCCAACCCGCAAGCCGATGCGTGCGTTCCCACACCACGTCGCTGGTGAGCGTCCACGGCGTGCGGATACCGACGAAGAAGTTCTTGCGGAACTTGCCCATGAAATTCCCGATCACCATCAGCAGTGCGCCCACTGCAATCGGCGCAACCAGTTCCATCGAGACGTGATAGCCGGCGCCCGCGAGCAGCGCGACAGTGCCGACGACCAGCAGGAACGCGAGCGTCGCCAGCACGATCACGCCATACGTGCGCGCGAACGGTGCGATCTCGAACTTGCGCGGCGAGATCACCGGCAGGACCGCAAGCATCAGCGCAAATCCGCACATCGTCAGCGGCCAGATCGCGGCGGCCCAGAACCGCGGCATCCAGCCATTCACGTTGCCATCCGCATCCCAGTGGCTCGGGGTTTGCGCGGGCAGGTGCGGATAGATCCACGCCGCGATGGCCAGCATCGCAATGACGAAAAGCAGGGAAACGATTCGCGTGCCTGTCTGTTTCATTTGTCCTCTCCACGCCCGCGCGCCGCAGGAATCAGGTCCAGCACCAGCCTCGTGAGGTCTTCCATCACCGAGGTGTTGAGCGAATACACGATGTTGCGCCCGCGCCGCTCGTTGCGAACCAGATCGGCCTGCTTCAGCACCGTGAAGTGATGCGACAGCGAAGCGCCGGTCATGTCGAACATCGCGCCGATCTCGCCCGCGCTCAACGCACCCTTCTGCAAACGCTTGAGGATCGCGCGGCGCGTCGGATCGGCCAGCGCGCGGAAGACCTCCTGTTGCTTCATCGGTACTGCCTGTCGAAACCATATGCGCATATTTAGACAATCATCTAAATGTTGCATGTGCCATTGGTCACGCGGCGGCGCACCGGTGGAATGCCGGCCCGGCGCCATGCGACACTCGTGCAATGCCAATCCACTCGACCACGATGGAGCTTGCGGCGGTCCTGGCGATCTCGCTGTATTTCAGCGCGGCCGCCGCGTTGGCGCGTCCGCTGTTGAACCAGGGCGCGATTGCGCGTCGAGCCGCCTTGGCTTTCGGCACGATCGCCGTGCTGCTGCACTTCGCGGTGCTGTTCGGCATTCACCGCGGCGCGGTGGACCTGCACTTCTACGCCGCGCTGTCGCTGGTCTCGGCGGTGATCGCTGCGCTGACCCTGATCGTGAACGTCGTGCGTCCGGTCGCGGCGCTCGGCATCATCCTGTTTCCGCTGGCCGGCTTGTTCCTCGCCATCGACGAATTCCTCGCGCCGCCGACCGCGCCATTCCCGCTGGACTGGCAGATCGGGCTGCACGTGATCATCGCGCTGCTTGCCTACAGCCTGCTCGCGATCGCGGCGGTGCTGGCGTTGCTGCTGGCGACCCAGGAAAAAGCGCTGCGCACGCGCACTCTGAACGCGTGGGCCGATGCATTGCCGCCGCTGACGCAGACCGAATCGCTGATGTTCAAGCTGATCGGCGCCGGCTTTGCGTTGCTGACGCTGACGCTGCTGTCGGGCATCCTGTTCGTGCACAACCTGCACGCGCAGCACCAGGCACACACCGCGATCCTGTCGCTGGTCGCGTGGATCATTTTCGGCGTGCTGCTGATCGGGCGCTGGCGTTGGGGCTGGCGCGGGCGCCGCGCGGTGAACCTGACGATTGCCGGCATGGCGATCCTGCTGCTGGCGTTTTTCGGTTCCAAGTTCGTGCTGGAGGAAATCCTGCATCGGCGCGGGATGTGAGGAAAGCCATCCCCCTCAATCCCCCTTCGTTCCGAAGGGGAGGAAAGTCACCCTCTTCCCGCAGAAGGGGGTCGCCGCGCAGCGGCGAGGGATGCATCCGCGTGCAAGCGGCGCGGGGTTGTGCAACCATCCGCGGCGTTTGCGGCGCTGTTTTCCTTTCGGAGTTCCCATGATCTTCTCGACCGGTTCCACGCAGGGGTGGAACGCAAGCGCGCGCCGGTTTGCGCGCATCTTCACGGGCTGCGTTTTGGCTGCGGGCTTGGCGTGGCTCTCGATCGGCGCGGCACGCGCAGACGCCACGTTGAATCCGTCGCTGCTGCCGGAGATCCAGTCGGCGACCTTCGAAGTGGTCGCGGCCAAGCCGGCCGACACGCTGACCTACGAAAAGCCGCTGCCGATGGACCTGCTGCCGTACCAGGAGCGCACCGACAAGTATTACTCCGTCGGCACCGCGTTCGCGATCGGCCCGAACACCTACGTCACCGCCGCGCACGTGTTCATGGTCGGCTACCAGAGCCTGTGGGGCGCACCGGAACTGCGCGACGCGTCGGGCAAGGTGTACGCGATCGACAAGATCGAGAAATTCGCGTTGCGTCGCGATTTCGTGGTTTTCTCGCTCAAGGCGCCACCGAAAATCACGCCGCTCGTGGTCGATACCAAACCCGGCTTGAACCAGGTCGTCTACTCGGTGGGCAATGCGCTCGGCACCGGCGTGGTGATCCGCAACGGCCTCTACACGTCCAACACGCCGGAAGACCAGGACGGCGAGTGGAAGTGGATCCGCTTTTCCGCCGCGGCATCGCCGGGCAATAGCGGCGGGCCGCTGCTCGACCAGAGCGGCAAGGTCATCGGCATCGTGCTGATGAAATCGCCCAACGAAAACCTGAACTACGCGCTGCCGATGAGCGAAGTGCTGGACGCGCCCAAGGATCTCGCGCGCTTCGACAAGCGCATGTCGTACCAGTTCGACGTGTTCGACTCGACGCTCAGCGGCACTTTCAAGGGTGACTTCAAGCTGCCGCTTTCGGTGCCCGATTTCTTCGCGGCCTACGGCAATGCCTTCCATCCATTCCTGGATTCGCAACTGAAGGCCCTGCTCGAGCAGCAATCGGCCAACCTGTTCCCGAACGGCAACGGTTCGCACCAATTGCTGTACAGCGGCCCGTCGATGGACGATTTCCCGCAGCTCGTCACGCGCAACAGCGACGGCGTGTGGACCACCAGCGGACATTCGAACGTCAAGATCACGCTGCCCGCCAACGGCTATGTCGCAGCCGGTGTCGCCGCGCAGAACATCCTGTTCCACCTGCGCAAGCCGGACAACGTTTCCGATATGACGTTCCATCACGATCCGAAAGGCGCGATGGACATGCTGCTGAAGACCGGTTTCCTGAAGCGCGGCATCGGGCCGGAACGCATCCTCGTGACGTCACTGGGCAATCCGGGCGCTACGTCAACCTGGAACGACCGCTGGGGCCGCCACTGGCAAGTGTGGCGCTGGCCCGTGCCGTACGCCGACGGTTATGTCAGCGTGTTCGCGCTGCCGACGCCGGACGGCTACGCGATGCTGATGCGCATCGAACCCGCCACCTCGAAGCACGACACCACCATCAACATGCAGGCGCTCACCGATTTCGTGAGCCTGCCCTACGACGGCACGCTGGCGCAGTGGAAGGCGTTCCTTGCCGATCCGAAACTGCTGCCCGATGCATTCAAGGACATCCAGGTCACTTTCGATTACGGCAAGGCTTTCAGCTACGGCTCGCAGCGGCTCGCATTCTCGTTGACGCCCGACCTGCAGAAAATCGACGCCGGCAGTGTGCTGACGCTGGGCTTCACGTTCTTCCCCGACCGCGACGGCAAAACCGTGTGGGACGTGGGCCAGGTCTGGCTCGCGGAAGACAACCATGACCACCACTGGATCAGCCTGCTGCGCAACCAGGCGCCGCCCGCCGACCTCGACGACAGCTACCAGAGTTTCTGGAAGAAGATCGTGGGTCGCCAGCATCCCTACGACGCGCAGTCGTACAGCGAAAGCGACATGACCAAGATCAACGCGGTCGTGCCGCCCGCGAACGGCGACAAGGCATCCGTGCTCTATACCGCCTACGTCTACCAGCCCGGCACCCAGCCGCAGGCGGAGATGAAGCAGAAGCTGGATGCGTTGTTGAAGGGCGTGAAAGTCAAGGAGTAGTGAGGTCTTACTGTTCCAACGCAGACACGCCATCGGGATAGACCGCCTGCAGCGCACGACTCATGATGGGCGTGAGCGTGGCAATGGCATCGGGCAAGCCGTCGCCCGTGTGATTACTCGCATAACGTTCTTCGCTCAACAGGCTGAGTACTTCCTCGTAACCCAACGGCACCGGCTCGTACACAGTCATTCGATAGCGAACCGGTGACATCATGTTTGGCTCGTCACCCTCATAAACCTGATCGACGTGCACAAATGCGCCGGCCAGCAGCCCTTTCTTCAGGAACTCCTGCTGCCCGGCACCCGTTGCAACAGACTGGAATACCTTCCGGAATATGCCCCATCTGCGCTCGTAGTCCCACACATAAATTCCCTGCAGCCATCCGGAACCACCGCCCGAGAACGTGGCTCTCACGATCAAAGCGGGTCGTTGCGTACCACCCGGTCCTGACAGCATTTCCAAGCTTGCGTCACGAAACGACTGCATGGGAAACGCGCGCCCATCCACCGGCGCGCCACCGAACAATTCTGTGCAGACGGTATAAGGCTTTGGATTTCCAAGTTCGCCGATGAGGCACACACGCACCGGCTCGCTGCCCGTGTCCGCGTCAGGCTCGGCGGGCTCGTAAATCTTCACTTGCCACGGATGCGTGGCGTGGAAAAAAGCCTGAAGTTGGACGTCCTTGGCCAATCGTTCGGTGGGTGTTGCAGCGACAGCCGATGCCGCAAAACTCGCTCCACAAATCAAAACGAGCGTATTCACCAGCAACCTGATACACATGACTGCCTCCACGTGCGGCCAGGACGCGCGAAGTCTACGGCGCTCCGGATCGCCAAGCATGGCGGTGCCATGACAAAGGCATGACTGCGGCGAGAAGTTTTACGCGAGGAGTCGCGGCCATCGGCCGCTTCGGCATCAACGACCCAGCAACGCCTTCGCCTTCGCGATCACGTTGTCGACGGTGAAGCCGTATTTCTCCAGCACCAGTTCGCCGGGTGCCGACGCGCCGTAGCGATCGACGGTCAGGGTGGCGCCGGCATCGCCGATCCAGCGCGCCCAGCCTTCGCGGCAACCGGCTTCCACCGCGAGGCGCGCGCGCACGTTCGGCGGCAACACGGAATCGCGATACGACTGGTCCTGCTGCTCGAACAATTCCCAACTCGGCATCGACACCGCGCGGGCCTTGATGCCTTCGGCCTGCAATTTCTCGACGGCTTCCGCGACCAGGCCGGTTTCGGCGCCCGTGCCGATCACGATCAGTTCCGGCTCGCCCTCGCAATCCAGCAACACGTAGGCGCCCTTGCGCAAACCCTCGGCGCTGGCGAACTTGTTGCGGTCCAGCGTCGGCACGTTCTGGCGCGACAGGATCAGCGCGGTCGGACGATTCCGGGTTTCGATCGCGACCTTCCACGCGACCGCGGTTTCGTTGGCATCGCCCGGACGGATCACGTCGAGGTTCGGCACCGAACGCAGGCCCGCCAGTTGTTCGATCGGCTCGTGGGTCGGGCCGTCCTCGCCCACCGCGATCGAGTCGTGGGTGAACACGTTGATGACGTGCAAGCCCATGATCGCGGCGAGGCGCATCGGCGGCCGCATGTAATCTGAGAACACCATGAAGGTGGCGGTGTACGGGATGAAGCCGCCGTGCGCGGCCAGGCCGTTGGCGATCGAACCCATCGCGTGTTCGCGCACGCCGAAATGGAGATTCCGCCCGGCATAGCTCCACACTTCTTCTTCGCAGCTTTGTTCGTCCGGTTCCTTGCCGGGCGAGAACACGCCCAAGCCTTTCACGGCTGTATGCGTGGACGGATCGAGGTCGGCCGAACCGCCGCTGATCGCCGGCAATTTCGGCGCGATCGCCGACAACACCTTGCCGCCTGCGACGCGCGTCGCCAGACCCTTTGCATCGGCCGGGAACACCGGCACATCGGCGTCCCATCCGGCCGGCAACTCGCCGTCGATCGAACCTTGCAATTCCTCTGCAAGTTCCGGAAAAGCCTTGGCATATTTGTTCCAGCGACGCCTCCAGCCGCTCTCCGCACCCTTGCCCTTTTTCTGCGCTTCACGGAAGTGCGCGAATGCTTCTTCCGACACCAGGAACGCCGGCTCGGTCGGCCAGCCGAGTTTCTGCTTGGTCTTGATGACGTTCTCCGCGCCCAGCGGCGAACCGTGCGCCTTGTAGCTGTCCTGCAGAGGCGAACCGAAACCAATGTGGGTGCGCACCAGGATCAGCGACGGCTGGTCCTTCTTGGCCTTTGCACGCTTGATGGCTTTTTCGATGGCGTCGAGATCGTTGCCGTTCTCGATCGTCTGCACGTGCCAGCCGTAGGCCTTGAAGCGCGCCGCGCGGTTCTCGGTGAAGGTGATGTCGGTTCCGGCCGCCAGCGTCACGTAGTTGTCGTCATACAGGCAGATCAACTTGCCGAGCTTCAGGTGCCCGGCCAGCGACGCGGCTTCCGAAGTGACGCCTTCCATTAAATCGCCGTCGCTGACGATCGCGTAGGTGTGGTGATCGACGACCTTGTGGCCGTCACGGTTGTAGCGCGCAGCCAGCTGCGCTTCCGCCATGGCCATGCCGACGGCGTTGGCCATGCCCTGCCCCAGCGGACCGGTGGTGACCTCGACGCCCGCCGTGTGGCCGCGTTCCGGATGGCCCGGCGTCTTGCTGCCCCATTGGCGGAACTGCTTGATGTCGTCCAGCGACAGCTCGTAGCCGGTGAGATAAAGCAGGCTGTACAGCAGCGCGGAGCCGTGCCCGGCCGACAGCACGAAACGGTCGCGGTCGACCCAGTGCGGATCGGCCGGGTTGTGCTTCAGGAACTTCGTCCACAACACGTACGCCATCGGCGCGGCGCCCAGCGGCAGCCCGGGATGGCCGCTGTTGGCCTTCTGCACCATGTCCACCGACAGGAAACGGATGGTGTTGACGCAAGTCTGGTCGAGATCGGCAGCCACGGCGGTTCACTCCGGCAGGTTTGGACGCGAAACCCCGTAGGATACCCGTCCGGTTCCAGCCTGTCCCGAGGCTTGCGGCAAGTGTTTATGCACGCTACACTTTCCCGCTTTGTTTCGGCCAGATCGTTCCCGAGGAGTCCGCCGTGAAGGTGCTTTCTTCCCTGAAGTCCGCCAAGCAGCGGCACCGCGACTGCAAGGTCGTGCGCCGGCGCGGCAAGGTGTTCGTGATTTGCAAGAGCAACCCGCGATTCAAAGCTCGTCAAAGGTAAGTTTGGCGCGCAACATCTTGAAAAGGCCGCCTTGGGCGGCCTTTTTCGTGACCGCAATCTCTGGCGCGTTCAGGCCGTTTTTGCTACAAAGGCACATCGGCGCACGGGGCGCCCGGGGAAGCTGAGGCCATGAAACGCATCGCTACCAGTTTGATCGCCGCAACCCTTGCGCTGGCATCCGCGCCACTGCTGCTGCCCGCACCTGCCCACGCCGAAAGCCTGCGCGTGAAGGTGAAGCAGGAGCAGCAATACAACATGCCCCGGCGCGGCATGAGCATGGATCAGGTGAAGCGCGAATATGGCGCGCCGCTCAAGGTCCTGGCGACCCGCGGCGGCGGCTCCAAACACCAGCCGCCGATCCATCGCTGGGAATACGCGAACTACATCGTGTATTTCGAATACAGCCACGTGATTCATTCGGTGTTGCGGACGCCTGGCCCCCACTCGCTTTAGCAAACCCCAGCGTCATCCCGGAATCGCGCAGCGATATCCGGGATCCAGTGACTTTTGACGTGACGGGCCGCCGCAACGGCACTGGATTCCCGCTTTCGCGGGAATGACGGCAAAAATACAGGCCCGAATACTCATGACCCGATCATCCTTGCGACTGCCTGCCGAATGGGAGCCGCAGTCCGCGGTGTTGCTCGCGTGGCCGCACGCCGGCACCGATTGGGCCGAGCGGCTCGACAGCGTCGAAGGCACCTGCGCTGCGCTGATCGCCGCGATCACGCGTTGCGAAACCGCGATCGTCTGCACGCCCGACGCCGAAATCGGCGCGTACGCCACCGAATGCCTGCGCGATGCGGGCGCCGACATGGCGCGCGCGCGCTTCGTCGAGATTCCGTACGACGACACGTGGCTTCGCGACTCCGGCCCGGTCACGTTGCGCGACGCGAATGGGCGATCCGTGTTGCTGGATTTCCGTTTCACCGGTTGGGGCGGCAAGTTCGAAGGGTCGCAGGACGACGCACTGGTCGCCGGCCTGATCGAACGCGGCGTGTTCCGCCCCGACGCGCAACACCAGCGCGTGGACTGGGCGCTGGAAGGCGGCGCGATCGAATCCGACGGACGCGGCACCATCCTCACCACCTGGAAGTGTTTGCAGCAACGCCATCCCGACCAGTCGCGCGAGCAGATCGAAATCACGCTGCGCAACGCGCTGTCGGCGCAGCGTGTGCTGTGGCTGGACCACGGTTACCTGCAAGGCGACGACACCGACGCGCACGTCGATACCCTGGCCCGCTTCGCACCAGACGACGCGATCGTGTTCCAGGCCTGCAGCGATCCGGACGATCCGCATTACGAAGAACTCGCCGCAATGCGCCGCGAGATCGAAGCGCTGCGCACGGCGGAGGGCAAGCCGTACCGGCTGTTCGACCTGCCGTGGCCGAAGCCGATCATCGACGAAGGCCGCCGCCTCGCCGCGTCGTACGCGAATTACCTGATCGTCAACGGCACGGTGCTGGTGCCGGCCTACGGCGACGTGGTGGATGATGCCGCCGCGCAAACCATCGCGCTCGCGCATTCCGGCCGCGAAGTCGTGCAGGTTCCCTGCCGGCCGCTGATCTGGCAGAACGGCAGCTTGCATTGCATGACCATGCAGCTTCCGCAAGACGTGCTCTCGTAAGCGAAGAAGCAACCATCCGCAAAGGACGCCAAGAGCGCGAAGAAAAGCAATAAGATTGGATTTCCCTTTGCGTCCTTTGCGTCCTTCGCGGATAAGCTCTTTTCATGTCACCCAAAATCCTCAAAGTCGCGCTGCTCCAGGAACGCGATCGCGGCAGCGTCAATGCCAACCTCGACGCGATCGAGACCGGGTTGCGCGATGCGGCGAACGCCGGCGCGCAGCTGGTGCTGCTGCAGGAACTGCACAACGGCCCATACTTCTGCCAGCACGAAGCGGTGGCCGAATTCGATCGCGCCGAAACGATCCCCGGCCCCTCAACCGAACGCATCGGCAAGCTCGCCGCCGAATTGAAACTCGTGATCGTGGCATCGCTGTTCGAGCGTCGCGCGGCCGGCCTGTACCACAACACCGCGCTGGTGTTCGATCGCTCCGAAAAAATCGCGGGCAAGTACCGCAAGATGCACATCCCGGACGATCCGGCGTACTACGAAAAGTTCTACTTCACGCCGGGCGACCTCGGCTTCCACCCGATCGACACCTCGGTCGGCAAACTCGGCGTGCTGGTGTGCTGGGACCAGTGGTATCCCGAAGCCGCGCGCCTGATGGCGCTGGCGGGCGCGGAACTTCTTTTGTATCCGACCGCGATCGGCTGGGACCCGGCCGACCCGCAGGACGAAAAGGATCGCCAACGTGACGCATGGATCACCGTGCAGCGCGGCCACGCCGTCGCCAATGGCGTGCCGCTGCTCGCCTGCAATCGCGTGGGCTTCGAACCCGCGCCCGACAACGGCCGCGGCGCGCAGTTCTGGGGCACCAGTTTCATCGCCGGACCGCAGGGCGAAATCCTCGCCAAGGCCAACGACGACGGCCGCGAGTTGTTGATCGCCGACATCGACATGGCACGCAGCGAGAACGTGCGCCGCATCTGGCCGTTCCTGCGCGATCGCCGCATTGATGCGTATCAAGACTTGACCAAGCGGTTCCGCGATTGAATACCGTTCCCGATTCGGCCGTGGCCGACACGGCTTCCGATCCGCTCCACGACCAGCCGCTCGCGCGCATCGAGCGTGATGGCGTCGAGTACGTGCTGCTGGGCACCGCGCACGTTTCGCGCGCGTCGGTGGACGCGGTGAAGGCGCTGATCGAGCGCGAAGCCTTCGACGCGATCGCGGTTGAATTGTGCGAAAGCCGCGCGCGTGGCATCCGCGATCCCGAGGCGTTCGCGAAGATGGACCTGTTCCAGGTCATCCGCACCGGCAAGGCCGGGATGGTGTTCGCCTCGCTGGCGCTGTCGTCGTTCCAGCAACGCATCGCCGAGCAGTACGGCATCGAACCCGGCGCGGAGATGAAAGCCGCGATGCAGGAGGCCGATGCGCGCAGCCTGCCGCTGTGGCTGGTCGATCGCGAGATCGGCATCACCCTCAACCATGCGTATCGCGGCGTGCGTTTCCGCGACCGCATGGGCATCGTCGGCAGCCTGGTCGCCAGCGTGTTTTCGCGCGAAGACATCGACGAGGCCGAAATCGAGAAGCTGAAACAGGGCGACATCCTGGAAGGCGCGTTCGGTGAATTCGCGCGCGAATCGAAACCGCTGTACGAAGCGCTGATCGGCGAGCGCGACCGCTTCATGGCCGCGCGCCTGCGCGAAGATTCGACGCAGCATTCCGCCGCGAAACGCGTGCTGGTGGTGATCGGCGCCGGGCACCTCGCCGGCGTCGAACGCGAACTCGGCACGCAGCAGGAGCCGCCGCGCACGCTGATCGAACCACTGGCCGCCAAGCTGCCGGCACCGAAATGGCCGAAGTACCTCGCCATCGGCATCATGCTCGCGATCTTCGCGGCGATCGCATTCCTGTTCTACCGGAATGCCACGATGGGCTGGCACGCGCTGCGCGACTGGGTGATCTACACCGCCGTGTTGAGCGCGCTGGGTGCCGCGGTCGCGGGCGGACATCCGTTGTCGATCCTCACCGCCGGCGTGATGGGCCCGTTGAAACCGCTGCGCCCGCCGGGGCTGTCGTCCGGCGTGTTCTCTGGCATGGTCGAAGCCTGGTTGCGCAAGCCGCGCGTCGCGGATTTCCAGTCGCTGCGCAAGGACTTGCTGCACGTCTCCGGCTGGTGGCGCAACCGCGTCGCGCGCACGCTGCTGGTGTTCATGCTCTCCAACCTCGGCACCATCGCCGGCGAATACCTGGCCGGCATCCGCATCTTCAGCCGGTTGCTGTGAGAACATCGATTGCAGCGCAACCGGAGACAACGCATGCATGCACGCAGGATTTCGAGGTGAAGTTGGCCGCGCACCGGGAGCCATGACCGAACCGGAACCCACGCTCGAACAGGCCGATAGTCCGGAACGCGTCGCGACGGCGCGCGAGTTGTTCCGCGAATACGCGCAAGCCATCGGCACGGATCTCGAGTACCAGGGGTTCAGCGCGGAACTCGCGGCGTTGCCGGCGCCCTACGTGCCGCCACACGGAGCGTTGCTCATCGCGCGAATCGACGCCGGTGTCGCCGGCTGTGTGGCGCTTCGGCCGCTCGACGAGCATCGGGGTGAAATGAAGCGCCTGTACGTGCGGCCGGCGTACCGGAAATTCGGTTTGGGCAAGCGTCTGGTGGATGCCGTGATCGATGCGGCGCGCGGCGCCGGCTATCGCGAATTGCGCCTGGATACGTTGGCGAGCATGACCTCGGCACAGGCACTTTATAGCCGGCTCGGATTCGTCGAAATTCCGCCCTACAACACCACGCACCTGCCGGGCACGCGGTTCTATTCACTCGACTTGGCACGGTGACGTTTCCGATCAAATCGGGATTCGCTGCGCTGCTCCCGGCCTACGAATCTTTTGCGTCGGGCCAATAGGCGCTGTCGGCGACCTTGCGTGCACCGAAGATCGCCTGCCCCACGCGCACGATCGTCGAGCCTTCCTCAATCGCGAGTTCATAGTCGCCGGACATGCCCATCGAAAGCTCGTCCATCGCGACGCCAGCCGGCACGACTTGGCGCAGGCGATCACGCACTTCGCGCAGGCGCACGAAACACGGCCGCACTTTCGCTGCGTCGTCCGAGAACAGGGCCAGCGTCATCAGGCCGCGCACGCGCAGCGACGAGAACGCGGGCAGCCGTTTCACGAATGCTTCCACTTCATCGGGCGGCAGGCCGAACTTGCTTGCCTCGCCGGACGTATTGACCTGCACCAGCACGTCCAGTGATCGCCCCGCGGCCTGCAGGCGTTTGTCCAATGCCTCGGCCACACGCAGGCTGTCGAGTGCCTGGAATTCGGATGCAAATTCGGCGACCAGTCTGGCCTTGTTGGTCTGCAGGTGTCCGATGATGGCCCAGCGCAAATCCGGCAGATCCGACATCGCCTGCCATTTGCCGTGCGCTTCCTGCACCTTGTTTTCGCCCAGCGTGCGGCAGCCCGCGGCGTAAGCGTTGCGCAGCCGCGCTTCCGGCACCGTCTTGCTGACCGGCAGCAGGCGCACGCCGGCGGGATCGCGACCGGCCTTCGCGCATGCGGTGGCGATGCGCGCATGCACGTCGGCAAGGTGCTGGCGGAATTCGTCGATGGTGTTGGCGGTGGTGTATGCGCTCATCGCGCCAGTATAGATATGTGCGCACACTTCGACTTCGCGCCTTCGGCGCTACGCTCAGTGCGAACGGAAAATGTTTGTGAGTGACTCCTGTACGCGTATGCTGATCTAATGAGCACGCGCAAGAAATGCAGTGGAAGCCCGTGGCCCGAAACGCTCTGGACCATCGGTCATTCGACGCGGAACCTCGACGAGTTCATCGCGTTGCTGGAGGACAATCGCATCGAAGTGCTGGCCGACGTGCGCCACTATCCCGGCTCGCGCAAATATCCGCACTTCAACGTCGAGCAATTGAAGCAATCGGTCCGCGGCGCCGGCATCGACTATCAGTCCTTCACCGAACTCGGCGGACGCCGCAAGGTGCAGCCGGACTCACCCAACACCGCATGGCGGCTTCCGGCATTCCGCGGCTACGCGGATTACATGCAAACGAAGGCGTTTCACGACGGCATCGAACGCCTGAAGGCGCTGGCGGCGAAACATCGCACCGCGATCATGTGCGCCGAAGCAGTGTGGTGGCGCTGCCATCGCGGATTGATTTCCGACGTGTTCAAGCTGCACGGCACGCGCGTGCTGCACATCATGGGGCCGGGCGAACCGAAGGAGCACCCGTACACCTCGGCCGCGCACGTCGCCCGCGGAAGACTGGATTATTCGGGCGGCCAGCACCTGCTGCCGTTGCGGTGAACCGCGCGGCGGCACTTGTCGCGCGCAATCCGGAAGCGTAGCGTCGTCATCGACCGGGGCGGCGCGCCGCGGCGTCCCTGGCCACGTTCCTCACTGCAAGGAGGTGGCTTATGGCGTCGATGGCTGTTCCACGTTCCTTCGAATGTGCGCCGCACGCGGCCCGTTCGCTCGCGATGGCGCTGACCCTGAGTCTGAACCTGGCGATCCTGCTGTTCGCGCTGCGGCCGAGCGCGACGTTTCCGGTGCAGGTGCCGGTACCGCTTTCGCTGCAGGCAACGATCGTGCCGCCACCGCCGGCCGTGGTGCCGCCGCCACAAGTGCCGACGCTGCGCGTGGCGCAGCACGTCAACATGCCGACGGTGCATGTTGCGATCGCGCAGCCGACGCCGATTTCCATTCCGGTGCTGGCTGCCATCACACCCGTCGCCCCGCTGGCAATCGGCGCGAACGTGGTCGGCACCAACGCGGCCGCAACGACCGGCGACAGCGAAGCCACCATCGCCTACGAAACCGCGACGCCGCCCGCGTATCCGATCGAGGCGCTGCGCGCGGGCGTACAGGGGACGGTGTTGTTGAAGGTACTCGTCGATACGAGTGGCAAACCGGTGCAAGTGGCGATCGAACGCAGCAGCGGTTCGCGCACGCTCGACGACGCCGCGCGCCAGCACGTCCTCGCGGCATGGCGGTTCCATGCGGCGATGCGCGACGGCCGCGCGATCCAGGCATGGGCGCAGGTCCCGGTGAAGTTCAACTTGAGCCAGGGTTGAACGCGGCTCGACGCACGCGGCGTCCGCTCATGGACGCCGCGTGCGTTGCAGCAGTCAGTGCGCGACGGGCGCCGGATGTTCCGGCTGCGACGCACGCACGATGACCCAAATCAGCGCCGCGAGACAAAGCGCCGGCAACAACAGCGGCAAAAGTGCGAACAGCACGATCGGGATCACCAACAGCGCGAGCAAGCTGGCCACAAACAAGCCGAGCAGGCCGCCGAAGATCGCACCGGCGAATCCGAACATCAGCTTGAACAAGCCGCCCGTCAGCAACCAGCAGGCGCCGATCACCGCCGCCACCACTACGCCAAGCTTGAGCATCGCAGCCTCCTCGCCACCGATCGGCGGCACGCACTGAAAAGGTTCGCATCAAACGCCAGCCGTGACTTTCGGCCGATGCAGCTATTATCAACTGCGCTATAGTGTACTCGCGACTATGAGGGATGCAAGCCCGTTTCAATGAGCGACACCGAAGCGCACCTGAAAAAATTCGAGAAGGAACTTGCGGCCGGCACGGTGTCGCTGGTGCTGCTGGCCGTGCTGGCGGCCGCGCGCGAACCGCTGTACGGCTACCAGATCGCCAAGCGCCTGGAGCGCGATGCCGGCGGCGTGCTGGTCGGCAAGCAGAGCGCGCTGTATCCCGTGTTGCGCAACTTGAGTGCGGCGGAGTTGCTGGACACCTTCGTCGAACCGTCCGAGGCCGGGCCGCCGCGCCGCTACTACCGCATCACTCCGCTCGGCAGGAAAGTGCTGCGCGAATGGGCCGACGCCTGGGGATCCACGCGCCGTTTCGTCGATTCCGTTCTGAAGGACTGATCTGAAGGATTGAAGCCATGAGCACGCCGCAAACGATCAAGCAATACTTGGCGCAGTTGCGCGCGGCACTGGCCGGCGCCGATCCGGCGATGATCCAGGACGCGCTGTATGACGCCGAGGAACACCTGCGCTCGGAACTCGCTGAAAACCCCGGCATGGGCGAAGCCGAACTGCTGGCGAAGATCGCCACGACGTACGGCGCGCCCGATGAAGTCGCCGAGATCTACCGCACCACCGAGAAGACCGTCGCGCGCGCCCTGCGCACGCCGCGGCCGCGCCCGCGCCGCTCGCTGCTCGGCCGCTTCTTCGGCGTGCTGGCCGATCCGCACACCTACGGCGCGATGTTCTACATGCTGCTTGCGCTCGCCACCGGCATCTTCTATTTCACCTGGGCGATCGTCGGATTGTCGCTGTCGGCGGGCCTCGCCGTCACGCTGATCGGCATTCCGTTCTTCCTGTTGTTCATGGCTTCGGTGCGCGGGCTCTCGCTGGTCGAAAGCCGCATCGTCGAAGGCATGCTGGGCGTGCGCATGCCGCGCCGTCCACCCTACGTCGAACGCGACCGGCCGTGGCTGAAACGGATCGGCGCGATGCTTTCCGATCCGCGCACCTGGGCTACGCTGTTCTACATGCTGCTGATGCTGCCGCTGGGTATCGCGTACTCCACCCTCGTGGTGGTGCTGTCGACCGTGTCGCTGGTGTTGATGTTCGTGCCTGTCGCGATGGCCTTCGACTTCTTCGGGCTGGGCCATGACCTGGCTGGCGGCTACGTGACCGTGAACTGGGGTTTCGGCGCGCACATTCCCGGCTGGGGCGACGCGGCGGCGATGTTCGTGATTGGATTCCTCCTGCTGTTCGGGATGCTGCACCTGGTGCGCGCGCTCGGACACCTGCACGGCGCGCTGGCCAAGCACCTGCTGGTGAAGTCCGCGCGCGTCTGAGCCGGCGCGGCTTGCCAGCGCCGCGCCCTCACAAGCTATACTTCGGGCTTTGCCACCGCGGCACCGGCCGCATCAGGGAATCTGGAAACATGATCCGAACGATGGTGACCGTCGCTCTGATGGCGGGATTTGCCTGCTTCGCATCCACTGCCTTCGCCAAGGGCGATCCCGCCAAGGGCAAACTGGAAGTCTATTCCTGCCACGGCTGCCACGGCATTCCCGGTTACGAGACGATGTATCCCGAGTACCACGTGCCGCGCATCGCCGGGCAGAACGAGCAATACATCATCGACGCGCTCAACGAATACAAGAGTGGCGCGCGCAAGTTCCCGACGATGAACGCGCAGGCCAGCAGCCTGACGGAAGAACAGATCGAGGACATCGCGGCTTACCTGTCCAGCCTCGCGCCCAAGCAGAAGAACTGAGGGGATCGACCATGCAGCAGCGCACCATCATCGTTTCCCTTCTGGCCGCATCGCTCGCGTTCGCTTTCGGCACCGCATCGGCCAAGGGCAATGCGGCCGCCGGCAAGACCAAGGCCGCGGCTTGCGCGGCCTGCCACGGTACCGACGGCAACGGCATCGCGCCGAACTATCCCGCGCTGGCCGGCCAGTACCAGGATTACCTCGAGCAGGTCCTGCACGAGTACAAGGACGGCCAACGCACCAACGCGATCATGAACGGCATGGCTTCGCCGCTCAGCGACCAGGACATCGACGATCTCGCGGCGTATTTCTCCGGCCTGCCGAGCAAGCTGTCCGACCTGCACGACAAGGTCAACGGCGGCGATTGAGGACACCCACAATGACGCGCGACGAACTTGCCAGCCAGCACTGCGAACCCCGCAAGGGCAAGGAACACGCGCTCAGCGAAGCACGCATCCGCGAGTTGATGGCGGCGCTGCCGGAATGGCAGGTCGCGCTGGACGGCAAGTCGATCGCCAAGACGTTCGGCTTCAAGAACTTCTACGAAACGCTGGCGTTCGTCAACGCGATCGGCTGGATGGCCAACAAGCAGGATCACCATCCCGACCTCGAAGTCGGCTACAACCGCTGCGTGGTGCACTGGTCGACGCACGACGTGGGCGGTTTGTCGTTGAACGACTTCATCTGCGCCGCGCGCGTCGAGGCGATCGCGCACGGGTGACCGGCGGTAAATCTCTTGCAGGAGCGCGCCGGCGCAAAGCGCCGCCTTTTCTTTTGCGCGCGACCCTCGCGGCCATGGGCCGCTCCTGCACAAGCAATAAAAAACGCGGCCCCAAGGCCGCGTTTTTTGTTTGCGGTACAACCAGCAGTCTTACTGCGCGCCGATCTTCACCAGCGTGACGTCGAACACCAGCGTGGCATTCGGCGGGAAGCCGTTCTTCGGGTCCGCGCCATAAGCGAGGTCGGACGGAATCACGAACTTGTAGTGGCTGCCGGTCGGCATCAGCATCAACGCTTCCTTGAAGCCGGGGAACACGTTGTTGAGGTCGAGCTTGGCCGGGCCGCTGCCGTGCTGCGCGGAGGAATCGAACGGCTGGCCGTTGACGAACGAACCGGTGTAATTCACCTGCACGGTGTCGGTGGCCTTCGGCTTCGGACCCGTGCCCTGCGTGATCACCTGGTACTGCAAGCCATCGGACGTGGTGTGCACGCCGGGCTGCGACTTGTTCTTGGCGAGGAACGCGGCGCCTTCGCTCTTGTTCTGCGCAGCGACCTGGTCGTAATGCTCCTTGGCCTTGGCCTGGAACTCGGCGCCGAAAGCCTTGGCGACGCTTTCCGCCTGCGTCTCGCTCATGCTGGGCTTCTGGCCCTGCAACGCGCGCGTCACCGCCGCACCGACCTGCTGCGGATCGATCAGACTGCGTGCCCAGTCCGGATAACGGCCCGCCAGTTCGTATCCGACGATCTCGCTGGCCTGCGCCTTGTTGACCGTGGTGGATTGAGTCTGCGCCTGCGAAACGCCGGCAATGCCGAGCGCCGCGATCACGGCAACGGCGGCCAGGCTCGGCCGCATGATCTGCTTCATCTATGTATTCCTCTGGTCAAAGGGGATGCGCGTCGTGCGTGCATCGTGGGTGTCGCATGAAAGTCGCCCATTCTGATTGTTCCCACGCGGAATGGCAACGATGGGGCTTCAGACAACGCGCCCACGACAGGGTTCATTCATTCGCTCGGCGAAGGATCAGTACGCGAAGCCCAGCGCAGGTGCGGCCGCGTCAGTGCATCCACGATACGCGGCGGTGGACCACCACCCATGACTGATGGCAGGGGGTATTGACGGGCTGATTTTTTGTGTTATAGTTCACTACAACACTGGTCAACGAGGTCACTAAGGAGGCCCGCCATGAACGTCCAGAAGTCCGCCGCAATCGTCGCCGCCATGCTGATCACGGCCGCCGGGATGACCGCCATCGCCAGCTACAGCAATGCCGCCGTCGCCAGCGCCAACCGCGGGGCCAACGCTTCCGCCACCACGGTCATCCGCACGCTGCCGACCATCACCGTGCACCCGACGCCGGAGCAGATCCGCGAGCTGCGTTCCAACCAGGCCGGCGCCGCGCCGTCCAACGCGCAGATGCCGTACTACTCCTTCGCCAACGACAGCGCCGGCGTCTGATCCGGTGACCGGAACCTCGTCAAGCACGAGTGGGAACATCACCGGCAGGACCGAGCCATGACCGTAACCTGGAACGACAACGTCCCGATCTACCGCCAGCTGCGCGAACGCGTGGTGGCGATGATCCTGGACGGCGCGTTGAACGAGGGCGACGCGTTGCCCTCGGTGCGCCAGGTCGCGGCGGACTACCAGATCAACCCGCTCACCGTTTCCAAGGCGTACCAGGAACTGGTGGACGAGCAGCTGGTGGAGAAACGCCGCGGCCTCGGCATGTTCGTCACCGACGGCGCCCGCGAGGCGCTGCTCAAGAGCGAACGCGAAAGCTTCCTGCGCGAGGAATGGCCCCGCATCCGGGCGCGCATCGAACGCATGAACCTTGATCTCCAGAAACTGCTGGCCACGCCAGTGCAAGAATCACACAAGAGGGAATCGTGATGAACGTCGCAGCCGAAGCCATCGCGGAACAACCTGCCTCCCGTGCGGCCGGATCGGAACCGGTCGTGCACGCGCGGGGACTCAGCAAGCGCTACAAGAACGCCGTCGCGCTGGATGGCACCGATTTCGAGATCGGCCGCGGCCGCATCGTCGGCCTGATCGGACCCAACGGCGCGGGCAAGACCACCGCGCTGAAAGCCATCCTCGGCCTCACCGATTTCGAAGGCGAACTTTCCGTATTGGGCATGGACCCGCGCCGCGAACGTCCGCTGCTGATGCGCGAAGTCTGCTTCATCGCCGACGTGGCCACCCTGCCCCGCTGGATCCGCGTGCAGGAAGCCATCGATTTCGTCGCCGGCGTGCATCCGCGTTTCGACCGCGCCAAGTGCGAGCGCTTCCTCGCCCGCACCAAGCTGCAGCCCAACCAGAAGGTGCGCGAAATGTCCAAGGGCATGATCGTGCAGCTGCACCTGGCCATCGTGATGGCCATCGATGCGCGACTTCTGGTACTGGACGAACCCACGCTGGGGCTGGATATCCTCTATCGCAAGCAGTTCTACCAGAGCCTGCTGGAAGACTATTTCGACGAGGACAAGACCATCCTCATCACCACGCACCAGGTCGAGGAAGTGGAACACATCCTCACCGACCTGCTGTTCATCCGTGACGGCAAGATCGCGCTTTCCACCACCATGGAGGAGATGGGCGCGCGCTTCGCCGAAGTGCTGGTGAACGCGGACCAGGTCCAGGCGGCGCGTGCGCTGAAGCCGGTGGATGAACGCGCGGCGGTGTTCGGCAAGAGCATCTTCCTGTACGACAGCGCCGATCCGGAACAGCTGGCGCAACTGGGCGAGGTCAAGCGGCCGTCGGTGTCCGACTTGTTCGTCGCCATCATGAAAGGGACCTACGCATGAACGCGATGATGAACGCGCCCATTCTGAACCGGCCGTTTGCCTGGTTGCTGAAGCGCGAGTACTGGGAATCGCGAAGGGGGTTCTTCTGGGCGCAGGTATGGACCGCGTGCGTGCTGCTGGCGATCACCGTGCTCAGCATCATCACCCTCGAAGTGTTCCGTTCGCGTCTGGGCATGCACGTCAACGTCGGCGCCAACGGCACCGACATGAACGAGCTGCTGAACAATGCGCTGAGCCACAACATGTCGCTGGTGGTGCGCGGACTCGACGCCTCGATGATGAGCTTCGCCGTCCTCGCCGGCGTCGTGATGACGTTCGTGGTGTTCTTCTACTTCCTCGGCGCGCTCTACGACGATCGCCGCGACCGCAGCATCCTGTTCTGGAAATCGCTGCCGGTGTCGGATACCGCGACCGTCGGTTCCAAGGTCGTGTCGGGCGCGCTCATCGCGCCCCTGATCACCGCCGGCATCATCCTGGCCGCCTACGTGTGCAACCAGGTCATCTACAGCCTGTGGTTCGCCGCGCACGGGCTCAATCCGTTCACGCTGATCTGGGCGCACACCGAACCCTTCGAAGTCTGGCTGCACATCCTCGCGATGGTGCCGCTGTACCTCTTCTGGGCATTGCCCACGGTCGGCTGGCTGCTGTTCTGGTCGGCGGCCGTGCGCAGCAAGCCGTTCCTGTGGGCGGTGGTGATTCCGATCGCGGCGGGCGCGCTCAACTCGTGGATCGCGCTGCTCGGCATCCCGCACGTCAACGTTGGGTTCTTCTGGAGTCAGCTCGTCGCGCGTTCGCTGCTGAGCGTCGTCCCGGCCGGATGGGTCAGCGTGATGAGTCCGGGCGACCTCAGGGATGCGCCGGAAACGATCCGTCACTTCGGCAGCTATGGGCAGATGGCGCACGTGTTCGCCACGCCCGAAATGTGGATCGGCGCCATCGTCGGCATCGCGCTCATCGCCGCCGCGACTTGGTTCCGCCGCTGGCGCGACGAAGTTTGACAAGGACGGGAGGCAGCCATGAACAAGTTCCTGACGTTCACCGGCATTACGTTCGCCAGCATTGCGTTGGCCGCGTGTTCGCCGGGCATCAACGAAGGCATCGGGCACCGCATCACCTTCGATTCGAGCGGAATGGTGGTGCACGCGACCGGCAAGCCCGACGCACACGTCGGCAAGGACGGAAGCCTCGCGATCGATGGACGCACGATTGACGTCACGCCGGCGCAGCGCGCGATGCTGCAGCGCTACTACGGCGAAGCGCGCAGCATGATGCAGTCCGGCGAAGCCGTGGGCAAACAGGGCGCCGCCATGGCCGAGCGCGGCATAGGCGACGCCCTCACCTCCCTGCTGCACGGCGATTCGTCCAACGCCGAGAAAAAGATGGAAGCTCAGTCGAACCAGATGGACAGCGCCGTCGGCAAGCTGTGCGCCGACCTCGGGGAACTCGGCGCCACGCAGACCGCGGTCGCCATGCAGATTCCCGCGTTCAGGCCGTACGCATCGGGCGCCCGGACGGAATGCAAGGTCACCAAGACCGTCACGTTCAAGGATGGGCGCACCATCACTAAGACCTCGCGGACATTTTCGTCGACGCCCAGCGATGTTGCGGATTCCGCGGCCACACCCGCGTCGTCACGCCAGCCGGGTGCGGCCGGTAACCCCGATGCTTCCACTGCGAGCCATCCATGATCATGCGCAAACTTTCGATGCTGTGCGTCGCGTCTACGGCGATGATGCTGGCCGCCTGTGGTTCCGGCAACGCGCCGGCGTCGCCGGCTTCGTCGGCCACCAGCGCGTCGTCGACGACATCCCTGGTCACGAGTGTCGTCGATCATGCGCTCGACCGCGCCGAGGCCAAACTGCGCAACGAGAACATCACGATTTCGGACAACGACGGCATCGTCGTCCTGTCCGGATCGAGTTCGGATGAGAACCGCACGTCCCGCTTGCCCAGGGCGCAGATCACGCCGCAGGGCGACTTGCTGATCGGCGGCAAGCCCGTCGCACTCACGCCCGCGCAGCGCGCGATGGTGCTCGACTACCGCCAGCAGCTCATCGCGATCGCCGCGCAAGGCATTGCGATCGGCAGGCAGGGCGCGGCGCTCGGCATGAGCGCAGCACGCGAGGCGATCGCGGGCGCGTTCTCGGGCAAACCCGAACAGGAAATCCGCCAGCGCGTCGAAGCCAAGGCCTCCGGCATTCGCGAAGCCGCCGCGAAGCTGTGCGACCGCATGCCCGCCCTGATGGAAAGCCAGCAGAAACTCGCCGCCGCGGTGCCCGCGTTCAAGCCCTACGCGACGCTGACGACGGCGAAGATCGATGAATGCCGCAAGGATGCGCTGAAGGACAGCGACAACGACACCGATTGATCGCACCACGGATACAACAACGCCGTCGTCATTCCCTGAACCTCGACCAGCAAGGAACCCGCGAATGTCCAATCGAACCGAAGGCGAAACACGGATGCGCTACGCACGCGTTGCAGGTTCCGTATACCTGCTGCTGATCGTGCTGTTCATGGGCGGACCGTTCCTTGCGGGCCACATCGCCGGCGACGGAAGCTTCGCCGAGCGCACCGTGAATATCAGCGGAGGGTTGCCGCTTTATCGCATTGCGCTGGTGCTGCAATTGCTGGCGTCGGTATTCACGGTGGTGCTTGCGTATTCGTTGTACATGGTCGTGAAATGCGCCGATGAAGCGACCGCGCGGCTCGCGCTGTATTTCAGGCTGGGCGAAGCGTTCGGCGGATTGACGGCGTTCGTCACCTTCGCCGCACTTGCGCTGCGCACGGATCCGAAATTCGCGCAGGCATTGGGGCCGGGGCAAGTGCAGGCGCTGGTGGACTTGGCCGGCACTGCGGATTTCGCGTCGTTCAACATCGGCATCGTGTTCTTCAGCTTCGGCTCGACGCTGTTCTACCGCGTATTCCTGCGCACACCGTACCTGCCGCGCGCGCTTTCCGCGTTCGGCATGTTCGCGTCGGCGCTTACCTTCGTAGTGGCGGTGACTGGCTTGGTGATGCCGCAGTGGGGCAACGCGGTGCAAGTCGGCTGGCTACCGATTTTCGTTGCGGAAATCGCGACCGGGATTTGGTTGCTCGCTCGCGGCGCGCGACTGGCACCAGCAGTCGCGGTCGCCGCATAGCCGGCTGCAATCGCAATGCACAGATAAAGGCCGCCCAGGGCGGCCTTTCATTGCGCGGCGTCTGCGAACAGTCAGCCCGCGATGCCGCCTTTCGTGAGCGCAACCGGATCGAGCAGCGTCTTCAATTCGGCTTTCGGCAGGCCGGTCGTTTCCAGCGCCACGTCCATGATCGGGCGCTTTTCCTTGTACGCCTGCTTCGCGGTCGCGGCGCCCTGCTCGTAGCCGATCACCGGGTTGAGCGCGGTCACCAGGATCGGGTTCAGCGCCAGCGCCTCGTCCACGCGCGACTTGTTGACCTTGAACCCCGCGATGGCCTTGTCGGCGAGCAGGCGCGAGGCATGGCTAAGAATCACGATCGACTGCAGCAGGTTGTACGCGATCACCGGCAGCATCACGTTCAACTGGAAGTTGCCGGCCTGACCGCCGATCGTGATGGTCGCGTCGTTGCCGATCACCTGCGCGCACACCATCGTCATCGCTTCCGGGATCACCGGATTGACCTTGCCCGGCATGATCGACGAGCCCGGCTGCAATGCAGGCAATTCGATTTCCGCAAGTCCGGCCAGTGGTCCGGAATTCATCCAGCGCAGGTCGTTGGAAATCTTCATCAGCGAACACGCCAGCGTCTTCAACTGGCCGGACAGTTCCACCGCGGCATCCTGCGAAGCCATGCCTTCGAAGAAATTGTCCATCGAGGAAAACTTCACGCCGCTCGCTTTCGACAGTTCGGTGCAGAACGCCTTGGCGAATTTCGGATCGGCGTTGATGCCGGTGCCAACCGCGGTGCCGCCCTGCGGCAGGCGCTGCAGGCGCTTCAGCGCATCCTCGATGCGCGCGATGCCCGATGCGATTTGCGCCGACCAGCCCGACAATTCCTGCCCGAACGTCACCGGCATCGCATCCATCAGGTGCGTTCGGCCGGTCTTGGCGACGTTCTTCAGCTCGCGCGCGCGTTTGTCGATGATCTTCTGCAAGTGCTTCAGCGCGGGCAGCAGTTGCTCGCGCGCGGCGAGCGCCGCACTTACGTGGATCGCGGTCGGGATCACGTCGTTCGAGCTCTGCCCGTAATTGACGTGGTCGTTGGGATGGATCTTCGCCTTCGAATCGCGCGTCGCGATGTGCGCGATCACCTCGTTGGCATTCATGTTGGACGACGTGCCCGAGCCCGTCTGGAAAATGTCGATCGGGAAATGTGCGTCGAACTCGCCCGCCGCCACGCGCTGCGCCGCTTTGCGGATCGCGGCGGCCTGGCCGGATTTCAGATGACCGAGTTTCAGGTTGGCATCAGCGGCGGCGGTCTTGATCAAGCCCAGCGCGCGGATGAAATCCCGCGGCAGCGCCAGCCCCGAAATCGGGAAGTTGTCGACGGCGCGCTGGGTCTGCGCGCCCCACAGCGCGTCGGCGGGCACCTTGAGTTCGCCCATGCTGTCGTGCTCGGTGCGGAAGTTGGTCATTGCGAAGCATTCCGTAAACGTGAAACGGAAAAGTATAGCGAGCGAGGGGCGGGGGACGGGTAGCGGGGGCGCAAGTCCACAGGTCTTTTCCGACGCGGACTGCCCGAACCACGAAATATTCGCCTTCGCGCCCCCGCTACCCATCCCCCATCCCCCAGTTAAACTTGCGAGATTCCGCAATCGCGACAACGCCATGGCCCACCTAGACTCCCTGACCGCCCTGTCGCCGCTGGACGGACGTTACGCCGCCAAGGTCGACGCGTTGCGCCCGATCTTCAGCGAATACGGCCTGATGCACCGGCGCGTCGCGGTGGAAATCGCGTGGCTGATCGCGCTTTCGGACGAGCCCGGCATCGCGGAGTTGCCGCCTTTCTCTGCCGCCGCACGCGCGACCCTGCAGAAAATCGCGGACGGCTTTTCGGTCGCCGATGCACAACGCATCAAGGACATCGAGGCGACCACCAACCACGACGTCAAGGCGGTCGAGTATTTCATCAAGGAACGCATCGGCGACGACGCCGCACTGAAACAGGCGAAGGAATTCGTGCACTTTGCCTGCACGTCGGAAGACATCAACAACCTTTCCTACGCGCTGATGCTGCGCGACGCGCGCGAACAGGTGCTGCTGCCGGAACTCGACAAGGTCATCGGCAAGCTGCGCGAACTCGCGCACGCCCACGCCGACCTGCCGATGCTGTCGCGTACCCACGGCCAGACCGCGTCGCCCACCACGCTGGGCAAGGAAATGGCCAACGTGGTCGCGCGGCTGCAACGCCAGCGCGCGCAACTCGCGGCCATCGGGATTCCCGGCAAGATCAACGGTGCGGTCGGCAACTTCAACGCACACGCGATCGCCTATCCCGAAATCGACTGGCGCGCCTTCTCGAAACGCTTCATCGAATCGCTGGGCCTTGAGTGGCAGGAATACACGACGCAGATCGAACCGCACGACGGCGTCGCCGAACTCTGCGACGCGCAGCGCCGCATCGACACGATCCTGATCGACCTCGCGCGCGACACCTGGGGTTACATCTCGCTGGGCTACTTCAAGCAGCGCCTGAAACAGGGCGAAGTCGGTTCCTCGACCATGCCGCACAAGGTCAACCCGATCGACTTCGAAAACGCCGAGGGCAACTTCGGCGTCGCCAACGCGCTGCTAGGGCATTTCAGCGAGAAGCTGCCGATCAGCCGCTGGCAGCGTGACCTCACCGATTCCACCACGCTGCGCGCGTTGGGTGAAGCGTTCGGCCACGCGCTGATCGGTTTCGCGTCACTGGAAAAAGGCCTCGGCAAACTGGAAGTCAACGCCGATCGCATCGCCGCCGACCTCGATGCAAGCTGGGAAGTGCTGGCCGAAGCGATCCAGACCGTGATGCGCCGCCACGGCTTGCCGGAACCCTACGAACAATTGAAGGCGCTGACGCGCGGCAAGGGCATCACGCGCGAAACACTGCAGGCGTTCATCGCGCCGCTCGCGCTTCCCGATGCCGACAAGCAGCGCCTGCTGGCGTTGACGCCGGCCACTTACATCGGGCTTGCCGCAGAGATGGCCCGCGGTATCTGATTGCCGATGGCGACGCCGCGCCGGCGCGTTCTTCGAGGCCAAAATCCGAATCTTGACGGCATGCGGCACAAGGACTAGCTTCCGCACCTGGTTCACGGGGTCTCCGATGCGCAACATGACGGGCTGGTGCGTCGCGTTCGGATTGGCGGCACTCCTCGCCGGCTGCGGCCGTTACACGCCACCGCCGCCCGCCGCCGATGCCGGCTGGGCGTATTACGGAGGCGATGCCGGCGGCTCACGTTACTCGACCGCCGCCCAGATCACGCCCGCGAACGTGAAACACCTGCAAGTCGCCTGGACCTTCCGCAGCGGCGAGGACGGCGCGGGCTTCCCCGGTGACGAGTGGACCAGCCATATGACGTGGGAAGCGACGCCGATCCTCTACGACGGCGCGCTTTATTTCACCACCAGCGAAACCAACGTGGTGGCGGTTGATGCGACCACCGGCAAGTTGCGTTGGCGCCACGATTCGCATGTCCCGAAACTCTGGTACTCGGATGCAGCTTCGCGCGGCGTCACGTTGTGGATCGATCCGCAATCGCCGGCATACGCTCCGTGCCACGCGCGCATCTTCGCGCCCACGCTCGATAGCCGCCTGCTGGCGCTGGACGCGAAGACCGGCAAGCTGTGCGAAGACTTCGCCAATCACGGCGTGCTGGATTTGCTGCCCGGCATCCGCTCGACCTGGAGGCCGGGTGACAAATGGCGCAATTACCTGGTCACTTCGCCGCCGGTGATCCTCGATGGCAAGGTGATTTTCGGCTCGTCGGTCGGCGACAACCGCGGCGTGGAACTGGAGCGCGGCACGGTGCGCGCCTACGACGCGCGCACGGGCAAGTTCGCGTGGGGCTGGGATCCGATTCCGCGCGATCCGTCCAACCCGGTGTACGCGCAATGGACGCCGAAGGCGGCGGCGATCACGGGCGCCGCCAACGCGTGGGCGCCGTTGTCGGTCGACACGCAGCGGCATCTGGTGTTCGTGCCGACCGGTTCGGCCAGTCCCGATTTCTTCGGCGGCTTGCGCCCGGGCGACAACCGCTGGGCGAATTCGGTGATCGCGCTGGACGGCGACACCGGCAAGCTGGCGTGGGGCTATCAACTGGTACACCACGACCTGTGGGACTACGACAGCGCCGCACAACCTTCACTCGTCACGCTGCAACACGACGGCCGCGCGATTCCTGCCGTCATCCAGCCGACCAAGACCGGCATGCTGTTCACCTTCGATCGCGAGAATGGCACGCCGGTTTTTCCGATCGTGGAAAAAGCCGTGCCGCAGGACGGCGCGCCGGGCGAGGTGCCGTCGAAGACGCAGCCGTTTCCGACGATGCCCTCCCCATTGGTGCGGCAAGGTCCGGTGACGAAGAACGATCTCGCGCATATCTCGTTCGGCTGCCATCTCGAGCGCTACAAATCCGAAGGCATCTTCACACCGCCCAGCGTGCAGGGCAGCATCGAGCAACCAGGCTACGCGGGCGGCGTCGAATGGGGCGGGCTGGCGTTCGATCCAATTCACCAGGTCGCCGTGGTGAATACCAACGATCTGCCGATGGTGGTCGCGTTGGTGCCGCGCGACCAACTCGAAGCGCAAAAGCGCTCGAAGCAATACGACGACTGGGGCTTTTC
This sequence comes from Rhodanobacteraceae bacterium, assembly GCA_030167125.1. Classification (NCBI taxonomy): domain Bacteria; kingdom Pseudomonadati; phylum Pseudomonadota; class Gammaproteobacteria; order Lysobacterales; family Rhodanobacteraceae; species Rhodanobacteraceae bacterium. Next base: position 1,717,699 of record CP126531.1, read on the forward strand.
CCTCATGCGCGGTACGCCCTTTGCGATGCGCCGCAGGCCCTGGACCTCGTCGATGGGAGCACCATGCATCAAGCCGCCATGGGGCGAACTGAGCGCCATCGACATGCGCAGCGGCAAACGGCTCTGGCAGATACCGCTCGGCAACGCGATCAAGAATCACTGGAACCTCGGCATGCCCGGCATGGGCGGGCCGGTCGTGACTGCCTCCGGCCTGGTCTTCGTCGCGGCAACGATGGACGACGACATCCGCGCCATCGACGAGCACAGCGGCAAGCTGCTGTGGCAATACCATTTGCCCGCCGGCGGCCAAGCCACACCGATGACCTACGCGATCGGCGGCAGGCAATACCTGGTGATCGTCGCCGGCGGACACGGCGAACTCGGCACCAGGCGCGGTGATTACGTCATCGCGTTCGCATTGCCAAAGTGATGCGCGCAGCCGGCGCGGAAGTCCGCGCCGGCTAGAATGTGGCATGCCTGCAAGCCGACAAGCCGTTCCCATCGAAATCCATGCGACCGCGCAGCATCGCCTCGGGATGCCGCCCGCGCGTTTCCTGCGCGATTACTGGCAGAAGCGGCCTCTGCTGATCCGCAACGCGTTTCCGGATTTCGCGCCACCGCTGTCGCCGGACGACCTGGCCGGACTGGCGTGCATGCAAGGCGCGCTGGCGCGGATCGTGCTGCACGACGCGAAACGCGATCGCTGGACCTTGCGCAACGGCCCCTTCGACGACGCGACGTTCGCGAACCTTCCGAAATCGCGCTGGACGCTGCTGGTGCAGGACGTCGACAAATGGGACGCCGATACGGCCGCGTTGCTCACGCCGTTCGATTTCATCCCGAGCTGGCGCATCGACGACGTGATGATCAGCTACGCCGTCGATGGCGGTGGTGTCGGCGCGCACGTCGATCAATACGATGTGTTCTTGCTGCAAGGATTGGGACAACGACGCTGGTCCATCGACACGCGCGCGAATCCTTCCGGTGCATTCCGCGACGACGTGGAATTGAAACTATTGCGCGAATTCCACCCGACACACGCGTGGACGCTCGAACCAGGTGACATGCTGTACCTGCCGCCGGGCGTTCCGCACGACGGCATCGCCGTCGGCGACTGCATGACGTTTTCCATTGGCATGCGTGCGCCCGCGTCGGGCGAACTGTTGTTCGATTTCGCAGCGCACGTCGCGGAAACGCTGCCGGAATCACGGCGCTTTGCCGACCCCGACCTGAAGCCCGCCGGCGAGCCCGGCGAAATCGACGGCGCCGCATTGCGGCGCGCGCGCCACGCGGTCGGCGCCGCCGCGGGCGCACTCGACGACGATGCATTCGCCGACTGGTTCGGCGGCTTCATTACCCGCTATCGCACCGCGCAACCCGCGGTGCCGCGCAAACGCGGCATTGATCGCGCATCGCTCACGGAACATCTTTCCCGCTCGGTGCTGGAACGCGACCCGTGGAGCCGCTTCGCATGGCGCCGCCGCGGCCGCGACGCACGCCTGTACGTGGCCGGCGACGTACTGGACGCGCCACTCGCATGGGCGCGTGAACTCGCCTCGGGCGCGCGCGAATTCGACGGCGCGCAGCTCGCGCGATTGCCGCAACCGAAACGCGGCATCGCACTGCTCGCGACGTTGATCGACGGCGGCCACCTGCACTGGCGCAAGCGGTGAGCCGGTTGGCAAAAAACGATCGCGGAACTGGCATACAATCGCCGGACATTGCACGGCTGACCCGGAGGGGGTTTGACCGCATGCCGATCGAGGGCGGCTACCAAGTCGAAGTTTGCGATTGGGCGAACGAAATCGACCGCGAGGGACTGCTCGATGTTCGCGAAACCGTGTTCGTGCTCGAGCAGCACGTCCCGCGCGAGATGGAGGTCGACGACGACGATCCGCGCAGCGTGCACGTGCTGGCGCGCGCGCAGGATGGCGCGCCCGTCGGCAGCGGACGCCTGACGCCCGAAGGCAGCATCGGCCGCGTGGCGGTGCTGCGCGCCTGGCGCGGACGCGGCGTCGGCACGATGCTCCTGCAGACGCTGCTGGAGCAGGCGCGCGCACGGCGGCTGACCACCGTTTCCATGCACGCGCAGCGCGACGCGGTGCCATTCTGGCTGCAGCACGGCTTCACCACCAGGGGCGACGAATTCGAGGAAGCCGGCATTCCGCACGTCGTCATGCAGCGTCCGCTTGACGGCATGCCCGAACCCGAGCGCCCGCCCGTTCCCCCGCCGCCGGAGCCGGTGACGCTGCGCGCGTCCACCCGCGAAGAATTGATCGACGCCACCCTGTACCTGCTGGGCGGCGCGCGCCACAGCATGTGCGTGAGGGTGCGCGAGTTGCATCCGCTGTTGCTCAATGACACCGCGTGCCTGGTTGAGCTGCGGCGGCTGGCGATCTCCGGGCGCGGCGCATCCATCCGCATCCTCGCCCAGGACCTTACGCGCGCGCTGCAGGAAGGCACGCGCCTGCTGGAGCTCGCGCAACGGCTGTCCAGCGTCATCGAAATGCGCCGGCCCGTCGAACCCGCCGACCTTGCCTACAGTTCGGCCTTCATGTGCGTGGATACCTGCGGCTATTTGTTCCGCCCGCAGGAAAACGAAATGGTGGCCATCGGTTCGACCTTCGCGCCGGGACGCCATGCCGAACTGATGCGCCTGTTCGAGGAAGTGTGGGCGCGCTCGGAGCCGTGGCCGGAGTTGCGCGCGCTGGGTATCTGAATCGCGGGCCAAACCGCGCCGCGCGAATCCCGCACTGCAGCATGAAACCGTTATAATTTCGGGTCGCGGCGCGGCTTTGGCCGGATTGCGCCAGCAACCCAACCTTTCCGTGGTGACCATCGTGAGTGACGGCGGCAGTTTGTTGCAGCAATTGGCGGAAACCTCCCCGTTCGGCGGGGGCAATGCCGCCTATCTCGACCAGTTGTACGAGGACTGGCTGCGCGATCCGCAATCGGTTTCGCCCGAGTGGCGCACCTGGTTCCAGGGCCTGCGCGGTTCCGGCGACGTTTCCCACGCCGACGCGATCGCGCGCATCGTGGCCGCGCAGCAACAAGGCCGCCGCGCGCTCGTCCCGGTTCATGGGCATGCTGACGACGTGCATGCCCGCAAGCAGGCCGGCGTGCTGCGTTTCCTGACGGCGTATCGTTCGCGCGGCCACCTCGCCGCCGACCTCGATCCGCTGGCGATCGCGCCCAAGCGCCCCGCGCCAGACCTCGACCTCGCCTTCCACGGCCTGTCCGACGCCGACCTCGACACCGAATTCGATTGCGGCACCTTCGCCGGCGGCGGCCAGCGCATGAAGTTGCGCGAGCTGCGCGATCGCCTGCAGCGCACCTACGTCGCCACGATCGGCGCCGAGTTCATGCATATCAGCGACCACAACCAGCGTCGCTGGATCTACGACCGGTTGGAAAAAGCCAGCGGCGACTCAGGCCTCGACGACGCCACGCGCAAGCGCGTGCTGTCGAAGCTGACCGCGGCCGACGGTCTCGAGCGTTACCTGCACACCAAATACGTCGGCCAGAAGCGCTTCTCGCTGGAAGGCGGCGATTCGCTGATCCCGCTGCTGGACGATTTGATCCGCCGCGCGGCCGGCGACGACGTGCACGAACTGGTGATCGGCATGGCGCACCGCGGCCGCCTCAACGTGCTGGTCAACATCCTCGGCAAGCCGCCGCAACAACTGTTCGCCGAATTCGAAGGCAAGCACGACGGCCCGGACGACCCCGCGCATTCGGGCGACGTGAAATACCACATGGGTTTCTCGGCCGACATCGCAGCGCCCGCGGCCAACATCCACGTCGCGTTGGCGTTCAATCCCTCGCACCTCGAAATCGTCAACCCGGTGGTGTCGGGTTCGGTGCGCGCGCGCCAGATCCGCGCGCACGACGGCGTGCGCGAACACGTGTTGCCGGTGTTGATCCACGGCGACGCCGCGCTCTCGGGCCAGGGCGTGAACATGGAACTGTTCAACATGTCGCAGACGCGCGGCTTCGGCGTCGGCGGCACCGTGCACATCGTGGTCAACAACCAGATCGGTTTCACCACCGATGCCGACGACAGCCGCAGCACGCTGTATTGCACCGATGTCGCCAAGATGGTCAACGCGCCGGTGCTGCACGTGAACGGCGACGACCCCGAAGCCGTGCTGCAATGCGTGCGCCTCGCCTTCGATTTCCGCCAGCAGTTCCACAAGGACGTGGTGGTCGACCTGGTCTGCTATCGCCGCCACGGCCACAACGAGGCGGACGAGCCGTCGGCCACGCAGCCGATCATGTACGACGTGATCAAGAAGCTGCCGCCGACGCGTGAGCTCTATGCAGGGACGCTCGTCAAACGCGGCCTCATCGCCGATGGCGACTCGCAGAAATTTTTCGACGCCTACCGCGACCAGCTCGACGCCGGCAAGCCGGTCACCGAACTGGCGCCGCCCGGTTCGCAGAAATTCATAGTGGATTGGTCGCGTTTCGCGAAAGGCGATCTTGCGCAGCCCGTCGAGACGGGCGTCAAGCGCAAGACGCTGGACGAACTCGCGGCGAAGATCCTGACCTGGCCCGAAGGCATGGTGCTGCAGTCGCGCGTCGGCAAAATCTACGCCGACCGCCGCAAGATGGCCGAGGGCGAACTGCCGCTGGACTGGGGCTACGCCGAGAACATGGCCTACGCGACGCTGGTCGCCGAAGGCAACGCGCTGCGCCTGGTCGGCCAGGATTCCGGGCGCGGCACGTTCTTCCATCGCCATGCCGAGTTGCACGACCAGAAGACCGGCAACATCTACACCCCGCTCGCGCACGTGCGCGAAGGTACGTCCGTCGAGGTCATCGACTCGCTGCTGTCCGAAGAAGCGGTGATGGCCTACGAATACGGTTTCGCCACCGCCGATCCGGACACGCTGGTGCTGTGGGAAGCGCAGTTCGGCGATTTCGCCAACGGCGCGCAGGTCGTGGTCGACCAGTTCATCTCGTCGGGCGAAGCCAAGTGGAACCGCCTGTGCGGACTGGTGCTGCTGCTGCCGCACGGCTACGAAGGCCAGGGTCCGGAGCATTCCTCCGCGCGACTCGAGCGCTACCTGCAGCTGTGCGCGCTGGACAACATGCAGGTGTGCGTGCCGACCACGCCCGCGCAGATGTTCCACATGCTGCGCCGGCAGATGCTGCGCGATTGCCGCAAGCCGCTGGTGGTGATGACGCCGAAATCGCTGCTGCGCCACAAGCTGGCGGTGTCTTCACTGGATGATTTGTCGAACGGACACTTCCACCTGGTGATTCCCGACCAGCGCATCAAGAACGACAAGAAGGTCAAGCGCGTGGTGCTGTGCTCGGGCAAGGTCTATTACGACCTGTTCGAGGAAGCCGAAAAGCAGAAGATCGACGACGTCGCGATCGTGCGGGTCGAGCAGTTGTATCCGTTCCCGCGCATCGAGGTGAATGCGGAACTCGACAAGTACGCGGCCGCCAGGGAAATGATCTGGTGCCAGGAAGAGCCGCAGAACCAGGGCGCGTGGTTCCAGATCCGGCATCACCTGCAAGCCTGCGCGGACGGCCACCACAGCCTGCACTACGCGGGCCGCGTGCGTTCGCCGGCGCCGGCCTGCGGCCACTTCAACACCCACGTCGCCGAACAGCACGCGCTGGTGCAGCAGGCGCTGGTCGAGCCGGTCGGCGACGATCATTCGCTGGAATAAAAAACTTCACCGTTCGCCCTGAGCGTAGGCGCGAAGCGCCGGAGTCGAAGGGCATCGCAATGTGCTTCGACTTCGCTTGCCACGCAAGCTACGCTCAGCACGAACGGCTCCAGTCTCAAGAGCTACTCGACTCACCAAGGACAACCCATGTCGATCGAAGTCAAGGTTCCGGTACTGCCCGAATCCGTCAGCGATGCCACCATCGCCACCTGGCACAAGAAGCCGGGCGACGCTGTGAAACGCGATGAAAACCTGGTCGACCTCGAAACCGACAAGGTGGTGCTGGAAGTGCCCGCCCCCGCCGACGGCGTGCTGAAGGAAATCCGCCACGACACCGGCGATACCGTCAACAGCCAGGACGTGATCGGCATCCTCGAGGAAGGCGCGGTTGCAGAAGCGCCGAAGCCGGAACCTGCCAAACCGGCGGCTGCGGCGAAGGTGGAAGCGCCTGCCAAAGCGGGGGTGGGGGCTGGGGGCTCGGGTCTGGGGAAAGCCGCAACCGAAAATCTTTCGCCTGCCGCACGCCGCGTCGCGATGGAAGAAAAAATCGATATCGCGCAAGTGCAAGGTACGGGCCGCGGCGGCCAAGTGACCAAAGAGGACTTGGTCAACTATTCGAAGGGCGCCCCTGCTTCGCGCCCCAGCCCCCAGTCCCCAGCTCCCAGCCCCCAGCCCCCAGCCCCCAGTCCCGGCTCCCGCCCCGAAGAACGCGTGCCGATGACGCGCATGCGCGCGCGCATCGCCGAACGCCTGATGCAATCGAAGAATTCGATCGCGATGCTGACTTCGTTCAACGAGGTCAACCTCTCGAAGGTGGTCGCAATGCGCAAGCAGGTCGGCGAGCAGTTCGAGAAGACCCACGGCATCAAGCTCGGTTTCATGAGCTTCTTCGTGAAGGCCGCGTGCGAGGCGCTGAAGCGCCACCCGGTGATCAACGCATCCGTTGACGGCAACGACATCATCTACCACGGCTACCAGGATATCTCGATCGCGGTCGCAACCGATCGCGGCCTGGTGACGCCGGTGCTGCGCGACGCGCAGGACATGGGCTTCGCCGACATCGAAAAAGCCATCGCGAATTTCGCGAAGAAAGCACGCGAAGGTGGCCTGACGCTCGACGACCTGCAGGGCGGCACCTTCACCATCACCAACGGCGGCACCTTCGGCTCGCTGTTCTCCACGCCGATCGTCAACCCGCCGCAGAGCGGCATCCTCGGCATGCACACCATCAAGGAACGCGCCGTGGTCGAGAACGGCCAGGTCATCGCCGCGCCGATGATGTACATCGCGATCAGCTACGACCACCGCATCGTCGATGGCAAGGACGCCGTGCTGTTCCTGGTCGACATCAAGAACCAGCTGGAAAATCCGTACAAGATGCTGCTGGGGCTGTGATTGCGAAGCGATCACAGCCAGGGATGAGGGTCGAGTAGCGAGGGCGCAAAGCCGGATGATCCGGCGTGCTCGAACGCCTTGCACGAATCACCCTCGCCACTCATCCCTCATCCCTCTTCCGCACCACCAGCGAAACGCCACCAGAAGTTTCAAAGGAACCGCAATGGCTGACAACAAATTCGATGTGATCGTGATCGGCGCAGGCCCGGCCGGCTACGTGTGCGCGATCCGCTGCGCGCAGCTCGGCCTCAAGACCGCCTGCATCGACGCGTTCAAGGGCAAGGACGGCAAGCAGGCGCTGGGCGGCACCTGCCTCAACGTGGGCTGCATCCCGTCGAAGGCGCTGCTGGATTCGTCGAAGCAGTTCTGGAACCTCACGCAGCACTTCGACGTGCACGGCATCACCGCGAAGGATCCGAAGATCGACGTCAAGACGATGGTCGGCCGCAAGGACAAGATCGTGAAGCAGCTCACCGGCGGCGTCGGGCTGCTGTTCAAGTCCAACAAGATCACGCCGTTCTTCGGCACCGGCAAGCTGCTGAAGGGCAACAAGGTCGAGGTCAACAGCTTCGACGGCGAGAAGCAGACGATCGAAGCCGCCAACGTGATCATCGCCACCGGCTCGGTGCCGATCGAGTTGCCGTTCGCGAAGTTCGACAACAAGTACATTATCGACAACGCCGGCGCGCTGGATCTCGACGCCGTGCCGAAACGCCTCGGCGTGATCGGCGCGGGCGTGATCGGACTGGAATTGGGTTCGGTGTGGCGCCGCCTCGGCGCGGAAGTCACCGTCATCGAAGCGCTGCCGGATTTTCTCGGCGTCGCCGATGCCGACATCGCCAAGGCCGCGGCGCGCGAGTTCAAGAAGCAAGGCCTCGACATCCATCTCGGCGCCAAGGTTTCCAAAGCCGAGATCAGGAAAACATCAAAGAATGAATCGGCGGTCGAAGTCACCTACGCCGACAAGGACGGCGAGCACACGATCACCGTCGACAAGCTGCTGGTCGCGGTGGGCCGCCGCGCGTACACCGAAGGCCTGCTCGGTGAGGGCACCGGCGTGAAAGTGGACCAGCGCGGACGCATCGAAGTGGACGAGCACTGCTGGACCGGCGTCGACGGCGTGTGGGCCATTGGCGACTGCGTGCGTGGCCCGATGCTGGCGCACAAGGGCGAGGAAGAAGGTGTGATGGTGGCCGAACTGATCGCCGGCCGCGCAGGCCACGTCGATTACGACGTGATCCCGTATGTCATCTACACCGAGCCGGAAATCGCCTGGGCCGGCAAGACCGAGCAACAGTGCAAGGACGAAGGCATTCCGTACAAGACCGGTTCGTTTCCCTTCGCCGCCAACGGCCGCGCGCTCGCCATCAACGAGGGCGTGGGTCTGGTGAAGATCATCGCGCACGCCGAAACCGACCGCATCCTCGGCGTGCACATGGTCGGCCCCGAGGTTTCCGAGCTGATTGCCGAAGGCGTGGTCGCGATGGAATTCAAGGGCGCGTCGGAAGACCTGGCACGCATCATCCACGCGCACCCCACCCTCTCCGAAGTCGTGCACGAAGCCGCGTTGGCGGTGGACAAGCGCTCGATCCACAAGGCGAATTGACGACAGGATGTCGTCATCTGCTGCACATCAAATGCCTGGTTTCCCGTGTTCCGCATGTGCGGGAGGCGCGACAAGACGAAGTCCAGTTTTTGCTTGTCATCCCGGCGAAAGCCGGGATCCATTTGCTCCTGAATGAAATCTCCCGGGCAGATCAACTTGGATTCCGGCTTTCGCCGGAATGACGGAGACAGGGATGTTCGAACGTCACCCATGTGTCTATATCCTCGCGAGCAGGGAGCGCGGCACGCTCTACGTCGGTGTACCCTCGGATCTGATCAAACGCATCTGGGAACACAAGAGCGATCTCGTTGAAGGGTTCACCAAGAAATATCGTGTCCACCATTTGGTTTGGTACGAACAGCATCAAACCATGGCAGCTGCGATTGCGCGCGAAAAGGCCATCAAGGAATGGAAGCGATCATGGAAGATCGAATTGATCGAGACTACCAATCCGCATTGGCGTGATCTCCATCCGGACATCACTGAAAATGGATTCCGGCTTTCGCCGGAATGACGGCAAAACATGAGCATGCCCGCAAGCTTCCGCGCCTTCCGCATCCACAGCGATGATCGCGCCTACCGCGCCGGCATCGAATCGATGCGCGTGGACGACCTCTCGCCAGGCGAAGTCGTCATCAAGACGGCGTACTCCTCGATCAACTACAAGGATGCGTTGGCCGGTACGGGCAAGGGCAAGATCCTGCGCCGGTTTCCGTTGAACGGCGGCATCGACGTCGCCGGTCACGTGGTTGCGTCGCAAGACCCTAAGTTCAAGGAAGGCGACGCGGTGCTGTGCACCGGTTGCGGGCTTTCGGAAACGCGCGACGGCGGCTACGCGGAATACGCGCGGCTCGATGCGAAATGGACGATCCCGCTGCCGAAAGGCTTGTCGCTGCGCGAGAGCATGATCCTCGGCACCGCCGGGTTCACCGCCGCGCTGGCGTTGTTCCGGATGCGCGACAACCGCCAGACGCCGGAGCTCGGCCCGATCGCGGTGACGGGCGCGACCGGCGGCGTGGGCATGCTGGCCGTCGACATCTTCAGCCGCGCCGGTTTCGAGGTGCACGCGATCAGCGGCAAACCAGAACACGCGGCATTCCTGAAAGCGCTCGGCGCGCGCGAAGTGCTGGATCGGCACGAGCTCGCACTGGGCAATCACGCACTGGAATCCGCGCGTTTCGGTGGCGTCGTGGACAACGCCGGCGGTTCGCTGCTCGCGCAACTGCTCGCCAGCACCGCGCCGTACGGCAACGTGGCCAGTATCGGCCTTGCCGCGGATGCCAAACTCGATACCACCGTGATGCCCTTCATCATTCGCGGCGTCAGCCTGCTCGGCATCGCTTCGGCGGGCACCGCGCGCGACATCCGCGAAGCGATCTGGCAGCACCTCGCTTCCGACTGGAAACCCGCGCACCTCCATCGCGTCTGCACCCGAGAGGTGACGCTGGATGAATTGCCGGGCGTGTTCGATGCGATGCTTGCCGGCCAGTCATTCGGGCGCACGCTGGTCCGGATCGCGGATGCAAGCCCATCGGAATGACTTTCCGATGCGCCGCCAAGGCGCTGAAATCGCGAAAATTATTCCCGCTTCGTCGTGACATTTCGTGACGAAGCATCCATCGCTGCGAGCATGGCACTTCAGGTTCCGGTTCCCTACAATGTGCGCTACCGTCGTGGGGGAGTCTTGCATGGCACGCATCCTGATCGTCGACGATTCGCCGTCGCAACTGGAAGGCCTGAAACGGCTGGTCGAGAAGCTGGGGCACCAGACGCTCACCGCCACCGACGGGGCGGCCGGCGTGGAAGCGGCCAAGCGCGACAAACCCGACTTGGTGCTGATGGATGTCGTGATGCCCAACCTCAACGGTTTCCAGGCCACGCGCGCGATCTCGAAAGATCCCGGCACCGCGCACATTCCGGTGATCCTGGTCACCACCAAGGATCAGGAAACCGACAAGGTGTGGGGCATGCGCCAGGGCGCCAAGGCCTACGTCACCAAGCCCGTCAACGAAGCGGAACTGACCAGGACGCTGGGCGAATATTTGGGAAAGTAGGCGAACCTACGCGCGCGGATCGAATCCTTCGAACGCCTTTTCGAACGCCGTGTAGGCCGCCTTGGCCTTGTCGCTGTCGGCCGGCGGAATCTGGATCGACAGCGTGACGATCTGGTCGCCCGGCATCCGCCCCGGCATGCCGCGGCCCTTCAAGCGCAACTTGCGGCCGCTGCGTGAACCCGCTGGAATCTTCAGCTCCACGCTGCCGCCCAGCGTCGGCACCGGAACCTTCGCGCCCAGCGCGGCTTCCCATGGCGACACCGGCACCTCGACCTCGATGTCGTGCCCGTGCAACTTGAATTGCGGATCCTCGCGCACCTGCACTTCCATCAGCAGGTCGCCCGCGGGCGCGCCGTTGTAACCGGGCTCGCCCTGCCCCGCCAGGCGAATCACCTTGCCCGGCAGGATGCCGGCCGGAATGTTCACTTCCAGCGTGCGCTCACCGGTCGCATCGCGCAGACCCAGGCGCTGCTTGCCCCCGGAATACGCGGTGCGCAAGTCGATTTCGACGCCCGCGCGCACATCCTGTCCGCGCATCGGACCACGCTGCGCGCGCGGACCCGCGCCAGCGCCGCGTCCGCCGAACAAGGATTCGAAGAAGTCGCTGAAGCCACCGGCATCGCCACCGCCGCCGAAGTCGCGGAACTCGAAACCGCCCGGCGCCTGCTGCTGCCAGCCCGGCGGCGGCCGGAAGCTGTCGCCCGCGCGATAGCCGCCCGCGCGCAGGTTGTCGTAGGCCGCACGCTTCTGCTTGTCGTGCAGCACCTCGTAGGCCTCGCTGATGGCCTTGAACTTGTCCTCGGCGCCGGCTTCCTTGTTTTTGTCCGGGTGGTATTTGCGCGCGAGCTTGCGGTACGCCGCCTTGATCTCGTCGTCGCTGGCGCCTTGCTTCACGCCGAGGGTCTTGTAGTAGTCCTGGAACTCCATCCATACCCCCCAAACAGTCGACACGAAAACCCGCGGCGGATTGCTCCGCCGCGAGTTCCGATTATGGCGCAACGGCGCGCTATTTCGCGCGCCGCCCGGCAGTTACGCGACTTCGATGTCGATCTTGCGCGGCGTGGTTTCGGGCCGCTTCGGGATCTCGATTTCCAGCACGCCGTGCTTGCCGGTGGCGCGGATGCCATCCGGATTCGCGCTGTCGGGCAGCGCGAAGCGGCGATGGAAAATGCCGTGCGCGCGTTCGACGCGGGTGTACTTGCCGTCTTCGGTCTTGTGCTCGGTCTTGCGCTCGCCACGGATCGACAGGACGCCCTTGTCCATGTTGATCTCGATGGCTTTCGGATCGACGCCAGGAATATCGGCTTCGATCACGAAGCGCTTGTCTTCCTCGCGGATGTCCACGCGCGGCGCCCACTCGCTGGTCACCACGTTGGACTGGTCAGAAGATTCCAGCTCGAACAGGTGGTTGAACGCGTCGGCGAACTCGCGGGGAAAGCGGCCGGAAACCGGCCAGTAGGTTGAACGCTGTATAGCCATGGCAGACTCCTCCAGATTGGTTTGGCCGCAATGGGCCACTCGTCCCGAGGTATGGGCCGCCGAGGCGCTTTCAAGTCCCGCCGCCGGCGCGCTGGAGTACGATGGCGGGATCATTCAACCCGGAAACAGCCATGACCATCCAAGCCGGCGACCGCCTGCCAGAAGCCTCCTTCGCCGTACTGCGCGACGGCGTCCAGCAACTCACCACCGGCGACGTGTTCAAGGGCAGGAAGGTGGTGCTGTTCGCGGTGCCCGGCGCGTTCACGCCCACCTGCTCGGAACGCCACCTGCCCGGCTACATCGCGCACTACGAAGACTTCAGGAAACGTGGCATCGACGTCGCCTGCATGGCCGTCAACGACGCCTTCGTGATGAAAGCCTGGGCCGAACACCGCAACGTGCCGGACGGCATGCTGATGCTGGCCGACGGCAACGGCGACTTCGCCAAGGCGCTGGGGCTGCAGTCCGACTCCAGCAAGTACGGCATGGGTATGCGCTCTAAGCGCTTCGCACTGTACGCCGACGACGGCGTGGTGAAGGTGCTGCACGTCGAAGCGCCGGGCGAGTTTCGGGTGTCGAGTGCGGAGGCGATGCTGGCGGCAATTTGATTTGCCCCCCTAGATAAGGTGAAGTCCGGAGCGCATCTCCTGGCCCCATCACGCCGAGCCCTCACCAAGGCTACTTGCTAGCTGATGGTCTTACCGCCTATTGAATGAAGTTAGATGCATCTACTTTTTCTGCTTTACCGAAGGAATGTTCTTACTTTTGTCGGATGGTGAACTTATGAAAGTTAGAGATTTGGGACCGGCCACCCTAAAGACTCGTCCTTTGCTTAAATCATTCATAGCTATCAATAGCTGGTCGCCAACAACGCCCACCAAGTGCCATCGACAGCTGTTATCCTGGATACAGACTTCCTCACTCTGCGAAGAAATTTTGACTATTTCAAGATCAGCACGGCCTCGACCTAAATATATAGGAGCATTTATCAAGCAAAATATAACAATGAAATTGATGAAGTCCGCCCAAAGGCTATGCTCTATCGTTTTGCCAAATGATATATATGCTAGAATTTCACCTATAGAGACACCTATGAGAATCGCGAAGCTCAAAGCCGACAATATTAAAAAAATGCTTCTATGATCGTGATTTATCCAGAGTCCTGAGATCTGTGATAACACATAAAAAAGTCCAGCCAGAAGAAGGAAAACCAACTGCCAAAAAATAAATGATCTAATTGAGCCAGAACCTCTTAGAAGAGTCGCAACAGAAACTGAAAAAGAGAGAAAGGAGAAGAAAATAAAATTTTCACCCGCGTGCATCACTTGTGATGCTGTTAGCAGCTCCACTGCCCAACTAGCACCGATTTCGGTGTAGTAAGCCTTGGACTCGTACCATCCGATCATATATGCAAGCGCGGTAAACCCTACTATCACGCCCGCAATGCGAGGGAATACGCCAAAAATCTTTCCTATTCCCTCAATGACTTTTTGCCCATCAGGCTTTTGTAACTGACCCATTGCCATTGCTCCATTAAAAATTTAGCGCCTGGGTTGAGAGAGCCTCGATCGTGAAACCCAACGCTTTGACATGGAAGCGTTGGGGTTCGTTTCTGACCATGAGCTAGGTTGGATCGCTGATGAGGGCGGCTGCGCCGCTGTTTCCATTTGTTGACGCTTCGTCATCCTCGCTCTCGATCTTCACCACGCCGACGAGCTTTTCGTCATCGGGCAGGCGGATCAGGGTGACGCCCTGGGTGTTGCGGCCGACCTGCGAGATTTCGGCGACGCGGGTGCGCACCAGCGTGCCCTTGTCGGAGATCAGCATCAGTTCGTGGCGCGCGTCGGTGGCGACGGCGGCGACCAGTGCGCCATTGCGTTCGGAACACTGGATCGCGATCACGCCCTGCGAACCGCGGCCTTTGCGCGGGAAGTCGGCGAGCGGTGTGCGCTTGCCGTAGCCGCGTTCGGTGGCGGTGAGCACGTCGGCGCCCGCGGAATTTCCGTTGGCCACCAGCATCGACACCACCTGCGCGCCGTCGGTCAGGCGCATGCCGCGCACGCCGTACGCGGTGCGGCCCATCGGGCGCACTTCGCTGCCGGCGAAACGCGCGGCCTTGCCGTTGGACGCGAACAGCAGCACGTCGCAGTTGCCGTCGGTCAGTTCGGCCTCGACCAATCCGTCGCCTTCGTCCAGCCCGATCGCGAGCTTGCCTTTCTGCAACTGGAATTCGAATTCCTTCAGCGGCGTCTTCTTGACCGTGCCATTGCGGGTCGCGAAGAACACGAAACGATCGTCGGCGTACTCGCGCACCGGCAACACCGCCTGCACCTTCTCGCCTTCGCCCAGCGGCAACAGGTTGACGATGGGGCGGCCGCGCGCGCCGGGGCCGGCTTCGGGGATGCGATAGACATCCAGCCAGTACACGCGCCCGTTGCTGGTGAAAGTGAGCAGCGTGTCGTGGGTGTTGACGATCCACAGTTTCTCGACGAAGTCCTCGTCCTTCATCGTGGTCGCCGAACGGCCCTTGCCGCCGCGCTTCTGCGCACGGTAGATGTCCAGCGGCTGGCGCTTCACGTAGCCCGCGTGCGACAAGGTGACCACCACGTCTTCCTGCGCGATCAGGTCCAGCGTTTCCAGGTCTTCCTGGGTGTGCAGGATTTCGGTGCGGCGCGCGTCGCCGTAGAGTTCGCGCATCTCGATCAGTTCGCCACGGATCACCGCCATCAGCTTGTCGGGATCCTCCAGGATCGCGATCAGGCCGCGGATGGTTTCCAGCAACTGCTTGTATTCATCGGTGAGCTTGTCCTGCTCCAGCCCGGTCAGGCGGTGCAGGCGCATCTCGAGAATCTCCTTGGCCTGGATTTCCGAAAGCTGGTAGCCGTCTTCCTTCAGGCCCGCGCGCGGATCGAGGTCCTCCGGCCGCGAGGCGGTGTCGCCGGCCGCCTGCAGCAGTGCACGCACCATGCCCGGTTCCCACTTGCGCGCCAGCATGCGCTCGCGCGCGACCTGCGGCGATTCCGAGGTCTTGATCAGCTCGATCATTGCGTCGATGTTCGCCAGCGCGACCGTCAGGCCTTCCAGTACGTGCGCGCGTGCACGCGCCTTGCGCAAATCGAAAATGGTGCGGCGGGTGACGACTTCGCGCCGGTGGCGGATGAAATGCTCGAGGATTTCCTTGAGGTTCAACAGCCGCGGCTGGCCATCGACCAGCGCCACCATGTTGATGCCGAAGGTGACCTGCAGTTGCGTCTGCTGGAACAGGTTGTTCAACACCACGTCGGCCGCGGCATCGCGGCGCACCTCGATCACCACGCGCATGCCGTCCTTGTCGGATTCGTCGCGCAGGCCGCTGATGCCCTCGACCTTCTTTTCCTTGACCAGCTCGGCGATCTTCTCGATCAGCTTGGCCTTGTTCACCTGGTACGGCAGTTCGGTGGCGATGATCGCCTCGTGGCCGTGCTCGTTGGTTTCGATCTCGGTCTTGGCGCGCACCAGCACGCGGCCGCGGCCGCTGCGGTACGCCTGCACGATGCCGGCCGCGCCGTTGATGATGCCCGCGGTCGGGAAATCCGGGCCGGGCACGCGCTGCATCAGGTCGTCGATGGAGAGGTCGGGATTGTCGATCAACGCGATGGTCGCGTCGATCACTTCGCCCATGTTGTGCGGCGGCACGTTGGTGGCCATGCCCACCGCGATGCCGGCCGAACCGTTCACCAGCAGGTTCGGCACGCGCGTCGGCAGGACCAGCGGTTCCTGTTCGCTCTCGTCGTAGTTCGGACCGAAGTCGACGGTTTCCTTGTCGATGTCGGCCAGGAGATCGTGCGTGAGGCGCGCCATGCGCACTTCGGTGTAGCGCATCGCCGCAGGGCTGTCTCCGTCCACCGAACCGAAGTTGCCCTGCCCGTCCACCAGCATGTAGCGCAGCGAGAATGGCTGCGCCATGCGCACGATCGCGTCGTACACCGACGAGTCGCCGTGCGGGTGGTATTTGCCGATCACGTCGCCGACCACGCGCGCGGATTTCTTGTATGGCTTGTTCCAGGCGTTGCCCAGTTCGTTCATCGCGAACAGCACGCGGCGATGCACCGGCTTCAGGCCATCGCGCACGTCCGGAAGCGCGCGGCCCACGATCACGCTCATCGCGTAATCGAGGTAGCTCTGGCGCATCTCGTCTTCGATGTTGACGCGAATCACTTCACTGGCAGGCTCCGCCATCGGCTTTTTTCCCGAGATTGGTGAACGAAAAAGGCGCAGGTTCCGAACGCAACCCGCGCCTGGAATTCAACCGGAAAATTGTACCACAACCGCCCCTGAAACAGCCCGAAAAATCCTTGCGGAGACGCGAACTTACGACCTGTTTTCGCGCTCCTTTCCAGCCTCGTCCGCAGCCCGCCCGCGCGACCCCGAAAACACCCATTGGCGCGCACCCAGGAAGTTGGCCGCCGAGCCCGGAACCGAACCGATCGCGACGCCGACCGACGGCCACGCATGCACGAATTCCGAGTAGTGCACGGCCAGCGCGTAGGCCGCGTAATTGATCGCGAAACCCGCCGACATCGCGACGATGTAACGCGACCATTCGCCGAACAAGCCGTAATCGCCGCGCCGATGGAACGTGAAGTGACGATTGAACAGCCACGTCGCGGTCGCCGCGCACAGGAAAGAGAACAGCCGCCCGATGTACGGATCGACATCGACTTTGCTGACCAGCAGCTGCACGACGCCGGCGTCGACGAGAAAACCGATGAAGCCGCCGACACCGAACCAGGCGAGCTGCTTCGGCAGATGCCACATATCAGCGCACGCCCGAATTCCCGAACACGGCACGCAGCGCGGCCGCATCGGGCTGCGTGATCACGCCGCGTTCGGTCACCAGCGCGTCGATGAGATCGTGCGGCGTCACGTCGAACACCGGGTTCCACGCCTGCGCGTTTTCGGTCACGGTGCGTTGGCCCGCGTAGCCCAGCAGCTCGTCCGGATGGCGCAGCTCGATTTCGATCGCATCGCCATCCGGCGTTTCCATGTCGACGGTGGTCGAAGGTGCAACCACCATGAACTTGACGCCGTGGTGTCTGGCCGCGATCGCGAGCTGGTAGGTGCCGATCTTGTTGGCGGTATCGCCGTTCGCGGCAATGCGGTCGGCGCCGACGACGACCCATTGCACGTCGCCGGATTTCATCAGGTGCGAAGCCGCGGAATCGGCGATCAGCGTGGCCGGGATGCCATCCTGCTGCAACTCCCACATCGTCAGCCGTGCGCCCTGCAGCCACGGCCGCGTCTCGCCCGCGTACACGCGCGCGATGTTGCCGGACGCCACGCCCGCGCGGATCACGCCGAGCGCGGTGCCGAAACCGGCCGTCGCGAGCGAGCCGGTATTGCAATGCGTGAGCACGCCGGAGGCAGGTCTGATCAGGGCCGCACCCAGCGCACCCATCGCGCGATTGGCGGCAAGGTCTTCGTCCTGGATCGCCTGCGCCTCATGCGCAAGTGCGGATGCGTCAGCTCCCGCATCCACACGCGCACGCATGCGGTCGAGCGCCCGCATCAGGTTCACCGCGGTGGGACGTGCCGCGCGCAACGTCGCCAACGCGGCATCGAGATCATCGCCGCGCTGCGCCGCCAGCACCACGCCCCACGCCGCCGCGATTCCGATCGCGGGCGCGCCGCGTACTACCAGATCACGGATGGCCTGCCCGACTTCACCGGCGTCGCGGCAGTCGATCCATGCTTCCTCGAACGGCAATTTGCGCTGATCGAGCAAATGCAGGCGATCGTCGCGCCACTGCACCGCGCGGATGGCGTCGTGATCGGTAGCGGCGGACCGAAGATCGGCGTGTTTCATGGCTGGATCGTGCATCGCGGAAGCCTAGCATGGCCGTCGTGACTTACGCTGCAACACGCGCCTGGTTTAGCATCCGAAGCTTCTCCGTTTCGGGAACTCGCCATGCACGCAACCGGGCTTCGCAAGTTCGTGTCCTCTCCGGTGCTTTGCGCTGGTGCCGGCCTGGGCATCGCCTTTTCCGTGCAAGCGGGAACACCGGCCAGGCATTGGGCACCGTCCGCTATTTCGTCGCCGCTGTTCGAATCGCACGGTGCGTTCGATTACGCGCACAACGACTTCTATTTCGTGCGCAGTTCGCGCGACTTCCGCGGCTGGCGCATCATGGTGAGCCACTGCGGCAAGCAGGGTTGGGAAACGCCGGTCGATGCAAGTTTTGCGGGCGACGGCGTCGAAGCCGATCCCTTCATCACTCCGGACGGCAAGCACCTGTATTTCATTTCGACGCGTTCCACCGACGGCCAGCGGCACAAGGACCTGGACATCTGGCGGGTCGATCTGCAAGCCGATGGTCAGTGGGGCGAACCGCAGCGCCTGCCCGAGCCGGTGAACTCGCGCGGCCAGGAGTGGTTTCCACGGCCGGCCGTGGACGGCTGGTTGTATTTCGGCTCGGACCGGCCTGGCGGCTTCGGCAAAACCGACATCTGGCGCGCGCGGCAGGATGCGAACGGGAAGTGGATCGTGGAGAACGCCGGCGCCGCGATCAACACCACGGGCGATGAATACGAACCGCTGCCCTCGCCCGACGGCCAGCGCATGATCGTGATGGCTTCCGACGGCCTCTACATGACGAGACTCGAAAACGGCCGCTGGACGCCGAAAACGAAGCTGGGCCGCGACGTGAATGTCAACGGCACCGAAATCGGCGCCGTGTTTTCGCCGAGCGGGAAATCGTTGCTGTTCTCGCGCGACACCAAGGGGCCGCTGTCCGGCGAATTCTTCCTGTGGCAACCGGATGGTCCGGAAGCGTGGCCGCCGGCCTGCGGCAAGGAGGGTGTCGAGCCTGAGGCTTGAGCGACGACGAGCTGCGCTTTCAAGCTTCCTGCGGCATCAGAATCCACAGAAGGATGTAGACGAGGATGCCGGGAAACGCCGCCGAGAAGATCGACAGCAGCACGTAGACGATCCGGAACAGCCTGGGTTCCAGCCCGAAGTAGTCGGCGAGGCCGCCGACCACGCCGGCGATCATGCGGTTGTGGCGGGAGCGGCGAAGGGGTGGATGGCTGCTCATGCCTTCGATCCTAAATTGAAATTACCGTTCGCGTTGAGCGTAGCTCGCGCAGCGAGCGAAGTCGAAACGTCGCTCGCCCTTCGACTTCCTCGCTCCTCAAAGCGCGGCCATCCATGGCCGCTCCCCGCGTCGGCGCTTCGCGCCTACGCTCAGGGCGAACGGTCCCTTACTTCGTGCGCTTCGCCAGCCACTCATGGATCGCTGGCGGTACCTCGCGTTGCGCACGGCCGGACACGTAGATGCCGATGTGGCCGCCCTTGAAGGCGAGCTGGGTGTAGTCCCTGGTGCCGATGTGGTCGCCCAGCGGACGCGATGCCGAGGGCGGCACCAGATGGTCCTGCTCGGCGAAGATGTTGAGCACCGGGATGGTGATGTTCTTCAGGCTCACGTCCTTGCCGCCGATCTGCAAACCGCCCTTCACCAGCTTGTTGCCCTGGTAGAAATCCTTGATGAACTGGCGGAACGCCTCGCCGGCCTGGTCGGGCGAATCGAAGATCCACTTTTCCATGCGCAGGAAGTTTTCGAGTTCCACCTTGTCGTCCAGGATGTCCAGCATCGCGACGTATTTCTGCTGGTTCAGGCGCACCGGCTTCAGCGTGAGGTAGCACCAGTTCATCAGGTCCGCCGGAACGTTGCCCAGCGTGTCGACGAACAGGTCCACGTCCATGCCGCGCGTCCAGTGCGACAACATGTTGTCCTTGGTGTGGAAATCGACCGGCGTCACCATCGTGATCAGGTTCTGCAACTTGTCCTGGTGCAACGACGTGAAGCACAGCGAGAACGCGCCGCCCTGGCAGATGCCGAGCAGGTTGATCTTCTTGACGCCCGCGTGCTTCGCGACCGCGTCGACGCAACGGCGGATGTAGCCGTTGATGTAATCGTCCAGCGTCAGCCAGCGATCGGCGCCGTCGGGATAGCCCCAGTCGATGATGTAGACGTCTTCGCCCAGCGCCAGCAGGTTCTTGACCAGCGAGCGGTCGTCCTGCAGGTCGACCATGTACGGGCGGTTGACCAGCGCGTAGCAGATCAGGATCGGCGCCTTCGCGGTCGGCTTGTTCTTGCCCTTGTAGCGATAGACGACCACCTTGTCTTCGCGATAGACCTCTTCCTTGTCGGTCGCGCCGTAATCGACGTCTTCGACTTCGCGCAGCGTCTTGAAGCTGGCGGCGAGTTTCTGCTGCGCGCGCATGGCTTCGTCCAGCGCGCGCTTGGGATCGATGCGGATGGGTTCCATCGCGATTACTCCTTGGCGGCCGACTTCGGGGATTTGCGCGGCGCCTTGCGCGTGGCTGGCTTCGCCACGCCGCTGGCTTTCAGGCGTTGGATTTCGGCACGCAACGCAGCGACTTCGGCGATCAGTTGCGGCAGCGCCTCCGCGTGATTTTTCGCGTCGCGGTGCAAGGCATGCAGGCGCTTGCCCATGCTGTCGATTTCGGTGCGGGTCGGCATGCCGAGATCGGTCGCGACGCGCTCGACTTCCTTCTGCACGTTCTGGCGCACGCGCATCTGCGCGTTGACCAGCGCACCGTAGACTTCGCGGAATTCGTCCGACAGCGCGACTTCCGCGTAAGCGTCTTCGGCCGCGTCCACCCACAAGTCGTACAAACCGCGTGCCGAATCGATCTGGCGGCCGGGTTCGCCGCGTTCTGCCAGCTTGTCCTCGAACACCTCGAACGCGCGCCGGCTGGCGCGCGCGATCAGCGCGTTGTAGCGGTTGGTCTCGTGCTGGTAATCCAGCCACGCCTTGCCCATCTGCTGGTAAT
This sequence comes from Rhodanobacteraceae bacterium, assembly GCA_030167125.1. Classification (NCBI taxonomy): domain Bacteria; kingdom Pseudomonadati; phylum Pseudomonadota; class Gammaproteobacteria; order Lysobacterales; family Rhodanobacteraceae; species Rhodanobacteraceae bacterium. Next base: position 1,738,753 of record CP126531.1, read on the forward strand.
GCTCCTGGTGCTCGCGGGCATAACCGAACGCAGGCAGGTCGAGCAATGCACGCATCTCGCGCATCGCCGGCTGCACGGCTTCCATCATCTGTTCGAAGCCTTTGGCGCCTTGTCCCGTCAGCTCGCGCAGCGCGCGGGCGAGCGGGTTGTCGAACAGGGCCGCGTCAGCACCAGGGAAGTTGAACGATTTGCGGACCTTGTCCGACCACGCCTGCGGATCGGCATTGCCATCCGCGCCCTTTTCGGCGAGCGTCTGCAGCAGCGAGAAATAGCTGCGCGCGCCGGCCAGCAGGCGCTCGACCGTTTCGCTCTGCGCGTTCTGGGCCTTGCCGGCGTCGAACATCCGCGACCATTGCTCCAGCCCTTCGTGCCACGGCATCTTGTCGGCCGTGGCGTCCCCGCCCTTCACGCCGAAGGCTTTCCGCGTGGCGTCGTTCCACGCATTCCAGTACTGCTGCGACATCGCCTGCCAGTCGTTCTGCGGGCGCGTCTGGTCTTGGCCCTTGGTCATGGCACGATCTCCGGAAATCAATTCGGCTATGGTAGTCGCGGCAATGTTGCGCCGCAACAAAGCTCAGCGCAGCGTAGCGTTGATCTTCGCCAGCGCCGCCGAACCGGGACAAAGCTCGCGTTCGCCCAGCGTGTTGAAGGCGACCGAGGCGGTGTCGAGATGCGCGTGCAGGTCGGGCGCCTCGGGATCGACGTACAGCAGGCCGGTGACGATTTCGCCACGCGCCTGGCAGGCGTGCAGGTAATTCATGGCCGCGACACGGTCGCCAGTGTCGTGCGATTCCGGCAGTTTGCGCAGCCGCAACACGCTGCCGTCATGCTGGCGCACTTCGCGGACTTCGCCCGCCGGATACTCGACGGTGATTTCCGCGCGCGGCGAGATGAAATCCATCCGGCACAGTGCGTGGTTGTGCTCGCGCACGTAATCGTAGCTCTTGGTGCTGCCGGGATGATTGTTGAACGCGACGCAGGGACTGATCACGTCCACGAACGATGCACCCTTGTGGCTCATCGCCGCCTTGAGGATTGGCACCAGTTGCGTCTTGTCACCGGAGAAACTGCGCGCAACGAAACTCGCACCCAGTTGCAACGCCATCCCCACCATGTCCACCGGCGCGTCGGTGTTGATCGCCCCCTTCTTGGACTTGCTGCCCGCGTCGGCCGTCGCGGAGAACTGGCCCTTGGTCAGTCCGTACACGCCGTTGTTCTCGACGATGTAGACCATGTCCACGCCGCGCCGGATCGCGTGCACGAACTGGCCGATGCCGATGGATGCGGAGTCGCCGTCGCCGGAAATGCCGAGATACAGCAGCTCACGGTTGGCGAGATTGGCGCCCGTCAGCACCGATGGCATGCGTCCGTGCACCGCGTTGAAGCCGTGCGAGGCCGAGAGGAAATACGTCGGCGTCTTGGAACTGCACCCGATGCCTGAAATCTTGGCGACGCGATGCGGCTCGATGTCCAGTTCCCAGCACGCCTGGATGATCGCCGCAGAAATCGAGTCGTGCCCGCAGCCCGCGCAGAGGGTGGAAATCGCACCTTCGTAATCGCGGCGCGTGAACCCGACCGCGTTGCGTTGCAGCGAAGGGTGGTGGAGTTTGGGTTTGGGGAGATAGGTCATAAATGGTGTTCAAAATCTTTGGGGCTGTCCTAGATAAGTAACCCTGTCTAGGATGGCCCATGGCTCTACATCGTTGTCGGATCAGTAGAAAACAGCAATCCAAGCTGCTGGAGTTGTTCGTCGCCGAAGTGACAGCTCGAACCGCCGCCGATCTGACCGGCGTGCATCGCAACACCGCAGCGCTGTTCTTCCACAAGCTGCGCCAGTGCATCGCCGCCAAGATGGCCGAGATCGAACCCGAACTTGCGGTGTTCGAATGCGATGAAAGCTACTTCGGCGGGGTCCGCAAAGGCAAACGCGGACGGGGTGCAGCCGGCAAGGTGTGTGTTCGGCATCCTCAAACGCGGCGGCAAGGTCTACGCGCTGCCGGTCGCCGATGCCCAGAGCCGCACGTTGCTGACTGCCCTGAAAACCAAGGTGCAGGCCGATTCGGTGGTCTACACCGACAGCCTTTCCAGTTACAACATCCTGGATGTTTCCGGTTTCAAACATCATCGTGTGAACCACAGTCGCAGCTTCGTGGGCCGTCGCGGTCAGCACATCAACGGCATCGAGAATTTCTGGAATCAATCCAAGCGGATTTTGCGAAAGTACAATGGCGTGCCGCGCAAACACTTCTTCCTGTTCCTGAAAGAATGCGAGTTCCGCTTCAACTACGGCATACCAAAACAACAACTGCAAACTCTCAAACTCTGGCTCGACCTTTAGCGTTATCTAGGACAGCCCCAAATCTTTTGACGTCATTCCGGCGAAGGCCGGAATCCATCTTGCTGTTCCTTTCACCACACAAAATCAAAATGGATTCCGGGTTCCGTTCGCGAAGGAGCCGCGAACGGCCCCGGCATGACGACGATGTTGTATTTCCCTCGTCCCTCATCCCTCGTCCCTGCTTCTATGCCACCTTGCCGCCGCGCAGCGGCGTCACTTCGGCCTTGCCCATCCGCTCGCCGATTGCCTTGGCGATGAAACGTGCGGTGATCGGCGTGCCGTCGTAGTGCAGGATGGGAATCAATCGCGCGGGGTCGATTTCGAACTGTTCGATAAGCAGTGAACGCAGTTGGCCATCGCGGTTCTGCTCGACCACGAACACCGAATCGTGGGTCTCGATGAATTCGCGCACCGAATCGGCGAACGGATAGCCGCGCACCCGCAACGCGTCTATGTGCATGCCGTCGGCGTCGAGTTTGGCGATCGCCTCTGCCATCGATGGCGAGGTCGAGCCGAAATGGATCGCGCCCTGTTTCGCGGAATGTGGTGCCTTGTGCAACACCGGCTGCGGTAGCAGTGTTTTCGCGGTTTGCAGCTTGCGCTGCAAGCGCTGCATGTTCTCGATGTAGTCTTCGCCGCGCTCGGAATATTTCGCGTCGACGTTCTTGCTGGTGCCGCGGGTGAAGAAGCTGCCGCGGACCGGATGCGTGCCGGGGTACGTGCGATACGGAATACCGTCGCCGTCCACGTCACGGTAGCGTCCGAACGGCACGCCGGCTTCCAGTTGCTCGGCGGTCAACACCTTGCCGCGATCGTAACGGCGCGCGTCGTCCCACTCGAACGGCTTGCACAACCGATGGTTCATGCCGATGTCGAGGTCGCTCAACACGAACACCGGCGTCTGCAGGCGGTCGGCCAGGTCCAGCGCCTTGGCCGCGAACTTGAAACACTCGTGCGGATCTTCGGGAAACAGCAGCACGTGATTGGTATCGCCGTGCGATGCATGCGCACAGAACATCACGTCCGACTGCTGCGTGCGCGTCGGCATGCCGGTGGATGGCCCGCCGCGCTGCACGTCAACCAGCGTCACCGGGATTTCGGCGAAGTACGCCAGGCCTATGATCTCGTTCATCAGGGAAATGCCAGGCCCGGACGTGGCGGTGAAAGCGCGCGCCCCGTTCCAGCCCGCGCCGGTGACGATGCCGATCGAGGCGATCTCGTCTTCGGCCTGCACGATCGCGTAGTTGTGCTTGCCGGTTTCCTTGTCGACGCGCAGCTTGGCGCAGTATTTCTGGAACGCTTCGGCCAGCGACGATGAGGGTGTGATCGGATACCACGCGCACACGGTCGCGCCGCCATAAACCATCCCGAGCGCGGCCGCGCTGTTGCCGTCCACGAAAATGCGATCGCCGACGTTGTCGCGGCGCTCGATCTTCAGGCCGATCGGTTGCAGGTGCTGCGACGTGTAATCACGCCCGAGATCGAGCGCGTGCACGTTGGGTTCCAGCAACGCCTGCTTGCCCTTGTATTGCTCGCCGATCAGCGCGACGACCACGTCGCGCTCGATGCCCAGCAGCACCGACAGCGCGCCGAGATACATGATGTTCTTGAACAGTTGCCTCTGGCGCGGATCGTCCCAGGCCTTATTGGCGATGTCGGTGAGCGGCACACCGATCACGCCGATGTCATCGCGGAACTTCGACTTCGGAAGCGACTTGGAGCTGTCGTAGAAAAGATAGCCGCCCGGCGCAAGACCCTTGACGTCGGCGTCCCAGGTTTGCGGATTCATCGCCACCAGCATGTCGTAGCCGCCGCGACGGCCCAGCCAGCCTTGTTCCGACACGCGCACTTCGTACCACGTCGGCAGGCCCTGGATGTTGGACGGGAAGATGTTGCGCGGGCTGACCGGCACACCCATGCGCAGGATGCACTTCGCGAACAGTTCGTTGGCGGATGCTGAACCCGAACCGTTGATGTTGGCGAACTTGACGACGAAGTCGTTGGTGGCGGTGAGGAGGGTCATGCGGAAACGATCCCTTGCAATAGGCATCTGTCCCTCTCCGGCAGCCCGACTCCGCCTCGCCCTTCGGAACGAAGGGGGATTGAGGGGGATGTGCTGTTGTCGCACGACCACATCCCCCCGCGCCTGCGGCGCGACCCCCTTCCGCTGGAAGGGGGTAAAGACCACGTGAGCACAAACGATGCTGGCATCACGCCGCCACCTTCTTGCGCACGGGATTCGCCGAATAATCCTCACCGCGTCCCGCATACGATTCCGCGAACAGGAACCGCCGCATGTCCCACGCGCCGGTCGGGCAGCGTTCGGCGCACAGGCCGCAGTGCAGGCAGACGTCCTCGTCCTTCACCATCACGCGGCCGGTCTTGACGGGTTCCGACACGTACAAATCCTGTTCCGTGTTCTCCGCCGGCGCGGTCAGCCGCGTGCGCAGGTCGGCTTCATCGCCATTGGCGGTGAAGGTGATGCAATCCATCGGGCAAACATCGACGCAGGCGTCGCACTCGATGCAGACGTCCTTGGTGAACACCGTCTGCACATCGCAATTCAGGCAACGCTGCGCTTCCTTCCACGCGGTCTGCACGTCGAAGCCCAGTTCGACTTCCTGCCTGATGTTCTTGAGCGTCTTTTCCTTGGGCGCCCACGGCACGACGTAACGCTCGTCCGGTGAGATGTCGTTGTCGTAACTCCACTCGTGGATGCCCATCTTCTGCGAGACGAGGTTGGTCAACGGCGGCGGGCGCTTGCGCACGTCCTGGCCTTGCAGGAAGTTGTGGACCGACGCCGCGGCTTGGTGGCCGTGTTCGACCGCCCAGATGATGTTCTTGGGACCGAACGCCGCATCGCCGCCGAAGAATACCTTCGGAATCGTGGACTGCATCGTGAGCTTGTCGAGCTTCGGCATGCCCCATTCGTCGAATTCCATGCCGAGGTCGCGCTCGATCCACGGGAAGGCGTTTTCCTGGCCCACCGCGATCAGCACTTCGTCGCACTCGAAGAAGCGATCCGGCTCGCCGGTCGGCAGCAGCTTGCGCTTGCCGTTGGCGTCGTGTTCTTCGCGCATCGGCGTGAACCACATGCCCGTCAACTTGCCGTTCTCGTGCACGAACGACTTCGGGTTCAGCCAGTTGAGGATTTCGACGCCCTCGTGCTCGGCGTCTTCCTTCTCCCACGGGCTGGCCTTCATTTCCTCGTAGCCGGAACGCACGATCACCTTGACGTCATCGCCGCCTAGACGCCGCGCGCTGCGGCAGCAATCCATCGCGGTGTTGCCGCCGCCCAGCACCAGCACGCGCTTGCCGACCTTCTTGATGTGCCCGAAATAGACGGACGCCAGCCATTCGATGCCGACGTGGATCTTGTCGGCGTTCTCGTCGCGTCCCGGAATGTGCAGGTCGCGGCCACGCGGCGCGCCGCAGCCGATGAAGACCGCGTCGAAGTTTTCATCCAGCAACCGACGCAGTGAATCGATGCGACGGTTGCCAACCAGTTCCACGCCAAGGTCGAGGATGTAACCGACCTCCTCGTCGATCACATGTTCGGGCAGGCGAAACCGCGGCACCTGCGTGCGCATGAAGCCGCCGCCCTTCGCGTCGGCTTCGAAAACCGTGACGCGATAACCGAGCGGCGCAAGATCGCGCGCGAGTGCGAGCGAAGCCGGCCCGGCGCCCACGCATGCGATACGGAATTTCTCGGCGCCCGGAATGCGTTCCGGCAAGCGCGAACGCATCCGCGCTTCGACGCCCTCGCTGCGGTTGTCGGCGGCGACGCGTTTCAATCGGCAAATCGCGACGGGTTCCGGTTTCTCGCCGCTCGATTCCTCGACGCGTCCGCGCCGGCACGCGGGCTCGCACGGACGATCGCAGGTGCGGCCCAGGATGCCGGGAAACACGTTGGAGTCCCAGTTCAGCAGGTACGCGTCGTCGTAGCGGCCAGCGGCGATCAGGCGGATGTATTCGGGAACCCGCGTGTGCGCAGGGCACGCCCACTGGCAGTCCACCACCTTGTGGAAGTATTGCGGGTTGCGGATATCGGTCGGCTGCATCGCGCGCTCCAGAACTCCGCGGGGGCGTCGGACCTTCCGGCGTCGCCCGTCTGGCCGAGTCTACCCGTTTCGCGAAAAAGCGAAAGGGGCGTCAGGCGTGAAATTCAGTTGCGCGAACCGATCCGCAGCGAAGTCATCGCCAGCGTCGCGAACACGTCGTCGTTGAACGTTTCGACGACGTCATCGTCGCGCTGCAATGCAAGCGCGTACAGCAGCGGCAGGTAGTGTTCGGGTGTCGGAATCGCGAGCGCGGCGTCCGCATCGAGCCCGCGCCAATCGCACAAGGCGGCGTGATCGCGCGCGGCGATCGCCGCGTTGACGCGATCGCGGAAACGCACGGCCCAATCGGGCGGCGCTGCATTCCAGTAGCGGCCAAGCAACGGCAGGTTGTGCACGATGTTGCCGCTGCCCAGCACCAGCACGCCTTCGTCGCGCAGATACGCGAGGCGCCTGGCGAACGCGTAGTGCCATGCGCCCGGCTGGCGCGTATCCAGGCTCAACTGCAGCACCGGCACATCCGCATCCGGATACATCGCGACCAGCACGCTCCACGCGCCGTGGTCGATGCCGCGTTGCGGATCGAGGTGTACCGGAATCGCGTCGTCACCCACGCGGCGCGCAATGTCCTGCGCGAGTTCCGGATCGCCCTGCGCGGGATATTCCACCGCGAACAGCTCGCGCGGAAAGCCGTAGAAGTCATGAATGGTTTTGGGCCGCGGTGACGCGGTGATGCCCACGCCATGCGTTTCCCAATGCGCGGACACGCACAACACCGCGCGCGGACGCGGCAGCGTTTCACCCAGTCGCTGCCATTCGCGTCGCCAGGCATTGGCCTCGATCGCATTCATCGGCGAACCGTGGCCGAGGAACAGGACGGGCATTCGTGTATTGGTGTTCATCGCCGCAACATCGTTGCGGCCTGCGCGGAAATCAAGCGCCTGTTCGAAAGCCTTTCGCCCTGGGCGGCAGGCCCGCGTGGCCGAAGTCGAAGGGTCAACACGCTTCGCTCAGCGCGAACGGGTAGTTTGCTCGAACAAAAAACGGGCCTTGCGGCCCGTTTTTCAACATGGATCACGGCTTGCGCCGGGATGACGATAAAAGCATCAGGCGTGCGCGGCTTCTTCTTCCGTCACGGCCTTCATCGACAGGCGGATGCGGCCCTGCTTGTCGACTTCCAGCACCTTGACCTTGACCACGTCGCCTTCCTTCAGCTTGTCGGAAACCTTTTCGACGCGCTCGTTGGAAATCTGCGAGACGTGCACCAGGCCGTCCTTGCCGGGCAGGATGGTCACGAACGCGCCGAAGTCCATCAGCTTCACGACCTTGCCTTCGTAGATGCGGCCGGGTTCGACGTCGGCCACGATCTGCTCGATGCGGTGCTTGGCGTTGTCGGCCGCTTCGCGGTTGACCGACGCGATCACCACGGTGCCGTCGTCGGAAATGTCTATGGTGGTGCCGGTTTCCTCGGTGATCGAGCGGATGGTCGCGCCGCCCTTGCCGATCACTTCACGGATCTTATCCGGATGGATCTTGATGGTGAGCAGGCGCGGTGCGTATTCGCTCATTTCGCCACGCGGCGTGGAGATGGCCTTGGCCATTTCGCCAAGGATGTGCATGCGGCCCTTGTGCGCCTGCGCCAGCGCGGTGCGCATGATTTCCTCGGTGATGCCGTCGATCTTGATGTCCATCTGCAGCGCGGACACGCCTTCGGCGGTACCGGCCACCTTGAAATCCATGTCACCGAGGTGGTCCTCGTCGCCCATGATGTCGGACAGCACCACGTAGTCGTTGCCTTCCTTCACGAGGCCCATCGCGATGCCCGCGACCGGCGCCTTCAGCGGCACGCCCGCGTCCATCATCGCGAGTGAAGAGCCGCACACCGAGGCCATCGACGAGGAGCCGTTGGATTCGGTGATCTCGCTGACGCAGCGGATCACGTACGGGAATTCTTCCATCGACGGCTTGACCGCCTGCACGCCGCGCTTGGCGAGGCGGCCGTGGCCGATTTCGCGGCGCTTCGGGCCGCCCATGCGGCCGCACTCGCCCACCGAGTACGGCGGGAAGTTGTAGTGGAACAGGAAGGTGTCCTTGGACTCGCCTTCCGGCGCGTCGATGATCTGCGCGTCGCGGCCGGTGCCGAGCGTCACGGTGACCAGCGCCTGTGTTTCGCCGCGGGTGAACAGCGCCGAGCCGTGGGTACGCGGCAACACGCCGACGCGCACGTTGATCGGACGGATGTCCTCGAGGCCGCGGCCGTCGATGCGCTGCTTCGTCTTGAGCACGCTGTCGCGCACGGTACGGTATTCGAGATCCTCGAATTCGGCGACGATGTCGGTGGCCGGCCAGCCCTTCTCTTCGGCCTGCGCCTTCAGGGCTTCCTTCACATCGGACTTCAATGCGGCCACCGCGTCGCGGCGCTGCAGCTTGTCCTTGATCTGGAACGCTTGGGCCAGCTTGTCGCCGACTTCGCCGCGCACCGCGGCGACGAGTTGCGCGTCGCGCTCAGGTGCCTGCCAGTTCCACGACGGCTTGCCGACTTCGGTGGCGAGCTCGGCGATCGCGCGGATCGCGGCCTGCATTTCCTTGTGGCCGAACGTCACCGCGCCCAGCATCACGTCTTCGGAGAGCAGCTTGGCTTCGGATTCTACCATCAGCACCGCGTTGGCGGTGCCAGCGACCACGAGGTCGAGGTCGGACGTTTTCAGTTCGGTCGCGCTCGGGTTCAGCACGTACTTGCCGCCGACGTAGCCGACGCGCGCGGCGCCGATCGGACCCTTGAACGGGATGCCGGCCAGCGTCAGCGCGGCCGAGGCGCCCAAGAGCGCCGGGACGTCGCCGTCCACTTCCGGGTTCAACGAGACGACGGTCGCGACGATCTGCACCTCGTTCTTGAAGGCTTCGGGGAACAGCGGGCGGATCGGGCGATCGATCAGGCGCGAGGTGAGCGTTTCCTTTTCGGTCGGGCGGCCTTCACGCTTGAAGAAGCCGCCGGGAATGCGGCCGGCGGAGTAGAACTTTTCCTGGTAATCGACGGTGAGCGGGAAGAAATCCTGCCCTTCGCGCGCTTTCTGCGCGGCGACCGCCGCCACCAGCACCACGGTGCCGCCCATCGACACCATCACCGCGCCGGACGCCTGGCGCGCGATCTCGCCGGTTTCGATGGTGACGGCGTGCTGTCCGTACTGGAAGGTCTTGGTTACTTTTGCCACGGGAGTTGTCCTTGGAATGTGCGTTCAATGGAACGCCGAAAGCCGGCTAGCGTTGGATGCAACGGCTGCCGGCGTGGGAGGTCGATGGATGATGCGCGTCGCTCAGCGGCGCAGGCCGAGACGGCCGATCAGCGCCTGATAGCGCTCGGCGTCCTTGTCTTTCAGGTAGCCGAGCAGGCGGCGGCGATGGTTGACCATCTTCAGGAGGCCACGGCGCGAGTGATGGTCCTTCTTGTGCGCCTCGAAATGGTCGGACAACTGCTGGATGCGCGCGGACAGCAGCGCGATCTGCACCTCCGGCGAACCGGTGTCGGTCGGCGCGCGGCGGTAATCCTCGATGATCTTGCTGGTTTGTTCGGTGGAAAGCGGCATGGGAGCCTTCTCGATGATTGACGTGTTGGAAAACGATGGATTCCGGCACGTGGCTTGTGCAACGACACCTCGATGCCGTTGCACAAGCCGCCGCCGGGGTGGACTGAACCCGCGTCAGGCGGGCCGGTGAGCCGGATATTCTAGCCGCAACAAGCGTTTGGCGACAAGCGACGCCGGTCCGCCGGCTTCCGCCCGGATCACTGCCGATCCTGCAACAAAAACGCCCCGGGCAAGCCCGGGGCGTCAAATCGACAACCTTGCGGATGCCGGATTACTTGCCGCTGGAAGCCGGAGCCGCCGAGGACTCGGCCTTCTTCGCGTGATGATGATGATGCTTCGAATGCTTCTTGGCGTGGTGCTCGGACTTCATGGCCGGGGCCGAAGCCGCCGGGGCAGCCTGGTCGGCCGGGGCCGAGGTGGCCGGGGCCGAAGCGGCCGGGGTGGTCTGGGCGAACGCCGGAATCGAGAACGCAGCCGCGACGATGGCGGCGAGGATCAGCTTACGCATTGCAATGGTCTCCTGGAATAGCGCGGGCCACGATGGCCCGGCGCTGCGCATATTCTGCCCGATCGGCAGACTGGGCGCTGAACGCAATCGAGGATTTTTTCATCCGCCTTCTTGCAATTCAGCGCGAGGAAGGATTGACCGGCGCGCGCCGGTTCGCCATCCTGCCCGGCTGTGTCTTTCACCCGTCCGGAACACGATCCATGGCTGCTTCCACCCGCTACAACGCCGCCGACATCGAAGTGCTGTCGGGCCTCGAACCGGTGCGCCGCCGCCCCGGCATGTACACCGACACCACGCGGCCCAACCACCTGGTCCAGGAAGTGGTCGACAATTCGGTGGACGAGGCGCTGGCAGGGCACGCATCGCTGATCGACGTCACCGTGCACAAGGACGGTTCGGTGACGGTGATCGACGACGGCCGCGGCATGCCGGTGGACATCCATCCCGACGAAGGCGTGCCGGGCGTGGAACTGATCCTCACGCGGTTGCACGCGGGCGCGAAATTCTCCGACCGCAACTACACCTTCTCCGGCGGACTGCACGGTGTCGGCGTGTCGGTGGTGAACGCGTTGTCGTCGTTCCTCGAAGTGCTGATCCGCCGCGAAGGCACCGAATACCGGATGCGTTTCAAGGACGGCGAGCCGGTCGGCAAACTGGAAACGCTGGGCGAAGTGCCGAAGCGCCGCACAGGCACCACGCTGCGCTTCCTGCCCGATCCCAAGTATTTCGATTCGCCGAAAGTCTCGCTGCCGAAACTGAAACACTTGTTGCGCGCGAAAGCCGTGCTGTGCGCGGGCCTGACGGTGACGCTGCTGGACGAAGCCAGCGGCGAACGCGATGAATGGCATTACGAAGACGGCTTGGCCGAATACCTGAAATCCGAACTCGGCGGCGCGATCTGCCTGCCGCCGGAATTGTTCGTGCACCACGCGCAGCGCGAGGACGGCGGCCTTGACGCGGCGTTCGCGTGGGTGCCCGACGGCGAGCTGGTGCAAGAGAGCTACGTCAATCTGATTCCGACGATCCAGGGCGGTACGCACGTCAACGGCTTGCGATCCGGATTGACCAACGCGGTGCGCGAGTTCTGCGATTTGCGGAATCTCTTGCCGCGTGGCGTGAAGCTGGCGCCCGAAGACGTGTGGGAGCGGGTGGCATTCGTGTTGAGCGTGAAGATGCGCGACCCGCAATTCGCGGGCCAGACCAAGGAACGCCTGTCTTCGCGCGACGCCGCCAGCTCCACCGAGAACGCGATCCACGATGCGTTCTCGCTGTGGCTGAACCAGCACGTCGCCGCGGGCGAAGCGATCGCGCAACTCGCGATCGAGCACGCCGCCGCGCGCATGAAGGCGGCCAAGCAAGTCGTGCGCAAGAAGATCACGCAAGGCCCGGCGCTGCCCGGCAAGCTGGCCGATTGCGCATCCAGTGATCCCGATCGCACTGAATTGTTCCTGGTCGAAGGCGATTCGGCCGGCGGTTCGGCCAAGCAGGCGCGCGACAAGGATTACCAGGCGATCCTGCCGCTGCGCGGGAAAATATTGAACACGTGGGAGGTGGAATCCGGCGCCGTGCTGGCGTCGGAGGAAGTGCACAACCTTGCGATCGCGATTGGCTGCGATCCCGGCAAGGACGATCTGACTGGCCTGCGCTACGGCAAGATCATCATCCTCGCCGACGCCGACTCCGACGGCTTGCACATCGCCACCTTGTTGTCCGCGCTGTTCCTGCGCCACTTCCCGGCGCTGGTGCGCGAAGGCCACGTGTATGTCGCGATGCCGCCGCTGTTCCGCGTGGACGTGGGCAAGCAGGTGTTCTATTGCCTCGACGAATCCGAACGCGACGCGCTGCTGAAGCGCATCGAGCGCGAAAAGATGAAAGGTGCCGTGTCCGTCACGCGTTTCAAGGGCCTGGGCGAAATGAATCCGGCGCAGTTGCGCGAATCGACCATCGACCCCGACACCCGGCGGCTGGTGCAACTGACCGTCGACGACGGTGCGGCGACTTCGCAATTGATGGACATGCTGCTGGCCAAGAAGCGCGCGTCCGACCGCCGTTCATGGCTGGAAGAGAAAGGCGATCTCGCGTCGCTGGAAGTGTGAAGCGTGCGGCAAGCTCTCGCCGGCGCTAAGGTAGGCGCAGACCGCGATCGGAACCGATCATGTCCCTGACACCGCCCTTCAACCTGCAACGCTGGATCGACGAACACCGGCACCTGCTGAAGCCGCCGGTGGGCAACAAGTGCATCGTCGATGGCGACTTCATCATCATGATCGTGGGCGGCCCAAACGCGCGCACCGATTACCACTGGGACGAAGGCCCGGAGTTCTTCCATCAACTGGAAGGCGAGATGGTGTTGCGCGTGCAGGACGAGGGACAGCGCCGCGACATTCCGATCCGCGCCGGCGAGATTTTCTACTTGCCCGCGCGCACGCCGCATTCACCGCAGCGGATGAAGGATTCGATCGGCCTGGTGATCGAACGCCGCCGCCTGTTGCACGAGAAGGACGGCCTGTTGTGGTTCTGCGAGAACTGCAACCGCAAACTCTACGAGGAGTACTTCATCCTCGACAGCATCGAAAAGGATTTCCCGCCGGTGTTCGAACGCTACTACGGCTCGGTGGAAGCGCGCACCTGCGAGGCGTGCGGACACGTCGACCAGCCGCCGGCGAAATAGAAAATCCTGCGCAACCGGCGCGCGCCGCGGCGCAGTCGAACTGTCCGTCGGATCGCTGCTTTATCGCAGATGAAAAAACCGCACCGGACGTTTGTCCGGTGCGGTTGTCGCTGCAAGCCTGCACTGGAGTCAGCGCTGCGCCGTGTGGCGGGCCGTCGTCTGTGGAGGCGCCAGCAAGGCTGCCGCCCTGCCCACGTCGAAGCTGCCCAGGCCCGTGGCCCAGTCCCAGCCCGGTTTGGCAAGGTACTGCCCGTTGTTGCCCGCGCGCACGTCGTGCAACGCCGCAGCCGGCAACGTGTACAGGTTCGGCGCCGCAAAACCGAGAGCGGGATTGCCCTCCAGGATGCGTGCCCAGGCACCGGCAAAGATCGGCGCCGCGAGGCTGGTGCCACCCCACTGCTGGTAGCCGCCCCGGATCCAGATGATCCCGCCCGAACTGGGGTTGGCATCGAAGGCCACGTCCGGACCACGCTGGCCCGCGTACGTGCCATAGGTCAAGCCCGTCTGCCACGATTGTGCCGTTTCGGCCGAGCTCGGGCTGCCGCCCGCATCCAGCCACACGTTCTCGCGACCCCAAGTCGTGTTCGACGCGCGCAGCGTGGTGCCGCTGACAGCCACCACCCACGGCGAGCTGGCGGGATAGCTCGCGGAATTCGCTTGGCCATCGCCGCACTCATCCGAGCCATGGTCGCCCGTGGAGACCGAGAAGGTCTGCCCTTGCGCGGCCGCGATCTGGAACAACGCGTCGTTGGACTGCATCGAACCATCGCCACCCTGGTTCGCATCCTGATTGCGTTCGCATTCGCCGAACGAGGCGTTGATGACCTGCGCCAGCGGTTCGCCGACGGTCGGCGTCACGATTTCGTTCAGCGCATCGGTGATCGTGGTGTTGTAGCCACCGAACGCAGCGTAGAAGGTCAAGCTCTTCACGCCACCGCTCATGCCGAGGATGCTCTGGCTGTCCATGTCCCATTCGGTCGAACCCTGGTCGACATTGCCGTTGCAAGTGGGGTCGCCGATGCTGATGCCGCCCAGGCCCGCACCGGTGCTCGAGTCGATGCCGTTGGTGTCGGTGCAGACGACGTTCACGGTACCGGCGGAGATTCCGCTGGTGGACATGAAGTCGTTGAGGTCGGTGACCGTCTGCTCCATGCTGCCCCAGCCCCACACGCCGACATTGACGTCGGTCGCGGCAGGCAGCGAAGAAGAGTCATAGATGTCCGCGAACTCCTGCGGATAATGCCCACTGATGCCCACGCGTGTCGCATCGGCCTGCGATGCAAAGATGTGCGCCTTGTGCACCGTCTGCAGGCCGAGCACCGCCTGCACGGTTCCGCGCAGCGACGCCGGAATCTGGATGGCCGCGCTGTTCGCAAACGCGTTGCGGCCATCGCTCGTGTGCACGTTCACCAGCGGCGTCTTGAACGCGGTCTGCACCGCGGCCGCGCTGCCGGTCGCGTTGACCAGCATCCGGTTCGCCGAGATCTTGATGTTGGTGAAACCGGCACCCTTCAGGTAGTCGGCCACCGCCTGCGCCTGCGCCTGCGTCGGCAGATGATTGGCCAGCTGCGCCTGGCTCATCACGCCACGCGAAGTCGCCGGGCGGGCCAGGAACGCCTTCATGCCCGCTTCGTCGCGAAGTTTCAGCGTCACCGTCACCTGCACCGGCCGGGTCAACGGCACCGCGCTCTTCACCACGTCGCCACGATTGAGGGTGGTCGCCTTGGTCAGCACGCCGAACTGGGCTGCCGGCGCGGCTGCGAGCGCCGCACTCGAAACGCCGAGGGCGCCCGCCACCGCAATCGCCAAAACACGATTACGCAAATCTGCACAATGCTTGAACATGAATTTGTCCTCATCCACAGGGTTGAAGGAACATCGAAATCGATGCTTCGTTACTGCTCGCCGATCACGCCATCCGGTTCATTCCAGCTTCGTTACGCCTCGTGCTACCGACTGCATACCACGTTCTCCGAATCTTTGGCCCGGGTTTTCCCGCTCACCAGCCGAAGCCCACGCCCGCACCCACGGAGCTTTCGCTGCCGCTCACCGATCCGCCGATGGTGATGGTGGCTGTCTTGCCCAGTGCACGCTGGTAACCGACGGACAACGCCGACTGGCCGTGGCTGTTGCCGACGCCCAGCCCCACGCGGTTGGGCGTGTCGATGCCCGCCGCGCTGGCCGCCATCTGCACCATCGCGGTACTCATCGCCGAAATCCTGTCGATGCGCTGGTCCTGCTGGCTGAAGCGTGCGTTCACCTGCTGCTGGTACTGGTTGAAGGAATCGGTGGTGACGTAGTTGGCCAAGGCCTGGTCGGTATATGCCTTCGCGGAACTCAGGGTCTGCGCGTTGGCCGTGTCGGAGTAGGTGTTGGCCGACTGCAATGCCTCGCGCGTCTGCTGATCCGTGTATTGGCTGCTGGCGGCCACCGCCTGCTGCGTCTGGCTGTCCGCCGGCCGGGTGCTGCCTGCGGTGCTGCTCACCGGAACCGGGCTGTCGCCCGATTGCGCCACCTGGTTGCCGTGCCCCGAGGTCGCAGTGGTCGACCCGCTGGTGGTCGTGGCGACGGCGGTGGTCGGATTCGCCGCCGCGGCCGTCGTCGCCGTGGCGCCCACCGATGCTCCGTTCAATTTCGCCATCTGCTTGTTGAGCGCGTCAATCTCGTTGGACAGATTCGCCAGGGCATTGTTGGTGACCGCGCTGGTGGTGTAGTTGCTCTGCAGATAGCCGAGCGTCACGGCCGAATGCGAAGTCGTCGGGTCGGCCAGGTTGACCAGCTCGCGATAGATGCCGTTGCCGCCGAACGACACGGTGTTGGGAGAATCGGCAATCGAGTTCCAGCCGATGGCGACCGAACCATCGGCCGAAGCCTGTGCGCCGAAACCGACCGCCACCGCGGCCAATCCCGAAGCCTGCGCCGTGCTGCCCACCACCGTCGCGCCGAGCCCCGATGCAACCGACTGCGCACCGACCGCGGTCGTGCTGTCGTTGGTCGCCTGCGAATTCACGCCGAGCGCCGTCGACAAACCACCCGAGGCGACGGTGTTCTCGCCGGCCTCGATCTTCCCGTCACCGTTCCGATCGATCGCACCGCCCAACGCCACCGAGTTGTTTCCGGTCGCCGAGGCGTAGCTGCCCAAGGCGAACGCCTGGGCGCCGCCCGTGACGGTTTGCAGCCCCACGGCGATCGATTTCCCCGTGGCCGCATAGGCATTCGTTCCCAACGCGATGCTGTTCATGCCCGCCGCGTTCGCACCCGAGCCGGCTGCCGTGGCCAGCGCGCCACCGGCGGTCGCATCGTCCGAACCATCGCCCGGACCGTTGACCTTGAAGTAATGCGCGGTCGCCTGGCCCGTGAGGCTTGTCGCGGCTTCCAGCTGGGCCAAGTTCACCGCATCGGTGCCTTGGGTACCTGCCGCCACGTTGGTGATCTGGCGCTCCGCGCCCGGCGCACCCACCGACACCGTATTCGCGCGATCGGCGAGCGAGCCGGCACCCAGGGCAACGCTGTTGGCGGCACTCGCGTAGGCATTGGAGCCCAACGCGACGCTTGCATCGCCGATCGCACTGGCGGTGTCGCCAATCGCCGTGGAGCTGTATCCCTGCGCGACCGCGAACGGACCCACCGCCGTGCCGTATGCACCGCTCGCCGCCGTGCTCCTGCCCAGTGCCACGGAAGAATCGCCCGAGGCCGCCGCATCGAAGCCCAGTGCGGTGCTGTCGTAAGCACTCGCGCTACTCAAGGTGCCGATCGCCGTGGCGTTGTATCCGCCGGTGCCGACGTTCGCCAGATAGCCCTGCGCCAACGAATGCACCCCCGCGGCCGTCGCGCCCTGGCCGATGGCGGTCGACGCGTAACCGCTCGCATCGGTGCCATTTCCGAAAGCCAACGCACCATTGCCGCTGGCGCGCGAGAAGTAACCGACTGCGGTAGAGAAACCACCCGTTGCCTGCGCATTGCTGCCGAGTGCCGTCGCGGCGACCGATCCTGCATTGGCCCTGGAGCCGAACGCGGTGGCGAACGAGGAGATGGCCGTGGCATCGTTGCCGACCGCAGTGCCGTACTTGCCAACGGCATTGGCGTAATTGCCGATGGCGACCGACCGCCGGCCGGCATAGGCCTGGTTGCCGACCACGGTCGCGTACTTTCCGGCGCCGGCCGTGTGGGCGCCATTGCCGATCACGATGCTGTCCTTGGCCGTGGCCGCGGCGTTGTATCCGATCGCGATGCCCTGCGTCGGCGCACCCTGATAAGTTGCCCCGACGTAGGCGTTCTTGCCGATCGCGATGCTGTTGCTGCTCAGCGCGTTGGCCGTGTCGCCCAGCGCCACCGACGAGTAGCCCTGCGCGACCGCGAACGGACCGACCGCTGTCGCATACGTGCCCGCCAGCGTGGTGTTGCCGATGGCGATTCCGGAATCGCCTTGCGCGTTCGCATTCGTACCGATGCCCACGCTCGAGTACCCGCCTGCAGCAGCCTGGAAGCCCATGGCGATCGATTGCGTACCGGTCGCGGCGGCACCGGTACCGAACGCCATGCTGTTGGAGGCGTCCGCACCGGTGTAGGCATGCACGCCTTCCGCGATCGAATCGGTGCCGAGCGCCCCCGAATCGGCACCGAGCGCCATCGCTGCGTAGCCACCTGCGTAGGCGCTCAATCCGACAGCCGTCGCGGCCTTGCCCATTGCGCTCGCGCCGGCGCCGAAGGCCGAGGCGTACGCACTGTATGCAGTCGCCGTGGTGCCTACCGCAGTGGCGTAATTGCCGCCCGCGTTGGAGCGTCGGCCCATCGCGATGCTGCCGTTTCCGGCGGCCGCGGCGTATTCGCCAATGGCGGTGCTGTACTTTCCACTCGCCTCTGCACGGCGCCCCATGGCAATGCTGTAGTTGCCGCTGGCCTTGGCATCGCCCATGGCGATGGAATACTTGCCGGTCGCGGTTGCGCCGTCGCCGAACGCCGAAGCGCCCGTGCCCGATGCAACGGCGTTGGTGCCCACCGCGGTTGCCGAGCCTGCTCCGTAACGGCACACGAGATGGCCCAGCACGAACACGCAGAACGGTTTGCCTTCCGGCGGCGGAGTGAAGCTGCCCGTGTTGTCGGCCACTGCGCCATTGCCCATCGCAACGTCGCCGCTGCCGAGCGCCTGCGCGCCCGCGCCGAACACGCTGCTGTAATCACCCATCGCATGCGCGTTGTAACCCGCCGCCGTGGACTGCAATCCTTGCGCCACGCTGTAATGCCCGATCGCCGTGCTGTCGTCACCCAGCGCGTTCGCCGCGTCGCCGAAAGCCGACGCGCTGGTGCCCTGCGCCACCGCGAACGGCCCGACTGCGGTGCCGTAGTCGCCGCTTGCCAGGCTCGTGTTGCCGATCGCGATCGACGAGTCGCCCTCGGCCTGGGCATGTCCTCCCTCCGCGATGCTGCCGTAACCACTCGCACTGGCGAAGTAGCCCGTCGCAATGCTGTTCTGCCCGGCAGCCGAGGCATACACGCCTTGCGCGACCGAACCCGTGCCGGTTCCCTTCGCGCCAATGCCAAGCGCAACGCTCCCAAGGCCATATGCATTCGCGTAATGACCAATGCCAATGCCGAAGTTTCCGTCGGCCCTCGACGTGGCTCCGATGGCAATCGAAAGCCGGCCGGTCGCGACCGCATCCACGCCCAGGGCCGTGCTGGCAAGTCCCCCGGCGTATGCACCCTTGCCAAATGCCGAACTCGCGACACCGCTGGCTTCGGAGTAGGTGCCCACCGCCGTCGACTGCTCGGCGCTTGCGGTGGCGCTGCCGCCCAACGCCGTGCTGAACTTGCCGGACGCCGTCGCCCGCGATCCGAGCGCCGTCGCATACTTGCCGCCAGCTTGCGAGTAGCCGCCGATCGCCGTTCCGTACACGCCCGTCACGCTCGAACCCGCACCGATCGCAATCCCCTCCGTCGGGTGCTTGACATGGAGACCGGCGATGTCCCAGTCCCCAAGCGGCGCGACGTAGGCACCGTTGCCGATGGCGATGCCGTTGCCACTGCCCGCGTAGGCGTTGCTGCCTACCGCCACGCTGTTGTCGCCCAGCGCATTCGCGGTGTCGCCAAACGCCGCCGAACTGGCGCCCTGCGCCACCGCGAACGGACCGACCGCGGTGCCGTAATCGCCACGTGCCAGACTGGTGTTGCCGATCGCGATCGACGAGTCGCCTGCGGCCACGGCGTTGCCGCCTTGCGCAATGCTTGCATAGCCCTGGGCATTCGCGTGATATCCAACCGCCACCGCGTTCCCGGCATCCGCGCTGTACTGACCGGCGTAAGCGTGATCACCGATCGCGATGGTTCCCTGCGACCGGGCTTTGCTGTCCGCGCCTAGTGCCGTCGTGCCCTTGGCTCCGGCGCGGGCGCCGAGGCCCAGCGAGGTGCCCGCATAGGCGGCATACGCCGCCGTGCCGACAGCGGTTGCGTACCTGCCGTGCGCATAGGAATTGAAACCGACCGCCATCGAGAAGTCGGAATCGGCGCGCGAGTTCGAACCAAGCGCCGTCGCGTACAAACCCGTCGCGCGCGCACCTTCCCCGATCGCCGTCGCGTACTTGCCGCCCGCATAGGCATAGCGGCCGATCGCCGTGCCGTATTTGCCGGTGACATAGGCATGGGTGCCGATCGCGATGGAATTGGGGCTGCCTGCCGAGGCGTTGTTGCCCAGTGCCACGCCGTACACGCCGGTCACGCTCGCACCCGTGCCGATCGCGATGCCTTGCGTGGGTGCCATGTACGTGGAACCGTACTTGTTTTCCTTCGAACCCGTCGGCGCGACGAACGCACCATTGCCGATGGCGATGCCGTTCTGGCTGCCGACATAGGCATTGCTGCCCACCGCGACGCTGTGATCACCGAGCGCATTCGCGGTATCGCCCAATGCCGTCGCGCTGACGCCCTGCGCTACCGCAAATGGACCGACCGCGGTGCCGTAGTCACCACTCGCCAGGCTTGTATTGCCCAGAGCGAGCGACGAATCGCCCCGCGCCGATGCGTTGTTGCCCAACGCAGTGCTGGCGTAGCCTGTCGCCGTCGAAAAATACCCGATCGCGTTGCTGCGCAGGCCAGTACTGTAGGCGAAGGCGCCCAACGCCACCGAACCTTGGCCGGCCGCCACTGAATTCGCGCCCAGTGCATTGCTGTTCCGGCCCACGGCAAAGGCAAAGGTACCCAGCGCATTCGAGCCATATCCGATGGCATAACTGTTAGCGCCGACCGCAGTGCCATACGTTGCCGCATGGGCATTCTCGCCAATTGCCGACGCGCTTCGTCCCGTCGCGAACGCGGAAAAGCCCAACGCGGTGCTCTCCGCCGCTGTCGCGTAGGAAAAGGCGCCGATCGCCGTCGCCCCGGCGTCGCCCGCCACCGAATACTCGCCGACCGCTGTGGAAACCGATCCGGCCGCCGTCGCCCGCGCACCGATGGCCATGCTCAAGTTGTTCGACGCCACCGCGCCGTTTCCGACCGCGATGGCGTATTTCCCATCCGCGCTCGCCCCCCGGCCGAGCGCCATCGTGTACTTGCCGGCGCCCGCGGCGTGCGCGTTCTGCCCGATCGCGATGTTGCCGCCGTACGCACTGCCCGCATAGGCACCGGTGCCGATCGCGATGTTATTGCCAGCGCTACCGCCGGTCGTCGCACCATTTCCCATCGCAATGTCGTTGCTGCCCACTGCCGTCGCACTGTCGCCCAGCGCCAGCGAATGATCGCCCGACGCTACCGAGCCGTACCCTGTGACCGTGGCATTCAAACCGCTCGCAGTCGAGTTCTGGCCCAGCGCAGTGCTGCCATCCCCGGAGGCGTCGGCATTGTCGCCGAATGCACTCGCACCCTTGCCGCTGGCCGTCGAGGACGCGCCCACGGCACTCGAATAGTCGCCACTCGCGTCGGCGTTGGATCCCACCGCGACGGAGTAGGCACCGGCGGCATTGGCATCGTCGCTGCCATCCATCGGACCATTGGCATCGAAATAGTGCGCGAACGAACCGGGATTGGCGACCAGCGGCAATGCCGGCGAGATCGCTGCGGAGGCCGGATCGGCAACCACCGTGTAGCCGATCGCCGTGTTCAAAGTTCGCAAATCATCGCGACGGTCTGCGCTCGCGAATTGCCCGCTTGTTTCGACAGCGGAAGTGTTCCCAGCCGCATTGATCGTGGCGGGGCTCTGCATTGCGTTCGCGTCTGAAGTCTGCGCGTGCGTGGCGCTCAAAGCCGCCAGTGGTGCAAGTCCCAATGCAACCGTCAGCGCCGCGACCAGACCGGATCGCCGCCGTCCCGCCTGCCGATCACCCGAAGCACACCCGGCTGCAGCTCCCCCGCTTTTTGCAGTGGCGTGCTCCGATGCAACCACTATTTGCTTGAGGGATTTGTTCCAAACCAGGCTGTAGATCTTCTTGTTCATCATCAACTCCAGGATTGTCGGGTGATGCCCGGCCTTGCCTGCATCACTGGGTTCAATGCAACGGAGGAACGATCGCTGTAATGGTTACCTCGAGACAAAACCTCCCCTCGCACCTGCCGCGTTGCAGGTGCGTCGTTCAAGTCGATTCAAACCGGTCAGGACTTGCGGAAGTGCTTCGAGCGCGCGGCGACAATCACGTACGCTTCGCGTCACAAAACGTGCGGCGAGTGTTGCGCAGGTCGCGCAACATGTGCAACAAAAAATCGTGACGGATTTCCGTCATGGAAGTAATCGGTCAAACGCATCGATTTCGGTGCGCGCGCTTGCGGCGAAAAGAAGTGCGCTACCGGGCCGGTCGCGGCGCGGCGTCATCCATCCGCGCAACCTGCAACCCGAGTTGAAAGCGCGTGCGCGCCCCGTAGAGCGACATCAGGTCGCCCATGCGCCGATTGAGCGTGGATGCGGAAATGTTCAATTTCTGCGCGATCGCCTTGTCGTTGAGTCCCGCACTCAGGAGCGGTATCAACGCCTGCACGGATTCGCTGCCGTGTCGGTGGATGTCAGGTTTCAACTTCAATTCGCCATCGCGGGCGGTGACGATGGGGGTTGCCTTTTCCCACACGAATTCGAACAGCAGGCACAACGCTTCGAGCAATGTGCTGCGATGGATCAGGATTTTCGGCGCGTCCGGATCTTGGGCGTCCAGGTTGATGAGCGCCGTGCGCTTGTCCGCAATCACCATCTTGAACGGCAATCTGGAGAACGTCCGTGCCTGTTCGCCACGGGCCATGTCCTTGTACAGCGCCTCGAGGCCTCCGGGCGCCTCGAGATAGGACTCGTCGGAAACGGTTCGAATCGACGTTTCCGTGATCGCATCGCCCATGAACTGGTCGCCCGGCACGATGACCGGACCTTTTTGAAAGACCATCAGGTCGGTTCGGGATGATTGATGGAGCTGAGCCAGCAGATGACGAAGATGGGCACGATTCGTAACGGATTCGATGACGGGTTGCCGTTCCGCATGTTCGACCGTGGCTTGCGCGAATGCCTTCGCAAGAATCGGGACCGCTTTGCGCGCCTGTTCGAGTGAGTGCTGGCGCTGCTTGATCAATGCATCGATGGCGAGCTCGGGCTCGACCGCAACATAGGCTTTGGGAGATTCCGGCAGGTGCGTCGCCAGTCCCAATGACTCCAGGTGCTCCAGCAAGCCGGCTGCATCGTCGGGGCTGATCGCGAGCTCGTTCGCGACGTCGGCGGCGGATGCCCGGCGGCGTTCCAGCAGGGTGCGATAGACGCGTTCCTCGAGATCCCCGATACCCAAGAGCGCCAGTGGACTTGCATCGGTATCGCGTGCACCATCCATACCACTCACCTCGTGCCGTCAATGCTCCCCAGCAACTCTCGATTGCTGGCCGTCGGCGGGCACTGAACCGGTTCGCGCCGCGAGCCATGCGAAAGTGGTGACCGCGTCATCGGGAGGCAACGTCGTTCAGGCGCGCCACTTGCAGTCCAAGCTGAAAGCGCGTCCGCGCATCGTAGATCGACATGAGATCGCCGATGCGCCGGTTCAGCGTGGACGCGGAGATGTTCAATTCCTGCGCGATCGCCTTGTCGTTCAGTCCTGCGCTCAACAGCGGCAACAAGGCTTTCGCCGATTCGATTCCGTGCCCGGTGCTTTCCATCCTGACCTTCACTTCGCCGTCGCGGGCAGCGACGACCGGCGTCGCCTTTTCCCACACGAACTCAAACAGCAGGCACAACGCCTCAAGCAGCGTACTGCGGTGGATCAGGAGTGTAGGTGCCTGGGGATCCTGGGCATCCAGGGTGATGACCGCGGTGCGCTTGTCGGCGATCATCATCTTGAACGGCAAGCTGGAGAACGTCCGTGCCTGCTCGCCCCGCGCCATGTCCTGGCGCATCAACTCGAGCACGCCGGGTACTTCCAGGAATGACTCATCCGAAATGGTTCGCACCACCGCTTCGGTAGCCGTCTCGCCAGTGAGCTGGGTGCTGGGCAGGATGACCGGCACCTTTTGAAAAGCCACCAGTTCGGTCTGTGCCGACTGATACATCTGGACCAACACCTGGCCAAGGTGCGCACGATTGGTGATCAGTTCGATGACGGGCTGCTGGCCGGCGTGATCCGCTGACGCGTGGGCGAATGCCTGTGCGAGCGTCGGAACAACCGTGCGTGCCTGTTCCAGCGCCCGTTGCCGCTGCTTGATCAGCGCGTCGATCGCGAGTTCTGGTTCCACCGAAACATAGGTTTTGGGGACCTCGGGTGTATGCGTCACCAGCCCCAGAGAGTCGAGGTGTTCCAGCGCCCGGGTTGCGTCATCCAGGGTCATCGCGAGTTCGCCGGCGATGACCGCGGCGGATGCCCCGTGGCGTTTCAGCAAGGCGCGATAGACGCGCTCCTCCAAATCTCCGATGCCCAACAACGCCAGCGGACTTGCATCAACACCGTGAGCTGCACCATCCATACCGCCCCACCTCTGCCGTCGCATGCTCCCAAGCAGCCGCCCGTGGACGGACGGTCCCGCAAGCATATATCAAGGTCGGGACGGCGCACCCATGCCGTCAGTCACCCGGGAATCTGAACGGCGCGCAGGAGGAAGCGGTGGAGTTCCGGAAAATGGTGCGCGGGGCGGGGATCGAACCCGCACGGATGTGATCCGGGGGATTTTAAGTCCCCTGCGTCTACCGGTTCCGCCACCCGCGCACGCGCGCATTGTGCCGCATCACTGCGGCACGCGCGTTTGCTTGAGGACTACGCGGCGTCGCCTTCGCCGGCGACGCGCTGCTGCTGCAGGTTGCCGCGGTAGATCAGGTAGGGCTCGGCCTGGCCGTTGATGACGGCTTCGTCCACCACAACCTTGCTGACGTGTTCCAGCGACGGCAATTCGTACATGGTGTCGAGCAGTACGCTTTCGAGGATGGTACGCAGGCCGCGCGCGCCGGTCTTGCGCTTGATCGCGCGCTTGGCGATCGCGGTGAGCGCATCGGGACGGAACTCGATCTCGACGCTCTCCATGTCGAACAGTTTCTTGAACTGCTTGGTGATCGCGTTCTTCGGCTCGGTGAGGATCTTCACCAGCGCGTCTTCGTCCAGCTCGTCCAGCGTCGCGACGACCGGCAGGCGGCCGACGAATTCCGGGATCAGACCGTACTTCACCAGGTCTTCCGGCTCGACGTTCGCCAGCAGCGCGCCGACGTTCTGCCTGCGCTGCTTTGAGCGGATTTCGGCGCCGAAGCCGATGCCGGTGGTTTCCGAACGCTGCTGGATCACCTTGTCGAGGCCGGAGAACGCGCCGCCGCAGATAAAAAGAATATTGCGGGTGTCGACCTGCAGGAATTCCTGCTGCGGATGCTTGCGCCCGCCCTGCGGCGGCACCGACGCCACCGTGCCTTCGATCAGTTTCAGCAGCGCCTGCTGCACGCCTTCGCCGGAAACGTCGCGCGTGATCGACGGGTTTTCGCTCTTGCGCGAAATCTTGTCGATCTCGTCGATGTACACGATGCCGGTCTGCGCCTTCTCGACGTCGTAGTCGCACTTCTGCAGCAGCTTCTGGATGATGTTCTCGACGTCCTCGCCGACATAGCCCGCTTCGGTGAGCGTGGTCGCATCCGCGATGGTGAACGGCACGTTGAGCAGGCGCGCCAGCGTCTCGGCCAGCAGCGTCTTGCCGCAGCCGGTCGGACCGATCAGCAGGATGTTGGACTTCGCGAGCTCGATATCGTCCTTCTTGGCGCGCGACTCCATCCGCTTGTAGTGGTTGTACACCGCGACGGCGAGCGCCTTCTTGGCGCGCGATTGCCCGATCACGTACTGGTCGAGCGTCTCCATGATTTCGCGCGGCTTCGGCAACTGGGTGCGGCCGGACGCGGCCTTCTCTTCCAGTTCCTCGCGGATGATGTCGTTGCAGAGCTCGACGCATTCATCGCAGATGAACACGCTGGGGCCCGCGATCAGCTTGCGGACTTCGTGCTGGCTTTTGCCGCAGAACGAGCAGTAAAGGATCTTGCCGCCTTCGTTGCCGCGGCCAGGCCGGTCCTCGCTCATTTCGTGCTCCGTCGATCAGTCATGCAATAAGTCATTCGGGAAGCCCCGACACGGCCGCAGCATAGCACAGCCGAACTGGCCGGCTGGCCTGCCGCAGCGGGCATTCGTCCTGGAAAAGAAGTGGGAAATCGCGGACTTGCGATCAACGCCTCAAGCCGACTTTACGGAGTCGTCGGCGCGCCGGTCGTACACCGTGTCGATCAGGCCGTAATCCCTGGCTTCGTCGGCGCTCATGAAGCGATCGCGCTCCATGTCGCGTGCGATCTGCTCGACTGTCTTGCCGGTGTGCTTGGCGTAGATCTCGTTGAGGCGGCCGCGCAGGTACAGGATTTCCTTCGCGTGGATCTCGATGTCGGTCGCCTGGCCCTGCGCACCACCCGAAGGCTGGTGGATCATGATGCGCGAATTCGGCAACGCGTAGCGCTTGCCCTTGGCGCCCGCCATCAGCAACAGCGACGCCGCGCTGCTCGCCTGCCCGACGCACATCGTGCTGACGTCCGGCTTGATGAACTGCATGGTGTCGTAGATGGCCAGGCCGGACGACACCACGCCACCGGGGCTGTTGATGTAGAACTGGATGTCCTTGTCCGGGTTCTCCGATTCCAGGAACAGCATCTGCGCCATCACGACGTTGGCGACGTTGTCGTCGATCGGGCCGACCAGGAAGATGATGCGTTCCTTCAGCAGCCGCGAATAGATGTCGAACGAACGCTCGCCGCGTGAGGTCTGCTCGACGACGATCGGAACCAGGTTGAGGTTGCGGGTTTCCTGCGTTTCGCGCTGCATGGTGTTCTCCGGATGACGGCGGATCGGGCCGCGCTGCTTCAGTTCGCGCTGATTCAATTCGCGGTGTTCTGCGGATGCATCACCTCGTCGAAGCTCAGGGTGACTTCCGTGGTGTCGGCGTGGTCCGCCACCCATTCGGAAACCTGGTCTTCGAGCACGGCGGTCCGCACGTTGTCCATCATCTGGGGGTTGTTGCGGTAGAGTTCAACGACCTGCTCGGGTTCCTCGTAGGTCGAGGCGATCTTGGCGATCCGCTCGGTCACCTTGCGGTTGTCCACGCGCAGGTTGTTGCTCTGCGCGATCTGGCGCAGCAGCAAGCCCGCGATCACGCGCTGGTGCGCGATCGGCAGCGCCGCTTCCATCGCCGCGGCCGGAATCGACTGCTCGCCGGACAGGCCCGGCATCGCCGCGCGCACCAGCGATTCGGCTTCGGCGCGTTCCAGCACCTTGGGTACGTCCACGTCGGCGTAGGTCGCGGCCAGTTTGCCGCCGACCTCGTTGCGCAGGCGCGCGCGCAATGCGTTCTCGAGCTCGCGTTCGAGGTTGGCGCGGACTTCCCTGCGGAACGTTTCCGGCGAACCATCGGCGATGCCGAAGTTGCGGATGAACTCCGCGTCCACTTCCGGCATGTGCGGAGCCTGCACCTCACCGATGCGCAGCTCGACCCTGGCCTGCTTCGCGGCCAGTTGCGGGATCGGGAACGTCGGCGGGAACTCCACGTCGAACGACAATTCCTCGCCGGCCTTGTGTCCCTTCAGCGCACCGTCAAAAACGGCCAGCGCGGTGTTGCCGCCGATCACGGTGGCGGCGCGCTCGCGGCCTTCGGCCGGGTGCCGGAAGCCGTCCGCCTGTGCAACGTAATCGACGATCACCATGTCGCCGTCCGCGGCGGCGCGCTCGACCTTCTGGAAGGTGCGACGCTGCGCGCGCAGGGTTTCGATCATGTTGTCGACGTCGGCCTCGCCCACTTCGGATTTCGGGCGGTCGATCTTCAGGATGCCGACGTCGACGGTCGGCAGTTCCGGCATCACCTCGAAGGTCGCCGTGTAGGCGATCTCGCCATCCTGCGGCTTGCCGTCGGTATCGATGTTGGGGTTCGCGACCGGCTGCAGGTTCTGCTGCTGCACGGCTTCGCGGAACGTGCTGCCGATCAGGTCGGAAAGCGCTTCGCCGCGCACCTGGTCACCGTAGCGCTGCTCGATCACCTTGACCGGCACCTTGCCCGGGCGGAAACCCTTTAGGCGCACGTTGCGGCCGAGCTCGGAAATGCGCTGGCGCACCTTGGACTCGAACTGTTCGGCGGGAAACTTGACGGTCAGCTTGCGCTCGAGCTTGCCGACGTTTTCCAGGGAAACTTGCATGGTGGCTCCTGACGGTCGATGCGCATCGGCGCATCCACTGTTGTTACGAAGTGGCTGCCGCCTCGGCAAGCAGCCGGTGGACTAAATGGACCGGCCGCGGGCGCTCGGTGGTGCGAAAGGCGGGACTCGAACCCGCACGGGTTGCCCCACTGGAACCTAAATCCAGCGCGTCTGCCAGTTCCGCCACTTTCGCCCGCTCCAATCAAAAACGTTATCGTGCGCAGCGCGATGATCACTCCCCTCTCCCGCCCGCGGGAGAGGGCAAGGGGTGAGGGCCGCTCTTGAGAGCAAAAACCCTTGAGAGCAAAAACTGGTGGGCCGTGTAGGACTCGAACCTACGACCAAGAGATTAAGAGTCTCCTGCTCTACCAACTGAGCTAACGGCCCCCGCTTCATTCAATTTTGCTGTCGCGCTGCGCGCGACGATCACTCCCCTCTCCCGCCTGCGGGAGAGGGCAAGGGGTGAGGGCCATCACTGCCGCAGGACCTGCACCAAAGCGCTCCATTGTACAAAAATTGGGGTGGATGATGGGACTCGAACCCACGACAACCGGAATCACAATCCGGGACTCTAACCAGCTGAGCTACATCCACCACTGATACTTCAAGCAACCATCCCTGGTGCAGCTTCCGTTCGCCATCCTTGGCTCACCGGTCCAACTCGCGCGCGATGCCACTGGCATCGCGCAAGCGCTCATTGAACCACCAAATGCCTCGCGCGACAGTCCACTGGACTGTCGCAAGCGCTCGGCATTCGACCAGCTGAGCTACATCCACCATTGAATCACGCAGCGAGCCGGCAATTTTCATTGACTCGCCCGAAACTTGCAAGCACGCCGCGCAGCAGGCGATTGATTCACCCCCGCGCCTGCGCTAGCGTGCGCGGATGCCCAAGCCGCCCATCAAAGCCGCCAATCCCTCGCCGGTCGCCGAGTTCGAGCAATCCTTGGCCGAACTCGAAGCGCTGGTGGCGAAGATGGAGAGTGGCGAACAGAACCTGGACGAATCGCTGCGCGCGTTCGAGCGCGGCATCGCACTCTATCGCCAGTGCCAGTCCGCGCTTGAGCAGGCCGATGCGCGGGTCAAGCTGCTGCTCGACCCCGAGCACCCGGAAACGGCGCAACTTTTTGCGCCGGAAGAAGAGCCCTGAAACGAATCGGGCGCGCCGGAATGGGCACGCCCGATCTGTCATGTCAACACCCGTCCCTGGGCTGCACGGGATGAATGCATCATTTCTCACTGGATCCCATGTCAACGCCCATCCATGGGCTGCACGGGATGAGCGCATGCATCTTTCACTGGATCCCGTGTCAATGCACATCCCTGTGCTGCACGGGATAAGCGCATCATTTCTCACTGGATCCCGTGTCAACGCACATCCCTGTGCTGCACGGGATGAGCGCATCCTGCGCTCACTTGATCAGGCGCAACGCGAACGGATAGCGATAGGCCACGCCTTCGTTGGACTTGATCGCCGCGATGATGATGAACACCAGCGCCGCGATGCCGACGATGACCATCAACGGTCCGGCGACCAGGAAACCGATGCCCAGCGTGGCTACGCCGAGGATCATCAGGATCACGAAGATGATCGCGACGGTGATGTTGAAGTTCAGCGCTTCCTTGGCCTGATCATTCACGAACGGCATGGTGTCCTTCTTCACCAGCCAGATGATCAGCGGGCCGATGAACCAGCCCCAGCCACCGATCCAGCCGGTGACGAGGCCTCCCAGCAGCGCCGACAAGTGCGCGAACATCGCCCACTGGCGTTCTTCCGCGGTGGGTGCGCCCGCGGGCGGCGGCGGTGCGCCGGCAGGGGATGAAGACGTCGGGGGTGTCACGGATTCCGGTGGAACACTCATGGCTGTTCTCCCTCAAACAGTGGTGGACGGGACGGACCGCGCCGTGACTCTCGCCCTGTCCGCGGCGCCTGTCAAGCGCCGCCCATTGCCGAGGGAAATCACGCGGCGGCGCGTGCCGGACCCACCAGATTGACCAAGGGTTCCGCGGCCTGGCTGCCGGGAAAGACGCGCGACTCCAGCAGCGATTCCGAAACACCGAGGTGCGCCGCCAGCACGCCCTTGAACACCGAGCGGAAATCGGTGGTCGCGTGCACGTCGCGTTCCTGGTACAGCTCGCCGGAACCGATGCCCGGCCACTTGCCAGCGACGCGCCCGCCGCGCAACGCGCCGCCCGCGAGGAACATCGAACCGCCGGTGCCGTGATCCGTACCACCTGTTCCGTTGATGTGCGCGGTACGGCCGAATTCGGTGGCGACGATGACGATCGTGCGGCCCCACATCGCGCCGACCGATTGATGGAACGCCTTAAGGCCTGCGTCGAGTTCGCCGATCTTGCGCGTCACGATCGCCGCTTCGTTCGCGTGCGTGTCCCAGCCGTCGTCCTCGACGAACGCAACGCGCGGCCCGTCGGCCTTGCCCATGAAGCCGCCCGCGGCGGCCATCATCACCGGCAGACCACCTTGCTTCTTCTTCCCGGGTTGTCCGTTCGCCATCATCGCCGCGCCTGACTCGGGAACCGGCGAGTCGGTCTGCTGCGCGACCGCGCGTGCGAACGGCGTGGCCAGCCGCGTGTCCGCCGCGTACAGAGGCTGCAGGCGTTGCAGCAGGATCGGGTTCACTTCGGTCGGCAACGGCGGCGACCAGGTTTCCACCTTCGCGCTGCCGCGCATCGTCAACGGCATCACCGCCGCGCACGCCAATCCATCCACACCCGGCATGCAGGCGATGCAGCGGTTCAACCAGCCGGTCTGCGCGCCGTCGGGCTTTTCGGTGCCGTTCTCGACGCAATTCTGCGCCTGGAAATGCGAGCGGCCCCAATACGGCGGCGCCGCGGCGACTACCGGCATGAACTGGCCCTGCGCGTACAACTGTGCGGCGTAGTCGAACGAGGGATGCAACGCGAACACGTTGTCCAGCTTGTGCGCCGGTTTCGCGGCGGACGGCGACAACGCCAACGCCCCGCGGATCGCCTGGTAGCCGGGATCGCCGTATGGCGGCACCGATTCCAGGCCATCGAGTCCACCGCGCAACAACACGAACAGGAAGCGCGTGTCGGCACCGGTCGCGGCGAAGGTGAGTTTCGGCCAGACCAGCAAGGTCGCGGTGCCGATCGCGGCGTTGGCAAGGAATTGGCGGCGGGTCAGCATGATCAAACCCTCCACTGGAACGCGGGGCTGGCGAACAAGGTCGCGTGTGCCTGCCGCGCCGATTCCGCGCGGTGGATCGCCTGCGCGGTGTCTTCGTCCAGCAGCGGCCCCAGGATGTCCTGCGCGAACGCCAGCGGCTGCGCATTGGTTTGCGCGACGCGCGCCGACAACGCTTCGGCCGCCTGCACGCGCTTCCACAAACCATCCGCGTCGATCCAGTTGGCCGAGTTGTCGGTGAAACCCGCGGGCGAACGCGGATCGAACATCGGTTCGCCGAAGTTGGCCAGCAACGCCAACGCCGGCTGCGGCTGGTCGCCGAGATCGATCTGCCCCGCGCGCAGCGACGAGATCACGAAATCCTGCGGCGTCTTGAATTTGCGCGCGTCGGCGTCCCAGGCTTCGGGACTTTCGATGAGGGTGCGATACACCGCGGCGAGATCGGTGTCGTGATCGAGATAAGTTTTCGCCATCCGATCCACCAGCGACTGCGGTGGATCGTCCGACACGAAATGCCGCGCGAGTTGCAGCGACAGGTGCTTCGCCGTCGCGGGCTGGCGCGCGAGAAAATCCAGGATCGCCTTGCCCTGCTCGAAGCCGCCGTCGGGAAACAGCCTGCCCATCACGCGGCGCGCACCGGGTTCGTGCGCGTTGGCGCGGAACACGAACGCCGACTGCGGCTGGGCGCCGTTCGCGAAATCGCGCGGATACGGAACGCTCCAGCCGGTCAGCGCGCGCGAGAATTCGGTGACGTCGGCCTGCGTGTAGCCGCCGTTGACGCCGACCGTGTGCAATTCCATCGCTTCGCGGCCGAGGTTTTCGTTCAGGCCGCCGGCCTTGCCCTCGTCCGCGTCGCCCTTGCGCGCGAGGCGCATCGCGATGCGCCGACCGAGCGGCGAATTCGGTCCGACCGAACGCACGTTGTCGAGGTACAGCAGCATCGCCGGATGCGTTTCGACGGCAAGCAGCATGTCGGCGAAGCGGCCGGTGACGTGCGGACGGATCGCCTCGCGTTCCATCGGCGCCGCGAACAGTCGCGCCGGAGCCTTGTCCACCGACACCGCGAAATGATTGGACCAGAAATGCACCAGCCGCTCGACGAACGGCGTGTCGGTGGTGGTCGCGACGCGATAGCGCGCCGCCGCTTCGGCGAAAAGCTGCTGGCGTTCCTGCTGGCGGTACGGCTTCAACGCCTGCTTCAATGCGGCGGCGTTGGCCTGGCCGTCCTGCGATGCCGACTGCATGTCACCCATGAGGAACGCACGCCGGCCACGGCCGCCCTGCTTGAACTCGCGCCGCGTCATCTGCAACTGCGCTTCTTCGCGCAGGTAATCGAGGCTGCCCGGCAAGCCGGCGAAGGCGTTGGCGGCGTCGGAACCGCGCGCGAGCTGCGCGCTCAGCCACTCGCGCGGATCGTGGATGCCCGCCAGCTCGCCCGGTTTGGCGCCCAGTCCGAAGCGATTGACCGCCGCGGTGACATCGTTGCCGGATGCATTCATGGAATCGTCTCGCGTCATGCCGATAGACGCGATAACGCTGCGCGCGCGCATCCGGTTGACCGGCGAACCCGCGCGTTCAGCTTGGCGGCTAATCGCCCGCGACGATCATCTTGCCGACCAGGATCGAGCCGGTCAGGATCGACGATCGCGAATCGACGTCCGAACCAATCGCCTGCACGCCCATGAAGATGTCGCGGAGGTTGCCGGCGATGGTGATCTCCTGCACCGGATACGCGATCTCGCCGTCCTCGATCCAGAAGCCCGCGGCGCCGCGCGAGTAATCGCCGGTGATGATCGACACGCCCTGGCCGATCAGTTCGGTGACCAGCAGGCCCATGCCCATCCGTTGCAACAGGCCCTGGAAATCCGCGGCTTCGCCGTCCATCGAACCGGGTTGCACCACGAGGTTGTGCACGCCGCCCGCGTTGCCGGTGGTCTGCAACCCGAGCTTGCGCGCCGAATAGCTGCCCAGCACGTAGCGCTGCAGCACGCCGCGTTCGACCAGCGCCGATTCGCGCGTCGCCACACCTTCGGCGTCGAACGTGCCGGACGCATGGCCGCGCGGCAGGAACGGCTTTTCGAGCACGTCGACGAACGCTGGAAGCACCGGCTTGCCCGCGTGGTCGAGCAGGAAACTCGCGCGCCGGTACAACGATCCGCCGCTGACCGCCGACACAAGGTGCCCGACCAGCGAACGCGCGACTTCCGGCGCGAACAACACCGCGCACTCGCGCGTCGAAAGCTTGCGCGCGTTCAACCGGGCCGCCGCGCGTTCGGCCGCCTTCGCGCCGATGCTTGCAAACGCCGGGAACGCGTTCGCGTCGCGCACGTATTCGTACCAGCCATCGCGCTGCATCGCCTCGCCCGTGCCCGCGATCAACGAGCACGAAATCGAATGGTGCGTGCCGCGTTCGCGCCCGATGAAGCCGTGCGAATTCGCGTACACGCCGAGCGCATCGCCGCACTGCACACTGGCGCCTTCGGAATTGGTGATTGCCGCGTGGCCACGGCCGGCCGCTTCGACCTCGCGGCCGATGTCGATCGCGCGATCGACATCCAGTTGCCACGGATGCCACAGGTCGAGGTCGGGAAACTGGGTCTGCATCAGCGCCGCATCGGCCAGCCCCGCGCAGGGATCGGGCTCCGTGTAGCGCGCGATCGCGCAAGCCTGGGCGATGGTCGCGTCGATGGACGCGGGTTTCAGGTCGGCGGTCGACGCGCTGCCCTTGCGCTGCCCGAAATACACGGTCAGCCCGAAACCGCGATCGCGATTGCGCTCGACCGTTTCCACTTCGCCCATGCGCACGTTGACCGAAAGCCCGGTGCTGACGCTGGCCGACACTTCGGCCTGTGATGCGCCCGCGGCGCGCGCACGCCGCACCACGTCGTCGGCCAGGTCGGCGAGACGCTCCAGTTCCGCAACGCTGTCGTCAGCTGTCACAATGTCGGTGTTCACACGTATTTCCATTCGAACGAATTGACCACGCCGCGATGCGCAGCCCGGAAGAAACAGAGGACAACGAACGCCCCAGCCGCAGCGCGCGCCGTCGCGAAGCGCTGGACGTGCTGGCGTTCGCGAAACAACTGTCGGAGCTGCCGCCGGCGCGCCTCGCCAAACTGGACCTGCCGGACGACGTGCGCGACGAACTCGCGGAGGTGCAGCGCACGCCTTCGCACATCGCGCACAAGCGCCAGCTCGCGCACCTTGCGAAGTTGATGCGCGCGCACGACGACGAGGACTTCGCCGCCGCCCGCGCTGCGCTCGCCAACGACCGCAGCGCGAATGCCCGCGAAACCGCCGCGCTGCATCGCGCCGAGGCGCTGCGCGAAGGCCTGCTGGGCGACAACGCCGACTCCGCGCTTACAGCATTCATCAGCACGCACCCGGACATCGACCACCAGCACCTGCGCGCGCTGATCCGGCAATCGCGCCGCGAGCGCGAGACAAACAAGCCGCCGCGCGCGCAACGCGAACTGTTCCGGCTGCTGCGCGACAGCGAAAAGCCTTTGGACGCGGATTGACACGGATAAAAGCGGATAAAGAAAAACCTGTTTTCATTGGATCTTGTTCGCTCTTGCCAGCTTTCATCAGCTTCTATCCGCTCTTATCCGCGTCAAAAAAGCCTTGCTTTGCCTGCCGATCAAGACGCAGTGCCGCCCACCGTCATCGCGGTGATTTTCGTCGTCGGCATGCCGACGCCGACCGGCACGCTTTGGCCTTCCTTGCCGCACACGCCCACGCCTTCGTCGAGCTTGAGGTCGTTGCCGAGCATCGCGACCCGCGTCAACACGTCCGGTCCCGAACCGATCAAGGTCGCGCCTTTCACCGGTCGCGTGATCTTGCCGTGTTCGATCAG
Organism: Rhodanobacteraceae bacterium; assembly: GCA_030167125.1. Classification (NCBI taxonomy): domain Bacteria; kingdom Pseudomonadati; phylum Pseudomonadota; class Gammaproteobacteria; order Lysobacterales; family Rhodanobacteraceae; species Rhodanobacteraceae bacterium. The sequence continues at coordinate 1,773,566 of CP126531.1, forward strand.
GTACGCCTCGTTGGCGCTGAACACGAACTTGCCGTTGGTGATGTCGACCTGCCCGCCGCCGAAGTTGACGGCGTACAAACCGCGCTCGACCGAAGCGATGATTTCCTGCGGATCGCGCGTCCCCGCCAGCATGTAGGTGTTGGTCATGCGCGGCATCGGCAGGTGCGCGAACGATTCGCGGCGGCCGTTGCCGGTCGGCGCCATGCCCATCAGCCGCGCGTTGTGCTTGTCCTGCATGTAGCCGACCAGGCGCCCGTTTTCGATCAGCGTGGAGCAGTGCGTCGGCGTGCCTTCATCGTCGATCGACAGCGAACCACGCAAGCCCTGCAGCGTGCCGTCATCGACCACGGTCACGCCGTCGGCGGCGACCTTGTCGCCGATGCGCCCTGCGAACGCGGACGTGCCCTTGCGATTGAAGTCGCCCTCCAGCCCGTGCCCGATTGCCTCGTGCAGCAGCACGCCGGGCCAGCCGGGACCCAGCACCACGTCCATCGTGCCGGCCGGCGCGTCGACGGCGTCGAGGTTGACCAGCGCCTGCCGCACCGCCTCGCGCGCCCATGCGTGCGCGCGGCCGGAATCGATCAGCTCGCGATACGCGCAGCGCCCGCCGCCGCCGGAAAAACCCGATTCGCGGCGGCCGTTGGCTTCCGCGATCACCTGCACGTTGACGCGCGTCAGTGGACGCACGTCGGCCGCCAGCGTACCGTCGGCCGCGGCGATCAGCACCGAATCGTGCGTCGCATTCATGCTGACGACCACCTGCTTGATGCGCGGATCGAGGCTGCGCGCGAGCGCGTCGAGTTCGCGCAGCAGCGCGATCTTCGCGGCGTTGTCCAGCGCGTCGATCGGATCGTCGGCGGGATACAACGCGCGCGCACCGCGAACGCTGAGCGGCTTGCCCGCGCCGTTCCCGTCGTTCGCGATCGCGCGCGCCGCGCCGGCCGCTTCCAGCAACTGCGGCAGCACGATGTCGTCGGAATAGGCGAAGCCGGTCTTCTCGCCGGACACCGCGCGCACGCCTACGCCCTGCTCGATCGAATGACTGCCATCGCGCACGATGCCGTCTTCCAGCACCCACGATTCGCTGCGCGAATGCTGGAAGTACAGGTCCGCCGCATCGACCGACGGCGCCATCACCCGCGCGAACACGCGTTCGAGATCGTTGGTGGAAAGCCCGCCGGGCGCGAGCAGGTTGCGTTCGGCGAGTGCGAGCGGAGAATCCATGCGTGTCGAAACCTTGCGGGAATCACGACAACGTAAGGGCGCTGCCGTCCGATCGCAAGCGAGAGCGGCACCAGACATACGTTCAGTTGTGCATCACGCCGCGCGGCATCGGATGGATTTCGTAGTGCATGCCGATGCCCGCGGTGATGGCCGGATCGCGATCGGTCAACGCGCGCGCGGCGGCTGCGTCTTCCCGTTCCATGACGCCGATTCCGAACGCGCCCGCCGGGTCCATCACCAGCCCCAGCGCGAACACGCGCACCACGCCGCGCGTGATCAGGTCCTGCCAATACAGCGCGTGCTGTTTCATCACGTCGGCTTCCGCCGGCGACAGGTCCATCGCGAAGGTGGGCCGCGGCGGAACCAGCTTGCAAAAGAACGCCTGCATGGCGATGCCTCCGGGTGGGCGGCGCGATCTTACTGCGGGGACGCCGGCGGTGAAGGCGATGCCGCCGGCGCGGGCGCGGTGCTGCCGGATGCCGCCGGCAGTGCCGCCGAGGTCGCGGCCGGCGGTGCCGCAGTGGACATTGCAGGCGCAGGCGCCGACGCGACGGTGACGATCTTCGGCTTGTCCCAACTGCCGGTGACGCGATAGATGCTGCCCGCGGCCTTGTTGATGCCCTTGCCGATCAAACCCTGCACCACCAGTCCCGCCGCCGCGCCGACCGGGCCGCCGATCACCGCCCCGACCACCGGCAAGGTGCCGCCGACGTGCGGGGTGACGTCGACGGTGAGGTCGTAGTCGCGCGCGCGGAATCCGGTGCGGCCCTGCATCACGATGCGCGCCGCGGGCGCGGTGATCACCATGTCCTGCGTGAAGGCGCTGCCATCCTTCAAGGTGAAATTCGCCGACGCCGTATCGAAACCGAAACCCGACTTGAACACGTCGCCGAAGTGCAGCATCAGCCGGCTCGGCAATTCGCGCAGCGACAGCAGGCCCAGCAACCGGCCGAGGCCCGGCTTCACCGCGAGGATGCGGCCCTCGCCCACCTTGATGTCGAGCTTGCCGCTCATCCACGCCAGCGAAAATCCCGACGGTGCGCCCGGCCAAGTGCCGTCGATGTGCACGTGCGCATCCTTGCCGCCGGCGAGCAGGCCGCTGAACCCGAACGCCGCCAGCGTCTTGCCGAAATCGTGCGAGCTGATGTCGATGACCATCTGTGACGTGCTCATGCGCGTGCTGCCGTTCCAGTTGCCGTGCGACTGGATGGTGAAGTCCGCGCCCTTCGAATCGAACTTGCCGATGAACATGCCCTGCAGCGTTGGCGTGCTTTCGAACGTCGTCGTGCCGAGTTGCGCCTTGCCCAGCCGCAGGTCGCCGATGCGGACGTGCAGCGGCGGAATCGAGAACGGCGCGACGGGTGACGCCACTTGCGGCGGTGGCGGCGGACCGGGTTGCTTCGATTCCGGCGGTTCGGGCCAGTACAGGTGCTGGAAATCCGCGCTGATGCCGCGGGTGGCGAGATTCGCCGTCGACAGATCGATCGTACCCTTCACGGCGGCGCCGTCGAACGCAATCGCGTCGCTTTGCGCGCCGGCGTCGAAAGTGAACTGCAGCGCGCCGAGGTCGGTGCCGAACACCTGCGCGGCGTCGGTGGAAACCTCCGCGCGCGAAAGTTGCGGGAACGATCCGCCGGATGAGCCGGTCAGCGCCTGCTCGATCCAGCCGCTCACGTCCATGCGCGGCGCGTGCCCGCGCACAATCAAACCCTGCGCGGGGATTTCCGTCGGCAGCGTGTTGCCGAAATTCACTGCCAGCGCGGTCGGCAGCTTGCGCGCGGGATCGGCCAGGCGCCCGCGCACCTGCAACACGTCACCCAGCGAAACCGTCAGCGGCGCACCGGCCGGCGGCAGTTGCAGGCTCAGGTGCAGAGGCAGTTCCGTGTTCGCCGGCTTGTCCAGCGGTGCCGGGAAATCCAGCGCGATGCCAGCGAGGTTCGATTCCAGATCGAGGATTGGCGTCGCGGGCGCGTTGCCCTGCCCCGCCACCACGTCGACGCCGATGTGGAACGACGCGACGCCGCTCGCGTGCGCGACCAGGCCGGCAAGATCGGGGTAGCCCTGCACCAGCGTTTGCGCCGACACGCGCGTGTCCAGCGAAGCTTCGACGATGTCCTTCCGGTCGGCGACGTTGCCGCTGCCGACCGCGATGGAAAGTTTCGACGGCGCGCCGCGGAACGTCGTCGACAAGCCATTCGCGCGAAAGCCCGTGCCGTTGATCTGCAACGGACCGTCGAGGTTCTTCAGCGCGAGGTTCCACTTGCCGGCGGTGACGTCGGCGTTGGCCATGTCGACCTTGCCGTCCAGCGTGAAGTTCTCCGCGTGCGCCAGCGGAATGGACAACTTGATGCCGAACTTGCCGGTGCCGCCGACCTGCAATCCCTGCAGCGCATCGAGCGCGCCCGCGCCGACCGGACTGTGGCGCACGAAGTCGAGCAGTTGCGCGCCGGTGCCGCCGCCCTGGATGTCGAGCCCGAGCACGCCATTGTCGAGGTTGGGGATCGACGCCACCGCGTGCGTCGCGGTGACGCCCTGCACCGTCGCGTGCGTGGCGACGATGCCCATGCGGTTGTCGACGAAGTCCACCGCCGCATCCACGCCGGTCGCGCGCGGCCAGTTGTCGGCGAAATCGAACGTGGCGTCCTGCACCGTGCCGGTCGCCTCAAAGCGGCCGGCGTGGGCGAGGAACGGCCAGTGGTCGAGGTCGCCGCGGATCAGCACGCGCCCCGACGTCACTTCGCCGCCGACCAGCGCGTGGTCGAGCCATGCGACCAGCGACGGCGGCATGCTGCGGTACGGCCAGAACAAATCCGCGTCGGTGACCTTGGCGTGTTCGAGCGCCGCGTACGCCGAAACGAATGGACGGTGCCCGCCGCCCAGCCAGACGAGATGTGCGCGCGCATTGCCGGCGAGTTCGCCGTTGTCGAAGTGCAGGCCGTCGGCGGCGATGTTCCACAAGCCGTCTTCGCGCCATGCCACGAAGGTGCCACCCAGTTGCCTGAACACGAACGGCTTGCGGAACACGTCGGTCAACGCCAGCGTTGCGGGTTGTGTCGGAAGTTCGAGTGACAACGCCTGGTCGTCCGCGCGCACGATGCCGCCCGCGAGGACAAAGCCGGGCACTGCGCCGGTCGCCGCCGCGCCGAGGTTCGAGAAACGAACCGTCGCGTCGTAGCGGCCATCCTGTTGCCAGACGACCGCCGCGTCGTCGATCTTCGCGTACGGGCGTGCGCGGTCCACCCACTGCGCGAACGACGGTGGCGCCTGCGGCGCCATCGCCAGCAGCGACAGCCAGGGCGCGACGTCCACCGCATGCGCGGCAGCGCTGACCTGCCACGCGCCGGCGTGACCGCGCACTTGCACGATCACGCCACCGGCCTGGTCGATGTTCGCGCGCGGCTTGCCGGGCCCGCGCCACGCGATGTTCCAGCCGCCCTGCGCGCGCGCCAACTTCGCCACGCCCGCCAGGGACGGCAGATCGAGCACGCGGCCATTCGGCCCCGTCGCCGCGAGACCGCCAAGGCTGTAGCGCGCCGCCGCGGAAGCAAGCCTGCCATTCCGCCAATCGCCCCACAGTTCGATGTCGCCGCGGCCGCCCTGCACCGCATAGCCTTGCAGGTCCAGGCCGCGCGCCGCTTCGGCGAGGTCGAGATCCCGGGTCGCAATGTGCAGCGTGTAGTCACGCGCGGCCGCGTCCATGCTTCCGCTGATCGTGGCCGCCTGCCGCGTGCCCATCTGCTGCACGCTGCCGCCGAAGCGGATCACGTCGCCGACATTCGCCACGCGCAGGCGCGGCGCCAAGAGGCGCCACGAACGCTGCGTCGCGTCGTCCACGATGTCCACGCGCAGGTCGCTCAGGTCTAGATCGACCGGCAGCGATTGCAGCGGCGCGTGCGCTTCACCCGGCGACGTGCCGAACCCGACCACCTGCCAGCCCGACGCCGCATGCTCGACGCGCAATTCCATGCCGCTCAGGCGCAAGGTGATCCAGCGATGCGCGGGGCGCAGCCATGCGCTGAAGTCGAGTTTCAGCGACGCATGCCGCAAGGTGATCGACTTGCCGCCCGGCTGCGCCGGTCCCAGCGTCAGGTCACGCACCGTCAGCAACGGACCTGCCGGCTGCCAGCGGCTGGAAATCGCCGCGAAACTCACCGGCCGGTGCAGCCGCGCGGACAACTGGCGCGCGATGAATCCCGGGTAATGCGTCGCCACCGGCAGCAACACCTGCGCAATGCCCATCGCCACCGCCGCCGCGATCAGCAGGCCGGCGACCAGCGCGGTCAGCGCGAACCGCGCGCGGCGCAGGTGGTGGCGCCACGTCATCGCACGGCCACCTTGCGCATGTGCTTGCACTCAATGGCATCGACATCCTTGTCTTTTTTCCGCGCCCCTCCCGGGGGCGCGGGTGACTTCTCTTTGCTTGGCCAAAGAGAAGTCACCAAGAGAAAGGCCACCCCGCGAACACGTCCTGAGCACATCCCTGTGCTCAGGATGCGCGAGCGGACGCCGGGGTTCGCCGAAGGCACATCCCTGTGCCTGCGGCGAACTGGCCCGCATCCTGCGGGCCATCCTTCGGACTTTTCCGTCGTCCGCTCGCCGTGTTCGAGGGGCCCCTTCCGGCGCGCATCCTGCGCGCGTGGTCGCGCGAAGCGAGACGTCGACGCTCGCTTCGCACGAGGCCATGGATGGCCGGCATCGAAGCAGAGCTTTTCTGGGGCCCCTGTGCTGCGGTGCGGATCGGACGAAGAGGCCCGAAGGGTGGGCGCAATGGATTGCGCCCACTTGCCGCCGCGCCAGGGATGGCGCGTCGGCAAGCCCGGCCGGTCCGCGCGGATTTTTCGTCCATGAATGGACGAAAAACGCAGCACCGGGGTGGCCTTCTCTTTGGTGACTTTCTCTTGGCCACGCAAGAGAAAGTCACCCGCGCCCCCGGGAGGGGCGCGGAAAAAGACAGGGATGTCGCACAATGAATCGAAAGCCTCCCGGCTCGCCCCCATCCGCCCTTCGGGCACCTTCCCCCGTGAACGGAGGAAGGAAATACAAGCGTCAGAGCAACACGACATCGAACTGCTCCTGCCCGTACTGCTCCTCGGGTTGGAAGCGGATCGACTTCCCGATGAAGGCTTCCAGCTCGGCGACCGCGGACGACTCCTCTTCCAGCATTCGTGCGACGACTTTCGGCGATGCCAGCACCAGCAATTTTTCCGCGTCGAACTGGCGCACCGCGCGGGTGATCTCGCGGAAGATTTCGTAGCCGACGGTTTCGGCGGTCTTCAAAATGCCGCGGCCGGCGCACGCGGGACATGGCTCGCACAGCTGCCGCGCCAGGCTTTCGGTGGTGCGCTTGCGGGTCATCTCGACGAGGCCGAGCGGACTCATTTCGTACACGGTGGTCTTGGCGTGGTCGCGCGCCAGCGCCTTTTCGAGCGTGCGGAGCACCTGCCGCTTGTGCTCGTCGTCGTGCATGTCGATGAAGTCGATGATGATGATGCCGCCGAGATTGCGCAGCCGCAGTTGCCGCGCCGCGGCCTGCGCGGCTTCGAGGTTGGTGCGGAACGCGGTTTCCTCGAGGTTGCGCGAACCGAGATACGCGCCGGTGTTGACGTCGATGGTGGTCATCGCCTCGGTCTGGTCGATCACGAGATAGCCGCCCGATTTCAGCGGCACTTCCTTGCGCAACGCTTTCTGGATTTCGTCCTCGACGCCGTAAAGGTCGAAGATCGGGCGCTCGCCGGGGTAATGTTCGACGCGATCGGTCAAACCCGGCATGAACTGCCGCGCGAACTCCAGCGTGCGTTCGAAGGTCTCGTGCGAATCGACGCGCACCTTTTCGATGTCGTCGTGCATCAGGTCGCGCAGGACGCGCAGCGGCAGCGGCGGTTCCTCGTACACGCGCTCGCCGGGTTGCGCGCGCGCGATCGCCTCGGCAACCGTCTGCCACACGCGCGTGACGTAGGCGACATCCTCGGCCAACGCTTCTGCGTCCAGACCTTCGGCGTTGGTGCGCGCGATCAGGCCGAAGCCGTCGCCCGCCAGTCCGGCCATGATGCCGCGCAGGCGCTCGCGTTCGGCTTCGTCGTCGATGCGCACCGACACTCCGCGCGTCGCGCTGTCCGGCAACAACACAAGGTAGCGCGAAGGAATGGAAAGATGCGTGGACAGTCGCGCGCCCTTGCTGCCGATCGGGTCCTTGATCACCTGCACGATCACGCGCTGGCCTTCGTGCACCAGCTCGGTGATCGGCGGCGCGCTGGGTGGCGGCGTCGCCACGCCATCGATGGGTTCAGCGTTGAGCATCGGATGCGCCATGTCCGCCGCGTGCAGGAACGCGCTGCGCTCGAGGCCGACGTCCACGAACGCGGCCTGCATGCCCGGCATCACGCGTTTCACGCGTCCGCAATAGATGTTGCCAACATAGCCGCGGCGCCCGCTGCGCTCGACGTGCACTTCCTGCAGCATGCCATTCTCGACCACGCCGACGCGCGCCTCGCGGGGCGTGACGTTGATCAGGATTTCCTCGGTCATGGGGGCACCCGCGGGATCGCAAGCGCTTCTTATATCCGGGCGCCTCTGTACCTGTCGATGCACCAAACCGGCCCGTTCAGGCCCTGTCGATCCAGACACCCGCCGCTCGCAACAGGCGCACGGTCTCGAACAACGGAAGGCCCATCACGCCCGAATAGCTGCCGGACAGGTGCGCGATGAAAGCGGCGGCGCGGCCCTGGATCGCGTATGCGCCAGCCTTGCCGAACGGCTCGCCGGTGGCGACGTAGCGCTCGATGGCCGCGTCGTCCAGTTCCGCGAAGGTCACGGCCGATGTGCAGGTGGCGGCGTGTTCTCCCTGCGCGCTCATGCAACGCACGACCGAAACCACCTCGTGCCTGCGGCCGGACAACGCGCGCAGCATCGCCGCCGCTTCCGCCGCTTCGCGCGGCTTGCCGAACACGCGGTCGTCCAGCACCACCTCGGTGTCGGCACCCAGGACGACGGCATCGGCATCGCGATCGACGACGATCGCCAGTCCGGCCCGCGCCTTCTCGCGCGCCACGCGTTCCACGTAGGCCTGCGGCGACTCGCCCACGCCGCGCACTTCCGGCACGTCCACGTCGATGATTTCGAATGCCACGCCGATCTGCGCGAGCAGTTCGCGGCGGCGCGGCGATTGCGAAGCGAGCCAGAGCATCGCACAAGCATAGCCGTGGTTTGTCTCCCTCTCCCCCAAAGCAGATCCATCGCTTTGGGGGAGACGGTCGGGGTGAGGGGGAACACCTTTCAGGCAACCAATTTCGCCGCGTAAAACCACCCCCTCACCCTGCCCTCTCCCCCGAGAGAAGCGTTCGGGGGAGGGGGTTCGAACCACATGCCACAACTGCGTCAACGCGCGCATCCTGCGCCGGCGGCACCAACGCGATCACGGTCCAGCCCGCGCGCGGCTCGGTCTTGCGGTGGGTGTTGGCGACGCGCAAATGGCCGTTGGGTTCGATGCCGAACAGCAGCACCGAATCGGCACCATGCTGCGTCAGGAATTCGGGCCAGCCGAACGCTTCCGTCAGCGCATTCGATTTGATCCGCCAGCCGGCTTCCAGCAATTCGGCGAAGCGCGTATGCGTCATGTCGCTGCCGAACAACGCCTTGGCGCGCAGGCTGCCGGCGAGCGCCGCGCGCGCGTTGGCATCCTGCGACGCCAACACGCGCAGGCGATACACGCGCTCGCGCCCGAATTCCTGCCGGTATTGCATGCACGCCAGCGAATTCAATTCGCGGCGTTTCGACATCGCCAACAGGCGTCCGAGGCCGGTCAGGTCGAGATGCATGGCCGCGTGCTGCGAGGTGGGATTGCCGAAGAACACCGGCAAGCCATCCATGCGCGCCTTGCTGATGCCGTCCCAATCATCGTCCGCCAGCAGCACCTGGAATTTGTGTTCGGCGAGCGCTGCGGCGATGCCGCGCGCGACTTCATCGGAACCGAAGATCAGCACGCCGTCCGGATCGGGGTCGGCCACCTTCAGCCAGCGCGCCAGCGGCCGCGCGGTCGCGCTCTGCAACACCACCGTCGCGATGATCAGCGTGAACACCAGCGGCACCAGCGCATCCGCGCCGGGCATGTGCAGCGCACCAAGCCTGATCGCGAACAACGACGACACCGAAGCCGCGACCACGCCGCGCGGCGACACGTAGGCCAGCAGCGCGCGTTCGGGCCAGGTGAGCGTGCTGCGGAACGTCGCAACCAGGATCGACACCGGCCGTACGAAGAATTGCGCCACCACGAAAACCAGGATACCCGCCATCAACATGCCCGGCGGCAGCGGCCATTGCAGGCGCGCGGCCAGCACCACGAACAACATCGACACCAGCAACGTGGACAGGTGTTCCTTGAAGTCCATGATGTCTTCGATGTGGACGTGGCGCAGGTTGCCCAGCGTGATGCCCATGATGGTCACCGCCAGCAGGCCCGATTCGTGCGCGAGTTTGTTGGACAGCGTGAACGCGCCCAGCACCGCGATCAGCGTGCCGTACGCCTGCAGGTATTCCGGAATCATCTGCCGGTACAGCAGGAACCCGAGCGCCAGCGCTACTGCCAAACCGATCCCCGCGCCGATGCCAACCGTAGCGCCGAACACCGCCAGCGAATGCCCTTGCTGGTGCGTGACGATGCCTTCGAACACCAGCACCGCGAACAACGCGCCCAGCGGATCCAGCACGATGCCTTCCCAGCGCAGCGCGCTGGCGATCCGTGCGTTCGGGCGCAGCGTGCGCAACATCGGCGTGATCACCGTCGGCCCGGTGACGCAGGTCAGCGCGCCGAACAGGAACGCGATCGACCAGTGCAGTCCCGCGATCCAATGCGCCGCGCCAGCCAGCATCAACAGCGCCAGCACCGCGCCATAACTCACCATGCCGCGCACTGCGCCGCCGATGCCGCGCAGCTCCGAAAAGCGCAGCGTCATGCTGCCCTCGAACAGGATCAGCGCGACCGCCAGCGATACCGTCGGAAACAGGAACGCGCCGAGTTGCTTGTCTGGATTGAACAAGCCCGTTGCCGGCCCGATCACGATGCCGATCAGCAGCAGGAACAGGATCGCCGGCAGCCGCATCCGCCACGCCAGCCATTGCGCGAGGAATCCGACCACCAGCAGCAGCGTGAGCACCACGCCAAGATCCATGCGGCTTCGCGCCAGTCGGGTTTGCGCAGATGGTACCGGCTACATCGTCTGTCGTTGAGCCCTCGTCTGCGCCGTAGGGATTATGTAGCGCAGTTCGGAGAATCGCAGCGCCGTTTTGCAAACTCGACCTGACGGATCTTGAACAAGACACAACCAACCGACAGGTTTCGCCGCAACCGCATCACGCTTCAAGTAGCTCGACAAGCTCACGAGCACATGATCCGCGCATTCACGATCAACAAAAGCAGCCGGCGTTCGCATCGCCGAAACTGTTCGCGCGCTTGCGCGGCCAATGACGGTTCAGCCGTTGCCGCTCTGGCGCGTGCGGCGCAATTTCCGCAAGTCGTAACCCAATGCTCCGGCGCGTTGCCGCAGGCTGCTCACCTGCGAGGGCTCGGGTGTCGCTTCGCGGTGCAGGAGCCATAGGTAACAGCCCGAGGGTTCGCCGACGATCGCCCACCGATAGTCGTCGTCGTGATCGAGCACCCAGTAGTCGCCGGTGTAGAACGGGCCGAAGAACGACACCTTCAACTTTGCATCGCCCGAATCGGGAACCACCTTCGCGCGGCCGCGGGCGGCCTCGTGTTTGCCTTTCGCCGTCTCGCACGCGTTGATCACTTCAATGAGGCCATCGGCGCGCGCAACGTATTCGGCGGTGACATCCCGGCAACCGCGCTCGAAGCGGTTGTCGTAACGGGCAAGCTCGTACCACTTGCCGGCGTAGCGCGAGAGGTCGACGGGTTTCGCGGGTTCGGGAACGTTCCGGTTCCCGCAATGGCGGGCGTGCCACCAGGCGCGCCACCCGAACCAGATCGCCGCGGAGGCCGCCACCGTCGCGGCGACGCCAAGCGCCACCTTCGCCGTTTTCGATTCCCGAGCCATCCTGGCCAACTCCTCCCGGTTGCGCGCCAATCAGAACCGGCGCGCGCCGTGCGGCGTGTAGGTGCGCAAGTGGTAAACGCGGTGCACGTGGTGCGCGCCCAGCCAGCCGCCGAACGTGGCGGCGATCAGCGACGCGAGGGCGCAGCCGAACGCCGTCCACATCACGCGCGAGGTGTAGTGCGCGAAATCGGCAGCGCCGAGATTGGGCAAGCCTTCCGCCGGCACCGCCGCGGCCGCCATCGTCATGTGGGTCATGCCGCTGGCGATCAGCAGCGTCGTCGCCGTCATCGACAGACCCCACACCGCGATGCCGCGGATCACGCCCATCTCGGTATCGTTGCGGCCATCGAACCAGGTCGCGAACATCGCGCCCAGCCACAGCGACGCCGCCCACGTCAGGATCATCCACGTGATCGCGCCGCCGGACACGCCTTGCGCCACCGCGGCCGGGTCGGCGGGACGGATGCCCGAAAAGCCGACCGCGAGTCCGAACGCGTACAGCAAGGCAGCGATGCCGGTGGCCACCAGCCAGCCGGCCCAGACCGCGCCCCAACGCATCACCGGATGTTCCTGTGTCACGACTGCATTTTCGGAAACGGCCATCGCGTCATCCTCCATTCGAGTCGATCGTCATGCGCAGCTTCGCAGCAGCGCCACGATGATCAGGATGGGTATCGGCACGCCGAGCAGCCAGGCCAGCACGTAACCGAGCGCGCCTTTCTGGTTGGCGGGCTCGCCGCCGCGACGAAATGGATGGAGGAATCGCGCCATGGCCAACTCCCTGTCGGAACACTGGCCCACACGCTAGCCATTCACGGGTGAAGGTTTGGTGCAGGCATGGCGCCGCAAAAATGACGCGCGCTGAACACGATCCAGCGGTCATCCGCGGTGGTACGGATGGCCATTGACGATGGTCACCGCGCGATACAACTGCTCGGCGACGACCAGCCGCACCAGCATGTGCGGCAGCGTGAGCGGACCCAGTGACCAGCGCTGGTCGGCGCGTTGCAGCACCTCGCGCGCGTGGCCGTCGGGACCACCAATCAGGAACGCAAGGTCGCGGCCCGCCATCCGCCAGTTCGACAACTGCTCCGCAAGCTGTTCGCTCGACCACGTCGAACCGCGGCCATCCAGCGCGACCACATGGGTGTCGCGCGGCAATGCAGCCAGCAGCGCCGTGCCTTCATCCGCCATCGCACGGACGTCATCGCGACCCTTGCCGCGCGCGCCGGGCCTGATTTCGACGAGTTCCAGCGGCAGGTCGCGCGACAGTCGTTTCGTGTATTCCGCGAACCCTTCCGCAACCCAGCCGGGCATGCGTTCGCCGATCGCGATCAGCCGCGCGCGCATGCCTATACCGAGAACGTCTTGAGAGCGTTACGAGCGATGACAGGTCGCGCGTCGCCAGCGCGCAGCAAGCGGAGCGTACACGTCAGTACGTGAGCATTGCGAGCACTGCCGGCGCGCGAGATGTCGAGCGCAGTAGCTCTCAAGGCGTTCTCAGCGATCGTTCGCCGCCTCGGCTTCTGGCGCCTGGTCGCCCACGGTCCACAGGCGTTCCAGCCCGTAGAACTCGCGGATGCGCGGCAGCATCACGTGCACGATGATGTCGCCCAAATCCACCAGCACCCATTCGGCTTCGGCCTCGCCTTCCACGCCCAGCGGCAGCATGCCCGCGCGCTTGGCGAACTTCACCACTTCGTCGGCGATGGATTTGACGTGACGCGAGGAAGTGCCGGAGGCGATGATCAGCAGGTCGGCGATGGAGGTGCGCCCGCGCACATCGATTTCGCGGATGTCGTGCGCCTTCAGTTCCTCGAGGGCGGCAAGCACGCGGCGGCGCAGGGTTGCAGTGGTGGGAGGACGATTGACGGGAGTGGCTGCGGGGCGTGACTTGGTCTGGCTGGTCAAGTTGTGGAAGGCCTCAATCCTTGGTGGCGCGCGGGATGCGCGGCATCAGTATGCACCTACGGAACGGGAGCGCAAGTGGGAGGGTGGGGACCGGGGACAAGGGACCGGGGACCGGAACGCGCGAATTGCTTTTGCCGCATGGATGCTGCGCTGTTGTCGAAAGTCACATACCGACAAAAGCGGGCGGACAGTCCCCCAACGACATTACCGGTCCCCGGTCCCCGGTCCCCGGTCCCGGTTGTTTCCATACGGCCGCAGCAAGGCGGCATCGTCGATCAATGCCTGCGGCACCAGCCAGCGCGGCGCGCGGCCAGCCGCCAGCAACACGCGGATGCGCGTGGCGGAAATGCCCAGCGCCGAAACCACCATGTCCAGCACCTTGCCGGCGGGTGCGCGGCGCAGTGCCTCGATATTCGCGGTCTTGCGCGGCGCGACTTCGGATGCCAGTTCTCCCGGCGTCGCGGGAATCTGCGCGGGTCGCGTCAACACGCACACGTGCGCGAGATCGAACAGTTCGCGCCAGCGATGCCAGGTCGACAAACCGGCGAAGGCGTCGGCGCCGATCAGCAGCACCAGCGGGCGCTCGTCACCGATTTCCGCGCGCAGCGAAGTCAGCGTGTCGAAGGTGTACGAAGGGCCTTCGCGTTCGAGCTCGCGCAGGTCCAGCTGCAAGCGTTGTTGTCCCGCCAGCGCGGCGCGCAGCATCGCCACGCGCTCGTCCGCACTGGCGACCGGCTGCGGACGATGCGGCGGAATTTTCGCGGGCACGATCCGCACTTCGGCATCCAACGCCTCGGACGCTTCCCACGCCGCGCGCAGATGACCGATGTGGATAGGATCGAAGGTGCCGCCGAAAATCGCGAGGGGTTGCATGGATGTCATGCCACCAGCAACACGTTCGCGCTGCGCGGCTGCGCGATCGCGACCAGCAGGCGTTCCATTTCGCGCCACGAATTGTCCATGGCCTTGCCGTCCGCGTCTTGAATGCGACCCTTGGACATGCGGTCGATGCGCGCGCATTCGACGAGGCAGCGACGCCAGTGTGCGTTGCCGCGGCCGGCGCGCTTCAGCGCTTCCGCGAACAGCTTTTGCCGCGCGGGCCACATGCCGTATTCGTTGCGCAGCGCGCTGGCGAAGTCGGATGCGGACGCCAGGCGCAATGCCAGGTCGAGCTGGTTGAGCAGCCAGCCGAGCATCGGGATCACGTCCTCGCCTTCGGCGCGCAGGCCATTCAATATTTTCAATGCGCGCGGCGCATCGCTGCCGAACGCGGCATCGGTGAGCTTGAACACGTCATACACCGCGTTGTCGTCGCCCAGCGATTCCAGCTCCGCGGCGCTGACGGCGCCGCCCGAGCGCAGCGCCGCGAGCTTGTCGATTTCCTGCGCGATCGCCAGCAGGTTGCCTTCCGCGCGTTCGGCCAGCAGCGCAATGGCGTCTTCGCTCGGCGCAAACCCCTTGGCACGCATGCGCGCACGAATCCACGCCGGCAATTCATCGATGCGCGGCGCACGCAACCACGCGTACACGCCCGCGCGCTCGATCGCCTTCACCCACGCGCCTTCGTGCTTCTTGCTCCATTCCATCGCGCTGACCAGCAGCACCGTGTCGGGCGCCGGCGACTTGCACCATTCCATGATCGCGGCTGAACCGTCACGGTCGGGCTTGCCGGTGGGCAGGCGCAATTCGATCAGGCGGCGCGAAGCGAACAGCGAAAGGCTGGCGCCGCTGCGCGCAAGCTGGTCCCAGTCGAAATGCGCCTCGACGTCCAGCACTTCGCGTTCGCTGTAGCCGAGTGCACGCGCCCGCGCACGCAGCGCATCGCCGGCTTCCTGCAGTTGCAGCGGTTCGTCGCCCGCCAGCAGGTACACCGGCGCGAGTTCGCCCTTCGCCAGCGTCTTCAGGAAAGCTTCGAACTCACCGGCCACGCGTCAACCCGACGTTGATGCAGGCGCCGCGGTGCTCGACCCGGAAGCCGGCGCGCTGCTCGAACCCGGCACCGGCGTGCCGAGCTTCGCCTGCGCTTCCAGCCGGCGCATCACCGCGTCGGTCATCTCGCGCACCAGGCTGCGCTGGATCGCCTCGGTCTCGCTGGTGATCGCCGAGAACTGGGTCTGGTCGATCGCGAATTCGTGCGACAACGTGATCGTCTGCGTCGGGATGACCGTCTTGCCCAGCGCATCGGTCAGCGTGAATTCCACGGTGAACGTCACCACGTATTCGCCGACGCGCTGCACCGCGCCGCTGGTCAGCATGCGCGAACCGAACCCGGCAACCGGCACGTCCAGCGTGGCGACGCCTTCGGCCGAAGTGTCCAGCACGTCCACCTTGGCCGCGCGCAGGGCCGCGGCCAGCGAGCGCGGGAATTCGCCGCCGCCGCCGACGTGCAGGTAAACCTGTCGCTGCATCACCACGGGCAACGCCGCGCTGCCGCGCAGGTGGAAGCCGCAGCCGGCGAGCATCGCGCTGGTTCCGATGCAGAACAAAAAAAGTATGCATTGGCGAACGCGCATTGAGTCAGCTCCGGTCGTGTACCGCTTGTCTTCCCCCTTCCGCAGGAAGGGGGATCGAGGGGGATGGCCTTATCACGCTGCGACATCCCCCCGCCGCTTCGCGGCGACCCCCTTCGTCCCGAAGGGGGTATCTGGGTTCAGAGTCCGCGAAAGCATAGCAGTCGCCACGGCCGGCGCCGGTTCAGGCCGCGACAATGTTTACGATCTTGCCGGGCACCACGATCACCTTGCGCACGGCCTTGTCGCCGATCGCGGCGGCCACGCCCGGCAGCGCGCGCGCGGCGGTTTCGAGCTGTTCGCGCGGCGCATCGATCGCGGCATCCAGCGTGCCGCGCAGCTTGCCGTTGACCTGCACCGCCAGCGTCACGCTGTCACGCACCAGCGCGGCCGAATCGGCCTTCGGCCACGGCACGTCCTCGATCAGCGTTTCCTCGTGGCCCAGCACCTGCCACAGCGCGTGGCTCGCGTGCGGGGTGAACGGGTTCAGCAGCAGCACCATCGTTTCCAGCGCTTCGTGGCGCAGCGCGCGGCCCGCATCGCTCGTGTCATCGAACTTCGACAGCGCGTTCAGCAGTTCCATCAACGACGCGATCGCGGTGTTGAAGTTGCGGCGGCGGCCGATGTCGTCGCCGACCTTGGCGATGGTTTCGTGCAGCTGGCGGCGGAAGGCTTTTTGCGTTGCGTTCAATGATGCCGGATCGATTTCATCGCGAGGCTTCCCCCCTTCGGCCCTGCGGGCCACTTCCCCCGCAAGCGGGGGAAGATGATCTGTGCTGGTTTCAGCCGCGGCTTTCATTCGGGGATGATCCGGTTGCGACGCATGCGTCACCACTTCGCGCCAGAACCGCTTGAGGAAACGCGCCATGCCTTCGACGCCCGCCTCGTTCCATTCCAGCGACTGATCGGGCGGCGAGGCGAACATCGAGAACAGCCTCACGGTGTCGGCGCCGTAACGGTCGATCATCACTTGCGGATCGACGCCGTTGTTCTTCGACTTCGACATCTTCTCGGACGCGCCGATCTGCACGGGCTGTCCGTCGGCTTTCAACGTGGCGCCCACGACGCGACCGCGTTCGTCGCGCTGGATGTCGACGTCGGCGGGATTGATCCACTCGCGCTCTTCCTGGTCCCCGGTCCCCGGTCCCCGATCCCGATAAAACGTCTCCGCCACCACCATCCCCTGGCACAACAAATTGGTCGCAGGCTCGTCCGAATGCACCAGGCCCGCGTCGCGCAGCAGCTTGTGGTAGAAGCGGAAATACAGAAGGTGCAGGATCGCGTGCTCGATGCCGCCGATGTACTGGTCGACCGGCAGCCAGTAGTTCGCGCGCGCATCCACCTGCGTCGCCGCGCCCGGCGAGCAGTAGCGCGCGTAGTACCACGACGATTCCATGAAGGTGTCGAAGGTGTCGGTTTCACGCTCGGCCGCGCCGCCGCATTGCGGACAAGTCGTCTTGCGCCATTCCGGATCGGATTTCAGCGGCGATTGCACGCCGCTGAATGCGACGTCTTCCGGCAGCACGACCGGCAACTGCTCTTCCGGCACCGGCACCGCGCCACACTTCGCGCAATGGATGATCGGTATCGGACAGCCCCAATAACGCTGCCTCGACACACCCCAGTCGCGCAGCCGCCAATTCACCTGGCGCCTGCCGCGGCCCTCGCGCTCGAAGCGTCCCGCCAGCGCGTCGAACGCATGGCGGTAATCCATGCCGTCGTATTCGCCGGAATTGACCAGCGTGCCGTGTTCCAGATACGGCGCTTCGGTGATGATGCGGTTCTCGAATTCTTCCAGTTGCTCTTCGATCGGCCGCGGCTCGGCCACGTCGATGGGCTTGCTCTGGCCCAGCGCGGCGCTCATCGGGTCGGCATTGGTCGCCGCGTCGCGTGCGAGTTCGCGGATCGCGTCGCGCACCGCGTCGCTGACGATCACCATCTTGATCGGCAAGTCGTATTTGGTCGCGAACTCCCAGTCGCGCTGGTCGTGACCCGGCACCGCCATCAGCGCGCCGGTGCCGTAATTCATCAGCACGAAATTCGCGATCCAGATCGGCACGCGCTCGCCCGTCACCGGATGCAGCGCGTAGATGCCCGTCTCGACGCCGCGCTTCTCGCGCGTTTCCAGTTCGGCTTCCGAGATGCCGCCCCGCCGGCATTCGTCGATGAAATCCTGCAACGCGGGATTGTTCTTCGCCGCTTCCTGCGCCAGTGGATGCTCGGCCGCGACGGCGAGGTACGTGACGCCCATCAACGTGTCAGGCCGGGTAGTGAAGACTTCCAGCGCGCCGCCGCCTTCGACGTCGAAACGGATTTCCAGGCCTTCCGAGCGCCCCAGCCAGTTGCGCTGCATGATCTTGACCGCGTCCGGCCAGCCCGGCAGCTTGTCCAGGCCATCCAGCAACTCCTGCGCGTAATCGGTGATCTTCAGGAACCACTGCGGGATTTCGCGCTTCTCGACGATCGCGCCGGAACGCCAGCCGCGGCCATCGACCACCTGTTCGTTCGCCAGCACGGTCTGGTCGACCGGGTCCCAGTTCACCACGCTCATCTTGCGATAGACGAGACCCTGCTTGAACAGCCGCACGAACATCCGCTGCTCGTGCACGTAGTACGACGGATCGCAGGTGGCAAACTCGCGCGACCAGTCGATCGCGAAACCCATCGCCTTCAACTGCGAACGCATGTGCGCGATGTTGTCGCGCGTCCACTTCGCGGGCGGAATGCCGCGCTTGATCGCGGCGTTCTCGGCCGGCAGCCCGAACGCGTCCCACGCCATCGGCTGCAGCACGTTCCTGCCCTGCATGCGCTGGAAACGGCTGATCACGTCGCCGATCGTGTAGTTGCGCACGTGGCCCATGTGCAGGGCGCCCGACGGATACGGCAGCATCGACAGGCAGTAATACTTCTCGCGCGACGGGTCTTCCTTCACCTCGAACGCACGGGTGTCGGACCAGAACTTCTGCGCGGCGGCTTCGACGGCGCCCGGGTTGTAGGCGCTGGAGTCGTGAGTTTCCTGCATGGCGGGACGCAATCCGGCGGCAATGCTCAAGATTCACCAGACTACCGCAGTGCAGCAAAAGCGCCAAGCGGTGGCGCGCGCGCAGACGGGGCGGTTACAGCACCCGGACCTTGCCGGCCCCCGCCTTGCGCGCGGCCGTCGCCAACTTGCGGTCGAAGGTGGCGAAGGTTTCGCCTTCCCTGCACGCGGCAAGATGCAGCGCATCGGCAAAGTCCATCCCCGCGGCAAACCAGTCGAAAGCCCGGGCTGCACGCGCGGGATCATCGAATTCGACCTCCGGAAGACCTGCAAACGCAGACAGCGCCGCATGGATGCGCCGGCGGTCGTATCCGTACAGGCTGCGCAGCACCCACTCGGTTTCCAGCAATACCGTGCAGGGCAACCAGATGCCGCCGCCATCGATCAGCTTGCGCGCGGCACGCGCCTGCGCCGCGTCATCCGCGGTGAGGTAGCGAACGACGACGCTAGTATCGACCGCAGGCATGGCGCCGCTGCACCTCTTCCGCGACGGCGGCTTCCATCTGGGGAATCGTCTTCGCTTCTCCCCGATATCCCAGCATGCCGAAAACGTCCTCCGGCCGGGTCGGCTTGAACAGCGGCGCGTTCTTCAGCAGCACCCCGTCCGGCGTGTCCTCCACCACCAGCCGCGTACCCGCGTGCCAATGCCGCTTGCCGCGGATCGCCTTCGGCAGGATTACTTGGCCCTTGGTCGAAACCGTGGTGGTGATTTTCGGGTCGGAGCCCATGGCGCGTCCACAAGGTAAGACAGAAGTAAGATAAGGCCTTGGCCGGGCAAAAGCAAATCGACGAGCGCCGTCGGCAGCGACAGGAGAACCACGGTCTGGCTATGATGCCGGGCTTTGATCCGACCGAGGGGACACCATGCGCATCCAGGATTTCCGCAGACTGCCGCTGTCGCTCGCGATCGCCGCACTGACGATCACTGCCGCGCAGGCGGCCGATGCGCCAACCACGGACGCGGCGCCCGCGCCCGCACTCACGGTGATCCATTGCGCGCACCTGATCGACACGGTCGCGGGAAAAATACTGGGCGCGACCAGCATCATCATCGACGGCCAGCGCATCAAGGAAGTGGTGGCGGGTTCGGTGAGCCGCGACGGCGCCAAGGTGATCGACATGCCGGCGAGCGACACCTGCATGCCGGGCCTGATCGATTCGCATACGCACCTGACGTCGCAATTCAGCAAGAGCACGTACAGCGACCAGTTCCGCCTGAATCCCGCCGACTACGCGATCGAGAGCACGGTGTTCGCGCGGCGCACGTTGCTGGCGGGATTCACCACCGTGCGCAACGTCGGCGACAGCGACAATTCCTCGATCGCGCTGCGCAACGCGATCAACAAGGGCGAAATCCCGGGACCGCGCATCTTCAGCGCGGGCAAGTTCATCGGCACCACCGGCGGCCACGCCGACCCGACCGACGGTTACCGCTGGGACCTGCAAGGCGATCCGGGTCCGAAGGACGGCATCATCAATTCGCCGGAAGATGCCTGGAAGGCGGTGCGCCAGCACTACAAGGACGGCGCGGACCTGATCAAGATCATGCCGTCGGGTGGCGTGCTGGATGAATCCTCGAGTTCCGAGAATCCGCAGATGACGCTGGACGAGATCAAGGCGGTCGTGGCCGCCGCGCACGACTACGGATTCACGGTGGCCGCGCACGCGCACGGCGCGGAGGCGATCCGCCGCGCGGTGCTGGGCGGCGTCGATTCGATCGAGCACGGCACCTTCATGGACGATCAGGACATGAAGCTGATGAAGCAGCACGGCACCTGGTACGTGCCCACGATCATCGCCGGCGAGTTCACCAAGGACAAGGCGAAGGAAGGCTGGTATCCGCCGCAGGTCGCGCGCAAGGCCGAGGAAGTGGGGCCGAAGATCATGGCCACCGCGGGCAAGGCGTACAAGGCCGGCGTCAGGATCGCGTTCGGCACCGACGCGGGCGTGTATCCGCACGGCGAGAACGCGCAGGAATTCGTGTACATGGTGCAGGCGGGCATGCCGCCGATGTACGCGATCCAGGCCGCGACCACGCACGCCGCCGCGCTGCTGAAACACACGCAGGATTTCGGCAGCGTCAGCGCCGGCAAGTACGCCGACATCGTCGCGGTACCCGGCAATCCGCTGGACGACATTGCGTTGATGAAGAAGGTGGACTTCGTGATGAAGGCCGGCACCGTGTACAAGCAGAACGGCGAGCCGACC
This sequence comes from Rhodanobacteraceae bacterium, assembly GCA_030167125.1. Lineage (NCBI taxonomy): Bacteria > Pseudomonadati > Pseudomonadota > Gammaproteobacteria > Lysobacterales > Rhodanobacteraceae > Rhodanobacteraceae bacterium. The sequence continues at coordinate 1,794,505 of CP126531.1, forward strand.
GCAGCGGACCTGAAATCCAGCCTTGGAATGTGACGCCGCGGCCACCACGTACCAGCCCATGAATCCCAATCCAAAACTCGACGGCGCCGCGGCGCCTGCCAGCTCCTATATCTTCGAAGCGGGCGAAACCAATTTCGAAACCGAGGTGTTGCAGGCTTCGCTGCAGACGCCGGTACTGGTGGATTTCTGGGCGACATGGTGCGGGCCGTGCAAGACGCTCGGCCCTATCCTGGAAAAACTCGCGGACGAATACGCGGGCGCGTTCCGGCTCGCCAAGATCGACTGCGACAAGGAACAGCAGCTCGCCGGGATGTTCGGCGTGCGCAGCATCCCGACCGTGGTGCTGATCGCGGGCGGCCAGATCGTGGATGCGTTTTCCGGCGCACTGCCGGAATCGCAGGTGCGCGAATTCCTGAAGCGTCATCGCATCGAGCCCGCGTCGCGCATCGAAGCGCCCGCGCAGGACGTCGATGAAGCCGCGCCCGCCGAAACACCGAAGGCCGCGATCGCGCGCATCGAGAAAGCGCTTGCAGCAGCGCCCGACGATGCCGGATTGAAGCTCGATCTTGCGCTCGCGAAAGCGCGCGCGGGCGACACCGCCAACGCGCAGGCCACGCTCGATGCCCTGCCCGTCGACCTGGCCGAGGACGATCGCGCCAAGGCGCTCGCTGCGATCCTCGCAATGCAGCAGTCGCTGGCGGCGATTCCGCCGGCCGCCGACCTGCTGGCGCGCGTCGAACGCGATCCGCGCGACTTCGCCGCGCTGGATGGCCTGGGCGTGCGCAAGCTGCTGGGCGGCGACGCCGCCGACGCCATGCAGCACTGGCTCGCGATCCTCGCCGCCGATCGCGCGTGGAACGAAGGCCTCGCGCGCAAGCGCCTGCTGGATGCGTTCCGCATCGTGCCCGACGAGACGCTGGTTTCGGCGACGCGCCGCAAGATGTCCTCGCTGCTGTTCTGAGGCCGCGCGGCACCGCGCGGCTGCTGCATAATCGGCGCGCGCAAAACCGGGGAGCCTGCATGTTCCACTACGAGCACCGCAGCCAACCGTTGCTTCCGTGGCGGCTGTTCCTGCTGCGGCGCGTCGGCAAGACCCTGGCCGCGGCCGCCGCGGTGATCGCGGTTTCGCTGGCGATCGGCATGCTCGGCTACCGCCTGACCGAAGGCATGGACTGGCTGGAATCGTTCCTGAATGCGTCGATGATCCTGGGCGGCATGGGCCCGGTGGACACGCTGCACAGCCGCGCCGGCAAGCTCTTCGCGGGCCTCTACGCGCTCTACAGCGGGCTGGTGCTGGTCGGCACCGCGGGCCTGCTGCTGGCACCGTTCATGCATCGCCTGCTGCACCGATTCCATCTGGAAGGTCGCAGCGAAGGCCAGGATTGACGTCTTGAACCCCGCGCATCGCCGCCGCGAACGCCTGTCCCGGTTCGGGTCCGCCCCGGCGCGCCCGGCGCTTTGCGCGCGCGCGTGTGCCCGATGAGCGAGAGCGGCGCCAACCTGATGGATGTGCCCGGCTACCGGTTGGTGCGCCCGATCGGCAGCAGCGGCATGGCGACGGTGTACGTGGCGATGCAGCGCTCGCTGGAACGTCAGGTGGCGGTGAAGGTGTTCGACACCGTCGACATCGAAGCCATCGCGCGCTTCGAACAACTGCTGCGCACGAATGCGCGGCTTTCCAATCCGCACATCGTCGGCGCGCATCAGATCGGCCGCACGGGTGACGGGCGGCTGTTCCATTCGATGCCGTTCCTGCTGAGCGCCGAGCTCTCGCGGCACACCTTGCGCTCGAAACCGTTGAAGATCGCGGCGCTGCTGCGCGAAGTGCTCGACGCCTTGGGGCATGCGCATCGCCGCGGCGTCGTGCACGGCGGCGTCAAGCCCGCCAACGTGTTGTTCGACGAACGCGGCCACGCGCGCCTGGCGGATTTCGGCGTCGCGCGTTGCGCCACCGAACTCGGCCGTCCGCATCCGGGCGCGGCCGGTTACCTGAGCCCGGAGCAGGCGCGCGGCAATCCGCCGGGGCAGCGCTCCGATTTGTACAGCGTCGGCGTGCTGGCCTACGAATTGCTGACGGGCGCGCTGCCGTTCGAGGGCGAGGATGCGGTGGCCACCGCCATCGCGCATGTCGAGCAACCCGTTCCGCGCTTGCCGCCGATGGTCGCCGCGTGGCAACCGTGGATCGACAAGGCGCTGGCCAAGGCGCCGGCGCAGCGGTTCCAGAGCGCGGAGGCCATGGCCGGCGCGTTGTCGGCCATCGATGGATTGGAAGAACCCGCAACGCGCCCGGCGCGCAGCGCGGCGAAATTCCGTGTGCCGACCTGGGCGATGGCCGCCGCCATACTGGTCGTTGCAGCTGGCGCCATCGCCGGCTGGGCAACCTGGTCGCACCGTCGCGCGTCCGCGGCGGCGACGGCCGATCCCGTCGTCCCGGTGGACGCGAGTGCGCGCGCCGCCAACGCCTTCGCGGCGCCGGCGCCCGCGGCCGCCTCCACCGCAGCCGCACCGCTCGCCGGCCGCGTGCAGATATTGATCGCGCAAGGCGATGCATTGCGCGCGGGTGATCATCTGTTCTCGCCGCCCGGCGACAATGCCGCCGAGGAATACCTCACCGCGTTGACGCTCGATCCCGGCAACCCGGCCGCGGTGGCCGGCATCGACGCGATGCTGGCGACGCTTCGCCATCGGCTCGACGCCGCGTGGCGCGCCGACAAGTTCCCGCAAACTTTTGCGCTGCTGAAACAGTGCGACCTGCTCGCCGCGCACGCCAGCCTCGGCGCGCGGCACGATTGGCGGACACAGCGCAACGCGTTTGCGAAGACGGTGGGCGACGCCGTGGCAGCGGCCGCGCATGCACACGACGCCACTCGGCTCGCTTCACTGAAGCCGCTGGCCGAGGCGTTGCCGGCAAGCTATCCCGCGGGTTTCGATCCCGCCGCGGCGCAACGCGCAGCCACCGCGCTTGCGGCGGGAACCTTGTTGCGCGATCCGAACGGTCCCGCGCTGGTCTACGTACCGGCCACGGACAAGGCACCCGCGTTCGCGATCCAGCGCGTCGAGGTGACACGCGCCGACTACGCCGCGTTCGCGCAGGCGACACAGCGCGCCGCCTCGAAATGCCTGGAAGCGTACAACCCGTTCTCGCGCATGCAGCACCTCACCTGGCAGAATCCCGGATTCGCGCAGGGCGGCGATCATCCCGCCGTGTGCGTGAGCTGGAACGATGCCGCCGCCTACGCGGCGTGGCTGTCGAAGACCACCGGCCAGGCGTACCGCTTGCCGAGCAGCGCCGAATGGCTGCGCGCCGCGCAAGGCATGCCGAAGGAGAATCCCTGCCAGCTCGGCAACGTCGACGACGTCAGCCGCAAGAGCGCGATGGACAACGACAAGCTGTCGTGCAGCGACGGCGCCGAATACACCGCGGCGGTCGGGCATTACGCGCCCAGCGGCGTCGGCGCGTTCGACATGTACGGCAATGTCAGCGAATGGATGGCCGGCGGCAGCGCGGGTTCGCGCGTCTTCCGCGGATTGTCGTGGCGCGACGGCAGCCGCCAGACGCCGCTCGGACGCCAGGGCAGCGCCGGCTCCGACGTCGGTTACACCAACGTCGGTTTCCGTGTCGTGCGCGTGATCGATGCCACGCACGCGGCGCCGCCCGCGGCCGCACACTGACGCCATGGCGTGAAAGCGGCATCACGTTGCCGCGGTATCATGGGTGCGCAGGGGTTTTTGTCGGTACCGCCACGGAGGGCGGAGGTCGATGGTAGCCACCGTTTCCCGCGTCGCCGCCTGCGCCATTCCACTGCGGCACTTCCCGCGTTCGCCGCGTGCATGAACGTGCGCGGCCCGCATCCGGTCGAGGTTACCGGCTACCGGCTGGTCCGGTGGCTCGGGACGCGCGGCTCGGCATCGCTGTACATGGGCGTGGAACCGGCGCGCGACCGGCCCGCGGCGATCAAGATCTTCCACCGCGTCGATGCCGAAATCCTCGCAAGCCTCGAAGGGCAGTTGCAGGAAAACGCGCGGCTCTCGCATCCCAACATCGTTCCGATCGATGCGATGGGACGCACCAGCGATGGCCGCCTCTTCTACGCGATGCCGCTGCTGCGGGATTTCGAGCAGGCACGCCCGGGCCTTTCCGGGCGATCGCTGCGGATCGTCGCGCTGCTGCGCGACCTGCTCGCGGGCCTCGATCACGCGCACCGGCACGGCGTGGTGCACGGTGACATCAAACCGTCGAACGTGCTGTTCGACGAGGCGGGCCGCGCGCTGCTCGCCGATTTCGGGATCGCGCGCTGCATGGCGGAAACGCACGCTGCACTCGCGGACCCGCAGTCGGATCTCCGTGGCGTCGGCATGCTCGCGCGCGGACTGCTGCCGGGCGCGTCGCCGCCGGCGTACGGAGCGTCCTCCGCACCACCGGTGCAACGGCTGCCGCCGGGTTTCGCGGCCTGGCAACCGTGGCTCGACAACGCGTTGACGGAATCGCCGGAACGGCAATTCCCGAACGCGCAGGCGATGGCCGACGCGCTCGGCACGATCACCGCGCGCCGCTACTACGGCGGCGGCGGTCCGCCTGCAGAACCGGAACCCCCGCCACGCGCGCCAAAAAAATGGCCGCTGCGCACCGCATTGCCGATCGCGGCCATCATCGCCCTGCTCGCCTGGGCCGGATGGGATTACCTCAACGAATCTTCGGCACCCGGCAACGCGCCCGATGCTGCATCCGCCGTCGCCAGCCCCGAAGCGCCGGTGACGCCGGCGGCGAGCGTGGCCAATCCGGCAGCGGTGTCGCCGGTCACCGTCGCGCCGCCGGAAACCGCGCTGCTCGACGCGCCCTCGCCGGGCCTGACGCTCGCGGACCGCGTGCAGGCGCTGGTCGGCACGGCCGATACGTTGCGCGCGCAAGGGCACCTGTTCTCGCCGCCATTCCACAACGCGGCGAGCACCTACATCGCCGCGCTCGACCTCGATCCCGGCAATGCTTCCGCCATCGCGGGCGTCGACGCGACGCTGCGCACCTTGCGCGAACAGATCGACAGGACCTGGCAGGACGGACGCAACACCGGCGATGACGCCGCCGCGTTGCGGCAAGGCGACGAGCTGGCCCGACACGCCGATGCGCGGGCGCGGCGCGCGTGGCGCCACTATCGCCGGCGGTTGGCCCGCCATGTCGGTGACATGCTTGCGCGTGCCGATCGCGCGCACGACAAGCTGGTGCTTGCCGCGCTGCAACCGCTTGCGCAGGCGCTGCATGTCGCGCCCGCCGGCGCGGACGATCCTGCGCCGAATGCGTCGGCCGGCGCGCCCGCCGCGGATACCCTCGCGCCGGGTACGCGCCTTCGCGATCCGCAAGGCCCGTTGCTCGTTTACGTGCCTGCCGGCGGCGGGATGCCGGCGTTCGCGATCGCGCGGGTGGAAGTCACGCGCGCGGATTACGCGGCGTTCGTGCGCGCGAGCCAGCGCCCCGCCGCGAGCTGCCTCGCCGCGCACAAC